>NZ_MTKN01000051.1:54196-58123 GCF_001975825.1 [Flexibacter] sp. ATCC 35208
ATAGTTACCGGTAATAGCGAGCAAGTCCCGGGTGAAGTTGTGACCATTTGAAAACCTTGTTAATGCTGTAATTATGAAAGTAATAGTTACCGGTAATATCGAGCAAGTCCCGGGTGAAGTTGTGTACATTTGAAAACGTTATTAATACTGTAATTATGAAAGTAATAGTTACCGGTAATAGCGAACAAGTCCCGGGTGAAGTTGTGTACATTTGAAAACGTTATTAATACTGTAATTATGAAAGTAATAGTTACCGGTACGACCGGCATGGTAGGAGAAGGTGTATTGGAAGAATGCCTCCGCAATCCATTGGTCACGGAAGTCGTATCCTTTGCCAGGAAGCCTTTTGGCAAATCACATCCCAAATTAAAGGAAGTCATCCACGCTGACTTTTTTGATATCCGGCCTGTAGCTGATCAGTTAAAAGGGTATGATGCATGTTTCTTTTGCCTGGGGGTGACTTCAGTGGGTAAAAATGAAACAGATTATGCCAGAGCGACCTATACGCTTACGATGCATGTGGCAGAGGTACTGAGCGGACAGAACCCCGGTATGACCTTTTGCTATGTATCCGGAAGTGGTACGGATAGTTCAGAAAAAGGCCGGATTATGTGGGCGAGGGTAAAAGGGAAGACGGAGAATGATCTTATGCAACTTCCTTTCAGACAAGTGTTTGCGTTCCGGCCTGGTTTTCTGCGGGCGGATAAGGGCGCGAGGCATGTGTTGAAAGGGTATAAGTATATTGACTGGATTTATCCGATAGGGCGGGCTTTGTTTAAAAATGGGTTTTGCACACTGGCGGAAATGGGCAAAGCGATGATTAAAGTAACAGATGAGGGTTACTTTAAGAAGACGGTTGAGGTAAAAGATATTGTTGCGCTGGCGCCAGCGCAAGCATAAGGACAAGTGTTGGGACAAGCGATGGCGTAAGCGTAGAAACAAGGACAAACGGAAGGACAAGCGCAAGGGTAAGCTTAGAAACGAGGACAAGCGCTAGCGTAAGCACAAAGACATTTAGGCTTTGTTCTGTAGGAACAAGCTGGAAAAATAGTATTACTGGAATAATCTTGAAAATGCTATCGCTTATACATTCATAAAGAATAAGCCTGCCTCTTTTGCAGTAACGCCTGCAGCTATTTAATCTCCTGCCCGAATGGACTTATAAAGAATAAGCCTGCCTCTTTTGCAGTAATGCCTGCAGCTATTTAATCTCCTGCCCAAATGGACTCATAAAGAATAAGCCTGCCTCTTTTGCAGTAATGCCTGCAGCTATTTAATCTCCTGCCCGAATGGACTTATAAAGAATAAGCCTGCCTCTTTTGCAGTAATGCCTGCAGATGTTTAATCTCCTGCCCAAATGGACTCATAATCACCTGTTTCACAGAAGAAGATGTAGGAGACAGTGCCTTTGTCAGCAGGTTATTACAACTCCCTGACGGACTGCAATCAATATAAAAGCAAGGCCCGGCGTTTTCCAGTCTTTCAATAGCAGTGCTAAAAGCAATCGGTTCGCGGACCACATCCCAGAAGTAGTCAGCATCTACCTGGTAAACAGGAGCAGATTGAATACCTGAAATAAAAGTGGCTTCCGGTGCGCCATAGCGCAATTGCTGCATAATGCGGATGAACGGTGCCCTGGCAGGTTCCATCAGCGGACTGTGAAATGGAAAGCGCACTGGTAACTGGCTGTAAGATAACTCGTGGCTGTCCAGCCAGAGGCGCACTGCCAGCAAAGTACGGTCATCAGCAGATAGCGTAAAATGTCCCTTGTGGTCTACAGCGGCCAATGTGGTATTTTCATACAACAGCGGTTCCTGTTCGTAAATAGCAGCATCTGCTAAAATGGATATCATTCCACCTTTGTTACACAACCGCTCAATAATCCGCGCCTGGTCGATCATAGCCGTAAGCATTTCGGCTGGTGAGACCATGCCGCTCACAGCCGCGGCCACCATCTCCCCTACGCTGCTACCCAGTACATAATCAGGTTTCACCAGTAGTTCTTCCTGCAATAAACGGGCGAGCGCGTATTGGACCATGAAAAGAGCGGGGTTGGTATACCGGATGTCATCGAAAATTCCTTCTGGATTGAAACGCCTGCCGTAAAGATATTCCACTACCGAAGTACCGGTGTGGTTGCGGACCTCCTTGTCCAAATGGAGGATGGTATTTCTAAAAAATACGTTGCTGTGGTATAACATCGCGCCCATGTTATAATATTGGCTACCATGGCCGGCGAACATGAATACAAAGTCAGGCATAGTGGGGTCGGGTTTTGGGTCAAACAATAATACTTTAAGGTATAGGTTTTATTGGGAAAAAGCAAATCTGGAATTCAGACAAAAAAGAGACTTTACAATAAATTGAGGCGATGTTATCATAATATTATCTAACCCTATTCCCAACTTTATTTATAAGCATTTTGATATTCCTCAGATGGAAATCTTATTAATAATGACAAATAATATATAGGTTATAACGAAAAAATCGTCGTAAATTGTATATTATTTCGTATTTTTAATAAAATGTGTAGATTTACAACACACCTTACGTAAAAATAAACCATGTTAATTAGATTTACAGCTGAAAACTTCCTCTCTTTTAATAAAGAAACTGAATTTAATATGCTTCCTGGGGATATTAGAAGACACCCTGACCATATTTTCAGATTCCCTAAAGTTGAACTTCTTAAAAGTGCAGTTATTTATGGTGCCAATGGCGCTGGTAAAAGTAATTTATTTAAGACATTGACGGCCCTTCGTGATGTTGTGCTTGAAGGACACATAGATATCATCGATCCTAAAAGTTATTTCAGACTTGGAAAGAATGAAGGAAAAGCTTCTACTCTTGAAATTGAATTTATTAAAAACAAGATTGGATACGCATATGGTTTATCCATCCACAAAGGAATTGTAAAGGAAGAATGGTTATACAAGTTAAATTATGGTAAAAAAGATGATGAACTTGTTTTTGAACGAAAATCAAATGCCAGAGGAAAGGAAACACTGAAATTGTCTCAGAACTATACAAAGTCTCCGAAAGAAAAGCTTTTAGTTGAATTGTATGAAGAAGAACTTTTAAAACCGTCTAACCTTTTTATTCATTTAGCAAAAGATAAGAAGTTTAAGGAGATAACAGATGCGTTTGAATGGTTTGAGCAATATATGTATATTATCTTTCCGCAAATGGTAAATTTTCACTTTATAAAACTGTTCCTTGACAACAATCAATTTAAGGTATTTTTGAATGAAACCATTTCAAGTTTTGAGACAGGCATTAAAGAAATTAATGTTGAATCAATTCCATTACATCAATATTTTGGCGAAAGCAATATTCAGGAAAGAGAACGTGTTTTAAGGGCCATTCTTAATGGAGATACTTTACCGGTTAGTTCAACAGATAATGCTATTGCTTTGATGGAAGACGGCAATCCTATTGTTAAAAAATTCATCTCATATCATGTGAATGATAGTGGTGAAAAAACGGAGTTTGATCTGTTTGAGGAATCAGACGGAACACTTAGGTTAATTGACTTTATACCGTTGTTGTTCTTATTAGTTTCGGAATCAGTTACAATATTTATTGATGAAATTGATAAAAGTATCCACCCTTCTTTATTGAAAGACTTCATCACAAAAATTCAGCAAATTCCAAATAAAAAAGGCCAGATAATTTTCACTACTCACGAATCAAATTTACTCGACCTCGATTTGTTTCGTCAGGATGAAATTTGGTTTGCAGAGAAGAATCAAAAAGAAGAAAGCCATTTTTACCCTTTAAGCGATTTCAATGTGCGCCCTGATTTAGATGTCAGAAAAGGATACCTTTCTGGCAGATTTGGCGCAATTCCTTTATTAGCTAATTTAAAAGATTTAAATTGGGATAAGTATGCCGAGGAAGAATAGAGGTTGAAGTTGTTTATACTTT
>NZ_MTKN01000052.1 GCF_001975825.1 [Flexibacter] sp. ATCC 35208
AAGTATAAACAACTTCTTTATTAATACTGGCTTGTTTCGTTAAACAGCTAAAAATTAACAAAAATTTAATAATATTATATTTTGTACTAATTTTATCGATTGTTATTGTTTAATAAAATGGTTTATGCGGTTATTTAAGGATAATATAAAAATCGTTCACTTTTCTTTATTAATAAGTTGTCTTAACTTCTTATTCTTTCATTTTCCCTTTTTCAAATTTATTTTTAATAATGTTGATTATAAAAGTTTTAACGGTATTTCCATTATTATTTGTTTTGTTATCCTAATGCTGGTTGCAAATTCTTTTGTCTTTTTTTTGATGTTCTTTCTATTTCGCTTTGTAGGAAAAATTATCCTGGCATTACTCTTTATTGTCAGCGCAATTGCAGTTTACTTTATTAATACTTACGGTGTTATAATAAATGCAGAAATGATGGGTAATGTGCTAAATACCAATTATGCTGAGGCGTCAGGGTTTTTTTCCATAAAATTACTACTCTATATAATTCTGCTTGGTGTTATTCCTGCCATTATTATCATAAAAGCCAAAATAGTACATGTAACATTCAAGCGATTTTTAGTCATCGCTTTAGCTAGTTTATTATTTATGTTAACTGTAGTATTTGCCAATTCCCAAAATTGGTTGTGGGTTGATAAAAATTCAAAAGTATTAGGTGGGCTTGCAATGCCATGGAGTTACACAGTAAATCTTTCTTTGTTTTTTGTACATAAACACCAGGAAAATGAAAAAGAAATATTATTGCCAGATGCTACCATAAAAGATAACCGGAAATCGGTTGTTGTCTTAGTGATAGGAGAATCCGCCAGAAGTGAGAATTTTTCTTTATACGGGTATAGTAAAAATACAAATCCATTGCTTTCAAAAACCCCTGGTGTATTTCATTTTAATGCTACCTCTTGCGCCACCTACACTACTGCAGGTGTAAAGTGTATTTTAGAAGCTAAAAATACCGGCGAGTTGTATGAGATTTTACCCAATTATTTATATAGAAATGGCGTTGAGGTTGTCTGGAGAACCACAAACTGGGGAGAACCACCTGTTCATATAAAAAATTACCTGAACAAAGAGGCGCTGATGAAAGATTGTAAAGGCGATGAATGCGATTATGATGAAGTTCTTTTGAATAACCTGAAAGAGCAAATAGCAGCAAGTACAAAAAACAAGATATTGATAATTTTGCACACAAGTACAAGTCATGGACCTGAGTATAGCAAAAAGTATCCGCCTCAGTTCGAAACTTTTAAGCCAGTCTGTAATAGCGTTGAATTAGCAAAATGTTCTAGTACAGAACTGGTCAACGCTTATGACAATACGATTCGTTATACCGACTATATTTTATACAATGTGATTGAAGATTTAAAACAATTAAAGGAATATAGAAGTGCAATGATTTTTGTTTCCGACCATGGCGAATCTTTAGGAGAAAAAAATCTATACATGCATGGTTTGCCTTTAAGCCTGGCGCCGAAACAACAATATGACATTCCTTTTATAGTTTGGACATCTGAAAACAGTTTAAAACCATTGAACACAGAAAAATCATTGTCACAAGACTACGTATTTCACAGTGTTTTAAATTTTTTGGGCATACAAAGTCCTGTTTATAATGAGGAATTGAACATTTTTAAATAGCGGAAGACTATGATTAATTGCGCCTGACGTGGAAGATAACCTGTCCGCTTCTCCAAAATACTGTGCCAGACATTCCAAAGTATGGGAAAGCTTTTTGGCACGAAGCGAATGAGTGAGGACGATGCTCTGTTCCATATAATACTATTGAAGACATTAAGTTCAATGCGCTGAACGTAGTATTAGCATACGAACCGAATAAAACCATAGTAGAAAATACAAGCCGCTGTTCCTGCAACAGGCTGCCTGGTGTTTTAACCATTTATTGGGATAACAGTGAGAAAATGAACATGATTTACTTTTTTTAAAAGATGCGTGAGGTAAATATTTCTTTTAAAGCATGATTGTAGTATGGTCACGAAATTAGAACTAATATTAGGCTGCTGAAAGTAGGTACGTCGCCGTCCCTTAACCACTTTGAAGTTAGAAATGAGCCTGACAATGGATGACAACGAAAAAAAGTTTGATAAATTCACGGCCCTGCAACAGCAGATCTACGCAGGACCAGATGCGTATAAGCACAGTATTCTCTGCGACTGTTGCTCCATATTCGCTAATAAATGGAACCTGCTGGTAGTCGTGATAGAGAACTTCCCGAATGAGATCATCGAAATCCACACCGAATCTTATTGGAGAGAAACGTTTTAGGATAGAGAGTTTATTTATTCGCGTATTTCCGGCGGTAGAACAGTTGCGTGACCATCATGCTTGCAGCCATGATAACAAGTGTATACTTAAAGGTAGCATCACCAGGACCCACTACCGGGAGGGCCAACATACATAGCTTTTCCACCCGATACATTTGTGAGTAAGTGACACCAGCACGGCCCGGATCAGACTCAAGAAAGCACTGGGGGCAAGCGTGGAAAGCATGTCCTGCACTCCTTTCGCAGCGGCCATAAAGTTATAGAACAGTACGCTCCACAGCATGGATAGAAGTATATAAAGAAGAATGTAAGGAAGTTGCCTAATGGATTTTTTATTGCACCTCAATTATAATATATAATACCTGATTTTTCGAAAATAAAAAAAAGAAATTTATCCGGATTACATTTTACTTTACAGCTATTATGTAACCCGTTTTACTATTCCATCTTTAAGACAAGATCTCTTATTGTTTATCCTTTAAAAAACCCGTAAGACCCTCAAACAACAAAAATCGAAAAACGTATCATGACACTCCCCCCCTGACGAAACATCACCCTCGTCCGGCACTTCAATGCACATACTCTAAAAACAAATTCCATGACCACTACCCAAGTCCAATTCAACAAAGGGAAAGGTATTCGCCTGTACACCCCTGATCAGGATGAATACATCGACGCAGTGTCCGGCACCTTTAACCTGGCATTAGGTTACAGCTACCCCGAACTGGTTGATGCGCTCAAAACCCAGCTGGAAGACCTTATCCACGTATCGTCTTCCTTCACCGGCGACCTTGCCCAGCATGTACTGGATAGCATTCTTGCCCATGCACCAGCCCATATCACCACCGGCTGGATGCGCGACATTATTGGTTCCACTGCCAATGAAGGAGCTGTTAAAATTGCCAATAAGTATAATGGCAGAAATGAGGTCATCAGCCTCTCCCTGTCCCACCACGGACAGACACTTTTCGCGACCGCCATCTCAGGTAATGCCTTCCGGCGCAAATCTTTCCCAAATACGGTTGTAACTCAAAATGGTATTGTACCTGCGCCCTACTGCTATCGTTGTCCTTTTTCGGCAAAAGGTGCACCTGCCTGTGGTTTCCTTTGTACAGAAGCCATTCACGACTATGCTGAGTATGCCGCCTCTGGTGGTGTATCATGTATCATCATAGAGCCTATCCTCGGCAATGGTGGCAATATCATACCTCCTGAAGGTTACTTTGAACGGGTCCGCAAGATCTGTGATGAGCTGGACATTGTACTGATCGCTGATGAGGTACAGACGGGCATTGGCAGAACAGGGCACATGTTTGCAAGTGAGTACTATGACATTAAACCTGACATCATCACACTGGCCAAAGGCCTTGGTGGTATTGGTATTCCTGCTGCAGCTATACTTTACACACCCCAACTGGCCGTGCTGGAGAAGTTTGAACACTCCTACACATCCGGTGGTAACCTGCTATCGCTGACAGCATCACAGAAGACCATGGAGATTGTATCCCGGGAAGGTTTCCTGGAAAACGTGCGTGAAAATGGGGCAGTCCTTGGCCGCCTGCTCAACAATCTCAAGGAAAAATATGGCGATGTAATCGGCGATGTACGTGGTATCGGCTATATGTGGGGATTAGAAATCGTTGATAAGGATGGTGCGCCAGATGTAGATCTTACTAACAAGATCATTGACATTGGCCTTGAAAATCATCACCTCATACTGCGTGGCTCCCGTTATGGATTTGGGAATGTCGTGAAAGTAAGACCTTCCCTGACAACAACAGTTGATGACATTGAGGAGATCTGTGCACGGCTGGATAAGATATTTCATGAACTTTAAAAATTGCAAATCATGCAAGCTATTGTTTATAACAATCCCTGGGAGATCTCTATCCAGGAAAAGGAAGAACCATCTATTATACTTCCCGATGAAGTGATCGTAGAGGTCCGTGCTACAGGCATCTGCGGTACAGACCTCAGTATTATTTCCGGTGAGTACATGGCACGTCCGCAGGTGATCATCGGGCATGAATCTGCCGGGGTGATCGTGGATAAAGGTTCAGCTGTGGATAATTGCCAGATCGGAGACCGGGTCATCATAGACCCCACTTACTATTGCGGTTATTGTGATAACTGCCGTAAAGGGCTGCGTAATCATTGCCTGCTGAAATCCTCTACAGAAGCAGGTGTGTCTATTGATGGCACATTCACCCGGTATTTCAAAACCACGCAACGATTTATTTATCCATTGGCAGAGGCAATCCCTTTTGAGCAGGGGGCCATGTCTGAGCCATTGAGTTGTGTGCTCACAGCTGTAAAGAAATTGCAGGTCACACCCTTCATGCGCACAGCTATATTGGGTGGGGGACCTATTGGCCTGTTGTTCTACCTGGCCCTGAAGCAATATGGTATACGCGAAGGCGTGATCTATGAAGCATCGGGTCAGCGTATGCAATTGATTGAAAAGAATGACGTGTTGACTGATCGCTGGACCATGTCTCCATCGTTTGTACCGCAGAAGAACCAGTATGACCTGATCATTGATACCACGGCCAGTCTGCTGGAAAAATCCATCCAGGCTATTGCTGACGGTGGAAAGATCTCACTGATGGGATTGCGCAATAATCTGCAAACAATCAATCCACGTGAGATAGCGGATCGCAGTATTTCTATCATTGGCTCCATTGATTCACAGGACACTTTCCGGCATGCGGTGGATCTCATTAACAGCGGCCAGCTGGAGTTGCAGAAGATCATCACCAATGAGTATGATCTGAATAACTTCGATGCCGCTATAAAGGATCTGGGTTGCGATCGGACTACCCGTCAGCGAAGTAATAATATCAGTAGTCTTAAATCAGTTATCAGGATCTCTTAAAGTTAACCAGTATGAAGTACATCATTTTTGATATAGACGGTACATTGACCGACACCACTGCAATAGACGACCATTGTTATACCCGTGCGATAGAAGATTGCTTTGGTTTTAAAGATTTCGAAACGAATTATGGATATTATCAGAATACCACAGACAGTGGCATTATCGACCAGTTGTGCCGTGAGAGACTGGGTCGCACATTTACTGAAGCAGAGCGGGATCATTTCATCACTCACTTCTGTGGATTATTGCAGCAGGCCTACCAGGAAGATCCTGCTACCATTCGTGAAATAACGAAGGCAGGAGCTGTGATCGGGCTGTTATGCCAGCAGGAGCATTATAGTGTAGGACTTGCTACAGGAGGATGGCGGCAATCGGCACATTTTAAACTGCAATGTGCGGGGATTGATGTAAGTGCCTGTACAGCTTCTTTTGCACAGGATGCACTGGCGAGGCAGGATATTATCCATGCTACAATCCGGAAGATGAATGAAAAAAATGGACTGGATACTGCACCGCCCGGCATCGTTTATGTGGGAGATGGTGTGTGGGATTATCTCACTACGCAGCAGATGGGTATTGGGTTCATTGGCATTGCCAATAAGAAACTCGCTCACCTGGAGGATATTATCAGGATTGAAGATTACGATCAGCTCTATCAGCATATAGGATTATATGCTGAGAAGATCAAGTAAAAAAGTGCTTCACCGCAGCCCATGGGCTGCGGTGAAGCATGCTGATAATGACCTGCGGTACGCCTTTAACAGATTAATAAATGTGAATTTATGCTTTCAGTTACGATTGACCAGAAACGTTCCTACCGTATAGCGACGTCCATTTTCTTTTTTATAGCAGGCCTGACCTATTCAAGTTGGGCCTGCCGTATTCATGATATCAAATCACAATTTGGGCTGGGGAACGCCGGGCTGGGGAGTGTCCTCTTTGCATTGCCCATCGGGCTGATGGTGAGCCTGCCTGTGTCCGGGTGGCTGGTGACAAAGACGGGAAGCAGGAAGGTATTAATAGCCGCCGGCCTACTGTTTCCAGTTATGCTTACATTTATTGGATTTACCACACACATCTGGCAGTTGGTCATCGTATTATTCTGCTTTGGGTTTATGAACAACCTGTTTGAAATATCCATGAATACGCAGGCTGTGGGTATTGAGAATTTATATGGGCGCTCGATCATGGCTTCCTTTCATGGGCTTTGGAGCCTGGCGGGATTTACGGGTGTGGGTATTGGTACCCTGGCTGTAAATCTGAACTGGCCTATATGGCAGCACTTCCTGCTAGTAGCGTTGCTATGCTGGGTGCTGGTATTCAGTGCCAGATCATACCTGTTGCCAGCCGATGCGCCTACGGATGATGGGCCACTGTTTGCCATGCCGGATAGGAAGATCATGCAGCTGGGATTGATCGCGTTTGCCAGCCTGGTCACAGAGGGGACTATGCTTGACTGGAGCGGGGTATATTTCCAGAAAGTGGTGCAGGTGCCTGAGGCATTGACAACGGTGGGGTATATCGCTTTTATGAGTACGATGGCCGGTGGTCGATTTGTAGCGGATAAGGTAGTGACACGCCTGGGTGTGAAGCATGTGCTGACATATGCTGGTATGATCAGTAGTACAGGGTTATTAATCGCTATTTTCTTCCCGCATATCATGACGGCTACGCTGGGTTTCCTGTTGGTAGGGATTGGCGTTTCGTCTATTGTGCCATTGGTATTGGCATTGGCAGGTAAGTCAGACACGTTACCGCCGGGCATGGCAATAGCTGCGGTGTCCACCGTAGGGTTCCTTGGATTCCTGATTGGTCCTCCGATGATCGGTTTTATAGCAGAAGCTCTGGATTTGCGATGGTCATTTGGTTTAATTGCTTTGTTTGCCAGCTGCACTATCTGGCTGACACATGGTATTGATACAAAACAATAACAATATGAAATGGATGAATGAACCGGCCCAATGGGCTGGTGATAATCAGCAGCTGTCGATGACAGTAGATGCTGATACAGACTTCTGGCGTGTCACGCATTACGGTTTTATACGTGATAATGGGCCGTTTTATTACGTGGAGCGGGAAGGTGATTTTGTAGCCAGTGTGAAGGTGAGAGGGCAATATCGGGAGCTTTTTCATCAGGCAGGCTTGATGGTGCGGCTTGATGAAAAGAACTGGATCAAGACCGGCATAGAGTATGTGGACGGGGTGCAAAACGTAAGTGCTGTAGTCACACGGGAGGTATCTGACTGGTCTGTGGTACCCAGGAATGATAGTCCGGATGCGCTCTGGCTAAATTTGTTGCGAAAGGGTGATTATGTGGAGATCAGTTATTCATTTGATGGAGAAAGATATGAGATGTTGCGGCTGGCTTATTTTCCGCCGGGAGGAATAGTCCGGGTAGGGCTTGTGGCCGCTGCACCGGGTAAGGAATCATTTTCAGTGTTGTTTGAAGATTTTCGGGTAAATTAAAAGAGGCTGTCAATAGTAATTTTTGCCTGATTTTATTCGGGTACCTTGTAGCAACTGCTGCGCAAGCAGATGAAAGTTGCCTGCAAGAGTTTAGCTATACGAAAATATCAATGGCAAGCCCCCCGGCAGACATGAAATTCATGAATGTTAATCTGAGTTTTCAACATCCACCTTTACTGGGTATGACATAGATCACGTTGCCTGAAACTAATAAATTAAAGACCTTATCTTCTACAGAAGGAAGTAATCGTCGTAGGATGTCCTTAGCCCCCTGGTATTAGACTCTGAACTAGAAGTGATAGGAGCGAATCCACCTTTGATCTGTTTTACATCGAAAGCCACACCACCCTCACTGCTCACCACCGCCCAGTTTTCGCCATTATCGGTCGATCTTATTATCCTTCTCATACTGATCGCCACCAGTACGCCATTCGACTCTGCCAAATTCCCTACCAAGCCTCCGGTATGGACATGTTTCCAGGTTTTTCCATTGTTAGCAGTTTTAAAAAAGCCGCTGTCGGTGCCGATGAAAATTGTACCTCCGGCAGTCTCAAAAACGCTGCGTATTCGTGGCTCCTGAAAATTTTCGAATATCGGCGACCATACACTCGTTCCGTTTGTTTTTTTCAAATTTACCCCCCAGTAATTGAAGGCAAATATCCAGGACTTACCGGGGGCAATGCTGCTATGTTCGTCAGGGAAAATCTCTTTGGTCCAAAAAGGAGCTGTGGCATTTGGTGCACTGTGATAGAGTCCGTTTCCAACTCTTAAAAACAGCCCTTTATCATTTGCAAAGAAACTATTTCCCTGGATACTATCTCCCCGCAAATTTTCGGGCAGCCCTTTGCTGATGTCCTGCCAGGTTTGTCCGCCATCTGTAGATTTAAAAACGATCTTTGCAGTTCCGGTGGTATCTGCTTTTTGATTTTGGAGATTATTCGCGATAAAGGATGCCTGTGGAATTTCAGGTGCCTGATTATAGGAAAAGAGGAATTGAAAAAAGAGCAGGAAAGCAAGATTATAGATGATCTTCATGACTGGAAATGATTCTTTGAGTGTTGTTGGATTTTATGTAAAAAATAAGTTCCGGAAAGAAGAGGCGAAAGTATCAATCCCCGATAATAATGATTACCTGCAATTAGGAAGCTTTAGATTCTACGCAGATAATAATGTGCTGAAAACTGAGGATAAAAGTATTACGCTTTCGGAAAAAGAAACAAAAGCACTAAAAATATTTGCAGAAAATATATATCAGGTCGTAGAAAGGGAAAAACTGATGAAAGAGATTTGGGAAGACAAAGGCCTGGTGGTCATCAGTAGAAATGTTGATGTATTGGTGTCAAAATTACGTAAGAAATTAACCGACGATCACTCCATTAAATTTATTAATGTACCCGGCAGGGGTTACAAATTTATTATTGAGTCGATACCAGTTAAAAATTAAGTAACGTGTAAAACAATTTAGATTGTGATGAATACTTTGTCAATTGTCATGATCATTCCGTTTTGATTATTAATGGTTTAAGTTTAAAAATAAGCCACAAATCTTCTATCTCCTGGCTTGAAATTTTATAATTATCGATCGACTTGAGACAATCTGTCAATAATCAATAATATTTGATTTGAAAACTTACCGGCAGCGACCACTAAAAGCTTTATAAACAATCGATTTGTAAGGTTTTTTTATTCCCACGAATACCATTTTTATCTGTTCTATCCACATGCAGAATTGCAGCATCTTTCATCGCTATCAAATGGTGGCACAATTCCCCCTATGAACCCTAAACCAATTTCCTATGCACATTTTAGAGAACTGTCTTAACTACGCATCCAGGTTAGATGATACTGATCCAACCACCTTTGAGAAATTCGATAAAGAATAGATGACAGCAACTAATTGACACTATTAATTCCGCTCTTAAGGATAAATAAATAGACAAGGGCATTAAACAAAAACGCAACAAAGTCAGGAGTAACTGATCTGCTGATAGTATTAAGAAAAATTGGTACCTTGGCTCCCCATAAATCAAAATCAGGTGTGAAATCCTTAACCTTCATGCCCCTAACACTAACTTATATATGAAAAGACGTAGTCTAATTCCCCTATTATCCGTACTGTCCGGACTAATGTTTGTTATCTTCATGATATCCTGCGGTAAAGATGGCGCTACAGGTCCTGCTGGCCCTGCTGGACCCGCTGGTGATAGCTCCTCCGGCACTGTGATTTATTCCGAATGGCTGGATGTGACGTATAAGCCCGACACCATACATAATGCTAACGGTAGTATTGATACGATAGGCTTCTATGCCATTATTGAGGCACCAAAACTCACCCAGGCACTGCTGAGTACCGCAGATGTAAAAGTATACGTCAACACTAATGATGCAAGTGATCCTGTCATTTTTCCGTTGCCTTATAATGCCAGATCAGGTATTTACATCGACGTCACAGCTTACACACAGAAGATTCAGTTGTATTCCAATGCGAACGTGGGTACCACATTGGCCAATGATGGTAAGAAGTATCAACAATACCGGTACATGATCGTGCCCGGCAATACTGAGGCAAGATCGGCGGCTTCGGTAAACTGGTCCGATTATGCCGAGGTAAAAGCGAAACTCGGGTTAAAAGATTAAAAGGAAAAGGCTGTCTCAAAAGGGAGGCAGCCTCTTTCTTTATTGGGTGATCCTTGCTCAGACTAGATCCCAACGTAAGTACTATCCTGCAGAGGAAAGCACAAATGATCAGATCGTCTAAACTAATCACTGAATGTAAAAACAGGATACATTTTTGCATTAAAAAGAAAAACTAAACACCATGTATTTTCAGCACATTTATGATAAAAGCCTGGCTCAGAGCAGTTACTTTATTGGATGTCAGAAAGTTGGTATAGCTGCTGTAATAGATCCTAAAAGGGATGTGGATACTTACCTGGAAATTGCACAACAGCAAAAGATGAATATTACCCATATCCTTGAAACGCATATTCACGCTGATTTTCTCTCGGGATCCCGTGAACTGGCATCACTGACAGGTGCTCAAATGTTCCTGTCAGATGAAGGAGGCCCGGATTGGCAATATGAATTTGATCATACAGGCGTAAAAAATGGTAGCATCATAGAATTGGGCAATCTTAAATTTGAGGTTCTACATACTCCCGGACATACACCTGAAAGCATCTGTTTTTTATTGACTGACAAACCAGCAAGCGATGCGCCAATAATGCTATTCACTGGTGACTTAGTTTTTGTAGGAGATATAGGCAGACCAGATCTGCTCGAAAAAGCTGCTGGTCTGATAGGCACCCAGGAAATCGGCGCTCATCAACTGTTTATCTCGCTGAAAAAATTTGCTGCATTACCACCCTATGTACAGGTCTGGCCTGCACATGGTGCCGGCTCTGCCTGTGGGAAAGCCATTGGTTCTGTACCTTCTACTACTACAGGCTATGAAATGATAAGAAACTGGGCCTTCCAATTCCAACAAGATGAAGAAGGTTTTGTAAAATACCTGCTGGCAGATCAACCGGAACCACCAAAATATTTTGCAAAGATGAAACAGCTCAATAAGCTAAACCGCCCATTGCTGACAGAGGTCCCCATCATTAAAGCGCTCGACAACAACGAACTATTATCTGCATTAAAGAAAGGTTACAAACTGATCGATACACGAGACAAAAGCATATTTGCCACCGGATATATTCCCGGCAGTATCAATATCCAGGCAAATAACTCCTTTAATACATGGGCTGGTTGGTTCCTGGATTATGATACACCTTTTATGTTAATAGCTAATCCCAATGAACTGGATGATCTGACCAGAAAATTAATGCGAATTGGCCTGGACAACATTTACGGCTATATTCCGGACATAAATGAATGGGTAAATGCCGGAGGTGTACCAGAACAGGAAACCGTGATCTCCATTAATGAGTTTAAGGAACTTTATTCTAATAATGATATTCAGATAGTAGACCTGCGTGGTGCGACAGAATACAAGTCCGGACACATCAGCAAAGCGAATAACTTATTTATCGGCCACCTGCCTGAAAATATGAATAAGATCAGCAGGGAAAAAAAAGTTGTGATTCATTGCCAGAGCGGCGACCGCTCTACAATCGCTTATTCATTATTGGCAAGGGAAGGATTTAAAAATGTACTGAATTTTTCAGAAGGCATGAACAAATGGATACAGGATAATAATCCGGTTGAGCAGCAATAATCTCAACCATTTCTGAGAATAAAAGGAAGGGGTATTCTTACGGAGAATACCCTTTTTTTGTTGCCTGCAATTCAACGGGATTTTTACATCTATTCGATCTTCAATAGTATTAATCTTCTTATGTGATTACTCAATACCTGTTTTGTCAACATGCAGGATAACAGAATGCAGCCAACAACTGTTGAAGGAATATATACAAGCCTGAAGACGGATAACTGGCTAATTGAAGGGGGATGGATCTATGGCATTGCTCCAAGAGGAACATACAAATGGTAGACTGTAGCTGGTTCCATGGGCTTATATTCGCAAGGAACCAATACCAATGCCAGCAAAGGGAATATAATCATATTCTTAAAAAGGAAATGTTTATTCGCAGAAATTATCGCATATTGCAGCCCGAAATTAACTTATACGATTAAACTTTCTTTGTACCAAAGAAGTGAACACTAAAGAATAATATGCCACAAAAAGGAATTACCATCAGACCATATTGACGCCATATCCTCGTCTATCCTAAGGACAGCAACTGGCATTTCACATCACATACCATCATTCAAATTTCTAATACAAGCCAACTAATGAAAGAAAAAAAATTATTATCCCTCGCCGTTACAGTGGCGCTGATAGTATTTATAACTTGTGTAAGGCTGAGAGAATCATCAGGAAATAAGACGCCGGATAAGCCTAAAAAAACCAATACAACAAAATCTTCCCACAATACCACAAAGTCATCTCAGGGTACAACCGCCTCCCGGACAATTGTACCTTCATCATCCGAAAATTGTGATACACACGTAAAGAACACCAGCGATAACAATCACCTATTATTGGGCAATCCGTCTGATGCACAGCCATGTATGGTGCTTGTCAACAATTATCTTATAGACAGAACCTATTATGTTGCGTCTTACAACAGTCAGCGCGGTACTCCTAACTGGGTAAGCTGGCATCTGGATGCCAATGATCTTGGCAAAACTTACAGAACTGATAACTTCAGAGAAGATCCTGAGTTACCACGCAACTTTTATCATGTAGAAGGCACCGACTATATCAGCTCTGGTTTCGACCGCGGACATAACTGTCCTTCCGGTGACCGTACCAATAATACCAGCGCTAACGAATCTACCTTTCTTATGAGTAATATGATTCCACAGGCGCCCAGGAACAACAAGCGTACATGGGCTGGCTTTGAGGAATATACAAGAAACACACTCGTGAGCCACGGCAATGAATGCTATATCATTATGGGAAGCTATGGCACTGGTGGGACCGGATCAAAGGGCAAGGTGAAAACAATCGATCAGGGGAAGGTGACAGTACCTACCCGCATCTGGAAAGTGGTAGTGGTTATTCCTGCCGGTGATAATGACCTGGAACGTCTCTGTAACAGCAATGTTACTATCGTAGCTATCGATACACCGAATAATGATAAATCGATTGATAACAGCTGGAGGAAATATATTACCTCTGTGAAAGCGATTGAAGATTCAACCGGTTATCATTTATTATCAAATCTGCCAAAGAAAGTGCAGCTGGCATTGAAATCAAAGGTATATGTTCCATAGGTGCAGAACATCAATAATACTTATTCATCACCTTCCTGTAAAACCACTTCTTCAACAATTCAGCTGACATTATATACCCCAAAATAACTAACAACATCCAACCATAATAACCAATTGACAATTTTTCAAACCCCATCCAGAAAGCAATATGCGTGAACGGGAAAACCAATACAAATAAAACAATAAAACCCGTAGCTATAGCTAAATACCTTCCAGGTAAACTTTTGAAAAATGGTAACGGCGTACGCACAACCAATACTATTAACGAAGCAGAAATAACTGATTCAATGAACCAACCTGTCTGAAATTGCTTTTCGTCAGCATGCAATACATTCAATAAAATACCAAACGTAATATAATCAAAAACAGAACTGAGCAAGCCAAAAAAAATCATAAATCGCTTGATAAAATTTAAATCCCAATGCTGCGGCGACTTTATAACAAAATCATCTACTTTATCAAGTGATATCGTCATCTCCGGTAAATCTGTCAATAAATTGGTAAGCAGGATCTGCTTAGGTAACAACGGTAGAAAATTCAAAAATATAGAAGCACCTGCCATACTAAACATATTCCCAAAATTGGCACTTGTAGCCATAAAAATATACTTCATCGTATTAGCAAAGGTCTTCCTGCCTTCAATTATACCTTCTGTCAATACATCCAGCCCTTTGCTTAATAATACGATATCAGCAGCTTCTCTCGCTACATCTACCGCGGTGTCAACCGAAATTCCAACATCCGCGGCATGCAAAGCTGACGCATCATTTATTCCATCTCCAACAAAGCCTACCACATGTCCCGCCTTTTTCAGATTAAGTACAATTCTTTCTTTCTGATTTGGCTCAACCTCCGCAAAAATATCTACTAATGGTGCCTCATGTAATAATGCAGCATTACTCATTTTTTGTAATTGGGCACCGGTGACAATTTTAGGATCCACAATACCAATTTCTATCGCCAGACTATTTGCAACCAGTGCATTATCCCCGGTAATAATTTTGAGCCTGACACCCAATTTATTTAACTGTCCGATCAAAACCGACACATTCTCCTTAGGTGGATCAAATAATAAAATAAATCCTAGAAAGATCATATCATTTTCTTCCGCCTTTGTAAAGGGTTCCCCCACATTCAGCCGTTTATAAGCGAGCCCCAGTGTACGGAATCCCAACCTGCTAAATTGCTCGTATTGCTGTAGAATAGCAGGTTGACTTTCCTTCATGGATAATAATGTGCCATCTTTCCTCTCAACCTGACTGCATATAGATACCATAACAGTTAAAGCACCTTTGGTTATCACCAGGTTTTCTCCTTCACGCGCCACCTGTATTGTTAATCGCTTTCTGATAAAATCATAAGGAATTTCTGATATTACGGCAAAACCAGTATTTACGCCATGCCATGCCTTACAAATTGACTCATCAATAGGGTTCCGGAACCCTTGCTGCATTGATGCATTCAACCAGGCATATTCTAATACTTTTTCGCTATGTACACCAGCACTATCCAATGTATCCTTTAAGTTAACATGTCCCTCAGTAACTGTCCCGGATTTATCAGAACAAAGAATGTCCATACTACCCATATTTTCTATTGAAGACAATCGCTTAACAATTACCTTTTTAGTGGCCATTCTCTTCGCACCCGCTGATAAGTTAACACTGATTATGGTAGGAAGCAGTTGTGGTGTCAACCCTACAGCAAGGGCCAGGGAAAACAATAGAGAGTCAAGTACATCCCTGTGTAGAAAAACATTAATAGCAAAAATAGTTAATATTAATAGCAGTGTTATTTCCATCAGTAAATAACTAAACTTGCGGATCCCCCTTTCAAAATCAGTCTCAGGAGCTCTTTGTAATAAACCCGCGGCAATTTTACCAAACTCAGTCTGCCTACCCGTTTTAACAACAATTGCAGTCGCTTTCCCACTAATTATATGCGCTCCCATTAACAATGTATTGCTTCTTTGAGACAATGGAGTATCCAACGGTAATATCCCGCAAGTCTTTTCAACAGGATAGGTTTCACCAGTAAACGCAGCCTCATCTACAAATAGTTCCTGCGATTCGATTATTTTGCTATCTCCAGGAATAATATCTCCTGCTGTTAAATATATAATATCCCCGGGAACAACATTCTCTATTGGCACATCACGCTTCTGTCTGTTCCTTAATATTGTGCAATTCAGGTGCACCATCTTTAATAATTCCTTTGCTGCATTTACCGCTGCGTTTTCCTGCCAAAAACTTAATATACTACTGATACATAAAATGATCAATATAATAATTGTATTTACCACATCTCCCAAAAACAATGATAGTAACGCGGCCACAATAAGAAGGATCGTAATTGGACTTTTAAATTGAGATAGAAACAATAGAAAAGAAGTTTTCTGACTGGTTTCCCTTAAACTGTTAGCCCCATACTTTTCTAAACGCTGAGCAACCTGCTCATCATTAAGCCCATCTTCTCCTCCAGATACCAATTTAAATACTTCCTCTTTTGTAAGACTCCAGAATTTAATCCCAAATTCACTATTATTATCCATACAAAATTATTTTTGACGATCCGGTATAACAACAAACCTACTGGTATTGACAGCCAATTAATCTCAAAAAAATGATCAGCATCATTCTATAAATTGATAATAAAATATTAAGGTAATTCCTTACTCCCCAAAAAAATAATAATATATAAATATGTATTCCTAAAAATTTTCAATCTTATCACGGATTTAAGATGCCGAATTAAATTCATAATTAATTGATAATCTGATTAATTATGATTATCTTAGTTCTTCAATGATCCGCTTAATCCATGTTTCATATAAGCGCAAATATGAAATTCATTCCTCTCAGACCTTTCAGGATTTAATAATAGAAATTACATCTGCAGATATATTATAACAGGAGGCCATTTCAACGATAGTATTTACCTATTACATGCAGATGGTGAATATATTAGACCGCTTTTATTGTTAATGAAATTAATCCATTACTAATGGCGACTATACTCATTATTGAAGACAATACTGAAATAAGAGAAAATATTACCGAAATACTGCAATTAGCCAAATACGATGTAATTGAAGCAGAAAATGGGAAAAAAGGTATATTACTGGCAGAAACACACAATCCCGATCTTATATTATGCGATCTAACCATACCCATCCTGGATGGATATGGTGTGCTACAACTCCTGAATGCAAGGAAACTTCCTCACCAGATCCCTTTTATAATCCTTACAGCCAGATCAGAAAGAAATGATATAAGAAAAGGAATGGATCTGGGTGCTGATGATTATATTATAAAACCCTTTGACCCCGGAGAATTACTAACTTCCATTGAATGTCAATTGAATAAGAACAAGATTCACCCTATCATCCAAAAAGAAAAAATATTAACCACTGAAGAAATTATTTCGCTCCTTGTAAAAGACCGCAACATTCATAAATACAAAAACAAACAAACTATTTATGAAGAAAGTAAAAGACCTGCTGCCTTGTACTTCATTATAACAGGAAAAGTAAAAAGCTTCAAATCCAATGATGATGGAAAAGAACTCATAACCGGGCTATACAACGAAGGCGACTTTTTAGGGTACTGCTCCCTCCTGGGTCACGAACAATACAAAGATTCTGCCGCCTCTATGGAAGTAACTGAAATCGCTGTTATACCAGCAGATGATTTTTACACAATCCTCAATACCTACCCTCAATTAACACAACAATTCATCTGGTTATTAGCAAAAGACATTAAGGAAAAAGAAATACAACTCTTAGGAATCGCCTATAACTCCCTCAGGAAAAAAACCGCTGAAGCCCTGCTTGCTATGTACAAAAAATTTAATCCCGATGGCGACCATTTAATACCCATCTCTATCAGCCGCATAAACATGGCCGCAGTTGCAGGTGTTGCAAAGGAATCTTTTATCAGAACCCTGGGTGATTTTGAAAAAGAAAAGCTGATTGAAATGAAAGGTAGTGATCTATTCCTGCTTGCACCTGAAAAACTCACCCGGATTATCAATTAATGCCACAGCCCACCACCATAATGATGCCTTCGCTCAATAACAATTATAATTTCACTCATACCACCCACCCTAAAGCCAGACTCAACATATAATATGTGCTGATAAGGTAACTATTCCCTTTCCTATGCGTTCATTATCTACTCCTAAATTACACCTGATCATTCACTAAAATGATAATGATCATCATTATAAAAGATGACTATTAACAACAAAATGATCACCATCAGCTAACCATCATCAACTTTTACACGGATAATAAGTTATAACTTAGAGTACACATATGTACAAAACTTATGCAACCTCCCCAAACACCCCTCCTATTCCCGGATTATCTTTTTGAGATAAGCTGGGAAGTATGCAATAAGGTAGGTGGTATTTATACAGTGATCAGCACAAAAGCATCCTTCTTACAACAAAAACTGGGCGACCATTATATTTTCATAGGTCCTGATCTCCTAAAACGAGATGGACAAAATACCGGCTTTATTGAAGATAAAAACCTGTTTAAGGTATGGAGTGAAAAAGCCGCCACAGAAGGGCTTAAAATAAAAACCGGACGATGGGATATAGCAGGATCTCCACTGGTTATCCTTATAGATTTCACCACCTTCTACGATAAAAAAAATGAAATTTTTGGAGCGTTATGGGAAAAATACAGGCTCGACTCCATCACAGGAAAATGGGACTACATAGATCCCGCATTGTTTGGTTACGCAGCCGGAAATGTTATAGCCAGTTACTACCAGTTACACCTTAATGCTACTGATAAAATAGTGGCGCAATTTCATGAATGGATGACCGGCGCAGGTATTTTATATCTTGAAAAAAACATTCCGCAGATAGCCACAATTTTCACCACCCATGCTACCGTACTGGGCAGAACCTTGTCCGGCAGCGGAATTCCAATGTATGCCTCAATAAATCAGATCATACCTGATGAACAGGCTGCAACATACCAGGTGACCGCCAAACATTCTCTTGAAAAAACAGCCGCCAACACTGCCGATTGCTTTTGCTGCGTAAGTGATATCACTGCCAGCGAATGCACCTATTTCCTTGGCAAAACACCAGATATCATTACACCCAATGGTTTTCAGGTATTACCCATAGCCGAAAATCAAAAAACCATTTCACGTCATAAGCTCTTATCAGTCGCAGCTGATATACTAAAGGAAACTTTGCCTGACAATACCCTGCTCATCATTAAAAGTGGCCGGTATGAATTTCATAATAAAGGTATTGACCTCTTCATAAATGCAATAGGCACGCTAAAAAAACAACCACTTCCACTCAAAATAATAGCATTCCTTTTTATCCCTGCAGCCCATGTGCCGCTAAATGAACAAACAAAGGATACGACATTAAAAGTAGCAACCCATCATCCATATGCACCGGAAAGAGATGACATATGTCAACTGCTGCGTCAAAACAATCTGAATATACCTGACCATTCAAATATCAGCATTATCTATGCCCCTGTTTACCTGGATGGTAATGACGGTGTATTCAATATGCATTATTATGACCTCCTGCAAGGGTTTGATCTCGCTATATTCCCCTCCTTCTATGAACCATGGGGATATACCCCATTGGAAAGCCTGGCTTACGGAATACCAACCGTCACCACAGATCTGTCTGGCTTTGGTCAGTCAGTCAACCAGCTGAACCCTGGTGAAAGAAAAGGCCTTTTTATTCTGCCAAGAAAACATATCAGCGATGATGTTGCTACAGACCAGCTGGCCGGATATATCAGTCAGTTCGCAGGCACACCTCTCCCACTTAGGGTTGAGTTGAGTAAAAGCGCATTGCAGCTCAGTAAATATTATCAATGGCCCGCGCTACTTGAACATTACTTTCAGGCATATCATCTTGCCCTGGAGGAAAGCCAGCAAAGAGAAGACTTATTTAGAAACAAACCCCGCACGTTACCCGCAGATGTTTCTTCCTTTCAGGAATCAGTCCCTGCATGGAGAGAAATTCATATTTCGAATACACCAGCACCTGCGTTGAATACCTGCCGGTTATCCGGCTATGATAACTGCGACGACGACCTTACTGTTGCCTACTTCTGTATGGAATATGGCATTGAATCTTCCTTTAGAATTTATTCAGGTGGGCTGGGCATACTGGCGGGAGATTATTTAAAGACCGCCAGTGATATGAATGTAAGACTTATGGCAATAGGACTGTTTTACAGGGAAGGATTTTTCAGACAACAATTATCCGATACCGGCATACAGTCTGCAATTAATGACCAACAAGACCCTGCCAAACATCCACTTGAAGAAGTAAAAAACAGTGATAACCAACCATTGCAATTACTTATAACCTTTCCCGGAAGGCCAATACACGTAAAGGCATGGAAGATACAAATAAATAAAACATCGCTATTCCTGCTGGATACGGATGTTATTACAAATAATGAACAGGACAGGCTTATTACCTCCCGGCTTTACCCTTCAGATAAAGAACAACGCCTGCAACAGGAAATAATATTAGGCATCGGAGGTGTATTGTTAATCCGGGCGCTGGGTCTCCCAATTGATGTATACCACTGCAATGAAGGGCATGCTGCTTTTATTGCATTGGAACGTATCAGTAATGTAATAAAAGACAACCACCTTTCCTTTGAAGAAGCTTTCGAAATAGTAAAAGCTTCCCAGTTATTTACTACGCATACCTCTATGGCAGCATCAATTGATACATATAGCGAACCACTATTGCATAAATACTTTTCAGGTCTGCAAGAGAACTATTTTATCAGCTGGCAACAGTTCATGAAATTGGGAAAAACAAACCCTTCAAACGACAACGAAGAATTTTCAATGTTCACGTTGGCAGCCAGAACTGCACAGGAAATTAATGCAGTAAGCCGTATACATCAATATGTCACAGCCGGTCTGCTCCATGCTGTATGGAAAGATATCCAGCCTGATGAACTACCACTTACATACATCACGAATGGTATTCATATACCTACCTGGGCAGCAGAACAATGGCAACACCTACTACAGGAATGCGGCATTGACATCAAAACAGGCAATGGACCATGGGGGAAAATACTTACTATTCAGGATGACCGGATCTGGGCACTCAGACTCAATGCTAAAAAACAATTCGTTCAATCATTAAGATCCCTGCTGGATAAACAACAATCCAGACACCATCAGTCACAGGAGAAAACTAATGCCATCACAGAACTGCTGCAACCCGACACATTATGCATTGGCTTCGCCAGACGCATAACCGGTTATAAACGATCTGATATCTTATTTCAGAACATGGACAGGCTCAGACAAATTATTTCAAATACCCGGCAACCAGTAGTAATAATTTTTTCAGGTAAGGCACATCCTGCAGACACAGATGGTCTCCGTATGCTACAACATATTTATACCAATACCAGTGATCCACATATAATTTTCCTTGAAGACTACGATATGGACATTGCACGTATGCTTGTACAAGGAGTTGACCTGTGGCTAAACTTTCCTGTCAGAGGCAAAGAAGCTTCCGGTACCAGTGGCATGAAGGCCCTCATCAATGGCGTATTGAATTTTAGTACCCGTGATGGCTGGTGGGCAGAACAATATGCCGGAGACTGTGGCTGGGCATTAAAAGAAGACGCAACAAATCAGGAAATACAGGATTCATTGGATGCTGAAGAAATATACAACATGCTTCAACACGAGATCATTCCGCTCTATTATAAAAGGAATGAAAATGGCATACCAGTAAATTGGGTAGCCATGATAAAAAACAGTATGACCAGATCAGGGCAGGCTATATCCATGACTACTATGCTGTCAAAATATAATTATATCTATAAAAAATTGAAAGACCACACCATTGTCCTCCGCATGAACAATTACCAACTGGTAAAACACCTTGCAGAATGGAAAGATAAAATACGGAATGGATGGGATAGCATTAAAATTGTAAAAGTAATACCAGATAAACAACAGGTTCTTTCAGGAAAAGCAGGTGAACAATTACACACCTCCATTACCATTGATACAGGCATATTAAAATCAGACGATATTGGCGCAGAGATCTTATTTACACTTAAACATCCTGACACAGACATGCTGTTCAGGAAAACACTCCAGTTGTGCCATCAGCAGAACAATGAATCAACGTTCAATGCCGAAGTATTATTACAATATTCAGGTGAATACAAATTCGCATTCAGAATCTATGCAAGATACCATTCAATGATTTACAAAACAGATATGCCATATGTTAAATGGGCATAGCTCCTCACCTAAAAAAATAAAATCATGAAAAAGACGATCGCTGTAATTGATGCTGTAAACTATAAGGAAGAACAGCTGATTGCAATTACAAATATTTTAAACATGGTAGAAAATGACCTTACAATTCTGATGATAGAAGATACTGCCAATATTAATTCCCTGCTGACCACAGGTGGTATTGAAGCCTTTGCAGGAAAATATTATGATGTCCTGTACAAGTCTGAAAAAGAAAAACAACAGTTGATTCAGGACAATACAACAAAATTGAAGAAGACATGCGAAGAAAAAAACATTCCATGCACCATTAAAAACATTATGGGCATAGCGGCAGACAGTGTCATCCTGGAAAGCCGCTTTGCTGACCTGCTCATTATCGGCAGGGAGCTTTCTTTTCCGGTTATATATGACGGAAACCCTACAGTTTTTGTAAAAAACATACTTACACAGGCACAATGCCCCATAATCGTATTACCTGATATTCCACCGTCTGTAATTGGGGTTGCATGCTGCTACAATGGTACTTATTCATCTATGTATGCTATAAGAGCTTTTGCCGCCATCTTCCCACACCTCATTGAGAAGAACTGTGAGATTGTTTACGAATATGAACATAATAATCAAAAAATCCCCTACGAAAGCCAGTTACAGGAATACCTCAAATCTTACAAAGCACATTCCAGGCAAATAATACTCTCCGGTGCTGTAGGCCATACGCTGCAATCATATCTTCATTCAAGACCTGAGCTGATAAGCACATTTGGCGCTTATGGAAGAAACGGAATTTCACGTTTTTTCAACCACAGCAGTGCAGAAAACATCATAAGAAAACTGAACGGGGCGATATTTATTACACATCCAGGTGAACACATCTAAAAACCTGTTTTTATGACAGAAAAAATGAGTTGATCTGGTGCGATAAAATAGCGAAATTTTAAGGAAATAACTGATGAAAACAGGCTTCTGCCAAATGCTCCCATTATGGATAGCATCAGTTATAAACAAAAATTTCTCATAATATTCATATCTAAATGTGAGCGATGAAAACTGCCTGAGTAATTACCTTCAGTACAGATTCACCCCGGCTTGCCTTAAATAGGGTAGAAATCATATCTCGCCCATAAGCGCCCATCACAATAAATGCCTTATCTCTGTGCAATAGTGTATCTAATAAACCGGCTCTCACCTTTCCTTCTGATGAAAAAAAATCCACATTGGTTCGTGAGATAACCAGGGTCATTTCTTAATAGCTCGATATTTGTACAATCAGACTTCCTACCTAATATTGTCCATTCTATTTGCTCATTAGTAAAAGCCATAGCATTGGACTCCACTGGTTAAATAATATTTATCATTAATACATTACCCCCTCCATAACTTCTAATTACCAAAACAGCCGGGAAAAAATCCCCCCATTTACCAGATATGACGTTACTTTGTACCATGCTACAAATTCAGGACCTTATCCAGGCAGGACAAATTGAAACTGCGATCCGGGAAACGGAAACAACGCTCGGCAAACTTTCACCAACCGACTTCCATTACGTGATCGGCAAAGACCTGCTACATCTAAAAAAACCATTGACAGCATATTTCAACTATGTTTATACCATCCTGACGGAAGACGAAGAACTGGACATCAAGGCCCTATACCTGGAAATGAATAGTTTTACCACACAATACGACCAGTGGTTCCTGCATTTACTGGCTTACGAGTCACTTATGAACCGCGACACCCCCGACTGGCTGGCAGATTTCAGTGGAGAAGCCCCCAAAACCCTTACCATCACAGGCTTTGAACCACTGCAGGAAGCCAACAAAAAGTACATGGAAACCGAAGGCTACCGCAACGATCAATTGCGGCAGGCATGCGAATTCCAGGAATATCTCGTCATACTCCGGGTGCAGGAACTCGTGATTGAAACCATTAAGGATAACAAAGGAAAAGCTCCCTGGGCAGAAATTCCTGTTTTCGTAGGGGCGCATGATTATGAAGATCTGATCTTTATGATCCATTAGTTCTCTTACCCTTTCTCCTCCTTTTAAGGATGCCTTTTCCAGACCTGCCAGGTCTTGTTATTTAACACCTGATAAAAATATTAAATTAACAGCGGGAACCGTTCGTTCCCGCTGTTAACCTTATATGATAGCCCCATGTAAAGAATTCTTACCTTTGCTCCATGTCGCACAGCGTATTTTTAAGTAACACCAACTCCCCTTCAGGAAAAGACAGGAACGATATAATGATGATGGAATGGGAGTATGAGATGCCACTGTTATTACAACCTTTGTTAATAAGTGGAGGCTTCATTGAAAATGACATTTTATATTATGATGCCAAACCAGGTATCGAAAACCTGAAAAGATTTTACAACTTTCTGGATGCTACAAAGTCTCTCATTAACAATAAAAGCATCTTTACAGCATCAAAAAATAAGCTATTTAAATACCTCGACGACCTGGAACAGCCTTATTTTAGCATGGATGCCCGGAACGTATTCAATATGGATGAGACACCCCATAACGAACAGGCGGCTATCTGGCTGGCAGATATTGCGTATAACAATGCAATGATCACCAGTGCCATGGACAACAACGACATATCCCTGTTGTCTTACAACAAGCTCAAGCATGTAAGCATGGCTTTTCATTCATTTGCTGAACTGCTGAACTACGGGGACTATAATTATGGATGGAAACACATCCATGAAGAATCGGGAAAAGAAGAAATTTACTATGAGAATGGATTATGGGGATTAAAGAGTGCTGAAGGAGCAATATTGCTGCCTCCTCAATTTGATGAATTTTATGAATTCAGTGAGCAGGATATTGCGGTGGTAATGAAGGCGCAGAAATATGGCTATGTGCACAGATCTGGCAAGGTCATAGTCCATCCGGAATGGGATGAGGCCTATGATTTTGATTATTCTTATCTGGCGATTGTTCAGCGCAATGGTCTTTTGGGACTGATCAACGTTTCGGGAGAAGTTGTGGTTGAACCAACATATGAAAACATTAATAAAGTCGGGTACAATGGTCAATACATTGCACAAAAGAATGGAAACTGGGGTATACTGGCGGAAGATGCAACAGTGATCATCGATTTCAAATATGAAAAAATAGAACTGTTGCATGAAAATGTATTCATGCTACTAAAAGACGGTTTTTACTGTCTTACTGAAGATGGTGAGCAGTTCGACCTGATTGTACGTAAAGCCCCTCCACAGGGCTTTGCCTGGGCTATCAAGGGGAAGGAAGTTTATCTTATAGATAAATATGGGATATCAAGAGCAAATAAAGATCTGGTACAACAGGATGCCGAAAGTAATGGCTACAGTTTTTATTATGATAAGGTAGTGCGTGACAGGCTGCTGGCATATGCAAAAACCCCTGATGAGGAAACCGTTATTGATGTCTACACACCGGTTGAAGAATTGTATAATATTGGCATAGATGCTTATAACAGGCAGGATTACCAGTCAGCAATTTATCACTACACGCTTGCTGCTGAAAAAGGATATGGTTATGCGATGAACAACCTCGCGCATATTTATTACATGATAGAGGGATATGTAGATGATGACAAAGCATTTTACTGGTATGGGAAGGGGGCTGCTGCCCGCAATACAAATGCGCTCAATGGATTGAGCCTGTGTTATCAGAATGGCATAGGAACGATCCCTGATATAGAAAAAGCCATTAACCTATTGCAACAGGCAGCGGAAGATGGTCTGGCAGCGGCACATAATAACCTGGGATTTCTGCTTTATGATACAGACCCGGAGCAGGCACTATACCACTACCACCAGGCAGAGAAACTTGGAGAACCGGATTACGGTTGGCTGGGATACCTGTATGAAGAAAACGGAAATTTTGAAATCGCCCTCCGGTACTACCAGAAAGATGCATCTGAAATTGGCGCGTTTAACCTGGGAATTTTTCACCAGCAGGGATTAGGTATAGCAAAAGACATAAAAGCGGCAATAGGATACTTTAAAACAGCGATAGAGGCTGGTTATGACAGGGCCCATATTCAACTGGCACAAATATACCTGTTTGAAGAAGGCTTTATTGATAAGGATCAGGCAAAGGCACATATTGCAGCGGCAGAAAAAGCAGGTCTTGAAATCCCTGATGAATTAATACAAGGCAGTCTGTGAAGCCGCAATTATTGTGATCTGCCACGCAGAACAGGGGGTGACTCGGTTTACCACCCCCTGTTCTCATGAAACCCATTGATCGCCCTGATTCTTTTACCAGTATTCAGGCTTAAACGTATTGCCAGATTTACAACGACACACCACCAGTTACTTCAATACGCTGACCATTCACCCACTTAGCATCATCACTACAAAGGAAAGCCACCACGCCACCTACATCATCAGGCAGCCCTACACGCCCCAGCGCCGTTATTCCTTCCACAAATTTGCGCATACCAGGATTGTCATCCATCGCACCACCACCAAAGATGGCCCCAGGCGCCACAACATTTGCAGATATCCCCCTTGCGCCCAGTTCTACAGCCAGATATCGGGTATACACATCCATTCCGCCCTTCATGATCCCATACACTGATACTCCCGGATAAGAAATTCGCGATACGGCAGATGAAATATTGACAATCCTTCCACCATCCTGCAACAACGGTAACATTTTTTGAGTAAGGAAATAAACCCCTTTCAGATGAATATTCATCATCTCATCAAACTGGCTTTCAGTTGTAGTTGTAACAGGCGCCTGAAGACTTGTGCCCGCATTATTGATCAGGAAGTCGAAGCGGGTCGTTCCAAATGTGGTGTTCAATGATTCGCTTACCTGCTGCTCAAAAGCATCGAAACTTTTTATGTCCGATGTGTTGACCTGCAGAGCTACAGCCTTGCGCCCAAGTGCCTGAATAGCTGCTACAGTTTCCTCTGCACTCGCCTTGTTGCTGAGATATGTAATGATGATATCGTTGCCTTTCTGTGCCAGGCTTATTGCAATATTTTGGCCTATACCACGGCTGCCGCCAGTTATTAATGCAATTTTTGAAGAGCTCATATGCTGTACTATTTTTGATTTAAAAACAGTACAAAATTCCGCCAAACGATAAATATGTACAATGGCAGCACCAATCCATTTTATGTATAATTCAAACTTTTGGTTTGTGCGCGATATGCCCCGGGAGGAATAGAAGTTTCATTCTTAAAGAATTTTGCAAAATGCGCAAAGTCTGAAAAGCCCAAACTATCTGCAATTTCAGCGATCGTCCAGTTTGTCTGACGCAAAAGGATCTGCGCTTCCTGTAAAATTCTTCCTGCTATCAATGCAGATGTCGTGAGGCCAGTGGTTTCCTTCAATATTTTGTTTAGATGATTAACATGTATGGATAGTTTGTCAGCATAATCTTTTGCAGCGCGGAGCTCTACTTTCTGGTTAGGATTTTCCAATGGAAATTGCCTTTCCAACAACTCAATAAACAGGGAGGTCGTCCGTGCAAAATTGCTGTGATTGGGATGAAGCATTATTTTTGACTGTAACTGTTGGCCCAGGTGAATGAGCTCAAGCGTGTAAGCTCGCAGCAGATCATATTTGTATGCATAGGTAGAAGCAATGGTGGTCTGCATCTTCTCAAAAATGTCTTTTGCATTTTTTATATCCCCTTTCTGCAGCGGAAATACAGGATGTTCCGGCGATTTATAAATAGGCAGCTCATCCAGCACTACCCCACTCCGTGTTGGATGAAGAAACCCTGGTGTGAATACACAAAACATCCCGGACTGACGTTCCTGCGGCAACCACGTTACAGGACTTTTAGGCGTGGTAAAGACCAAGGTAGGCTGCGAAAGCTGTATGATAGTGTTATCAGGATATTCAATTTTTGAATGACCCAGTAATAAACTGACTTTATAGTAAGTGCGGCATTGATAAGGTTCAGTGGGTCTGTTCTGAACAGTCTGCCGGATTTTAGACAAATTAAACACGTTAAAGTGGCCGATCTCATTCTGAATACCCGGAGGCAACAAGGCACTTAACTCCAGAGGAGAACCGGAAGCGAAGCGTTGATCAAGTTCATTCAATGAAACACTTTTCATAACTTTCATTTGTAAAAATCAAAGTTATGTCATCTTCTTCACAAAATCCGTTCCCACTCCCCTGATAATAATTTAAATTCTCCCAATCCTTCAGCACCATCACCATTCCTTCAAATTTTTATCGATCAGGTTCTGTGCCTCACATCTTTTGAAGTCACAGCCCCTTATTAATCATCGTTCATGCCCCTTGCTGCAAATCCATGCTGTCATGCCACTATGCTGACGTAATCCTGTCCATCACTTAATAAGGAACACGGTATGCTACAGCATTCATATTAACGCCTGCACCTACTGAGGCAAATACAATATTCGTTCCTTTAGTGACCACCTGATTATCAAACTTACCTTTAATCATCAAATCAAAAAGTGTAGGAAGAGTTGCCACAGAGCTATTGCCCAGCCATGAAATCGTCATCGGCATAATGTCAACAGGTATTTGCTGTTCTTCTCCATATATGCTAAATAGTTCCCTCAGGATTGCTTCATCCATTTTTTCATTAGCTTGGTGAATGAGCAGCTTATCAATGTCTGAAATCGAGAGCGAAGCTTTTTCAAGACAATCTTTAATTGTCAATGGAACTGTTTTCAAAACATTTTCATACAATTTACGCCCGTTCATTTTTAAAAACAGTGCATCACCTTCAAAATCAGGATTGTATGAGCGTCCCATCCCCAACACGTAAGCCAGATCATCTGTATAAGATTTTGACACATGGGAAAGAATGCCAACCTGAAGCGTGCTATGCTGAGCTTCCAGTATAACAGCACCCGCACCATCCGAATAGATCATACTATCCCTATCATGAGGATCGCAGATCCGGGATAAAGTCTCTGCACCGATCACCATCACACGCTTTGCACTTCCGGATTTTATAAAGAAGTCAGCCTGAATGATACCCTGAAGCCATCCGGCACACCCCCATGTCAAATCATAAGCTACTGTAAGAGGATTAATAATCCCCAGATGATGTTTGACTCTTGATGCTAACGCAGGGACAAAATCACTGCGCCTGTTGTCTGCCTTGATGTCTCCAAAATTATGGGCAACAATAATATAATCCAGGCTTTCCGGGTCAATACCAGATGATTTTAATGCATCTTCTGCAGCCAGTCCTGCGATGTCTGAAGCAACCAGATCATCCGAAACATATCGGCGTTCTCTTATACCGGTAATTTTGCCGAACTGCTGGATGATATCCTTATTTGTCTTCGACAAGGCTGTACCATCTTTGTCGTAAAAAATATGATGTAAGAAATCATCATTTGAGATCCGTAAAGTTGGAATATAGCTGCCGCTACCGATGATTACCGCATTTAGGTATGTATCCATAAATTATTTCTTGATATAATGCGCCCGGATTGCTTGCTATCACTGACCGTCGAATTGATTATTACAATTTAAACAAATGTAATACATTAAAATTTATTTCTTTATATAAGTTTGCTATGAAAGCCACCTTGATTTTTTAAAATCGGTAAGGACTGAATGCGAACAGAACCGTTTAATTACAGGAATTATATGATTCTTATCAACGTGTTCAAAGTACGATAAACAATCAATATATTATCGTTTTTATGCCCTGTTAAATCTACAAATTCAAAATCCCATCCTTTAAATCAGATGTAAGAAATTCTCCGCCAAAGGATCCATCTCACTAAAATACATACCCGGAGATGCTCCTACTATTTTCCTGAAATCTTTATTAAAATGTGCCTGATCACTATATCCCAGATCGAACAATATATCATTGTAATAGCGGGGATCTGTCAGCGCATCGTATTGAAGTAGAAAGGTGCCTCCGAGATGGTATTGTCTCATCAATGCAACCTGTTTTACCACCGTCTGGTAGAGTACGTCTTCAGTAATAGCAGGATCACGGGGTTCCAGCAACCGGATAAAATTGACGATATTCACAATCCTCCTGGACGGAGTTACATCCAAATGATATGTTTGCCCATAAAAGGTATTGAATTGGGAAAAAAATAGCAGAAACACTAATAATGTGGAGCGATGACTTATTGGCATAATTGTCTTTTATTAAACATGAAATTCCTGTATACCCTAATTTTAAATCCTTTCATATCGCAGTGCCACACACCCACTCTTCAGCGTATTCGATGCTACCAGTTTTAAACCCAGACCTTCAGGCAGGGACATTTCAGTAAACAAGCGCCGTCCCTCCCCTACGATCACCGGGTGAACAACCATATGGAATTCAATTAGCTTCCGCATGGAATTAAGTTTATTATGCTCAAATTAGGAAGTTTCAACGAATGAATCTGCACTCAATTTTACACCAGACAATGGTGCACCTGTATCACCGCATTAACAAATACCGGAGGCGCTGCCTGCACCAGAATTCTGGCTTATCTCATACATTTAAATACAGCTTGTATTTCAAAAAAATATGGGGGGAAATGTTTGAATTGCCAGGGAAAAAAGAACGTTATATGCCCCTTTAAATACCCCTTGAAATAAATAAATTAGGCAGAGAACTATTTAAACCATACCTTTAAGAAGATTACAATTGAGATTTACGCATTAGTAAGCTAGTTTTCTTTACAGCCTTCTTTTTTACCACCTGCATTATTACCTCAATCGATATTTTTCACTGATAAATAAATAGTACAAAATGGATATATACGTGTCCAATCTAAGTCCTTATGTTGTTAATGAGGACCTCACTAACCAGTTTTCCAAATTTGGCACTGTTAGTTCCGCAAATGTGATTATGGATAAATTCACTAATCGCAGCAGGGGATTCGGCTTTATTACCATGCCAGATGATACTGAAGCTGAAAAAGCTATTCAGGAAATGAACGGTGCTTCCATAGATGGAAAGGCAATCACGGCAAGTAAAGCTAAACCCAGGGAAGAAAAACCCGCCAGGTCTAATTACAACAACCGTTGGTAAATAAAAAAATTAATGACGTGAAAGGGCATGTCCCTCTCACGTCATTAAAATACCCAAATATGACAGTAAGCGACATATATGAAAAGTTATATAGCAGAGCTTATTACGACAAAACTGAGAATAATAAATTCAGATTTCTGAATAATTCTCTTTTTATCGACCGCCGTAGTATTGTACCAATTGTCATTCATATGCTGGATGGCATATTCTATATACAGGCATTTAAGCAAATCGCAAATGAAAGTTTGTTTCGTCTTGAGATAAATGAAGATGACATTAAGATATACAGCGCAATAGACGATCACCCTTTATGGACGCTGGAATAATAGATAGATAGTTTGAGCCTACTTACTCCACGGTACATTAATCGACTCCACGACCCTCCCCCACATAAATTTCCAGAAACCAGCCAGGCAAATTAATTGATTTACTTAAAACAAAAAGTCTATGCAAAATAAAGCTGAAAACCTCCTTCATACTTTTGATGAGACAGCATATGTCTCCGTCAACCTGATTTATACAGAATTCCTGAATTCGATAAAATATGTTGACAGAATGAAAAATGAACATACTGTTCAATTGTGGATAGGTCAATATATGGGAAGGTTAAAGCAAGGACTTGAAGGTAAAGCGAAGGAATACATTTCAAGAAACAGAGATATTCCAACAATAGACTGGTTTCAAAAGAAAATAATTTACCTGATCAGTATGCATCTGCAGGAATTTTCACAAATGGTACGATACAATCAATAATATTGAAAGCGATCACAAATCGAAAAAGAATCGTGTATCAAAAAGAAATGATCCTTCTGAGAATCGCTTAAACGGCTAACTGTTTTCATCAGGTAACCGAATAAAAAAGGGCTGTATCGTACGATACGGCCCTTTTTTGCATTATATATACATGAATTTAAGCTCGCGCCAGCTTGATGATCTTGAAATATGCAAACATCTTAATTACATAATACACAGGATCAATTTCAAACCAACGACGGCCAAAATTCACAGAAGCCGGATGTTTATGGTGATTGTTATGATAAGATTCTCCCAACATTAATACATCCACGAACAGTAAATTCATCGATGTATTTTTCAATTTGAAATTAATATACCCATACTTATGTGCAAACCAATTAACGATCGCGCCATGAAAAGCACCCATTGAAACAACAATTGGTAACAGCAAATACTGCCATGGGCTTGTAGCAAACACTATAAAAAACAGGATGTATAGTGCTACCCACATTAATCGTGAAAGTGTTCCATTGGCAAAACGATCCAAACGCTCCCAGGAAGGGACATTTTTTGTGTACCGTTCTTCTACATCCATTTTATGATGTAGGATATGCTGATAGACAGTTCTCGTATGCCACATCATAGCAAATATGTTGGACGAGTTGGATGGCGAATGCGGATCCAAAGGTGTATCTGTATGGGCATGATGTAGTCTGTGCATAACCGCATATGCTCTGGGACTCATGTAAGACGAGCCTTGTGTAACATACGTTAAAATGAAAAAGAATCGTTCCCAGCCTTTACTCATCTCAAAAGCACCATGTGCTGCATACCTATGCTGAAAAAAAGTTTGAGAAAACAACGAAAGGTACCAGATGGAAATAAAAAAAATAAGGATAATCATATTAGAGAATCTTTTCGGAGGACGCTGGAAATAAATCTCAAATATGCGCTGTTGGATAGATGAAAATATGTAGGCGTAATCTAATTAAGTAATTGTGTGAAGTTAACCCTTATAATGTTAAGAAAATCATAATGGATAAAACAGTGATATAAAAAGGGGAAGCCGCTCAAAGAGCGACTTCCCCTTTTTAAAAAACGATCTTCTATTCGCGATCTAAGGTCTCATTTTGCTTAGCGACCTTATCATTATTCTCCTTCTTCAACGCCGCCAGCTTCTCCCTCAGTGTACTATCAGCTGTCGCCAGGATCTGCACCGCCAGTAAACCAGCGTTACGTGCTCCATTCACACTCACCGTCGCTACAGGAATATCACCCGGCATTTGCACGATAGATAACAGGGAATCCCAACCATCCAGGGAGTTGGAAGACTTGATCGGCACACCAACTACAGGCAAAGTAGTAATTGCAGCCACCATACCAGGAAGATGTGCGGCACCGCCAGCTCCTGCAATGATCACCTTCAAACCACGCTCTTCAGCGGTAGTTGCGTACTCAAACATTTTTTGGGGGGTGCGGTGTGCAGACACGACGTTAAACTCATATCCTACATCGAATTTCTTTAACACCTCTATTGCCTGACGCATAATAGGCGCATCGGAACTACTGCCCATAATAATGCCTACTTCTACCTGTTTCATATTTATTAATTTAAAATTTTCCGAATAGTTTCAGCTTTTGACGATATGTCTTCCATTGTGCTGCCTGTGATGGTAATATGCCCTACTTTCCTGCCTAACCTGCTACCCTTTTTGCCATACCAGTGAAGATGTGCCCCCGGGATGTCCAACAGGAGCGTGAATTTCTCCTCCCTGTTAGCAGACAGTGCAGCCGTTTCCAGTATATTCAACATCATAGAAGGCAAATGCAGTGCTGTGTCACCAAGTGGCAACCCTAATATAGCCCGGAGCAGTTGCTCGTATTGTGATGTAGTACTGGCTTCAATCGTGTGATGACCACTGTTGTGAGGTCTTGGTGCCAGTTCATTCACTAAGATCTGGTTATCTTTTGTGACAAACATTTCTACAGCAAGAATACCAACCAGGTTAAGCGCATTGGCTATATTTTCAGCGAGGGTGTTGGCTTTCTCCTGTAAGCCTTCCGCTAACTGAGCAGGTGCTACCTGAGACTCAAGTACGAATTTCTCTTCGGAAAACACCATCATCACAGGGTCATAGCATTTTACAGCGCCATGCTCATTTCGTGCTACGATTACAGCGATTTCGTGTTTAATATCCACCAACTCTTCCAGCACACTCGGCACGTCAAAAGCATTGGCAATATCTGCAGCTGTCTTCAACACCATTACGCCATAACCGTCGTACCCATCGCGTCGTTTTTTAAGACAACCCGGTAATTTATTTTCGAGATTGTTAAGATCATTTTTGCCTTCAACAGCCACACCCGGCACCACTGGTATACTGTGTGACAGGAGAAACTGCTTCTGGGTATATTTATCCTGGATCACTTGAATAGTATCAGGAGATGGAAATACCTTTTTCCCTTGCTTTTCCAGTTCGCGTAAGGCGTCTATATTGACCGCTTCCATTTCGATAGTGATCACATCAAGCCCTTTGCCGAATGCCAGCACATCTTCATAAGATTTTGGATCGCCAATGGTAAAAGAAGAAGTATAACGGGAACAAGACGCGTTTGCATCTTTATCCAACACCGAAACGCTGAGGCCGAGATCGATGGCATGCCGTAAAAGCATCCCTCCCAGCTGACCGCCTCCTAATATTCCTATTTTCAAATTTTCAAGCATAATCTTCAATTGGGATGCAAAGGTATAAAACTATTGCAAATGATCGTAATAGCATTGAATGCCCACGAAATACCCGGATGTAAAAAATCGTGCAAACACCCTATCTGCAGGCCTTTTACCCTATAAGGCAATAATTAACCCAAATCCCCTTACTAAACCTTTTTGGGAAATAACCCTAAATTCTCTTTTATATCTTCGAAATTCATATTAATATTACATAATATATAATAATCCCTATTCAACTGTAAGCGGACAATATTGCCACCAGGTAGTAGTCGGTACACCTTCCGGGATATGAAACGGTGAAGGAGCTGCATATTACATAAATAAAAAAACAGCAGAACCAGCTGGTACAATGATCAGGCAAGATATCCTATCTTTGCCCGATGTTTGGGATATTAGATAAATACAAAACACAGCAACATTTCTTCCTCACGCCAGAAAAAGATCTACAGACAGTATGTAATGCGCCTGCTGATAAAAGTGGGGTATACGTAGTCTATGCATTGAAAAAAGGAAGAGTGGAGCTGATCTACATCGGAAATGCCGGAAAAATTGAAAAAAATGGTACCCTCTCTAATAAAAAGGCAGGATTGAAAGATGAAATAATCAATAGCCCACAGTTTGGTAAAACACCTGCACATATTGCCTGGAAAAAACAGATGATCCGGGAAAATATTGAAGCATTAAATATATACTGGTACGTAACCTACGATACCGACGTTAAAGATTGCCCGGAAGTTTTAAAACGGAACTTACTGAGGCAACACCTGGATATCTTTGGGATATTCCCGAAGTGGAATAAAGCCGTCTCTTAAATATGAACTTTATCATCCTTCAAAAGTAAAAACAGCAGATGAAACGGGTATACCCTCCTTCACACTGAAACCATTGCCGGCAACAGGCCTTATGTAGAAAAGATACTCAAAACAATAATGGAAAACAGCTCTTGATTTTGCAAAAGAATTGAACTGGGAGCATCTCATTCCATCATTAGAAAAATAATCGTTGATGAAAAATATCTTAACAATAGCAGGTATCCTACTTTGTCAATTTGCATACGCGCAAACTTCGTTCAAAGTGATACCACTGGGTGTGAAAGGAGGTACTGATGAAAGCAATCTTTCTGCTTATATGATCGCTCCGCAGGGAAGTGAAGATTATGTATGCCTGGATGCTGGCACTGTGCACTACGGTATTCAAAAAGCCATACAGGCGAAACTATTGCATGGCACTGCTGCTGAGGTGTTGAGGCAAAATGTAAAAGGATTTCTGATCTCCCATGGTCATCTTGATCATCTGGCGGGTATGATCATCAATTCACCGGATGATAGTACGAAGAATATTTATGGGTTGGATTATTGTCTGGATATATTAAAAGATAAATATTTCTCTTGGAAAAGCTGGGCAAATTTTGCTAATGAAGGCGAGAAACCGGCACTTGGTAAATATCACTATACAGTACTGACTCCAGGCACCGAAGCACCTTTGCAAAACACAGCTATGCAGGTCACGGCTTTTTCGCTCAGTCATTCTAATCCTTACCAAAGTACGGCATTCCTGGTTCGGCATGAAGAAGCTTATATACTTTATTTGGGTGATACTGGCGCAGATTCAGTTGAACATTCTGATAAACTACACCTGCTATGGGTAGAAGTAGCTCCCTTGTTGAAAGCAAAAAAGCTAAAGGCTATTTTTATAGAGGTGTCTTTTGATAATCAGCAACCGGATAAACAATTGTTCGGCCATCTTACCCCACACTGGCTGATGTCGGAATTACAGGATTTAGCGTCTTTTGCAGGAACGGAGGCGTTGAAGGGTTTTCCGGTGGTGATCACGCATATCAAACCGGGTGGTAATCGTGAGCAACTGATACGGGAGCAATTAAAGGCGTATAATCCTTTGCAGGTTAAACTGATTGTTCCTGAGCAGGCTAAGTTAATTAAGCTGTAAGGCCTTTATCTTTCAAATAGTCAAATATAAGCTGGTCCACGTATAGTGCGATAGCATATGAAGAAGAGTATGATGGTTACAAATATAATGGCATTATTACGATAGAGAAAAAGACTGAATATTAAAGGGGGAAGATATTCCCTACCTTTGCCCGCAATAACTCATACACAACAATAACCATATGAGAAAGGATATTTTTCTATTTTCTTTTAGTACGCTCCTGTGCTTTGCCGGGCAGGTAAATTCACAATCAAAAAAAGCACCCATTGACGCTATTCAACAGGCAGAAATAAAACGCGACCTCTTTACCCTTGCCGACGATCACTTCAGAGGCCGTGAAGCAGGTACCCTCGATGAATTGAAAGCTTCCATGTGGGTAGCAGAACAAGCACGCAAAGCAGGTCTGGAACCCGCTGGTGACGATGGCACTTATTTCCAGTTTTATTCCTTATTACGCGAACGTGTAAATGATCACAGCACCGTAAAGATCGGAGACCGCACCTTCTCTCTCTGGAAAGACATGATCGTATGGGAACCAGGCTTTGCTTCAGTAGATGCTCCCATCGTATTTGTAAATGATCCCTTAACAGTGGATGAAGCTACTGTAAAAGGAAAGGTCGTAGCACTACAATTCACCGAACAGGATCTGACCGACCCACGCAAAATTATTCCATGGAGATACGTAACGCTTGTCGTACAAAACTGCGTCAAAAAAATCGCAGCCAAAGGTGCAAAGGCAATTATATTTGTTTCAGATGACAGAGCGCAACAAGCCTGGGCCAGAGCCATTCAGGACCGTATTCGTGGTACATACCGAATAGAAGGCAGACCATCCCGACAATTATTAAACGGTATTCCTATTATTTGGATAGGTGCTGATGCGCTGGACCTGGTGCGTGTTCCAAATCAACAATTTCAGGCAAACGTATATGCGGAAGCATTCACTTATCCATCTGTGAATGTAGTAGCGAAAGTGAAAGGTAGTGATCCCAAACTGGCCAATGAATATGTATTGTTCAGCGGTCACACAGACCATGATGGCGTACGCAACATTGAACCGGGAAAAGATTCTATCTTAAATGGAGCGGATGACAATGCAACCGCCTGCGTGGCACTGCTGGCCATCGGCCGTGCATTTCACCAACAACCCGGTAAACGTAGTGCGCTGTTCGTATGGCATGGCGCAGAAGAACGTGGACTACTGGGTAGCTATTATTTCGCGGAACACCCTACTGTGCCACAGGAATCGCTGGTAGCTGTGCTGAATGCTGATATGATAGGCATGAATTCTCCTGACAGCGCAGGCTTACTGGGTATCACACCTCCACATCTGAACTCATCAGACCTGGCAAACATCGCATTGGCAGAAAATGCCAAAGGGCCAAAATTCAAGCTGGATACTGAATGGGACAAGGCTTCCCATTTTGAAGGTTTCTATTTCCGCAGTGACCATTTGCCATATGTGAGAAAGAATATTCCTGCAATTTTCTTCACCACGCTCACGCATCCGCGTTATCATACACCTGCTGATGAAGCAGCAACTATCAATATTGAGAAGCTGACGAAAATGACCCGCTGGATGTATGCAACAGGTTTTGGTGTAGCAAATGCAGCCAACAGACCGAAAATTGTAGATGGATTTAAGCTGGAAAAATAGATACTAATAAAGGAAAAGAGGCCGCTTCAATAGTATTGATGACAGCCTCTTTTCCCTGAAAATGGTTTTTATCCCCCGTTGGTGAAATCCTCTTTCATGAATGTTTTCCTGAAAATGGTTTTCATCCTCCGTTGGTGAATTCCCTCTTTCATGAATGTTTTCCTGAAAATGGTTTTCATCCCCCATTGGTGAATTCCCTCTTTCATGAATGTTTTTTCTGAAAATGGTTTTCATCCCCCATTGGTAAATTCCCTCTTTCATGAATGTTTCTATTCGTGATACCTATTGATTGGTTTTATTTCTTAACTGGCTCGTAATTTAGTTTTTCTGGTATTTAACAAGGGAAGCCGTAGCACCGGCTTCCCTTGTTATTATTACTCATATTTAAATGCCGCTTTCAACCCTCCTACAGAAACGGAGAAATCACCCGGCTCTGTCACCCGCTGTAATTGTGCATTGATAAAAGAAAGTCTATCTTTATCTATCGTGAAAGAAACTGTCTTCGTCTGCCCCGGCTGCAGTTCAATTTTTTCAAATGCACGCAAACGCTTTACTTCAGGCGTAATAGAAGCGACTTCATCACTTACATATAATAATACCGCCTCTTTCCCCGCTACTTTCCCGGTATTTGTCACATCGACAGTTATAGTAATCGCTTTTGCAGCTGTCAATGTTTTATTGCTGAGTGTAAGGTTGGCATAAGAGAATTGCGTATAACTCAATCCATATCCAAATTCCCACTGCGGATTGTATCCTGCCATTTCATCAAACTGCAATGTCTCAGTATATTTATGATAATAGTTGATGAGGCTATTGGTGGAACGGGGATAAGTATAAGGCAGTTTTCCGGAAGGATTGATCTTACCAGCCAGCACATCTGCAATCACATTTCCCCCTTCATTTCCTGACAGGTAGGAATGGATGACAGCAGCACTCAGTGGTTCTATTGAAGAGATGATACGTGGACGACCTTCTGTCAATACAAACACAATAGGTTTGCCGGTCGCAGCTAAAGCACGTGTCAGTTCAATCTGTGAATCAGATATCCGCAGATCGCCGATGTTGCCCGGTGTTTCGGTATAACTTGTTTCACCAATACAAAGTACGATCACATCTACATTTGCCGCCTTTGATACCGCATCCCTGATATCGATGGTTTTATCAAAATCAACACCTGCACTATACACAACATTAGCAGCACCAAATACATGCTGAACCGCTTCGAGGATGGTGTTCTTATCTTTTTCAGTTTCATCGCTGGTAATACCCTGCCAGATACGTGACCATCCACCATTTAAAGAACGCATTGAATTGGCAGAAGGACCTGCTACCAATATCTTTTTACCCGGTGTCAATGGCAGGATGTTATTTGTGTTTTTCAGCAATGTGATACATTCAGCAGCCAGGTCATAGTTTAGTTTATTATGCGCTTCGCCATTAAACAATGGATAGTCGCTGGCTTTGCCTACCGGGTTATCAAAAAGACCGGTTTCAAATTTCACTTTCAGTATTCTTTTTACCGCATCATCGATACGTGACATAGGGATCTTCCCTTCTTTTACCAGTTCGATAAGGTCGGTAGTAAATGTGTAATCAGTAGGCACCATGCTCATATCAATACCGGCATTAATAGCAATCATCACCGCTTCTTTGTTGTCCTTTGCTATTCTGTGACGCTGATAAAGATATTGGATATCCTGCCAGTCACTCACTACCAGTCCCTTGAATCCCAGTTCACCTTTCAGGATATCTGTTAAAATATGTTTGTTGGCATGAACAGGTACTCCATTTATTTCCGCGCTGTTTACCATCACACTTTTTGCACCGGCTTTTACAGCGGCGGCAAACTGAGGCAGGAAGTATTCACGCATTTCTCTTTCAGGTATCCAGGCAGGGGTACGATCATGTCCGCTTAAAGGCATGCTGTAGCCCATATAATGTTTAAGGCAGGCGGCAACGTGGTATTTGTCGGTTACGACATCATCCCCCTGGTATCCCTGTACCACGGCTTTGCCCATTTCGCTGACCAGATAAGGGTCTTCACCATAGGTCTCCCATATACGGGGCCATACAGGCTGACGGCCAAGATCAAGCACCGGACTAAAATTCCAGGGAATAAAGGAAGCACGTGTTTCATAAGCAGTAACAGCTGCAGCCTTTTTAGCCATAGCAGGATTAAAAGAAGCCGCTTGTGCAATCTGCTGAGGGAACATCACTGAATTTAAAGTATAATTATTCCCCCTGATGGCGTCAATGCCATACAGAACGGGGATTTTAAGACGTTCCTGCAAAGCAATTTTCTGGATAGTCTCAATCCTGTTCCTCCAGACTTCTACTGTTTGTGCATAGCCACCTACATTCAGAATAGAACCTACTTTATATTTTTTGATGGCTTCCTCTAATTTGGCCATGTCAAATTCATGAGGCTCGTTCACCTGACCATTTGTAGTTTTCAAAAAAGCTTCCACACTGATCTGGGTCATCTGTCCTGCTTTTTCCTCGAGTGTCATTTTCGCTACCAGCGACGCTACTTTCTGATCGATGGATTGGGTATACCCATTGAAGGTGGCCGCAGTAATTGCAACAGATAAGAGTAATTTTTTCATAAGTGTCATTTAATTTAATATATAGGAATGGATGATTTTCCAGGTGAGGGTATCAGCATCGAAAACGGAATTTAACCCCTGTTCTTCCTGTGGGGGATCCCCCATGAAGTCATCACCTTCTTTCCAGAATAATTGCCCGGGAACCGGCCTTGCAGTGCCGGCAAACGCCCAAAAATTACATCCTGCAATAGCACCTCCCTGTTTACGGCTTTTGGCCCATTCAGCAAAAACGCCATTGTACAATTGATTACGTGAATAAACTGCAGATGCCGGATCAAATGAATGCTGATCACGGGGCAGGCCAAATTCTTCTACTACCAGTGGTTTATTCAGATCATCAGCGATTACTTCATGTTGCCGGATGTATTGTTGTGTCTTTGCCATCAATCCGGGCAGACTGTTGGCAATGCTGGTATCCTTAAACCATCCCCAGTTCTTGGGCCAGATATGTAATGTTAAATAATCGACTTCTTTAGGTTGATGAATCGCTTTAAACAGGTCTGCAGATTCATCTGTACCCATAATACCTTCGGTACCCAGGGTGACCAGGTGATGATGGTCTATAGATTTGATGAATCTGGCCATGGTGAGGGTCCACTTTTTGTATGCCTCTACAGCAGCAATCATCATGGGTCGTGGTTCATTTGCCAATTCCCAGGCCATGATGGATGGTTCCTCAATATACTGTTGTTTGGTATATTTGTTTACATGATTCAGGACCAATCGTACCTGATTCTCGTAATCTTTCTGGCAGGGGGCACAGGAGTAGAATTTGCTGGTATTTTCCCGAAGGTCATTCCAGTTCAATTTGCTACGCATGACGGAATCAGTAATGACCCCATTCCAGCTGAGGTATTGTAAAAAGCCCCCACTCCATTCCCAGTTATTACTCAGGAATAGAACGGCATACATCTTCCTTTTTCCCATTTCGTACAGGAGGTAGTCAAGACCTTCCAATATCTCCATATTGAATTTACCCTGCTCATACTGGAAGGCAGGTTTTACCCGCTCTACACCATTGACCAATCCTTTGCCCTCTGTTCCTACCAGTACGCGGAGGTTGGTGATGCCCTGGCTTTTCAGGAAATCCAATTCTTTTTGCAGGCGTTCCTTCCCGTTTTTTTGCAGGGCGAGCAAACCGCCGTACCAGTAGTTCGTGCCGATGTAGTAGTAAGGTTTGTTGTGAAGGAAGAACTGATGCCCGGACTTTGTAATAAATTCCTGTTGGGCGGAGGCTTTGGCTGTACATAGCATGAGAAACAGCCAAAGGGCTTTCATTGAAAAACGTGGCATTGGTGATTTTAATTAGTTAACCTTTTCAAATGTAGGTTAACTTATGCCACAGATGTAGTACTTTTTTATCTATTTCATTGCATTTAAATCATAGAATGCGAGGGATAAGGTGGCTAGTGGGATGATACTTTTCATGCAAAGGAGGCGCACGAAAGTAACATATTGATTTTAAATTATGTAACTTTATTCATTTTATGGACTATACTTTTAATGTAAACTGGCAGGGAAATGTGGTCGGAGCAATTACTAATCTTTTTCAGGACATGTGGTATCTGAGTGGTGATTGGGAAAGATTTGAGACAGCCGAAACTGAAAAATTTGAACAATTGGTAATCAATTTTAACCGGGAAGCTTTTGCGAAAGATCCGGTTGCGTATTCGGTGAAAGTGATTTTATTTAATATAAATCATCCTGAGAGAAAGCTCTATTGTCTGGCTACTTCTCTTAATGAAAATAAAATTTCATTGAGGCATATAATCGCAAAAGATGCGCTGGATAAATTCTTTCCTGGCAGATAACTATGAGATATGAAATGGTCCCCCTATATATCCCTATTTTCATGCTTCGCTTATTACCGCTGCAGTCCTTTTTTCCCCACCTTCCGCTTTGATGGCTCCTTTAACTTATTTGTAAAATAATACCAATAAGCTTTGAATAACGTTCCTGATAATATCGCCTCAATGGCCCCCCATATTTCACCAAATCAAATCCATTATTTGAAGCAAGCAATTTGGGAAGTACAATAAAAAAAGCAACTAATGCAGCTATTATTTCCAAGGCCTTCATAGAACTCCGCAATACCTCCCTTGCCCTTACAAGTTTCCTGAAAGACCTTTTCAATCCATTCTTCTTCAGGATCACTCAGCCCCCCCAACTGCTTTCGCAATAGCAAAGTATAAACGTATTCTTGATCATACTTCATTTAAACTACTATTTTGGTTGATGTACAAGGATACAAAATAAAAAGTCCAATCCGGTTAACGTGAAGTTAACAGCCTTTAAAAATTCAGGTCAGGTGGTTTATAAAAAATCGCCCCCTACATTAGGATAAAAGGGGATTTTTCCCGTATAGTATCAGGTTTTTTCCCTCAGGGAGATGATTGATCTTTGCTAATAAATTATTAATTAAATAAAATTCATCCTTTATGGCACATCCCGTTTTAAATGAAGACTGGTCAGATTATGACAACAAAAAGAAGAAAAAAGAGGACCGATTGTTCTTCTCCTGTGAAGAACAATGGGAGGTGGATTATCTCGTAAAAAAACTAAAGCGCTATTACCCCGCCAAAACTGAAACCCAAATCAGGAGCGCAATTGAAAGCTGCTGCAGAACAGTTCGTGCGCCAAGGCCGAGAACGGAATTTGTTGCATGTGTAACCAGTAGGTTAGATTCCTGAATTATCTCCTTACAAAAAAAAGGTCGCCTCATAAAAACTGAGACGACCTTTTCAAAAATTAATTGCTAATTACTTCTTATCCGCCACAAACTTTCCACCATCCACATCCTTCAAAAAACCCACCAGATTCGTAAAATACCGCTGCTGATCATCATACATAGACATATGAGACCCATTCGGACACAAATACAATCTGCTATTCGGCAATAACTGCGCTTCCCGCTTCATACCCTCCGGACTCATTTCATCATGCATCCCTCCTAACACCATCACAGGTGTCTTAATATCCGGCAGTTTATCCCAGAATTCCCAGTTCTTAAAATTCCCGGTCACATGAAATTCATCTACTCCCTGCATCTGTATATAAATCGTATGATTCGCCTTCTTAAACGCTCTGAGCAAAGGCTCCGGCCAACTTTCCACTGGTAACCTGCAAATCGCCTGTGTATATAGCTTATTCATCAACAAGTCATTGTACTCAGGCGAGTCATATTTTTCTAATTTATCCAATGAATCATAAACAGCAAGATCTCTTGCTGTGAAGAATTGCTCCTTCAGTTGTTTGGTATAGGTGGTATAATCAATCATCCCGGCTGTCATATTGGATAATACAGCACCTTTAACATGGGATTGATACTTATGCAAGTACTCCATAGCCAGCATGCCGCCCCATGAATGACCGACTATATAAAAACTATCCAGATGCAGGCCTTTCCGCACCTGTTCTAATTCCTCCACATAATTGGATACCGTCCAAAGGGTGGTGTCAGATGGCTGGTCAGAATTGCCGCATCCTAACTGGTCATAGTAGTAGATCTCCATCCCTTCTTTAGGCAGAAAATCTTCGAAACATTCCATGTAATCATGGCTAAAACCAGGGCCTCCGTGTAATAGTAATACTTTAATTTTACCATCACCCACTTTTTTGGTCCATACATGGTATTTACCATCTACTTCGATCAATTTGTTCCCTCCGGTTTTAATTTCGGTTGTGTCTTCAGTACTTGATGTTAGAGCTGGGGTAGTAGCAGGTTGCTTGCAGGCAAAAAAGGACATTGCCGCGAAAACTAAAAGTGTTCTTGTCATGGTTAAATTTATGATACTCCCCAAAATAGGGATTTCCTTGATCTACAGCTAATATTATGTTTCACTACTTTGGTATTAGTACTCAATTTGTCCGGAAATAAACATCCCACCTACTGACCTTCCACCGCCGGCCTTTGCCTTTATCAATAAACCAGATGATACCTTTCAGCATCAATATTGCCCATCAAATCCTGACCGATCTTCAACAACGAATTCAAACACGTTGGGCTGATAACATCGCCGACTAATGCCGGCAGGAGCGCACTTTACAGCATGGGAACAACCTGAGTTACTGGCGGATGATTTGCGGAGGTTCTTTTACCACGCTCCTCTCCCTTTTAGGATTTCAGAAATAATTATTAAATATTAATTTAGCCCCTCAAAACTAAACAACAACACTATGAGTACAGTTTCGCACAATGTATATTTTGAAGGAAAAGTGCAAAGCCTCGGCATCGATGTAGAAAAAGGGAAAGCAACTGTCGGCGTGATGAAAAAGGGAACGTATGTATTTAACACCGGATCGCCTGAAACAATGGTCATTGTGTTAGGCGAAATGAGTGCAAAAGTGAAAGGTGGTGAGTGGGTGAAATACAAGCAGAACGAGCGTTTTGAGGTGGCTGCAAACTCTTCATTTGAAGTAAATTGCGACACAGATGTAGCATATATCTGTTACTACAATTAAAATATTTGAATGCCGGAGATTACCTCTCCGGCATTTAACTACTAAAAACCAAATTTGACCTTTTCGAGGAATCCTACTTTTACCTCAACCCAAAAAACCAAAAAGATTATAAAGAAATCAAGGAAAAACCCACCCTGTCTTATAACAACGAAGACTATGGCAATCGTAAAGATGAATGTGAAAGAAATGCATATTATGAGGCCTTAGGTTGGCCCAGGCCAATAACAGACTTAGATCTGCCACATTCCAATTAAATTATTGTAGTATGTAGTTTCTCACTGTACTATGCCTATCTATTGCATCTAACACCTTTGCCCAAAACTGTAACGGTGCAGCCAAATTTTATTTTATTATAAATATCCTTATACCAACCCATCCTCCTTCAACTTCCCAAACGCGATCAACACGCCCGGCACCTGCTTCTCCTCCCTCTCATAACTCTCCAGGTCAAAAAACCTCACCTCCCCAATCTCCGCCGAAGGCACCACCTCCTGCTTTAACTCATGTAAAAAACAATCCTGCTCCATCACCATATCCTCCTCCCCAAATGCCGGCGCCGTTATATGATAATACCACTTCAACTCCTCCACAGGAATCAATATATTCAACTCCTCCTGCACCTCCCGCTGCATAGCCTCCACTGCCGTCTCCCCTGCATCAATCTTCCCGCCCGGCAAATACCACGCCTGCTTATTCTTACTAAAAGCCAATAATAACTTCCTGTTTTGTACCACCACCAATCCGGCTGTATATATACATTTCATTCCACAAAAATAAAAATTCGCAGGTCAAAATCCACAATTCAAAACTGAAATATCATTTCAGACACCCGATGATCATTGAAGGGGAAACCATTTCGTAGATTAGTCATTAGCTCTTCTTACATAATTTGCTAACTTACCGCAAACACACACTCATTACAACTATATTGTCAGTATGTTTAGATTAGACACAACCCTATTGTTAATCTGCCTGTTATGTACAATTGTTTACCCGACACTTGCTCAACAGGGAACAGGAGGGAAAATATCCGGCCACGTAAAGGATGACAAGAACGAACCTATGAATTTTGCGACAGTCGTTTTATTAAAGCAACAGGATTCTGCTTTAGTTAAAGGGGCTATCACAGATCAGACAGGTGGCTACCAGTTCGAGAATATACCCAAAGGAGCCTATCTGATAAAAATATCACAGGTAGGTTATCAGACGAAGTTCATTCCAATTACCACAGAAGGCCCAAACACCACGCTGGAAACTGCTGTTTTATCGACGGTTACCAAAAACCTGAAAGAAGTAAATATCACTGCCGAAAAAAAGCTGATTGAATTAAGTGGTGAAAAGCTCATCTTCAATGTATCCAATAGCATCACGTCTGCTGGCAACAATGCTTTAGAAACCCTGCGAAAGGCTCCTGGTGTAGCAGTTTCTACGGATGACCAGATCTCTCTGAAAGGAAATACCGGCGTGCTTGTAATGATCAATGGCAAACAATCTTATTTGACCGGGAGTGACCTGGCCGATATGTTGAAAAGTATGCCCTCCAGTAATATTGAAGCCATAGAAATCGTCAGCAATCCATCTGCCCGTTTTGATGCTGCCGGCACTGCAGGTATTATCAATATCAGATTAAAAAAAGACAGAACCAGGGGATTGAATGGCTCAGTTATCGTGAATGGCAATTACGGCATTACACCAAAGTACAGTGGTTCCGCAGACCTGAATTACAGAACTGATAAACTGAATCTATATGGTAATTACAACAGTTATAAAGGTTCAACAGAGATCACGCAAACATTTGACAGAGATTATAGCGGCACACACTATGACCAGGTCGGAACCTTTTATTTTGACAGGCAACAACAGGCTTTTAAAGCAGGCTTAGATTATCATATCAGCAACCGGTCTACCATCGGCTTTCTGATCAATGGCAATACCAGCCGCAATGGAACAAACTCTGTTAGCCGTACCTTCATATATAGCAACGCTGCCTCCATTGATTCTATCATGAAAGCGACCAGCCAGGGACCACAAAACCGTAATAATTTCAATTACAATGTAAACTATAGCTATCATGATTCGACTGGCAAAGAACTGAATGTGGATCTGGACTACGTGAATTTCGACAGAAATGACAAAAGCTATCAACCTAATATTTATTACGATCCTACAGAAACCACCGTACTCAGCTCAGTAAACTATCGTATTAATACGCCCGCAAACATTCATATTTATGTAGGCAAGACAGATTATTCCCAACCATTGTTCAAAGGGAAACTGGGTATAGGTGGAAAGGTCAGCGCTGTCAATACAGATAATGATTTCCTGTTCTATAATATAGAAGAAGGGAAGAATGTAACGGACAGCAGCAAAACAAACAACTTTGTATATAAAGAGCAAGTCTATGCCTTTTATGTGAACTACAATATCAAATTAAGTAAATGGAGTATTCAAGCAGGGCTCCGTGGTGAACAAACCAATTCAAGAGGTCTACTGAAAGCCTTAACAAATGTAACTGATGAAGATGTGAAAAGAAGTTATCTGAATTTCTTCCCTTCTGCATCCGTTTCCTATGCCATGAACGATGCTCACTCCTTTAATGCGGCTTATAGCCGCCGCATAGGCAGACCCACCTATCAGGACCTGAATCCTTTCGAAAAAAGAATGGATGAACTGACGTATCAGAAAGGGAATGCCTTTTTAAAACCACAATATTCCAATAGCTTCTCACTAAGTTATGCATTCAGACAATACTTGATTGTCTCTGCAGACTATGTGCATACCAGAGATGTATCTGCACCAATTGTGGAAACGACAGATGGCAACAAACTCGTGTATGCCATTCAGAATATCGCATCCAGCGATAACATGAGTCTCGCAATTTCTTCCAATCTGGAGTTTTTCAAATGGTGGAACTGTTACCTGAATACGAATCTATACCGTGCCGTTTATAAGGGAACAATCGATCAGTCTGCACTGAACAATAACACGCTGACTTTTATGTATAGTGCAACAAACACCTTTAAGCTTACACCTGTTACTGCACTCGAAGTATCTGTATGGGGCAGAACAGCAGAAGTATATGGTTCATTCACAAACGGGGCACAAGCGACTATAGATGCAGGTGTGTCACAACAACTATGGGGTAAAAAAGCTACTGTAAAAGTAGCTTGTTCAGATATCTTCTACACCTTAGGCTCCACCAGTAGCAGCAATTTTAATGGCGTGAACCTAAGCAGTAAAATCATGCCTGAAACCAGAATGCTCAAGTTATCATTCGCCTATCGTTTCGGCAGCAATCAGATCAAAGCAGCGAGAAACAGGAATACAGGTTCTTCTGAAGAACGCAATAGAATTTAAAATATGAAAATCAGCTCAGGTATAGACATCATTGAAATAGCAACGGTAAAGACGCTGATAGACCGGCATGGTGAACGATTTCTGAAAAGAGCATTTACAGAAAAGGAAGTTGCTTATTGCCGTGATAAGAACAACAACGGCTGGAGTAAAATACCAAGAACAGGGAATGCTAAACTGGAATGATTTTTTTATATCTTACTTTTTATAAAAAAAGATATTTTGTTACCTGTTTATTCGAATAAGTTATGAAACAAATTATTTATTTACTACTGGCACTAATTCTTTGCAGCTGTGCCAGACGAATCAATGGCAGTAGAAATATCATCACTAAAACAATTGACATTGGTAATTACACTGAGATTCATGCAAGGGCGTCTACTAATGTGTATCTTGATTCAACCCTCGATGGAAAGATCAGGATAGAGGCCCCGGAGGAACTGATGGATCATATCCTTTGTGAAGTAAAAGATAATGCACTGACCGTAGGTTTTAATAACTCTTTTAAATGGTGGGAAATGCGCTTTGGTCAGGGTATAAATGTATATGTTCCCTGCAGACATATTACCAGACTGGTAAAAACCGGTAGCGCCAATATAAGTGGTTCATTGGAAACAACACAGCTTGCTATTGAAACCGGGGGGTCCGGACATGTAAATATTAATGTAAACTGTCAGGAGATCAGAGTGTCAAAAGGAGGTTCATCAGGTGTTACACTAAAAGGCAGGTGCACTACTTTGGATGCGAACCTTGGTGGCAGTGGGCATCTGGATGCCGGGGAGCTGGCTACGGACGTAGTTAATATCAGAACCGGCGGAAGTACCCATGCGACAGTTAATTGTAATACCACCCTGGTTGCATCTGCATCTGGTAGTTCCAAAATTAATTATTCAGGCAATCCATCGGTGACTAAAAGAATAAGTGGTAGTGCGAAAGTGAGAAAAGCAAACTAAATTATCAGACCGGCGTTTTTCTCCGGCCTGTTTATTTTTTCAATATATTTGGCTCCACACCAAATCACCAGTATGTTATATATCGCACTGATTCGGGAAGAAAAACAGCCCCACGATAATCGCGTCGCCTTTACTCCACAACAATGTCAATGGATTGCACAACACTACTCCCAGGTCACCATCGTCGTACAGCCCTCCCCATGGCGCTGCTACAAGGATGAAGAATATGAGAGAGCCGGCATCACACTGTCAGAAGACCTGTCTCACTGCCAGATCCTGCTAGGTATTAAAGAAGTGCCTGCTGAGAAATTAATGCCAGGCAAGACATATTTATTCTTTTCTCATACACGGAAAAAACAACCACAGAACCAGCAGATGCTAAAAACCATCCTGGAAAAGAAAATCAACCTCATCGATTATGAATGCCTCGTCCATCCCGATGGACAACGGATATTGGGGTTTGGTTTCTTTGCAGGCGTAGTAGGCGCCCACAATGGTTTGCTGGCTTATGGCCGGAAAACAGGCACGTTCTCACTCACACCAGTGTACGCCTGCCATGATTTTAAAGAACTGATCAATCATTATTTCGGCGCCAAACTACCACCACTCAAGATTGTGATCACTGGTTCAGGCCGGGTGGCTGCGGGTACCCTGGAAGTAATGGGCTTACTGGGTATTAAATACCTGCCACCAGAAGAGTTCCTGATCAACTCCTACACTTATCCGGTATATACCCAGTTAAAAGCCGGAGAGCTGTACCTGAGAAAGTCCGATAAGACCTACGGCAGGGAAGATTTCCACCTGCACCCTGATCAATATGATTGCCGGTTTATGCCTTTTGTAACGGCATCGGATATTCTCATGAATGGGATCTATTGGGATGAACGCATCCCTCCACTGTTCACCTGGGATGATCTGGCGAAAAGCAACTTCAGGATCAAAGTGATTGCTGATATCACGGATGATACTAATGGATCCGTACCCTGTAACCTGGGTGACTGCACCATTGAGGAACCGGTATATGGCGTGAACCGGCACACAAGGCAACAAACAGCCCCGTACCTGCAGGATACTGTCGATATGATGTGTGTGAGTAATCTGCCAAATGAGTTGCCAAGAGATGCCTCGCAGTATTTCGGCGATCAGTTGATGAAGTATGTATTCGATGATTTATTAAAGTCGGAGAGTACAATCATTCACAATGCAACTATTGCTACCAATGGGGCGCTTACGGAGCGGTTTGGCTATTTAGAGGATTATGTATCATAATAAAGAAAAAGGCGTCTCAATGATGATTGAGACGCCTTTTTTAAGTATATCATTTAGGCACGCAGCCATTTTTTCATCGGAGGAAAATCTTCTTTGTCACCTGCCTTCGTCATCATGCCCACACTCTGTAACATTAATATTCCTATATAATCATTCATACGACAGCTTTCCATAATATCACTACTGCCACCCCTGTAACCTTCTTCATGAAAAACATAATCAGGATCTATATCCAGATGCAGGCAGGCCGCGTATGACCAGGCAATTGCCATGATCTCTTCTGCCTCCCTGTCCTTCCGCTTAATAATCGCATTTTCTGTTAAACGGGCGCGATCTTTCGTTGATACGACGGCAACATGGCCCGCTTCATGAAGTATATCTCCCGGGTATTTCAACGTGTCCCTGTCAATGATGATAGTACCGTTCTCAATCAGGAAACCCGGTAAAAAGCTATCATCACCTAAACTCCTGAATATTGTCTGAATGCCGATAGCATTCACGAAAGCAATACATTTCTCAAATGTGACTATGTCATCATGTTCATTATTAATCATATTCGCGGAAGGTACGAATAACCGCTGGAAATCCCCATCCAAAGATTAATTATTATTCGCATTGAATACCGTCTGTGTCGGATATGCAAACTGAATACCCCGCTTCGCAAACTCTCTGAAAATAGCAAGGTTGATCACCTGCTGTATATCCATATACTTATTATAATCACTTGTCAGTACATTGTACACCACCTCAAATTTCAAACTATACGGCCCATAAGTCGCAAAATGCGCCCTGTCAAATGCAATGCCTTCCTGTGCAGTGATGATGGTTTTTAAAATAGCAGGTATCTCTTCTATCACATCGGCAGGAGTTTCATACACCACATCCAGCACAAATGCAATCCTGCGCTTCTCCATTCTTTTGAAGTTGTGAATGCGTGAGTCTGTCAATTGCTTATTAGAGAAGATCATTTCCTCTCCACTGGTGCTACGGATACGGGTTGTCTTTACACCAATCTCCATCACTGTACCACTCTTGTCTCCTACCAGTATCGCATCACCTATCTCAAAAGGTCTGTCAAAGAAGATCACGAAATAACAAAACAGATCACTCAATATATTCTGTGAAGCCAGTGCAATGGCCACACCACCAATACCCAAACTCGTGATGATCGTTGTGACATTGTACCCGAAATTATCCAGCAGAAACACGATCGCAATACACCATAATACAAGGTTGATGATCATCAATATCCCCTTCACTTCACTCCTTCTTGCATCTGCATAGGATCGCTTTTGTAAATAAGAGATCAAAGCATATTCGATGAGCATCGTCAATACCCGCAACACGAAAAAGGTATTGATCAATACCATCACACCATGCATTCCATTCGCCAACTTTACCGGCAGTACGAGGTAATGAATACCACCATAAATCACCGTGATGTAGAGTGCCGGCATTATTGCACGGTCTATGACGCCGATGATGAAATCATCTACTGTATTGACGGTTCTTTCCGCCCATTTTCTTAACCTGTGTAATACGATACTTTTGATAATGCGCAGAGCGATCAATCCAATTACGATAACTCCCAACGCGATGACATAGGCATACAAAGTATTCCCCCAAAAGATCTGATTTAAACCTTCCATGCTGTGATGTTCTAACTAAATTTATAAATACAAATAATAAGGCTGTAACAATGCCTTGAATGCCGCTGTGTAATCATTGCCTGCTTCCTTAATGGCCATTACTTCTTCATCGCGGGGTGTTTCTTCCCGGCCGAAAATAGCAATGGTGCGGAATTTGTCATGATTTACACTTTGCTTTACGTGTAGTACTTTGCGGGGATAAAATCCTTTTTGTGTGGCTAATACTTCAAAAGTGGCATAAGGCTTATAGGGTAACAAAACGGAGAAAACGCCTGATAAAGACAGGTTTTTATCAATCACATCCAGTAATGCTGAATAATTCAGGGTGGTGGTGTGCATGGCCTGATTCCTTAATTGATCCGGACTTTTTAAATCTGATTCATAAAAAGGAGGATTGGTGATGATGAGGTCGTGCTTTACCTCCAATGATAATGTACGGGCATCACCAGTTAAGATATTTAATCTTGAAGCCCAGGGCGCATCAGCAAAATTCCGCTTTGCCTGACCTGCAGCTACAACATCCAGTTCTACGGCAGTAATAGAGGCTTCGCTGAATCTTTGCGCCAGCATCAGGCTCAATAGTCCTGTACCAGCTCCTATATCTAAAATACGAGGCGCCGGTAAAACTTTCTCTGAAGCAATATCAGCACTCACAGATACTTTCGCTGAAGTAACAGCAGCTCTCGCCGCCTCTTTTTCTTGTGAACCACCCCCACCTAACAATCCCTCTTCCGCCACATACCAACCCGTATACGCCCCCTGCAAACAGGCATCTGTGCACACTTTCATAGCACAATCTTCCTGATTCACCGTAAATTGTTTGAAACGAAAAAATTGATTCGCCATATTTAAAATGCTGCTCTTGCACCAGGTACCGCATCCAGTCCTACAAACTCCTTTGCCTGGTATTTATAATATGCTGTGATAGCGATCATGGCTGCATTATCCGTACAATATTCAAACTTAGGAATGTAAGTGTTCCAGCCAAACTTCTCGCCATAGGTTTGCAACGCCATTCTCAAACCAGAGTTCGCACTTACACCACCAGCAATGCCGATCTCTTTTATACCAGTTTCCTTCGAAGCCTTCACCAGTTTATTCATGAGAATACTAACAATCCTGTGCTGAATAGAAGCACAAATATCCGCCATATTATGCTGCACAAAATCAGGATCCAGCCTGGTTTTTTCCTGCAGGAAATAAAGAATAGCCGTCTTCAGCCCGCTAAAACTGAAGTTCAGCTCAGGTATCTGTGGCTCAGGGAATTTAAACCGGGTCGGATCCCCCAGTTTCGCATATTTATCAATCAAAGGACCACCCGGATAAGGCAAACCCAGTAATTTCGCACTCTTATCAAATGCCTCTCCTGCCGCATCATCCATTGTTTCACCTATTACTTTCATTTGCAGCGGACTATCTACCCGCACGATCTGTGTGTGCCCACCAGATACCGTGAGACACAAAAACGGAAATGAAGGAATGGGATCTTCGATGAAATTGGCCAGCACGTGGGCCTGCATATGGTGAACAGCAATGAGCGGTTTATTCAGCGCCAGCGCCAGTGACTTGGCAAAACAACTACCTACCAGCAGTGCGCCGATCAGCCCAGGGGCCTGTGTAAAGGCAATGGCGTCCAGTTCCTCCTTACGTATACCTGCCTGTTTAAGGGCATAGTCTACCACCGGAACGATATTTTCCTGGTGAGCACGGGAAGCCAGTTCCGGCACCACACCGCCATATTGCTCATGAATAGTCTGGTTAGCTATATAATTGGAAAGAATCTTTCCATCCACCAGTACGGAAGCACTGGTTTCATCACAAGACGACTCTATCGCGAGTATTTTTACTGACATGGATGCAAAACTAAAAAGAAAATCCGCTTCTGCCTAAAGGCGAAGCGGATTTTTGAAGGGGACATCCTTCTATCTGAATAAATCCTTCTATCAGAGTGAATTCTTCTATCAGAGTGAGATTTCTATCTGAGTGAGATTTCTATCTGAGTGAATTCTTCTATTTGAATGAAATTTTCTATCTGAGTGAGATTTCTATCTGAGTGAGATTTTCTATCCAAATCGAATTTCCTATCTGAATAAAACACAAATCCCATCACGTACTCCTGATCGCCACCACCGGATCCAGCTTCGAAGCCGACCACGCCGGAATAAACCCGGCTATCACCCCCACCACCGTACTCACACTCAATCCTATTATAATATTCTTCATCGTCAGCGCCACCGGAAATACATCAAACATATTCAACACCAACGTAATCATATATACCAGCAACAACCCCAATCCTCCTCCCACCAGGCACAACATAATCGCTTCCAGCAAAAATTCCATCAAAATCACCTTCTTCCTGGCCCCAATGGCCTTCTTCAACCCAATGATGTTCGTTCGCTCTTTCACCGTTACAAACATAATATTCGCAATTCCAAACCCACCTACTATCAGCGCAAACATCGCTATTATGATCCCTCCTATATTGATCTTGACAAAGATACTTTCCAGGTTCCCGGACGCTGATGTAATCTCATTCAATGAAAAATTATCTTCCTCCGTAGGCCGCAACCGCCGAATAGCCCGCATTACCCCGGTCAGATCATCCTTCATCTCTTTTACGGATATCCCCGGCTTTGCTTTTACCGTTATAAACGGATCCCCATACAACCGCTCATCTACCACCGTTTTGCCAAAGGCATACGGCACCATCACCGTATTATCATAATTGATGGCATCCATACCCGAGCCCTTTTTCTTTAGTACGCCAATCACCCTCACCGGTCTGCCCGCTACCCGTATCACCTTGCCCAGGGCCGCCTCCGGACTCCCAAACAATCCATCCCAGATATTTCCTCCCAGGATGGCCACATTCGCCCCGTCATTCTCCTTGCCAGCAAAATACCGGCCTCCAATGATCTTCAGGGACTGAATTTTAATATAATCTTCCGTCACGGGCAGGAACTCTACCCCCTCCATAGATTCGCTTTTATAATCGATCCGCTTATTGCCAGATGAAAACGCAAATGCCGCAAACTGCACTGTATGGGTCTTTTCCGTCATGTATCGCAACTCTTTGTACTCCGGCTGCGGACGGTTCACAAATTTCCACCACGGCATGTCCGGACCTCCATCCCATGGCCACTTCTGGATAAAGATCACATCAGACCCCAGGGCTTCCAGGCCTTTGCGGATATTACTTTCCAAACTATTTGTAGCAGTAAAAACAGCGATGATACAGAATATACCAATTGTGATTCCTAAAAGAGATAAAAACGTACGGAGCTTGTTCATTCTGAGCTCCTGGACGGCCATTTTCAGGCTACTCCATAATATTTTAATCGTGGCAATCATAGCGTTGTGGCAATCATAGATTAAATGTAAAGTAATGATAAATTGTGAGATTACATCCATTTCACAATTCATTCGTACCTTTGCACACATTTTTGGTACAAACGCATATGAAGTACGCAAGCGAAATCAATAAACGAAAGACATTTGCTATTATAGCCCACCCGGATGCCGGTAAAACCACCTTGACGGAAAAATTCCTGCTCTTTGGTGGCGCCATCCAGACTGCGGGCGCCGTAAAGTCTAACAAGATCAAGAAACATACGACCTCCGACTTTATGGAAATCGAACGGCAGCGTGGTATCTCTGTGGCCACCTCCGTGATGACTTTCGAATACCGGGATATGCTGATAAATCTGCTCGATACCCCGGGTCACAAGGACTTCGCGGAAGATACCTACCGTACCCTGACCGCAGTGGACAGCGTTGTGCTGGTCATCGACTGTGTAAAGGGGGTGGAAGAGCAGACGGAACGCCTCATGGAGGTATGCCGTATGCGCGATACCCCGGTGATCATCTTTGTCAATAAGATGGACCGTGACGGTAAAAATCCATTCGACCTGCTGGATGAGCTGGAAGAAAAACTGCGTATCAAGGTTCGCCCTCTGAGCTGGCCAATTAACGGCGGTACAGACTTTAAAGGGGTGTATAACCTGTATAATAAGAGCTTTGTATCCTTCGCGCCTAACAAGAAAGCAACAGATGATGATATCGTTCCACTGTCTGACCTGACAAGTGATTTCATCGATCAGACTTTCAATGCAACGGATGCAGCCCAGCTACGTAACGACGTGGAACTGATTGAGGGTGTATATGATACCTTTGAGAATACGGAATACCTGGAAGGTAAAATGGCGCCTGTTTTCTTTGGTAGCGCCGTGAATAACTTCGGGGTGAAGGACCTGCTCGATACCTTCATAGAGATCGCGCCTACGCCAAGAGATCGTGAATCCAGCACCCGTCCTGTTCCAGTGGCAGATGATAAATTCAGTGGTTTTATCTTTAAAATTCACGCAAACCTCGATCCGAGACACCGTGATCGTATCGCATTTTTACGTGTGTGTTCCGGTAAGTTTGAGCGGAATAAATTCTTCCACCATGTAAGGTTGGATAAGGATGTACGATTCAGTAACCCTTATACCTTCCTGGCACGGGAAAAGAATGTGGTGGATGATGCGTATCCGGGTGATGTGGTGGGTTTGTTTGATACGGGGAACTTTAAGATTGGAGATACACTGACGGAAGGTGAGAACTTCTATTTTACAGGTATTCCAAGCTTCTCTCCTGAATTGTTTAAGGAGGTGGTGAATAAGGATCCGATGAAGACAAAGCAGTTGGAGAAAGGGTTGAGACAGTTGACGGATGAGGGTGTGGCGCAGTTGTTTACACAGCATGGTGGTAATCGTAAGATTATTGGTTGTGTGGGTGATCTGCAGTTTGAGGTGATACAGTATCGTTTGTTGCAGGAGTATGGAGCGTCTTGTATGTTTAATACTTTGCCGTTTTATAAGGCGTGCTGGATTACCGGGGATAAGGCGAAGGTAGAGGAGTTTATAAGGTTTAAACAGGCGAATGTGGTGGAGGATAAGGATGGACACCTGGTTTATCTGGCACAGAGTGAGTGGTATTTGAATACGGAGCGGACGAATAATCCGGCGGTGGAGTTTCATTTTACTTCTGAAATTCATAAATAAAATATCGGCGGTGATTGAGGTGATTGCTTCGCAATCACCTCAATCACCGCCAGGCGAAAGTTTTGGAGATGAGCTCTGCTCATCTCCAAAACTTTCGAAAGATAAAGAAGCCCGAAGGATAACAAAAAAATAGCCGCATCCTGTGATCAGGCGCGGCGTTATAATAAATTGTACGACCAACTCAAATGTAGTACAATTGCAGACTGTCCTTAGACTTGTAAAATCGAGTAGGAAGAAAGCCGTTATGGAATTCAATGCGAACGTTGGCTATATCAGGTGTATCGCTCATCACAGCGACGCCACTGGCAGAGATACGGTTCACGGTAGACTTTACGATACTGAGCACTATGTCGATATCATGGATCATCAGGTCCAAAATTACGCTTACGTCGGTACCACGTGGATTAAATTCAGCCAGGCGATGTACTTCGATGAACATGGGGTTGAGTGCATGTCCTTTCA
>NZ_MTKN01000053.1 GCF_001975825.1 [Flexibacter] sp. ATCC 35208
GTGGTCGGACTATTGACACTCGCAATGGTTGCGGTAGATCCGGCTGGTTTAGACCATGTACCGGAAGCTGTAGATACAGATGGTGCATTGGCCGTCATGGTGAAGGTCGCTGTGTTACACTGGTGCTGGTCAGGACCGGCATCAGCATCAGCTGGTTTCACATAGTTGACCAGTTTCACGCTATCTATAGTAGAACATGTACCATTTACAACTGTCCAGTAAGCCATTACACTATCTCCCACAGGAACTGTGATCGTAGTGGTCGGGCTGTTTGGACTGGTAATCGTAGCTGTCGCTTTGGATACTGTCCACGTGCCAACACCTACGCTGGCCGCAGTGGCTGACATGGTGAAGGTATCGTTCGCACACTGCCTGATGGAATCAGGGCCTGCCTGCGCTGTAGCAGGCGCCTGGTAGTTCTTCAGGAAAACATAATCGGTGCTGGCACATACGCCATTGGTGACTGTCCATATCAAGGTAGCTGTATCGCCTGCGGCTAAGGTCACCGTAGCTGCAGGATTGTTGAACATACCTGTAGTGATAGTGGCCGTGCTGCCTGTAAATGTTGACCATGTGCCTACTGCTGTAGCCGGAGCTACGGCTGTAGCCTGCATGGTGAAGGAAGCATTATTACACTGTACGATGGAATCCGGACCCGCATCGGCAGTAGTGGGCATAGCGTAATTCACTAATACAATACTGTCTTTAGAAAAACAGGTACCATTCGTCACGGTCCAGTACAGGGTGGCTGTAGAGCCAGTCGCTACTGTGATCACAGCATTTACATTGCTGCTATCAGCAGTACCGATCGTTGCAGTACCACTCTTTATAGACCACTTACCAGTACCGATCGTTGGCGTAGTCGCCGCCATGGTAAAGGAAGGGGTCGCACACTGTTTCACACTATCAGGACCTGCATCGGCGGTTGATGGTGTGGCGTAGTTAATCAGTTTTACGTAATCGATAGAAGAACAAAGACCGTTGGTCACTGTCCATATCAGTGTTGCAGTATCACCAGCTGCCAGGGTCACCGTAGCTGCAGGATCGTTGAACATACCCGTAGTAATAGTGGCAGTGCTGCCTGTGAAGGTAGACCAGGTACCGGTACCGATGGCAGGTGTTGTCGCCTGCATGGTGAAGGTGCTGTTCGCACACTGCATAATAGAATCCGGACCAGCATTCGCTGTTACCGGTTGCATATAATTGATCAGTGTTACTGAAGCAGAATCAGCGCAGACACCGTTGGTTATGACCCAACTTAATAAGGCTGTCTGACCAGCAGGAACTATAACAGTTGAAGTAGCACTGGTCGGTGTGGTCACCGTTGCTGTTCCACTGCGTACATACCAGTAACCGGTTGCGCCGGTCATTGGTGTAGAACTAGCAAGCGTAAACAGACTGTCAGAACAATGAGACTGGGCAGAACCTGCTGACGTAGCGGTTGGCTGTTCGTAATTGATCAGCACAATGTTGTCTGAAGTGGTACAACCCAGGTTGGTGATGGTCCAGCTCAGTACCACTGTAGAACCCGCAGTTACCGTGAAGGTAGTGTTCGGATCATTCAGCTGTGCAGCTGAGATAGTATAAGAAGCAGGAGATACAACACTCCAGTAACCGGTTGCTCCAGCTACGGAAGGCGTATTCGCTGTCATGGTAAAGGCATCGTAGTTACAATGTTTGAGGGTGTCTACACCCGCATCTGCATTAGCAGGAGGATTATTGTTTACAATCCATACCGTGTCCACATCCGCACATACACCGTTTGTAATCGTCCAGTACAACATGCTGCTGTCACCAACAGGAATGGTCACAGTCGTGGTCGGACTATTGACACTTGCAATGGTTGCGGTAGATCCGGCTGGCTTAGACCATGTACCGGAAGCTGTAGATACAGATGGTGCATTGGCCGCCATGGTGAAGGTCGCTGTGTTACACTGGTGCTGGTCAGGACCTGCTTCAACATCAGTTGGTTTCACATAGTTCACCAGTTTTATGCTATCCCTGGTAGAACATGTACCATTCACGATTGTCCAGTAAGCCATTACGCTGTCGCCTACAGGAACTGTGATCGTAGTGGTCGTGCTGTTTGGACTGGTGATCGTAGCAGTCGCTTTGGATACAGTCCAGGTGCCTACACCTACACTAGTCGCAGTGGCTGACATGATGAAGGTTGTGTTCGCACACTGCTTGATAGAATCAAGACCTGCCTGCGCTGTTGAAGGCGCCTGGTAGTTCTTCAGGAAAACATAATCAGTGCTGGAACAAACACCATTTGTTACAGTCCATATCAAGGTAGCTGTATCGCCTGCTGCTAAGGTCACCGTAGCTGCAGCATTGTTGAACATGCCTGTAGTGATAGTGGCCTTGCTGCCTGTAAATGTAGACCATGTACCTACTGCTGTAGCCGGAGCTGCGGCTGTAGCCTGCATGGTGAAGGAAGCATTATTACACTGTACGATGGAATCCGGACCTGCATTGGCAGTAGTTGGCATAGCGTAGTTCACTAATACAACACTGTCTTTAGAAGAACAGGTACCATTCGTCACGGTCCAGTACAGGGTGGCAGTAGAGCCAGTCGCTACTGTGATCACAGCATTTACTTTGCTGCTATCAGCAGTACCGATCGTTGCAGTACCACTCTTTACAGACCACTTACCGGTACCGATAGTTGGCGTAGTTGCCGCCATGGTAAAGGAAGGGGTCGCACACTGTTTCACACTATCAGGACCCGCATTAGCAGTAGATGGTGTAGCGTAATTAATCAGTTTTACGTAGTCGGTAGAAGAACAAAGACCGTTAGTCACTGTCCATATCAGTGTAGCTGTATCACCAGCTGCCAGGGTCACCGTAGCTGCAGGATTGTTGAACATACCTGTAGTGATGGTGGCTTTGCTGCCTGTGAAGGTGGACCAGGTACCGGTACCGATGGCAGGTGTTGTCGCCTGCATCGTGAATGTGCTGTTCGCACACTGCATAATAGAATCCGGACCAGCATTCGCTGCTACCGGTTGCTTATAGTTTGTAATTGTTACTGAAGCAGAGTCAGCGCAGACACCGTTGGTGATTACCCAACGTAATAAGGCTGTCTGACCAGCAGGTACAATCACAGTTGAAGTAGCGCTGGTTGGTGTAGTCACCGTTGCTGTACCACTGCGTACGTACCAGTAACCGGTTGCACCGGTCATTGGTGTAGAACCAGCAAGCGTAAACAGGCTGTCAGAACAATGTTGCTGTGCAGTACCTGCTGACGTAGCGGTTGGCTGTACATAATTGATCAGCACAATATTGTCTGAAGAAGTACAACCGATATTAGTAATAGTCCATTTCAGTACTACAGTCTGACCGGCAGTTACGCTGAAGGTAGCAGTCGGGTTGTTCAGCTGTGCAGCAGAAATAGTATAAGTAGATGGAGAAACAACAGTCCAGGTACCCCATGCACCAGATACTGAAGGTGAGTTCGCGGACATTGTAAAAGTAGCGTTGTTACACTGCTTGATCGTGTCCGGACCTGCATTCGCTGCGGTTGGTGACAGGTTATTGACGATCCATACTGAGTCCGTAGTGGTACATGCACCATTCGTGATAGTCCAGTACAACTTGGTGCTATCCCCTGTTGGAAGGGTTACAGTAGTGGTTGGACTTGTTGGATTTGCGATCGTTGCTGTAGAACCGGTTGGTTTGGTCCACATACCTGAAGCCGTAGATACAGATGGTGCATTACCCGCCATGGTGAAGGTAGTGGTCGCACACTGGTGCTGATCAGGACCTGCTTCTGCATCAGTTGGTTTCACATAGTTCACCAGTTTTATGCTATCCCTGGTAGAACATGTACCATTCACGATTGTCCAGTAAGCCATAACGCTGTCGCCTACAGGAACGGTGATCGTAGTAGTCGTGCTGTTTGGACTGGTGATCGTAGCAGTCGCTTTGGATACAGTCCAGGTGCCAACACCTACGCTAGCCGCAGTGGCTGACATGGTGAAGGTAGTGTTCGCACACTGCTTGATAGAATCAAGACCTGCCTGCGCTGTTGAAGGCGCCTGGTAGTTCTTCAGGTAAACATAATCAGTGCTGGAACAAACACCATTTGTTACAGTCCATATCAAGGTAGCTGTATCGCCTGCTGCCAGGGTCACCGTAGCTGCAGCATTGTTGAACATCCCTGTAGTGATGGTGGCCTTGCTGCCTGTAAATGTAGACCATGTACCTACTGCTGTAGCCGGGGCTGCTGCTGTAGCCTGCATGGTGAACGAAGCGTTATTACACTGTACGATGGAATCCGGACCTGCATTGGCAGTAGTTGGCATAGCGTAGTTCACTAATACAACACTGTCTTTAGAAGAACAGGTACCATTCGTCACGGTCCAGTACAGGGTGGCAGTAGAGCCAGTCGCTACTGTGATCACAGCATTTACTTTGCTGCTATCGGCAGTACCGATCGTTGCAGTACCACTCTTTACAGACCACTTACCGGTACCGATCGTTGGCGTAGTCGCCGCCATGGTAAAGGAAGGGGTCGCACACTGTTTCACACTATCAGGACCTGCATTGGCAGTAGTCGGTGTAGCGTAGTTAATCAGTTTTACATAATCAGTAGAAGAACAGGTACCGTTGGTCACTGTCCATATCAGTGTAGCTGTATCACCAGCTGCCAGGGTCACCGTAGCTGCAGGATTGTTGAACATACCTGTAGTGATGGTGGCTTTGCTGCCTGTGAAGGTGGACCAGGTACCGGTACCGATGGCAGGTGTTGTCGCCTGCATCGTGAATGTGCTGTTCGCACACTGCATAAGTGAATCAGGACCGGCGTTCGCTGCTACCGGTTGCTTATAGTTTGTAATTGTTACTGATGCAGAGTCAGCGCAGACACCGTTGGTGATTACCCAACGTAATAAGGCTGTCTGACCAGCAGGTACAATAACAGTTGAAGTAGCACTGGTTGGTGTAGTCACCGTTGCTGTACCACTGCGTACGTACCAGTAACCGGTTGCTCCAGTCATTGGTGTAGAACCAGCAAGCGTAAACAGACTGTCAGAACAATGAGTCTGTGCAGTACCTGCTGACGTAGCGGTTGGCTGTACATAATTGATCAGCACAATATTGTCTGAAGAAGTACAACCAATATTAGTAATAGTCCATTTCAGTACTACAGTCTGACCGGCAGTTACGCTGAAGGTAGCAGTCGGATTGTTCAGCTGTGCAGCAGAAATAGTATAAGTAGATGGAGAAACAACAGTCCAGGTACCCCATGCACCAGATACAGAAGGTGTGTTCGCGGACATTGTAAAAGTAGCGTTGTTACACTGCTTGATCGTGTCCGGACCTGCATTCGCTGCGGTTGGTGACAGGTTATTGACGATCCATACTGAGTCCGTAGTGGTACATGCACCATTCGTGATGGTCCAGTACAACTTGGTGCTATCTCCTGTTGGCAGGGTTACAGTAGTGGTTGGACTTGTTGGATTTGCAATCGTTGCTGTAGAACCGGTTGGTTTGGTCCACATACCTGAAGCGGTAGACACAGATGGTGCATTGCCCGCCATGGTGAAGGTAGTAGTCGCACACTGGTGTTGATCAGGACCTGCTTCTGCATCAGTTGGTTTCACATAGTTCACCAGTTTTATGCTATCCCTGGTAGAACATGTACCATTCACGATTGTCCAGTAAGCCATAACGCTATCGCCCACAGGAACTGTGATTGTAGTAGTCGTGCTGTTTGGACTGGTGATCGTAGCAGTCGCTTTGGATACAGTCCAGGTGCCAACACCTACGCTAGCCGCAGTGGCTGACATGGTGAAGGTAGTGTTCGCACACTGCTTGATAGAATCAAGACCTGCCTGCGCTGTAGATGGCGCCTGGTAGTTCTTCAGTAAAACATAATCAGTGCTGGAACAAACACCATTTGTTACAGTCCATATCAAGGTAGCTGTATCGCCTGCTGCCAGGGTCACCGTAGCTGCAGCATTGTTGAACATGCCTGTAGTGATGGTAGCCTTGCTGCCGGTAAATGTAGACCATGTACCTACTGCTGTAGCCGGAGCAGCAGCTGTAGCCAGCATGGTGAACGAAGCGTTATTACATTGTACAATTGAATCCGGACCTGCATTGGCAGTAGTTGGCATAGCGTAGTTCACTAATACAATACTGTCTTTAGAAGAACAGGTACCATTCGTCACTGTCCAGTACAGGGTGGCAGTAGAGCCAGTCGCTACTGTGATCACAGCATTTACTTTGCTGCTATCAGCAGTACCGATAGTAGCAGTACCACTCTTTATAGACCACTTACCGGTACCGATAGTTGGCGTAGTTGCCGCCATGGTAAAGGAAGGGGTCGCACATTGTTTCACACTATCCGGACCTGCATTCGCAGTAGATGGTGTAGCGTAGTTAATCAGTTTTACGTAGTCGGTAGAGGAACAGGTACCGTTGGTCACTGTCCATTTTAAAGTAGCAGTATCACCAGCTGCCAGGGTCACCGTAGCTGCAGGATTGTTGAACATACCTGTAGTGATGGTGGCTTTGCTACCTGTGAAGGTGGACCAGGTACCGGTTGCGGTAGATGGAGAAGCAGCAGTTGCCTGCATGGTGAATGTGCTGTTCGCACACTGCATAATAGAATCCGGACCAGCATTCGCTGTTACCGGTTGCATATAGTTAGTCAGTAATACAGTAGAAGAAGTCGTACAAGCGCCGTTGGTAATTGTCCAGGTCAGGGTTGCAGTCTTACCTGCAGGTACGAATACTGTAGTAGTAGGACTGGAAGTATTTGTGATAGTTGCTGTACCAGTGTAAGTCCATGCACCTGCACCTACCGAAGCGGAGTTAGCCGCCATGGTGAACAGGGAGTCATTACAATGTGTCTGTGCAGGACCTGCATTGGAAGTAGTCGGTGCTGTATAAACAGTGACAGTACCGCTTGCACAGGCAGTAGTACCACACTTACCGTTGCTTTCTACCCTTACATAATATGTAGTCGTTGCAGAAACGCTCACAGTGATAGAAGAACCAGTACCGATTGAAGTACCGGAACCACAACCACCTGCATACCACACATATTGGCCTGCGGTAGTACCATTGGCGTTAGTACCCAGGGTTCCACCTACAACTGTCAGGGTAGCAGAACCACTTGTACAGATAGAAGGTGCACTTACTGTTACGCTGGTTGGAGCAGTTGGCGGCGTTTCAACATTTACTTTGATAGTAGTTGAATTGGTACAACCACCATTATTACTTCTGAAGTTAACTGTAAATGTATATACACCTGCAGCAACACCAGTAGGAATAGGTACAGTGATCGGCCATGAAGTTATTTGAGTTTCAGGCACTGCAGAGAAGCCGGACATAGTACCAGTTACACTGTAGTAAGTTGGCGTACCGCTGGTAGCTGTGGTATCCATCGTGAAATAACCCTGCGTGTTACAAACGGTATCAGGCTTCAGGGTCATGGTTGGCAGCGCAGTATAGTGCAGCACTACCTGATCTGAGTTGGTACCACAACCACTTGCATTGTTGATGGTCCATGCCAGCGTTACATCCTGATAGCTACCGTTGGTAATTCTCACAGTAGTATTATAGGCGTGTATATCATCGATGGTTACACCAGTAGAGGATCCTACTATTGACCATGTACCGGTTTCTGCGAAGTCACCTGTCAAGGTGAGATCCGGTTCGTTCGCCTGCATGGTAAATACATTATTAGTACCACACAACGTTGTATCCGGACCTGCATAAGCAGTGGTAGCGCCAGTGATCAGTGTCAGGGTATCATAAGCATAGCCCACACAATCAGAGTTGCCGGTTGCTGTCACAGTCCACTGCAGGTAAACGGTAATACCCGGATTATTCAGGGTAACTGTAGCAGCAGGGTTGTTCTTATTTAAAGTAACGTAGTCGGAGAAGTTGATGGTAGAGCTGGTGTCACCAGAAATACCAGGACCAGAGATACCAGTGATCGTCCACACGCCTTTGGTACCAGTAATGGTACTACGGGTCATAGTGAAGGTACCTGAGGCATTGCTTCCATCTTCCACACACTTGGTCACATGTGTACCAGCAGGTGGTGAAGGCACAGCCGTAAGGTGAATGATAAATGGCGCCGACGTGACGGTACAGGTTCCATTCGTGACAACGACTATAAAGGAGCTGTCGGCAAGGGTCTCTGTATTATATATCATACCCGTCTGATCATTATAATCAGAGAGCAATGTACCTGTAGCCACGCTTGAGCCTTTGTACCAACGGATGCTCTTGGTAGCATCACCATTTGGTGCCAGAGCATCAGCAATACTCAGGGTAACCCTGCTACCCACACACAATGAAGTATCAGAAGCGGCCACCTCCACGATAGGTTTGTCATCCTTCTTAATAGTAGCACTATTTGAGTCAATACAGGTCTTACCACCATCTACACCATAAGTTATATAACCATATACGGTAATAGTAGTATCACTTACAACTGTGATCTGTCGGTCTGGACCAACGTAACTGGTATCATTCCATTTAAAGTAATCATAACCACCGGAGGCTTGTAGGTCAACCGTGCCTCCCTCACAGACCTGCGTTTTGGTCAGGTATAGTATTGGCATCGGTAGTATCGTGATCTTGACCGATGATGACGGGGCCGCACAGGTTTGTGAGGAGCTTCCGCTTTCATATATCCTGACACGGAACAGGTAATCGGCAGCTACGTCTTTCGTACCTTTCAGTTCTCCTTCCGTGATTACCAGGGTGTCATTGTTAGCAGTACCAAAAGGAACATCGAACCAGGTCACACCACCATCATCAGACATTTCCCATTGGTACTCTGCATTTGTAAAGTAATTGGTTGGCGTATAAGAAGAAACGAGCGTAGTAGCAACGCCCTCACACAATACCTCTTTCAGGCTGCTGGCAGCGCCAAGGATAGAAGCGGTGATAATCGGACTACAATAAGAGAATTGAATATCATCCAACGCAATATCGTTACCACAACCACCGGGGAAGTTGTTGATAATTCGTACAATTACGTTCGTAACGCCGGTAGGTACGGTGAAAGATCCACCGAACCGTTGCCATGTAGCTTTTGAGAAGTTGGGCGAAACCGCGTACGTTCGGAAGCTCGCCAATATCTGACTGGTATTGGCCGCATTCACAATCTGGAAAGTCACCCCTGCATAAATAAAACCAGACGAACAGGTGTTCGTCATCACATAGGAGCTATCCGCATTTATAAACCAGGCACTAAAGTTATATACCGAACCACGACACAGACCATCTACTTCTTTTTGGAAAAATACCGTTGGCGTAGTACTGGAGTTCGCAACCAGCATACCACCACGGGTAGAACCTGTATGATCACTGGTAGTAATCCAGTCACCTTTCAGGTGCGTTGTATTTGAGATCGCATAATAATTATCAGCCGGATCACCAGAAGCCGAGTAAGTATACCCTACCGCAGAAGCCGGGGAATATGCTTTACGGGTCGCGGTGGTGGGCAAGGTGCCAAAGTCTTCAGTGAAACCTGGCATCTCCGCATCCCCCCCGCTACAAGTGGTAATCGTACAGTCTACCACGACAATACTCTTAGTAGTGGTAACTGTCTTGGTGGTACTACCAGACTTATAACTCGTTGACAGCGTAAAAGTATATTTACCTGTAGCCAAAAATTGCAACGTCAGCAAATTCGTAAGAGTTAGCTGAGTTGCTTTGACAGAGGAAGCATTCTCTGAATACAGGATATTATAATCAGCCGCAGAATTATTGGGCGTGGTAATGGTCCAGGTTACCTTTGTTTGTTGGCCACTCGCCAGCTGGGCGTTCATACTGGTAAACTTGATCTGGTCCGCAGTACTACTATTCGTAGACATACAGACCGTATCCGGCATGTTAACATACCAGGTTTGAGACCGCGCTATACCAGTAAAAAGCAACAAACAGCCGCATAATAGGATTAGAATCTTTTTCATCTTCGTACTTTTTGAAAAAAAACTATCAGATAACTTCAGTTTCAGGCTGTTGTAACCCAATGAGCGTTTTCATAATTTTGAGGGCGAAAGTCCATCCTATTAGTTCTGCAGATGGCAAGCCGGTGTTTGTAAATGTGTTTCATAGGCCAAAATGATAATTATATACGAACGAGCAAATATAAAATAAGTTTGATATATTTTACTATTTTATAATTGATAAACTATACTAAAAGCTGACAATCAGTCAGATACAAGTTTTTAACAAATTGATAACAAAAAATAGGATAAACACAAAAAGCCTTACAAGTCAATGACTTATAAGGCTTTTTTAGTATGTAATAATTTTTATAATATAACTTTCAGGAGGTAAGCGAAGTGTTATTTTAGTATTTAAAATGGGTTTATTGTGGTAGTATATTATCTATTTTTATCAGTATAGGCAATCGTGATATGGGATCTTCCAGTGGTGGGTTTCAATCCATTCAATTCCAGATTGCGTTAGCACCACTGTTCCCTGCTCTGTTGATTGAGCTGGGAACAATATTGTGCAGGAATCTTGTTCCACTGCACATCAGATGCATTGGAACAATAAAGGCCGGCATCTGCTTTTACAATTTCAGGTACACTGGCTGACCGGTTGGAATCTGCATTGATAGTTAGGATAACGAACTTATCGTCAGCTATATATGCAAAGCTAGGAAAGGTGCCTTTTATTGCTATCATTGAATCTGAATTCTTTTCTTTTGTCGCTGAATGACAGGCAGTTGAATATATGCTGATTAACAGGGACAAGGAAACAATTATCGAATGCTTCATAGGTTTATGGAATAAATTGCGGCGCTAAATTAGTTTATTTATTAATACGTTGCAAGGTGATGGCTATCAAGCCGACCACCACATCGTTGGAAAGGGTCTCTAAGGTGAGGGTTTTCAATTCCTTATGTGCGTCCAATAAAATATCCAGGAGCATACCGGCTCCTCCTTCGATTTCCCGGCCATAAACACCTTTGATTTGGAGATAGCTGCCAAGGTCCTGAGATACATATCCTGTTTTAAAATGCAGGCGCCAGGGTTTGGGTTGATGCATTTTAAAGGCAAGGGTATCAGTGAAATAATCCTGTTCTATAGGGCACCAGGTTTCGGGGTTAATCAGGTCCTGTATCTGTTTTGTGCCATCTGTGTAAGTAATGGTTACCCGGCCATTTGCAATACGGCTTTGCATTGAATTTGTGCTACCGGCAAGTAACAGGTAAGCACGTTCTGCATGGCCATTCAATATTATCTGAATGCTGTCAGGGTAATTGTCCCATAAAGAGGTAAATGCGATGTCTTTGGGGGATTCGTTACCCGATACTTTTGCAGTATCGTTTCCAGATTCGTTACCTGATGCTTTTTGGGATGCTTTGCCTGATGTGCGGAAAGGCACACCAATATTGGTATTTAATACCGTGTCTTTTCTTAATACGGCATCGTCAATATTAGCTGTGATCTTAGGATGCGTCCACTCTCCTATTCCATGCAGGGGAATTTCAAGTGTGGTAAAAGGAGAGCGTGGTGAACGATATTCATTTTTGAAGATGTCAGTAACGGAGGCATTCCATTGTGTATCTATGTTGAGTGGCTCGCACAATTCAGGGATGACGTGAGAGAATGCAGTATAAGTTTCATGCATTGCTGGTGCGGGTTGTACAGATTGTACAAGTTCTACTGGTTGTACCGGTACTGCTGCCAGCCACGTCATATCTCCCTGTGTGACGGTTTTGAAAGTCGTCTGTTCGCCGGTTATCGACGGTATGACTATATCACTACCCTCCCATTCAATAACGATATCGGCACTGTAGGCTTGCGTAGTAACAGCTATCAGCGGATAACCGGCTACAGCCTGAGATAGCCGCCATTTGGCCGGTCTGCCATTTACCAGTATGCTTTTTATACGATCCTTTTTTGCGGGTACCTGCAATTCAAGTATTGGAAAATGCGTATCAATATGATAAGTATCATAAGTTCCCTCCTGCTTGTACTGAAAGGTTACATCCGGTGTTTTTAAGGAAGCAAATGGCCATGCTTCAGGAAATCCCGGCCTGATGATAACACGGTTATTCAACGCATCCGGCCGAATGCCAAATACCCCCTGTATCAGCAAGCGGGAGGCGATCCCAATAGCATCTCCGAAATCCCGGTAACATTCGCCCCTGGCAGCATCGTAAAATGAAATCTGGCCAAAGTTACCCGGACTATCCCCCAAATACATTCCATCCAATACGGAGCTTTTAAATAGCCTGAAACCTTCTACATTTCTACCGGCGAGGAAGTATGCCAATGCGGTATGCATCACTTCTGCAAAGGCCACATTATTGGTACTCCATGTATAAGGCATCCAGTTGCTCGTAGAGATAGTAGCATATCCTTCATCTTTTAACCCTTTAGCTTTTACAGGGATATGCGGAATTTCTGTATCAATATATCGGGTGGCCTGAAAGGCTTGTATGGCATCAGGTACATCGCTGTCAATAGTGTGGTAAATAGTGTATACACCTGCACTTTCATGCAGGCGTTTTAGCCCCATAAAATCCTGGTATTCCGCCCAATGACCTTTATCTTTTAGCCACAAACGAGTATTGATTGCTGTAAGTATTTTACCTGCTTCAGTACGATAAGGTTGCGGGTCCTCTCCTATCTTTTCGGCGATGGCGGCTGCCAGTGTATTGGCGCGGTAATTATAAGCCGATGAATAAGTAACGGCACCTGAATTATAATACAGACCATCACTGGCCCATATGCAGGCATAGGCATCATATAAACCATCATTGTCAGGATCAAAGTTGCGTTTTTCCCAGGCCAGATGTCTGGTAATCACAGGCCAGATCTTTTTTGCATAAGCCAGATCTCCCGTCCATTGCAGGTGCCAGAGCAATTCGTCGATGTATACCAGGTTCATATCATAATGATGCATCTGATCCGGACGATTTGGATTACGGGCTATATAGCCATTGCTATACATAGGCGTTCCCCATTGTTTGACGGCACGTGCCAGATCCAGAGCGGTATCCTGCGCAGGGTGTGGAATGGTATTAGGTACAGTGGTGACCTGACTGGCAGCATAGCCATCAAAATGGATCCGGGCACGATCGTGCCAGCCTAAAAAATCACCCGCATAGGCTGCACGCCAACCGGTAAGTGGCATACGCCAACCAATAGCCCCGTGTAACCAGCTTTTGCCATCCCATATGCCATCAGCAGCCATGACCAATGCACCACCAATAGGATTGATATATGGATCCGGGGTTTCGATCTGAATACGTTCCGCCAGTTGTAGTCTATCTTTTTCAGTCGCTTCGTAAATAGCAGTGACATTGGTAGCTGATAATTGCAGGCCATTCAAAAGGATATAACCACTGGTTTTCAACTGACAGGTACTGGTATATACCGGGTTGTCAGCAGGTTCAAATACACCGGGAGGATCTGCCCCCATATCACCGGAACGGGACAACTTTTGTGCGCGTATTTTCGTGATGCCTGCCGAAATCTCACTCCCTGCAGGCATATTATTGTAATCAATTTTCCAGATAGCACCTTCTTTATCATACAAAGCTAATACTGAGATACGCAGTTCCCCTTTCCCCCATGATTTATCTTTCAGGAAGTAAGTTCTTTTGCCGGCATTGTAACGGGCTTCGCAAAAAGAAGTGGAATCGAGCCATTTGGAGGGCTTGCCGGGTATATCTATCCAAAAACCGATATGCTGGCTGTTCTTTTCAATATATGCTGCAAATACGGGGCGATCACTGGTTTCCAGTCTGAAGGCCGTCGGACCTCCGTACAAAGCCCGGGTATACCTGTTTTTCCCGTTCATACAGACAAAATCGTGGCCTTCCGGATGGTATTGCAGGGTCCTGGGGGTGCCTCTTTTATCCTCGTTATAGGAAGTCTGTTCAATAAAATCACCTGATTTCTGGGCCACTCCTGTATACATATGGAATAACAGGAGCAAACAAATGGTGTAATTCTTCATAACAATACAATATAAAATAAATATTTTTATCATCCATAAATCACTATGATGAAAAGATATTTATTGATTGCCATGTTAGCAGTACTGGCCTGTAATCAAACCACACAGCAGGCTGCCACCGGCACAGATTCTATTCCAGCACCACCTATTGCCGCTGATTCGACGAATGTTGATGAAGCAGAAGATTATCCGCATGAAACCACTACAGATAGTTCTAAGATTTCAGGTGACTTTAATGGTGATGGAAAAACAGAAGACGTCTGGGCTATCATAACAAAGGCCGGTCATGGTAATCCGGTGGAGAATGGGGTTGCTGATGAATTAGGGTTACAATTTTCCGATCCTGCATTGCCTCCTGTCAAAATCGGTTGTTGCGAAGTAAGACTGTTCAACGAGGGCGACCTGGATCATGACGGGGCTGAGGAACTCACGGTATATCAGGCACCGGAGAATGGAAATGTGTACCAGATGTATACCTATACTTTTAAAAACAATGCCTGGGTCTTGCTTTATGATCCATTTTTGATTCCTACGGGAGGTGATTATTTATCAGATAAGGAATTGCAGGACAGGGTGGTCATGGAGAATGATACCATTTTCTATTATGATGTGGATCTCAACTCTGAAAAACAGGAACTGGTGAAAAAACAGGTGATGTTGAATAATTAGTGAGAATTCTCCACCTATTCCTCTATAGCACATCCATAGCGCATTCAGGGAGGTAACCCGCCTATAAGCCGCCTATATCCCGCCTATAAGCCGTAGATAACCCGTATCTATATAGATGCGGGTTATCTACGGGATACCTACGGGTTATAGTCGGAGTACCTTTATGCTTAAAATGGGAATATATCATTGTTTGTGGTTGGAATATCCCAATGATTGAACCCAGGAATATATCTATGGTTTATGGCCGAAATCGCCCTATGATCTAATTGGGAATCTGCTATCTGTGTAGCCGAAATCCTCCTATCATCCAACTGAAAATCCACTATTAGTTACCACTGAAATCCCTCAATGATCCAACTGGGCATTCAGACCGTTTATCGCTCATGATAAAAATCCTAAATATCAAAACGCTTTGCTCATTTTTAGCAGGGAGGATGATTGTGGGTTGGACAGTCCCAGAGTGAGATGTTTTATAAAACGCTGAAAGTATTAGGAAGACCGATGGAGTATGTACAGCAACCGGGCGCGAGTCATAAGTTGGTAAGGAATAGTGATGGACGACAGCGGATAGATCAGTTGTTAAGGACGTATTAATTTTTTGAAAGGTATTTGAGCACACCATTGTAGGTGTGCTTTTTTTGTTATTTTAGGTGATATGAAGAATTCTATTTCGGCTGTTATTGAACGAATGATAAAAGATTGCTCCATTAAACTGGTACCTGCCAAAATGGGTGAAGTAGCGCAATTTGAGTTTATAACAGGGTTTCAGTTGCCTGATGAGATGAGAACGTTTTATAGTTTGTATAGTGAGATGGAAGAGGAAAATGAAATGTTCAGGATATTGCCATTAAAAGAGATCATTGAGAATGGACAGCTAAAAAGCGACTATATTGAATTTGCAGAATACATGATTTATTCAGACACATGGGCGGTTACGATCAATGGAGAAGATCGGAACGATTATTTTATTGAAGGTTATAAATGGCGGGAGAATTCATTTGCGGATTTTTTAGTTCGATACCTGAACGGCGGTGTTGATAAAGGATTGTATAATTTGTATTAAAATAATCACAATTCCTCATCCTCCAAAGAAATATAACTCCACTCAATATCCAACTGGTCAAGCATTTTATCAAACCGCCCCCCATCATTTGTACCAATAAACGCACCCGTACAATTTCCCTCCTTATTAAAAGACAAACTCACCATTTCTTCATAATCAAGTGTAAACACTCTTTGTGTCGAATGAGAGATCTCCTTTAATTCTACATAAGTATTTTGTACATAAGCAACCGTTTCCGGCGGCACCATTTCAAATGAATTTGCATTGAATTCCAGCCCTCCTAATACGCCATTATACACTGCCATCAATAATAAAAACCCATCTGTAGTAGCACATTCCTGGTGCCAGTCAGGATTCATTTCATCACCAGAATAATTCCCATATACAGGAGGATTGGGCAATGCGAGGTCTGATTGTTTTATTCCCCAAAATACCACCCCCTGATTCTCTTCATAAAAGATCAGGTACTCATCCTGCGAAAACCCTATCTGATCAGGCTTCAATAATCTATTATGAGAATAGTTGACAGCGTCATGCTTCCCTAATGTGAGATAATACTCTTTTAATACCAATGGCAATGGCTGCTCTATTTCAGTGGCATCAAAACCAAATCGCTCCTGCTTTTCAATACCATATAAATGCCTGATTTGCTCGAAATATGTCATAGCCGATCTTTGCTTTAATGTTGCTAATATCCTAATTTTATAACTTATGAACCTGACAATTTCCGGATATTCGACTGCATTATTTTCTACCTGGTATTTCATAGAAGAATTAGGGCTGCTCTTTGATTGTGGGGATGGGTTAATGTCTACTCTCTTACAAAAGAGCAGGAAGATTGAAAACGTGTTTATCTCACACCCCGACAGAGATCACCTCACAGGTTTGCTACAGCTCAATCAGCTCAATGCCAGAGATGGCTTTCCCATTATACATTACCCAAAGGATAGTAGTTCTTTCCCCGCACTACGTGATTTCTCCATGAAATTCGACCCCCATGTAAAGGGCACAGTATGGCACCCTATTGTGGACAGGGACCGGGTTTGGATTAAAAAAGACATCTATGTGGAAGCATTGAGAAATAACCACGTACCCGCAGCAGAAAATGTATTCAAAAGCTTTGGCTTCAAAGTCGTACAGGTAAAATACAAATTGAAGCAGGAATATATGTCGCTTCCTCCTCTTGACATCAAAAAGGCAATTGACACCTTAGGTAAAGAAGCGACACACAATATCGTAGAAACCATCCTGCTAGCTTACAGCGGAGATACCCCGGCTGAAAACTTTAGCTATTGGAACAATGCGAAAATACTGATCCACGAAGCTACTTTTTTAGGGGATGAGGTCGAAATTCAATCTCATCGCAATAAACATAGTAAACTGGAAGATGTACTCAGCAATGTCGCAGAGATTCAGATTGAAGCCCTGATTCTGGGGCATTTTTCATCACGATATTCGAATGAACAGATTGATGAAAGTATACGGGAATTATGTAAAAAGTTTAACATCCAGATACCTGTTTATAGGGTACTACCGGGTCAGACGATGTTCGATATTTTATCCATGCCTTCATTACTCGTTTAACAATCATCTTATTCATGCTTTCATTACTCGCCTGACTTAAGTATACCAGAAAAGTTAAGAAAATCCATAAAGCGGGATATCATTATCTTTGTTCTATGCTGGAAATAAAATCATTATCACTAACTATATCTGCGGCGCCCGGAGCCGTTTCTGCTATCTGCACCCTGCCGGAAAAGCCTATATGTATCCTGACACTCGCACATGGCGCAGGTGCAGACATGCACCATTCTTTTATGGAAGCACTGGCCACTTCACTGGCAGATGCGGGCATTGCCACCCTCCGATTCAATTTCCCTTTTACAGAACAAAAAAAGAAACGCCCTGACTCCCCTGCCGTCGCTCAGCAAGCGATAACCGCCGCTATCGATAAAGCGAAAGAATTGTACCCTGCCCTCCCTCTATTTGTAGCAGGCAAATCATTTGGCGGCCGTATGTCATCCCAATATCTTTCTGTGAACCACAGAAAGGATGTAACCGGCCTGATCTTCTACGGGTTCCCCCTGCATGCCGCAGGCAAACCATCTATAGACAGGGCGGAACATTTAAAAGAAGTAAAAGTACCGATGCTGTTCCTGCAGGGCACAAAAGATACCCTGGCTACCTGGGATCTGATTGAAACAGTATGCAAGTCTTTAAAGAAAGCTATCCTTGTAAAACTGGAAGGCGCGGATCATTCTTTTAAAGCCGGTAAGGGTAAGGATATGATACCCTTGCTCACGACTGCTACAAAAGATTGGGTGAAAAAGAAAATATAATGGTCCCTCCTCTCTTCAAAATAAAGATCTCCCGGGCATTTTTGTCCTGAACCATCAACCGCTACCCTGCGTTAAAGCATTTTATATTCTGCTCAGCCAAACTTTCCGCAAATGACAAGAAATATGTATTTGTTCTAAGCATTTTCTTTAGTTGGGACAAATGTCCCGGTTTTGCACAAAATAGATAATAGTTTTGCCATCCGATTATAATTAAAGAAATTATGCATAACAATATTAAAGTCATCGCATTTGATGCAGACGACACTTTGTGGGTAAATGAAACCTACTTCCGGGAAGCGGAAGATCAGTTTACCATTATGCTGGAAGACTTCCTGCCAAGGCATGTAAGCATTAAAGAGCTTTTTAAGACCGAAATGGACAATATGTCCCTTTATGGATATGGAGTAAAGGCTTTTGTCCTTTCGATGCTGGAAACGGTCCTAAGGATCACAGAAAACAATATTCCCGCTGCCTACCTTGGTAAGGTCATTCAGATAGGCCGGGATATGCTCAGTAAGCCGGTGATTATGCTGGAAGGAGTTGAAACGGTATTGCAGGCCCTACAGCCACATTACCGGCTGGTAGTAGCCACCAAAGGGGATCTGCTGGACCAGGAGCGGAAACTGCGCCTCTCCGGTATCGAACATTACTTTCATCATATTGAAATTATGAGTGATAAACAGGAGAATGATTATGCAAAGCTCATCAAACGACTGGATATACAGCCAGCGGAATTTATGATGCTGGGCAATTCCCTGAAGTCAGACGTACTGCCGGTACTTGCACTGGGTGGTTTTGGCGGCCATATTCCTTTTCATACCACGTGGGAACATGAACGCATCGACTTTACAATTAATCATCCGAACTTCTATGAGTTCACCACCATCACTGATACACTCGCCAAACTACTGCCGGAACAAAATGCGGTTACTAAATAAAAACCTTGTCTTAGCAATTGCCTCTATGGGCATTTTTGTAGAAGCCCTCGACATTGCCATCGTAAATCTGGCATTGCCAAAAATTGAAGCTGACCTCGGATTAAGTAATGATTCCGGTTATAAAATACAAAGTATCTATATCCTGATCTATGGGAGCTTTTTAATCCTGGGTGGTAAATTATCTGACTACCTTGGTAGAAAGACCATCTTTATGGCGGGATGTGGTATCTTCATGATCACCTCATTGGGTGCTGGATTGTCACATTCGCTCAATACCCTGATCCTTTTCAGGGCATTGCAGGGATTGGGAGCTGCGTTATTAATGCCATCTGCATTTTCTATTGTCAATTACTATTTTAAAGAGCCGCATGAACGCGGGAAGGCAATGGGCATCTTTGGGTCTTTTGCGGCCACAGGGGCTGCGGGTGGTGTGTCTGTAGGTGGGATTATTGCCAATTACTTGGGATGGTCGTGGGTGTTTTTGATGAATGTGCCTATACTGTTGGTGATCCTTGTAATTGCGTATCTCTATCTGGAAAAGGATACAAAGAGTGATAGCAGGTTGCCGGATATTCCGGCTGCGATTGCGCTGGTGTTGGGCATGATTTGTTTGTCGAAAATTACTGAAGGTAGCTATTTGTTGATTTCTGTGATTGTTTTAATAGTAGCTGCTTATTATTTATATAGCAGGCTTAAAACCCAGCCAGCACCATTATTAGATCTGAAGGTGTTGATACTTTCTTCTTTACGGAAAGGTACTTTATTGTTTTTTTTACTAGGCGCGTTGTTTACAGGATATTTATTGCTGATGAGTTTTCTCTTGCAACAAAACTTTCATTTTACCCCTGCGGAGGCCGGTTTTCTCATGATGCCATTCAATATCATCTCAATATTGTTAGGAAGGTTTGGATTACCTGCTTTATCATTGAAATTTTCTCCTAAACAGATAGCCATGGGTGGTGCAGTGGCAATGCTGATGGGCGCTGTTTCGCTTGTCATTGCAGTACAGATCCATCTTTTAGTTTTCTTGCTGGCAGGTGGTGCCTTTATCGCGGGGATAGGCATGACGCTTTGTTATACCGGGTATACAGTGATAGCCATGGAGCATGTACCTACTGAACATTTAGGGATTGCCGCCAGCCTGATTAATACTGCCTATTTTGTGGGAGGTGGGGTTGGCTTACCGCTTATTTCCATCTTCATGCCGCATGATTCAGGGGAGTTGAATAGCCGTCCATTATGGTTGTTATGCATTGTCGCACTTTTATCAATAGCAAGGTTATTATACAGAAAAAAGAGCGTGTATCAAAAGTAAGATACACGCTCTTTTCATTCGGATACCTGATGGAGCCAGGTTTCCATTTATGCTGTTCTAAGGAGGTTCATTTATTTTTGATACATCCTGTTTTTATTAAAAGTTATAAAGTTACTCTAAACCCACCCATCAACCATCGTCCTGGCATCTGGGCACCTGTAAGGTCCGCATATGTTTTATTAAACACGTTGTCCGCTTCTACATTCAGGCTGAGTTTATTTTTGATCACGAATACATCTGCTTTAATACTCGCTACAAAGTATTCCTTTGTGACCATACCAGCTATACCACTTGCTGCCTGGGGATCTCTTACTTTGTACAAACCATTTACACTTATACCAAACAACTGGTTACGGTATGACAACATACCATTCAGCAGGAAGCGTGCGTGTGAAGAGATATAAAAAGACTGCTGACCTTCCTGGATATCAGAATACAACCAGGTAGCACCTGCTGTAGCACTTACGGTATGCTTTTCCTGATAGGTCCTGGTAAACTGGATATCAGTTTCCACCCCACTGGTCACCATCTTTGAAATATTGGTCGCCAGTGAATATACACCTGTAGGTGACAGGTTATGTTTGTAAGGCATATTATCGTAAGCAGTGGTGGTCCAGTCGATCAGGTCATTGTACCTACGCTGGAATAAGGTAGAAGATACACGGAAATATTTACCAAAATAATCCGCACCTGCTTCATAGCTGAAGGAGCTTTCTGCTTTCAGATCAGGGTTACCGATCTTTCCACTTGTAACCAGTGCTTTGTTATTGTTGTTGTATCGTTCGGTGAAGTCAGCGTTACGGATAGTTTTACCTGCGCTACCACGAATCTGGAACTGACCTGTTCTATAGCTGGCATTCAGCTGAGGCACCAGCTCATAACCACTCCGCTCATCCCAGTCCAGGCGTAATGCAGGGCTCAGGGTGAGTACATCAAGTACTGTCGCTGTCATGGAAGCAAAACCTGCTGCCTGGTTCACGGTGTGATTCCCTCTGTCGTTGGAGACAATGCTCTTTTGCTGGAACTGACCACCTGCTACAAAACTGATATCGTCATTGAACTTATGCTCGTAAGTGGCGAGGGACTGCAATAACTTACTGCGGTTGTCATTGGCAATAGAAACAGAATTATATACGTAGTGATCGCTCATATTCTTATAGCCTGCCATCAGACTAAAAGAATTATTCTTCTTGCGGTAAGACAAGTTCAGTTGCTGCCACCAGGTAGAAAGTTTTTCGCTGGCGGTATCGGAAACGTAAGTAGTGTAGAAGTTCTGCGCGGCGAACTTTCTATCGTCATAACTCAGGCGGTAAGAGAGTTTCCAGTTATCGCTCAGTTTATAACTGGCGGATCCGGAAATAGTGTGCAGGTGAAAATATCCATCAATACCACGCTGCGGCTGACCATCTGCATTATTGGTTTGTCCACCGATATCAACGGCCAGTTTATCTGTACTATAGTAAGCATTTGCGTTTCCGTTAAACAGTCCGTATGCGCCACCTGTAGCACCTGCGGTGATCTTTCTGGAGGGTTTGCTGTTCTGATTGTGTGCAAAGGTTTTAGTGATAATGTGGATCACGCCACCTACAGCATCGGAACCATAGATCGCTGAGGAAGCGCCTTTCAGTACTTCGATATGATCGATTTCGGCAGGATTGACAGGAATGTAACTGCTGAAGTGTCCGGTATTCGGATCGTTCACACGAACACCATCGAGGATCACGAGTACCTGCTGGAAGGTACCGCCACGGATCACGATATCGCTGGCAGCGCCCATCGGACCTTTGGCCTGTACTTCTACACCTGGCAGGTAGCGGAGTACTTCATCTATTGAATGGACAGGCATTCTGGCGATGTCCTCTCCTTTTATTACGTATAAGTTACGACCTGTTTTAGAACTCACTACCGGATTCACTGTGGCGGTGACTGTAACCGCGTCTAATTCATTTATTTTGTCCTGCGCCGGCAGCGTCAAAGCATATAGCATGCTGGCGGCCATAGGTAATGCTAATTTTGGAAACATTAGGTATGGTTTACTGATTGGGCGGCAAAGGTACAGTAAAAATAATTAGTTCATCATTCGGTAGTCTATCATTTTGGATTTAGTCATGCCGGCCGCAGGCCCCTGCCGAATCTCCCGCGCAGTTGCCGTAGACAATTGCGCGGGAAATTCGGGTGTTTATTTTTAAGAAAATTGAAATTGAGTCATCATACACCACGTTAAATACCTACCTGACGGAATATTTGCTGTAGCATATCCAGTTTTTGATCATACATATCACCAAGAGACATTTTTTTCCAGTCGCTTAATGTAGTGTTTTTACATTCGATGCAAAGCGCTATAGATTATCACTAAGAAATGATCTTTTGTAATAAAACCAGGTTTAACCATTGGCCATTTTTGCGACCCACTTCTTTTATTTTTCCAATGTTTTCAAAACCCATTTTCTCATGGAAGATGATACTGCCTTCATTGGAAGAATCTATCACAGCAATAAACGTGTGAAAGCCCCGCTCCTTGCCGTCTGACAAGAGCCGTTCCAGCAATTGCCGGCCCATACCTTTCCCATGAAAATCTTTCTTAAAATAAAGACCATGCTCCGCAGAATGAGCATAAGCATTCCGCTCCCGAAACTGGCTATAAGTACCGTATCCTACTACCTGCCCATCTACTTCTACTACAAATATGGGCAATCCCAATTCCGCCTTTTTATGAAACCAGCTCTCCATAAACTCCATGTTTTTGGGCTCGAAGTCATAATTGTAAGTCCCCTGCTATCGGCAGTATGTTTGATCCTGCTTTTTTAATACAGACCTTTCAGGGAACAGATAGGGTTTGAACACTCCCTGTCATTTAGTAAGTTTTTTAAGTCCAGGACACAGCTGACACCTTTGCAGTTCAGGGAAGCATTTATCTAATTAAAGAGAGATTGAAGTTAAAGTTACATTTCATCTCAAAGCCATTTTGGGAGAAAGAAACATGGCTTTGAGATGAAATAACTTATTTTTTATGGTTGCAAAATAATACTACCTGTCGTTTTTCTGGATTCCAGATCTGCATGGGCTTTTGCCGCATCAGCTAAAGAATAAATAGTCGGATTTTCAATGCTCAACACTCCCTTTCGGATCAGGTCAAAGATCTCTTCCATCGCTTTCCCACTTTTATCCTGATAGGCAGGATAGTGATTCAGGACAGCCGTTACAAAATGGATATTTCTATCTTCCATCCATTGCGTATCTATATCTGGCATACCGGATGGCCAACCGTATAATACCGCAGTGCCACCGGGTTTTATCAACTCCAATGATTGCTGGAAAGTAGTTTTGCCAATACCATCATATACCACATCCACTACTTCTGTTAACTGCTCATTTTGCAAATTAATTACTTTTTGAAAGCCACGCTTCAAAGCAAGTTCTTTCTTTGCCGCATTTCCTACTGTACCAATTACAGTGGCACCTATTGACCGCGCCCATGCACTCAATAATGAGCCTACTCCTCCCATCATAGCATGTACCAATACAACCTCCCCGGCTTTTACTTCATGACTTGCTTTTAGCAACATATGTGCAGTCAATCCTTTCACCATTACGGAAGCAGCCTGTTCAAAAGTAATATCATCAGGCAGTTTATACAGCTCATTTTCATTTAGTACCTTGTGTTCCGCATAAGCACCAGCTGTGCCATAATAAGCCACCCGATCTCCGGGTGCGAATTGCTTCACGGCATCGCCAACCTGCTCAATAATACCGGCAGCTTCCAGTCCAATGGGCGCAGGAAAGGCATCGACAGGAAAGGTACCATTTCTGAAAAACACATCTACATAATTCACCCCGATGGCTTTTTGGCGGATCAATACTTCCTGTGGGCCGGGAGGCCTCAATTCAACAGTCTGATATTTTAATTTATCTGTTTCTTCAATCAATACAACATTTGTAATCATACATTCCTATTTGCCAACAAAGCTACCGGGCCTTGCGCCAAAAATAAAGTCACTTCCTGTAAGGGAAGTACTTCCCTTACAGGAAGTCAACTATATTTGCACTATGGGAAACACAGCAGCCAACGGCCACATATCAGACGAATGCAAACGGCATTTTAAAGCCATTCAGGATACACAGGATATTCTGAGCGGTAAATGGAAAATGCTGATCATGGGGATACTTGGATCAGGCAAACGCCGCTACCTGGAATTGCAACGCCTGGTAGATGGGATAGGCCCGAAAATGCTTTCCAAAGAATTGCAGGAACTGGAAATAAACGGGCTCGTCAGCCGTACGGAGATGGCGACAAAACCCCTTACTGTAGAATATGCACTGACCGAATATGGCAGATCTTTAAAACCCATATTGGATGATATGGCAGAATGGGGTAAAAATCACAGGGATAGGGTGATCAAGGACATAACTAGCCTAAAATAACCGGCAATTTTTCTACAGCATATTCCACAGCTTCCACAGGCGAAGTAAATCGTTTGGGAGCACCATCTTCTCCATTGAATATTTTACCTGGTTCATGCTCTTTTGTAGTATAAGAGACGATGAAGTACTCTGTAGGGATCACATTGAGATCCCCCTCCAGTGGTTCTATATCTAACCACACATCTTTCCCGTCAACTGTTATTTTCTCTACCATAATAATCGTTTAATATACCACCCGTATAATTGTGCCAGATAATTTTGTATACTTGAGGTATGATGAACCCGACCTCAACAGAAACATTCAGCGTTAGCTTACCTCCAACTTACGAGTACATACGCACAGCCTGGGAAAGTATTACTGCCGAACACAGAAAAGATGGCGACTATCTTTCCTTTATCACCCTTGGTTTATCCGAACTCAGTTTTTATAATAAATATAATGGAGACGACCACCTCTCCCGCTTCCGTGCCAGCTGTCTTGAACAACGCGGTGTCGTTGAAGTGATGACAGATAAAACCCTACCCGTAGCAGGACTGACAGCCAATATAAGAACTGCCCATGCTGAAGATGGGTATTTCTATTATTTTGGACTGGTACAGATCAATGATGTATATGGGTATACTATTATTGGCGATTGTGATACGGTTTCAAAAGACTTTTACGAACCACTCTTTGATGAAACATTCCAAAGTCTGCAATATTTTGGAAACCCTGTGGAAGCTATGGCAAAACAACAGGCAGGGATTGATGAAATGATGAATAAATATAAGCCAGCGGAACCTGAGGCTCCCGTGGTAAAGATATATGAACCATTCGTGGTGCCAGATCATGAATACTGGAAAATTGGCGAACATCAATTTTCATTAACCGGAGAAAGCCAGTGTTCTATTTCTGATGGCGACGGCGCCCTGTATATCAAAATCGAAGCACAGGCGCCTCAGCATATAGCAGGTCTTACCGATGACTATAGTAATGAAAAGGTTTACCTGCAATTCTATTTCAAAGGTATTTATAATGCAGGTGTACCTACCGGTAAGTTCCTTTTTGAAGAGGAAAGAGAAGCCTCCTACCTCGCATACCTCTGGAAAGGCGGTTTTGATTTTATACAGAAACTTTCGGGAGAAGTGACCTTACAGGATGGCTGGCTGGGTATCCAGGCGTATTTCAATGAACACCCCCTGAAACTGGCTGTAAAGATCACGCCTGATCTGAACTGGACAAACTACCGTTTTCTCAGTGCCCAGGAAGTGAGCACCGCCCCTCCGGAAATCGTTCATCAGCTTTGGCTGACCGACCCTTACACCAGTATCCTGCAGGAAACAATTTACCCATTAACACAGTTACAAAGCTTATCTATTGATTTCAGAAATAAGAACGACTTTAAAGAAATTCCAACAGCTGTAAAACGGCTGAAAGCATTGAAAAACCTTTCTCTGACAGGTGTTACAGCATTGGAATCCTTACCGCTATGGCTGGGAGATCTGAAAGCATTGGATACCATCCGTGTATCGAATAGCCAGATAGCAGGTATTCATCCTTACATATTCCAGCTGCCGGAGTTAACGAAATTGTATCTCAGTCATAACCAGCTAGAATCGATTCACCCTACCCTGCCAGAGAAACTGGAAACACTGGTGGTATCATATAACCAGCTGACATCTGTGCCAGCTTCAGTGACCAGGTTAACATACCTGAATATTGAACACAATCCTTTGGAGAAATTACCTGCCGGATTAGAAAATATTCCTACACTGAACCTTGAACTGGAAAAGAAAATAAAGCTGCTGGATTACACTTACAAAGGTGCAGGGCCATATGACGATAGCCGTTTCTTTGCAAAGAATGACCCGGCGTTGTTACAGCTATTAGAAACAAAAATCAACCTGACAGGATTAGACGAATTCAAAGAAGGATTGATTGGTCGTAGCCGTAAAGCAGTGGCACTCGATACTACTGAAGAAGACACCTACGATCAAAAAGGGAATCACCGTTTTGGTGGATTACCTGATCTACCTCCGGGTGTGGATCTGTTAGCAGCAGGCATGCAGTTCATCGCACAGATTAATTGCGCGGACATTGCAGCACTACAGGATTATTTGCCACGTACAGGGGTGCTTTTCTTTTTTATCAAAGATCAGGAGGAACTGGATCCGCAAGTGGTGTATTATGATGGAGATCTTGATGAATTGCAATCGGCAAAGGAGCTGGATATGGAATCTGAATTTACGCCTTTTCGCGCTATAGCCAGTAGTTATGCCAGCATTCCAAGCCTGTACAATGCCAGTACCCTCTATCCGGAGTTGGCAGAGTTGTCCGAAATGTACGACGAAACAGAGGAGCTGGAAGCGGCACTCAGGGAGAAGCCTGCGCATAGTATGAACTCCTATGTGTTCAAACAGCATGATACACCTGAAATGGAGGCCGTAGATGCCAAGAGAGGGAAACCGGAAGACTGGATGGTACTACTACGTGTCAGTTCAGACAGAAAGACAGGATTTTGCTTTGGGGATGCAGGGGAAATTTATTTTGTCATCCACAAAAGTGATTTGGAGAAGAAGGACTTTTCTAATGTATATTGTGGGTTAGAAAGTAGCTGATCTCCGCCCAAAGGATCAAAGCCATTTAAATACCTGCTTCCTGTATTCCTCAAAATCCTGTTGGTTAGAAATAGTCTGAAACTTTTCCTGCTGACCATTCCTGTTCTGTCTTACAAGGATCACATCCTGCCCACCGACAATGGTGCGCTTTGCCCGGTCAAAGATCAGCTCCAACTCCGTGATATCCTTTGTTAACTGCAGGTCTTCGATGCGGTTGACAATTATTACATAATCTTCCATATTGCAAATGTATAAATTTTATTGCCCGCTCCCGCACATCAGCTTTCCCTATCCGGACAGTTTTTTCGAAGTTCGGCATCCTTAATTTACTAGCTATCACCCATTTGCACTTTGGCATACGCATTGACGTACCCATACAATTCAAAACTACGTATGCTCAGGAACTATTTCAAAATCGCTATCCGCAATCTGGCGCATAATAAAATTTATTCGCTCATCAATATTGTGGGTTTAACCATTGGTCTCACCTGTGCCATGTTGATATTACTGTATGTAAAGGATGAAGTCAGCTTTGACCGCTTTCATCAGAACCGTTCGCACATCTACAGGCTTGTTTACAAGTTTAGCAGTAAGGGCGCAGAACAGCATAACAGTTTTACCAGCGTATTGCAAGGTCCAAAATTCGCTGAGCATATTCCCGGCATCAAATCGTTTACCCGCGTACAAGGTGGTGGTATGGACTTTAAGACCGCCACTTCGCTGGAAGGTAAGGTGGTACTTTTTGTGGATCCAAATTTCTTCTCCACCTTCACCTTTAAGGTGATAGACGGCGATGCCAGTACCTGTTTACTATCCCCACATTCCATCGTACTCACAAAGGATGAAGCAAAGAAACAATTTGGTACTACCGACGCTGTCGGCAAAGTTATGATGGTCAGTGAAAAAAATACCTTTGTACCTTACCAGGTGACTGCTGTCACCGAAAACTGCCCGCAGAACTCCTCCATCCAATACAAGATACTCGTCCCCACCAAAGATGACGCCGCCGCTGTAAAGGATAATGACAACTGGTTTTCCTACTACCTCAATACCTTTATCGTACTGGACGAACATGCGGATCCGCAGGCTGTTACCGCACAGATGAAGCGGTTCTATGAAAAAGATGCTGCTGCCAGCTTTGCGAATATGACCGCTAAATTTGGCGACTTCAGGGATGGTAATTTAGGTACGTACCTCCTGCAACCCATGCCCGACATTCACATGAGTAAGGATTTTGGCGCCAGCAATGGACTTGAGAATGCCAGCGATCCTATTTATGCCTATATACTTTCTGGTCTTGCCGGCTTCGTGCTGCTCATTGCCAGTATCAACTTCGTGAACCTTACAGTAGCACGCTCAGTAAGAAGGGCAAAAGAGATCGGGATCCGTAAAGCCATTGGTAGTGATCGTCGTCAACTCATCATACAGTTCCTCGGTGAATCATTTATTTTATGTGGCGTAGCCTTTTTACTTGCCATTGTCGTGGCACAATTGACCTTGCCTGTCTTCAATGAATTGTCTAATAAGAAGCTGGCCATGTCTTATCTGCTCGATGCACCCTTGATACTGGGGTACATTGGTTTATTTCTGCTTACGGGCTTGCTGGCTGGCTTTTACCCGGCACTGGTATTATCAGGATATAGTCCCATTGACACATTGTATAGCAGGTTTACCCTGAAGGGGAAAGGTTGGCTGCAAAAATCACTGGTGGTATTGCAGTTTACACTGGCATCCTTCCTGATCATCGCCACCTTTACCATGTATTCCCAGTTTAATTACCTCACAAAGGCGGACCTGGGTTATGACGACAATGATATTGTGTTGGTCAATAAACAAAACATGACGCACGAAGAAGCGGCTACATTCAAAATGGAGTTGCTGAAGTCACCGGATATTATATCCGTTGCTCCTAAGAACAGCGGTGCCTGGGGCACCAATGTAAAACTGGCGGATGAGTCTACAGTTAACTTTCAATGGGAGACGATAGACGAATCTTATCTTTCAACTTTAAAAATTCCATTGGTAATGGGTAGGAATTTTTCTACCCGCTTTCCGGGCGACTCCGCACATTCCGTTATCATCAATGAAACATTTGTAAAAAATGCGGGGTGGACAAATCCAATCGGCCAATCCGTTATTTTTACTTTCAAAGATAACAAGACCTACCAGGTGATTGGGGTAGTAAAAGATTATCACTATGGAGGGCTCACCAGTACGATCGGGGCACAGCTGTTCACTATGGACAATGCAAATCCATATGGTACATTCAATATAAAGATCAAGCCCAATACCAGAAAACGCAGTCTGGCATATATTGAACAAAAGTACAACGCCTTCTACCCTTTCAGTCCCTATAATTATTGGTTTATGAAGGACGCAAACCTACTCAGCTACGAGTATGAAGCAAGGTGGAAATCGATCATCCTGTTTGGTGCCATCCTTACCATCTTCGTTTCCTGTATCGGGTTGTTTGGCTTGTCTGTACTTGCAGCTGAAAAGCGGACCAAGGAAATCGGTATCCGGAAGGTACTGGGAGCTTCTGTACAAAGTATAGCCACGGTATTGTCAGTAGAATTTGTAAAACTGGTGATGATTGCATTGATCATTGCGATGCCCATTGCATGGATGGCGGTGAGCAAATGGTTGGAAAACTACCCATACCGGATTACGTTAGGGTGGAGTATTTTTGCAGGAGCTGGCGGACTCGTGTTGATGATAGCAGTATGTACAGTGAGTTTCCACGCTATAAAAGCGGCATTTGCAAATCCGGTGACAAGTTTGAGGAGGGAGTAGGATTTTTTTATTTGTCAGGACCTTTATCCCAATAGAAACCACCTGCTCCGCTTTCAGCAAACCATGTCCCAGGTAAAAATCGACCGCATTGCCATATTACAAGGAGTCATCGCTACAGCGTTATTTGGTTCCGATGCCAATTATGGCGAATAATCTGTATCGTCACCAATAAAAGATCAAAGCACCTCCTCAAAAAAATAAAACAGAGCCGGAGATAACATCCCCGGCTCAGTACTTAAATCTGTGCTGCTACCACCACTTCCCTATTCTGCAGCAATGGCACAATCTTTCCGATCACCAGTTCCTGAAAGTACACTGAATTCCGATGTACTTCTACCGCTGCTTCACTGATATATCCTTCATACAACAACAAGGTATTCGCATCCTGCTTACTTTGATGAAGGTTATAAAACAAATTTCCTTCTTCTTCCCTACTCTTCGCCGCCACTTCCTGTAATAATTCCAGCACTGCATCCAACTGTCCTTCCTTCACCTGCCATTTGGCAAACACATAAACTGATTCTGTATTCATCTTTTTCTCTTTTATTTTTCTAAAATAGCCACCATTTTCTCGCCTACTCCTTTTGCAGAAGCAGGGTTCTGACCTGTTACCAGTCTGCCATCGGCAATACTATTCGCAGACCATGGCGCAGCTGCATGAAATATCGCACCCTGACTGGTCAGTGCCGTTTGCAGGTCAAAAGGTACATCCTTCCTTGCATAATTGTCTTCCTCTTCTGTAGTGAAAGAAGTGATTTGTTTGCCATTCACAAGGTAAGACCCGTCACTCAACTTCACATTTAACAAAGATACAGGTCCATGACACACGGCACCTACCACAGCATTCCGTTCATAAGTTTCAGCGATTACTTTTTTCAGCAAGGGAGCTTCCGGCATATCGACCATTGGTGCGAGTCCACCAGGTACAAACACGGCATCATATGCGCTCACATCAACAGTGGAGAGTTCCTTTGCCTGCTGCATATCTGCCCAGCCCTTGCCGGTCAGGAATTTCAGATTATCAGGATCATTGGCCAGGTTCAGGGCATCTAAATAGGGGGTATCACCTGTTAAGCTGGCAAAATCTACCTCGAAACCTGCTTTATCAAATTCTGCATAAGGATGTGCTACTTCAGGCAGAAAGGTACCGGTTCTTCTATTATGAGAGCCAATTACATTGGCATTGGATACGATGATTAATACTTTTGTTTTCATGATGTAAGAGTTAAGTGTTTTTGATAACTCAAAATTACATCCATGAGGCAGGGTGAGAGAAGGAGTCTGGTCACTAAAAAAGTGTGATCCAGATCACACTTTGGTATATAGCGTATCAGGGCCATCCTTTGGTATATACCCGGCTAAGAATCACCCTTTGCCATACAACCGGCTCAGGGTTTCCCGGCTTACGCCCAGGTACTCTGCTATAAACTTCTTTGGTATTCTTTCTATCAGCTCAGGATACAACCTGGAAAACTCCTCATAGCGCTGTTGTGGCGTACTGGAAAGCAACAATTTGATCCGTTGTTGCAGGGCGACATAGCCGTTAGTGAGCTTGGCCCTGAAAAAGTGTTCCATTTTATGCAGGTCGGCAGAGAGCTTTTCTCTGGATGCCAGTGTGGAATAAAGCACTTCCCCCCCTTCCATACATTCTATAAACATAGACGCGTCCTTTTGTTTAAAGAAGGCATAATAGTCGGACATCCACCAGTTTCGTTGTGCAAACTGCATGATGTATTCCTTTCCAGCATTGTCCACAAAGAAGACCTTATAGATCCCTGACAGGACCAGGTATTCATATTTCGCGTCATCTCCTTCGTGAATAAGGAACTGGTTCTTCCGTACCTTTTTCAGCGTAAAATAACCTTTTACATACTCAAATTCGTCATCGGTTAATGGTGAAGTGGCTTCAATATGCTGTCTTAGTCTATCCATAGTTGACACTAAAGGTATAAAAAACAGGTTGTATCATAAAGTACGATCAACCTGTTTTACCCGGGTATCGGTTGGATATAGCTAATCGTTTACACGATTCTCAATTTGATGTTCCCTCCCGACTATTGTTCAGAGGTTTTCAGGTCAACCAGCGTCCAGTTCGACTTATCCGCCCAATCGCCACCATTGAATTTCAAAGTTGCTACGTAATGTGTTCTGAGCTTGGCCCCGAAACTATTCTGAGCGTCCACGTAGCTCTTGACCATGTAAGTATTTTCTCCCATGTAGTCAGATGTAAAATCCAGCGTTGGGAAATCAGCGCTACCAGGGGCCTTTAATGTTTCTCTTACAAAATTTTTGGAGATCGTAAATGCTTCGGAGTTCATTTTAGAAACATCTTTCTTTTCATCGTCCGATCCAAAGGCAAGGAATGTAAAAAAGCTACAGATAATGAGTGTCAACAGGTGATTCTTGAACATTTGTTTGAGGTTTGGTGATAATGATTATTGAAAGTAAAAATCCTGTGCAATAACACAGGAGATCATTGAAATCGTAAGTGCCGCGTACGACATAGAAGTATTGTCCTATTTCAGAGCCAGCCCCTAATATAAAAGGAATGAGCAGGTAGATGGTCAGTCTTCTTTTCCATGATAGGAGTACGGCGGAGGTAAAGGAATACATCCATAATGCATCGGGCAGGGAGTATAACATCCATGCAGGCATCCCGGATGTGATGGAATCTTTATATACCGTACGGAAATGATAGATATACGCTTCAAGGTGGAGGAGTTGAAACCATTGAAACATCTTCAAACTGTCGTGTCTTCCAAGCATATATATGAGTCCGCCGATAGATACAGGAATAATGCAATTAATCATTGCAGTTTTCATACAGGGTAATAATCGATTGATAGACATAAAGATACAAGGAAATATATTGCGAGAAGTACGGGATCGATTGCAAAAATAAATATATTTTGAAATTGCTTACCTTAGACATTATGAAATATTGTTTGTGGTTATTGCTGATGGGTTCATCAGTCTATGCCCAGCCTAAAAATATGAAAGAGGCAATGGTGTATTTAGACAGAGAATGCGCTGATAGTTTGAAGACGGTTATAAAGGAGGGTATACCTGTAGACCTCCGCGATATAAAGATTGCCGACTGGCTCGACAATCGTAAATCAAAGTTAAACCGATACCTGCTCCATAAAGGTATCCACACTGAGCAAAAGGTGATTATTATAACAGCCTACAAAGACCACCTGCTGGGGAAACCACTGGATGAAGATGTATTGTACACGCCCTGGCTTAAACTAGAAGAGAAACATCATAGAGATACGGCAGCATATTTGAAAGGCACATACATCCCCAAAGATCTGAATGACGCCATTGTACAAATTGACAAAATGTGGGACGACAAAACGAAGCAGCAAAACAAAAAAATAGCTGAGAATGAATTCACTGCCCGTATGCATCACGGGTTTGGGATGTGGATGAGAAACAACTGGGGATTATGGGGTGGTTCAAGACTTTCAATATATTTTAATAATATGGGAGTTTATCATCCTGATGATATTTCCGGGATAATACTTACAAGTTATTACAGGCATTTAAATAACTCGGATTATAAGCTGGATGAACAGATAAAATTTTATCAGGACTATTGGAAAAATGAAGAGGCAAAGGCGCGTGAAAGACAACAAAAGAAACCTGAATGATAGCCTATCTTTTTGATCCAAAAACATGAAAACGCATTAATTTATCCTTATATCAGATCATATGAACTTCTTCCAAATACTCGCCCGGAACATCATCCGCAAATCCTTTCACCTATCTGTCTGGACAATAGAACAATTCTACGACATCGCTGTCTTCGAAGAAAAAACCAGGGAACTAAATAACCTGCCAGAAGGTACCCTGGGTAAAGATATCGCTGCCTGCCTTATACGTCACAACCTGCGCCTTGTACCGGGTTACGAAAGCCATGATCTAAAGCATGTCTTACTCGGCTTCCAAATGACACCTGTACACGAAATCCGTCTGCAGGCATTTATGCTGGGAAACGGTAACCGTACCATCCCCAGCCTCCTGATCTTTCTATTCGGCGCCCTGCTCCTCCCCGATCTATGGCGTACCTTTTACCATGATTTTAAAAACGGAACACAGGCTAAACCGATCAGTACCTGGACGATAGAAGACTATGCCCACTGCCAGACCAGCACCCTGCGGGAAGCTGTGTTCAGCTATGCACCTAAAACCCATCCTATGCCCGTTACCTCATGGATCACAAAGTTCGGCGCCTATATGGCAATTTTCCTGGGTACAGCAGGCATGTTATTCTGCTTGCCGTTTCTATTTTCTTCTTCCATAGAAGATATTGTAGGTGCAGGGTTTCCATTTGTAGGCGGGACTATCATCGCCAGTGCGGGACTCATTGCACTTTCTAATATCAGTAAGCCTCAGCCTGCATTTACGCTATCCGGAAAATAGTTTACGCTATCCGGAAATTCTGGCGTATCTGCTATACGCGCGGTTGATTTTAATGTTTCTTTGCCAACATTCTAGTCAACCAACAATCATGAAATTACTACTACCTATCATCTCTTTACTGTTGCTGACATCAACTGTACATGCGCAACAACAACACGGCAGTCTGAACGGCGTAGTCACTACTAAAGACGGTAATCCTGTAGCTTATGTAACCGTAAGTCTCAAAGGTACCTCTTATGGTGCTGCTACGACCGACAAAGGCCACTTCCGTATTAACCGCGTGGCGCCAGGAACCTACACCATCACCGTAAGTGCGGTCAATATACAACCACAGGAAAAACAGGTGACTGTAGAAGCTGGTCAGAATGAAACCGTAAATTTTGAATTGAACATCAATAGAACACAGCTCAAAGAAGTGATGGTCAATGCACGTACCAATAGTGTGAAGATGGACAATCCATCGCAGTCCCTACGCCTGCAGGAACCATTGATAGAAGTGGCACAAAACATCCAGGTGGTTTCCAACCAGTCTATCAAAGAACAACAGATCATCAGCATGAGCGATGGCATCATCCGTAATGTGAGTGGTGCTGTAAGATTAGAACACTGGGGCGATCTGTATACCAATATCACTATGCGTGGCTCCCAGGTAAAGGCATTCCGCAATGGGTTTAACGTAGTCAGCTCCTATTGGGGACCACTCACGGAAGATATGAGTTTTGTAGACCATATCGAATTCGTAAAAGGCCCGGCAGGGTTCATGATCAGCAGTGGCGACCCCAGTGGTTTATATAATGTGGTGACGAAGAAACCAACTGGTCAGCACAAAAATGAATTCAGTTATACCATGGGCAGTTATAACCTGAACCGTGCTTCGCTGGACCTGGATGGAAAGTTAAGCAAAGATGGGAAGATCCTCTACCGCCTGAACCTTTCAGGTCAAAACAAAAACTCTTTCAGAACAAATGAGTTCAATGATCGGTATGCTTTTGCTCCAGTCGTTTCTTTCCAGGTAGATGATAATACCAAGATAACTGCTGAGTACACCTACCAGCGTGCACATATGTCTGACGTAGGATCTTATTATGTATTCAGTCCATTTGGTTATGCCACTTATGACCGTACTTTAAGTGCCCTGCCAGCTGGCCTGAAACCTACCATCATCAACGATCACAGCTTCACCGTTAATGTGCAGCACCAGATCGATGAGAACTGGAAACTGACTGCACAAGCTGCTTATTATCTTTATAATCAGGATGGTTCATCTATGTGGGCAGATTCTGTAGAAGCGGATGGTAAATATTACAGGAACACAGGCATTTGGGAAGCAAAAAGCACCATGTCTTTAGGTCAGGTTGTCCTGAATGGTAAGGTTACTACAGGTCCTGTGGTACACAAGATCTTAACCGGTATTGACATGGGCAATAAAAAGTACGTGGCGGATTATGCGCAAACACATTCGCTGGATACCGGCGCTGCGCCTTTCGATCCTTTTGCACCAGGCCTGACCCTCGATAATCCATCCAACGGTTACCCTGTGTTTGACCACACCTTGAGCCTGGAAGCAAGGGCTGCTAATGGTTATGGCATTATCAACTCCCGGTATTCCAGCTTTTACCTGCAGGATGAATTAGGTTTCTTTAATAACAAAGTGAGATTGACATTAGCAGGTCGCTATACTTATATCAATCAGGCCGATTTCGGTACGGTAAGCGAAGCAAAACGCTTTACACCACGTATTGGATTGAGTGTATCTATTGACGACTATACTTCTATCTACGCATTATATGACCAGGCATTTACCCCACAGGCAGGTGCTGTGAGCGTAGGTAAATTAAAACCATTGACAGGTAATAATACAGAGGTTGGTATTAAGAGAGACTGGATGGAAGGGAAATGGAATACCACCGTATCTGTATACCGTATCTTAAAAGAAAATGAACTGACTGCAGATCCGAATGCCCCGGCAAATTCAGGACTGAGTATAGTATTTGGTCAAAGAAGAGCACAGGGTGTGGAGTTTGATCTTCGTGGTGAAATTCTGCCAGGTTTGGACTTGACTGCGAATTATGCCTTGACGGATTCTAAAGTGAGCAAGGTAAATCCGGGTGTTTCTGAAGCTACAGGTATTAAAGTGGGTGATGTGGTGCCTGGTTATTCAAAGCATGTGGCCAATGCATGGCTGACATATAAACTACGTACCGGCAAGCTGAGAGGCGCTGGTATTTCTGGTGGGTTTACGTATCTGGCGGGTCGTGAGACGGATACATGGAGTGTAGGGTTGCAGAGATTGCCGGATTATTTCAAACTGGATGGCGGATTATTCTGGGAAGGAAATAAATTACGCATCACGGTGAATGCTTTTAATATATTGGATAAGTACCTGTTCAGTGGTTCCTATTATTCTTATATAAATGCCTACTACTATCAGGCGGAAGCTCCGCGAAATTATCGGTTGTCAATTTCTTATAAGTTTTAAAAATGAATAAAAAGGGGATGTGACATAAGTAACAGGGATACGCTGGCGCTAAAATTTAAAGAGGACTATGTATTAGCAAAGCAAAAAATTTAAACAGGCAAACACACGCTGACGATTGATGTCTTTCCCTAAAAAGGCACCCTTTCTGTATGAATATTATGATTTTCTTAGCAATATTCACAAAAAGGATAGTTACCTTCATATAATGAAACGCGCCATCATTTTTATCGCGATTTTAATGTCTGCTATAGTGACAAAGGCTCAGTCCCCGCTTTATTCCGGGGCACCCGGCCGATTTTCTGATACTACCAGACAGCATAATAAATGGTTTGTGACTAAATATACCGGCATTTCCACCGGTTTTATGGCATTTAAAGGTGGTAGCAGTACGTTTTTGTCAGCGCCAATGGCATTACAGCTGAACCGTCAGCTGACTAATAACCTCTTTGCCTTTGGTAATATATCTGCCACGCCTACCCTGTTTCAATCCAATAATCTTTTTTACCAGCCCACTACCAGCAAAACCGGCTATGGCCCTATGCAGACCAGGAGCTTTGGCATTTACCCTGCTGCCCAGGTGGGTGTAATGTATATCAGTAATGATAAAACATTTTCCATTTCCGGTAGCGTAAGTGTAAGCAGAAGTAATTCTTACGGCTATTCCCCACTATACGGCGGCCCTGCAGGCGCATTTATGCAATAAAATCCCATCTGACATCGCATAATTAATCCGTACCTACAATCTCCAAAACAGTCCTTTTTTATTTAATATGATAAATAATCATACTTTCTTTGCCTGCATAATCCTCAAAAACATCTATGAGAAAATCAATTCTGACTGTAGGCAATACTTCTTGTAAGCAATAAGTTGTAGAAACAGGCTGTATCATAAAATGACGATACAGCCTGTTTTCTTTGAAAATAGTTTTCATTCCCCATTAGTGAATTCCAACCTGTTTTCCTCCCACGATAATAGTCACCTTAAATTCACATCGTTCCAGACTTTTTTGAGTCAGGCACCGCTTTACATTCTTTAAAAAACCATCTTATTGATCATTCCTGCGGCAAAGTATGTTTGCTGTGTTTTACTACGCGTCCCCCCTATAAGCTGGCCCTTAGCCTGGTCAATCCTAATCGCCTGTGAATGAGTTATTGAGGCAACAAATAAGAGGTATAGTAATCAAAAAAATCTCATATCTGCCCAATCAGGCACTTTGCACCCTCTCATTTCATATTGATAATCAGTATATTTCGAAATTAATAATACCTCGTATTGCATAGTACATCCTAATACCATATATTTGCACCGTGAAAAACGAATTCTTAAAAAATTGGGAGACCCAATTAAAAAAAGGGCTATTGCCATACTTCGTTCTAAAGGCGCTTGACACCAAAGAACGCTATGGCTACGAACTCATTCAGCATCTAAAAGAGGATTTCAATACCGAGGTGACTGAAAGCACCATGTACCCTCTGCTGACCCGACTTCAGAAAGAGGAGTTACTGATTTACAAATGGATAGAACAACCTACGGGCATTCCCCGCAAGTACTATTACATTTCAGACGATGGCAGGGCACACCTGGCAGCAATGAAGAAATCTATAGATGAAAATTTTATAAAATAAACCTGCATGAAAGCAATAGAATTTAAAAACCCAGCCAGCCAGCGAGTGTATAATAACTATATAAATCGTTGTAAAAGAGTCGCACAAATCCTATCTAAGGAAGACCAGGAAGAATGTCTGATGGAGGTGAACAGCTATATCTATGAGTATATCACAGATCACAGGGAGGACGAGATGACAGCATTACTCAATATCCTGGACAGACTAGGCGATCCGGAAATAACACTCAAAGAGGTGGTGGCCAGCAAAAAAATTGACCAGGCTATCAAGACCTTCAATGTCAGGTACCTATTACAGGCGCTGTTCCTGAACCTGAGAAACGGGATCGCTTATATCGTGCTTTCATTAATGACGATTATGCTGGTGACCTTTCCAATATTGATTGTCATGAAAATTATCAAACCGGAAATAACCGGTCTCTGGGTGGGTCCGCATACATTCTTTTTTGGAATCATCAGGAAACAGGAAGGTATCCGGGAAATTGCCGGCAATTACTTTATTCCTATTGCCATTGTTACCTGTATCCTGTTATACTTCATTATTATCTATATTCTTAAAGTAATTAGAAAGAAAAAACCATGAAAAAGATTACCATCACTTTTCTAACCCTGCTCATAGCTATTGCCGGGATTGCACAAGACATCTCTGGTAGCTGGAATGGCAAGCTCGGGCCACTTCGCGTGGTATTAAATATTCAAAAGTCGGATACCGGGTACAACGTTACATTAGATAGTCCGGACCAGGGAGCGAAAGGTATTCCTGTAAGTGAATTCACTTACAACAACCCTGACATGCATTTAAAGATCGATGCCATTCATGCCGCATACACTGGTGAATATAAAACCGATAGTTTAACAGGTACGTTTACCCAGGGAAGTAAAACATTGCCGCTTACATTTGTGAGAGGCACTGTGGAACCTGTCAAACATCCACAGGAACCGACTTTGCCACTTCCTTACTATTCTGAAGATGTCACCTTTGAAAACTCCCAGGCACATATTACGCTGGCTGGCACCCTGACCCTGCCAAAGAAAACCGGCTCCTACCCTGCTGTAATTCTTATCACTGGTAGCGGCCAACAAAACCGGGATGAGGAACTACTGGGACATAAACCATTTCTGATTATTTCAGACTACCTGACCCGTCAGGGAATTGCTGTGTTGAGATATGATGACCGGGGAGTAGCTAAGTCAACCGGTGATTTCAAATCAGCTAACTCATTGGATTTCGCTAACGATGTAGAAAGCGCCATTGCATACCTGAAGACACGCAAAGAAATAAAACAAATTGGATTGATGGGGCATAGCGAAGGCGGATTGATCGCGCCAATAGTCGCAGCAAGAAATAAAAATGTTGCTTTCATTGTGATGCTGGCCGGTACAGGTATCAGGGGTGATGAATTGCTCCTCAAACAAACAGCATTGATTTTACATGCACAAGGAACACCGGATAGTGCCATTACAAAAATTAATACGACGAATAAAGGAGCTTTTGACATCATCGTCAACAATGATGATGATAGTACGATCAAAAGGGACCTGACATCCTATTATAAGCAATTGGGAGAAGGGAATCCGGAAGAGGAGGTGAAAGAAATGATGCGTCCATGGCCATGGATCAAGTTCTTTATCAAATATGATCCAACTACTTCCCTCCGAAAAGTGCATTGTCCTGTGCTGGCAGTAAATGGTGAAAAGGACCTGCAGGTACCCCCAAAGGACAACCTGCCAAAGATAGCGGCAGCGTTGAAAGAAGCAGGGAATAAGGATGTAACGATCAAAGAGTATGAGGGTTTAAATCACCTGTTCCAGGAGTGTAAAACGGGTAGTCCTACAGAGTATGCGAGGATCGAACAGACCTTTTCGCCGTTAGTGTTAGAAGATATTACTAAATGGATTAAAATAAGGACGGTGCATTAGTGCTCCGTCCTTAATATCTTTTCCATCTTCTTCCCTTTGGCCAACTCATCCACCAGCTTATCTAAGTACCTTATCTGTTGGGTTAAGGGGTTGTCGATCTCCTCTACACGATAGCCACAGATCACACCGGTAATGAGGTGCGCATTGGGGTTTAAGGTTGCCTTTTGGAAGAAGATGTCAAAAGTTACTTTTTCTTTAATGAGTTCGGTTTGTTGATGGATATTGAAGCCGGTTAACCATTCGATCACCTGATCCAGTTCTTCTTTTGTCCGGCCTTTCTTTTCTACCTTTTGGAGGTACATGGGGTAGACACCGGCGAAGGTAAGTTTTGCGATGCGTTCATGATGGTCCATATTTAAAGATAGTTATTATTGGTTTATGGGTTCTCCCTTAAGCAATAAAAAGTGCGTGTAATATGAATTGTAAAATCGTTTCTTTAATGATCGTAAAGTTCTTTTACTTATTTTGGGGAAGAGAAAAATAATTATATGAACAGCATCCACGCTTTAATTACTTTTTGTTTGATTTCGACCCAGGTAACCGCCCAGATCAGTGTAGTCGCGCCTGGTGCTCAACTAATAAAACTCCCTGCAACATTTGCTTTTTCAGAAGGTCCGGCGGTGAATAAGAAAGGAGATATTTATTTCACTGACCAACCGAATGATAAAATATGGAAGTATGATACGAAAGGGAGACTCACTTTATTTATGGATAAGACCGGGCGTTCCAATGGTTTGTATTTTGATCAAAAAGGTAACCTGATTGCATGTGCAGATGAAAAGGATGAGCTTTGGTCTATTAGCCCTGATAAAAAAGTAACCGTGTTACTGAGTCAATTTGAAGGCAAGCGGTTAAATGGGCCGAATGATTTATGGATTGATCCCAAAGGTGGGATTTACTTTACTGATCCGTATTATCAAAGAGAATATTGGGATCGAAAACAGCCTGATATTGCCGGACAGAAGGTATATTATTTGCGTAAAGGAGAAAGTAAACCGATAATAGTGGAAGATGGTGTCGTAAAACCGAATGGGATAGTTGGCACCCCAGATGGAAAGTATTTGTATGTGGCGGATATAGCAGCGAATAAGACTTATAGATTTGAGATCAATGCGGATGGGAGTTTGGCAAATAAGCAGGAGTTTGTGCCGCAGGGTTCTGATGGGATGACGCTGGATAGTGAGGGAAATTTGTATATAACCGGAAATGGGGTGACGGTGTATGATAACACAGGTAAAAAACTGGGGAATATACCGGTTTCGAAGAGCTGGACGGGGAATGTGTGTTTTGGAGGGAAAGATAGGAAGCTATTGTTTATAACAGCGTCAGAGGGGGTGTATACGTTGAGGATGAAGGTGAGAGGGGTAGAATAAATAAAAGTTTCCAGGCTTTTACCCGGTTGGTCTTCTGTTGAATGGCCACCCTGATTCTTGCCCCCTCCTGCACTTCCGCTGGAATATAATGATTCATCTGATCATAGATGCAGGTTTACCTTTTTGCCCGTACGTGCTGCCTCATAAATAGCATCTATAATCTTCAGGTCTTTAACGGCTTCTTCGCCATTGACAGGCACGATGGGTTGTTTGTTATCAAAAATAATGGCGGCCATTTCATCCATTTGAACTGCCTGGTGAATGGTATGGGGTTTGGTTAATTCTCCTTTGTTAGTACGTCCTTTAATGGGTCCGTAGTTAGTAGAGGGCTGCATTTCAGCAAAGCCTTTATCTCCGTTCAGGAAGAACTTGTCCAGGTTGTTCATCGCATAAGTAGACAGACAGGAGGCGGTAGCGCCACTGGGAAAGCCGAATTGAAACTGGATCGTTTCGTCTACACCTTCTTTAAATTTTACATGGTCTGTTTTGGTTTCCTGTGCCGTTACCCACACAGGGTCCTCGCCTGTCATATATCTTGCGCCATTGATGGCATAGATGCCGATATCCATGATTGATCCTCCGCCGGCTAATTGTTTATTAAGGCGCCATTGGCTGGGATCCCCGATCTTAAATCCACAAAGGCCCTGAAAAAAGAGAATCTTGCCGAAATCGCCGTTATTTCGCATTCTGATGACTTCGAGCGTATTGGGTTCAAAGTGCATACGATAACCTACCAGGAGCTTTACATTGGCCTTTTTACAGGCATCTATCATTTCCTGCCCTTCTTTTGCATTAAGTGCCATTGGCTTTTCACAAATCGCATGTTTACCTGCTTTTGCAACGCGGATGACCTGGTCATGATGTAGGGCATTAGGTGTAATGACGTACACAGCGTCTATATCAGGGTTATTTTTGATCTCGTCAAAGTTCTCATAGTTATAGCAATTCTTCTCCGGAATATTGTATTTGGCCTGCCATGCTTTGATCTTTGAAGGCGTGCCACTGATGACCCCGACGAGTTTGACGCGCGAGCAGGATTGGATGGCTTCGGCAACGCGGGAGCCGTACCCTCCCAGCCCACAGATGGCGACACGAAGGGGTTTCTCTTCGTACAGCTTGAAATTGGTAAATGGAATGGCAATAGAAGCCATGGCAAGGTTTTGTAAAAAGACACGACGGGAATTCATAATTGTAAGGTTGATATGGGTTATTTACCTAAGATAGGGAATTATTTTCAAGGTTTGGCAACCATAACAGGAAAGCCGGAGACAGAATCTCCGGCTTTCCTGTTATGGTAGGTATCCCTATTACATTTTACACAAAAACGTCAATACCATTAGTACGAAGGATTCTGCTCATCTGCTAAATTGGAATTGGCTTTTATTTCAGTATAAGGGATAGGCGCAATTCTTCTAAAATCTGCATAAGCAACAGAAAGGTAACTACTGGTTACAGAAAGCCCTCCCTGGTTGATTCTTCGTACCACAGTTAATCCCAACCTGTTCAAATCAAAGATACGATCTCCTTCAAAAGCCAGTTCTTTACGCCTTTCATCGATGATTGTATCAATCAGTGGCTGGCCGCTTAAAGAATATGCAGTTAAACTTTGATCCCTGTTCCGGGCAAGTGTATTCAAATACTCCAAAGCAACGCTATTTTGTTCCAAACGGGCGGCTGATTCAGACGCAATCAAATAAACTTCTGCTAAACGGATGACTTTGATATTATCTCTGTCCGTATTTCCGCCATTGGGATATTTATTGACAACATAAGCGCTCTTCCCAACCTTTGTAGTTCCCTCCAGCAGCAGGGTACGCCTTTCATCTGTTTCAGAAAAAGAACGATAAAATGTTGAATCGCAATAAATATCGTTATATCCATTATTATATAGGCGTGCTAAATCGCTGGACCCATTATTATTTGTAGCGTCGGCATCTACTTCAAACAGTACCTCTACCTTGTCCGTTTTCGCTGCTGCATTTGCCCAGAAAGATGCATAGGCAGATGAAGAAGATGTCAGGGTAAAACCCGAATTATCGATTACGTCTTTAGCTGTAGTTAATGCTTTATCATATTGCCTGGAGTAAAAATAAGTTTTAGCTAACAATGCTTCAACTGCATATTTACTGATTGTAATTGAGCTGGTATAATCTCCGATGTTAGAGAGTGCTGCCTGTAAATCGCTTTCTATCTGATTATATACCTGCCCGATTGAACTTCTTTTTGGTTTATTTGCAGGATTGTCCTCCAACACAATCGGGACCCCTAAGCCGGAAGTATCTTCATAATTACGTGCATAAATATTGATCAGCTTAAAGTACACCAGGGCTCTGATAGCATAAGCCTGTGATTTAAGTTCGTCAATCGCTGCCTGATCTCCTGAGGGTGAAGCATTGATGATGTTGTTTGCACGTAGAATAGCTGTGTAAGCATTATTCCAGATGGTAGAATAATAACTATCATCACTAATAAATGTGTACTGATAAATGGTCAGGAACCTGCCTGTATTACCTGTTTGCACAAAGCTATTATCTGCCAGCAGATCTCCTATAATCGGCAAATCAGCCCCATAGAGGCCCAGGGCTCTCAGTTCTGCATAGGCGCCATTTAATGCGCTCTGCATGGAACTTTTGTCTGTGATGGCCTCTGAAGTTGAAACAGCATCTTCGGGAAGCCTTTCAATGAAATTTTTCGAACAGGATGCCATCAACGCAGAAACTGTTATTAGCTGAAGTACAAATCTTAAATATCTGGATTTAAATATTTTCATTATGATGGTGATTTGTCAATAATTAATAAAATTTGTTAGAAACCTATTTTCACTCCACCGACGATTGTTTTGACAGCTGGAGCATTCAGGTTGGCCACATTTTTAATGCCCTGTTCCGGATCAAACGGCAGGTACTTATCTGTTCCAAATGTCCAGAAATTGGTTGCATTTACATAGGCAGAAACATTAGCGACCCTTAAATGCTTTAATAAGGAGGCAGGAACTGAGTAAGTGAATTGCACGTTTCTTAACCGTATATAATTTCCTTTATACAAATATCTTGTAGAGGATGCATAGGAGGATGTAGAATTGGTTGTGGACAATTTTGGTACATTGGTGTTGGTATTTTCAGGAGTCCATGCCTGCAACTGCCGGTTCGATTGTCCTTCTGAACCATAATATGCCCCATCACTATTATAGTAAGTTGCATAAGTGTCAAACAAATAATTCCCGAAATTGTAGGAAAAGGTACCTGACAAAGAGAATTGCTTGTAAGTAAATGTATTCGTAAATCCGCCAAACCATTTAGGTGATGCTGATTTTCCGGTAAAGTCTTTACTAACTTTTGATATTGTACTGGTGGTGGCAGTATCCGCAGCATTTGTGTACCACATAGGATTACCATTCTCTTTGTCAACACCAGCCCAGTTTCTTAAATAATATTCCTGTACATCGTGTCCTTCTGCAATCATAAAACTGCCATTGGATATAGGATTTCCTCCATACAGTTTATTCACCCTGTTGCGGTTGTGAGCAATATTAAACGATACATCCCAGGTAAAATCTTTTGTCTTAACCGGTGTTCCTGTAATGGTAAATTCGATACCACGGTTTGTCATGGCGCCTACATTCATTAATTCGCCGCCACTATACCCGGTGGTGTAGGACAATGGAACTGTCACCAACAGGTTGCTGGTTTTTCGGTGGTAAAGATCAATTGTACCGGCTAACCTATTGCCAAAAAATGCCCAGTCAAGACCTATATCAGCATTCTTGTTTTTCTCCCAGGTCAGATCTTCATTTTTCACATTTGTGGGTGCACTTCCTACATCTCCTCCATAGTTATAGCCATAGCCATATGTGCCGATGGATTGATAGTTTCCGAAGCCTAAAGAGTTCCCGTTTTCACCATAGGAAATTCTTAGCTTCAGCAGGTTCAGCCAGTTAATATCTTTAAGAGCAGTTTCTTCACTCACATTCCAGGATGCGCCGACAGAGAAAAAGCTACCCCAGCGATGATTCTCACCAAAAACGGAAGATCCGTCTAACCGATAGCTGCCGGAAAGGATATATTTATCTCTGAAACTGAATATGGCATTAGATAAATAAGAATTTGTAGCGTTGTAACCTGTACCACTTGTAAAGGATAACGGATTGGCTGCGTTCACCGCATTGGTAAGTTTCAGATTTAAAGGCAAACCTGATGCACTTGAATTATCATAGCTTCTGTTGTACTTATAGGCTTCCTGACCTACCGTTACATCTATAGTAAAATCTTTATTGTAATTCAGGTTGGCATGATAGTTCAGCAGGTTATTAAATGTCCAGTCAAAAATGTTTGTATTATAGATCGTAACTCTTCCTGGATTTTCAGTCGCATAACCATCTCCGTAAAATGGGTTGTAATATTTATATTCATGAATATAGAAATATTCCCCGCTGAATCTCGAAGTGAATTTCAGGTTAGGCAGGATTTTATATTCACCCGAAACGGCTCCTCTGAAGTTTGCAGTCTTAGCAGAATTTTTATCCCATGCGGCTATGATAAGTGGATTATAATTGTCTCCTGCAATAAGTGGGAAATTCCCGTTTCCGCCACCATAATCGTTTGCTGATCCGTAGTTAAAAGACCCATCTGCATTCCGCGTAGAATACCACGGAAGGGCAAAATAAATGTTCCCTGCCGGATTCGAAAAATAGCCACTATTGGAAGGTGTTCTTTGTTCAGAGTAGGTACCATTGATGTTGGTACTAAAAGAAAGACGTTCATTTACCTTTGAATTTATTGATAAAGCGCCATTATACCTCTTGAAATGGGAAGCAATAGTTGCTCCCTCCTGGTTAAAATATCCGCTGGACGCGTAATATTGTGTTTTGTCGTTCCCGCCGGACAAACTCAGGTTATATTGGCTTTGCAGGCCTGTCTGGTAAACCACGTCACGCCAATTGGTATTCACTGTAGAATCTACCCCGTAATTATCGACCATGACTGATTTTGCTTCATCTGCATCGGATGCCTCTCCGCCATTGATAATTGCCTGGCTGAATGCCTTCATGTATTCCGACGTTGTCATAGGCCTGTTGTTATTATTCCAAAAGGCATTTGAATTAGCCCCCCATGTTCCACTAAAGTTAATCTGGCTTTTTCCTGCCTTCCCTTTTTTGGTGGTCACAATAATAACTCCATTTGCAGCCCTTGATCCATATAGTGTAGTAGCACTTGCATCTTTCAAAACGGTGATGGTTTCAATATCATCCGGGTTCAAACTACTTAACGCATTAGCTGTTGTAGTTTGAGAAGTAAGATCACCAGAAGTAGCGATGGCGCCATCAATTACCCATAATGGGCTGGAACTTGCATTAATAGAACCGATACCACGCAAACGAACATCTGTATTAGAGCCGGGTGCACCGGAGGAAGAAGTGATTTGCAGGCCCGCAACGGCACCCTGCAATGTCTTATCAGGAGAGGTAAAGGGTTTGTCGGCAAGTTCGTTTCCATTCACGGTAGCCAAAGCGCCTGTCACCAGCTTTTTGGTGGAGGTACCGTAAGCGACTACAATCACTTCGCCCAGTATTCCGGAAGTTGTTTTTAAACGAATTTGAACGTTGCCTTCAGTGTTAGTTATTTTTTGGGAATAGGTTTCAAAACCTAATGATTTAACTTCAATCTCGTCAGAAGTATTATTATTGGGTAATCCCAAATTGAACCTCCCATCCGCTCCGACAATCGCAAATACCTTTGTACCCTTCAATTTGACGCTTGCCCCAGGAATCGGTACGCCGTTATAATCTGTTACTATTCCAGTAATACTACTTCGTTGCTGTGCCCGAATAATATTTGGGGGAAATATACCCACTAACATTATGACAATGACAAGTAACCTGGCAAAATTCATTGTTTTGCTCATCATAAATCCTTTTAGATTTTAGTTGAAATAAAATGGTTATACGCCACATTGTTTTACACAATACGGCAATGCTGCTGTAGCTTATATAAAGAAATCGGTGGTGGTGGAGGCATTAATAATTCTAATCAGTATTGCATCGTTTTAGTGTGATAAAATGTAGTTGGCGCGCTTTTGGATTTTTATAAGCTGGGACAAATTGCTATGGGTGCGGTACTAACGCTTCATGGTTTGTCTGCTATAGTTGTATACAGTGGTTTAGATATCTGATAAATTAATTCAGGATTGCAGAAGTGTATTATTGGCGGTGGCTTGTCAATGGAAATAAAAAGCCCGACAGAGGGTGCCCCCTGTATCATTATTCGCACACTCCTTGTTGGTTTTCTTATGTTGACCTATCTGCTTCTTTATCTATTAGATTAAATTGGTTGAAAAGTGATTTGATTGATTTTAATTTTTCCGAAAGAATTTCATTGATTTTGATTTTTGCGCCATTATTGTGGCAGCATTTGCAGGTTGTAAGGTAATTGCTATCTTGTTCACGCCATTGCTCCTTCAGTACCTTCATTGGATACTAAATATGCCTTTACGGGCGCCTCTATAGTGCTTTAAAATGAAATGTACTCACCAGCATGCATGGAGTGTTAACCCTCCACGTCCCGCCCTCGACTATTGCAGGTATTTTTTGCCGGTTTGTTGTTGCTGCTTATTTTTCTTATTCACCTAAAGTTCAACTTGCTTATGAAACTATGGAAAGGTGAAGCCACCTGATATCCAAGGAACAAACTCTCTTGAAATATTTTCCATGTAATGGGCTAGTTTTCAACAGGATGGATTACCCTGTTTTACGGGTTCTCAGTGTGTCATCATCTATAAGAAAAGTAATAAGGTTTTTGCGAAGGTAATATATTTTTTTAGTCAACAAAGATTGCAGGACAATATTTTTTTTCAATTCTGTTAGTAATTTATTGGATGAAAGACCAGCCAGGTTAAAATGCTTTCATTAATGCCAAAGTTCTGCTCGCTGTTACTGGAATCACTATTTAACTATGACTAAATCTAATATTGGATTTATGATAAGAAGGTTATTTAAAAAAGAACAACGACTTCCTGATTTCTTTCTGATTTCGAAAAATTGCTATGTCAGTACTTGTACCAATCACCCTCATCAAGGCTTCCCTTAGATCCCCGACATTGTCAATTCTTTTCCCATTCAAATAGAGAATGACATCATTGGGCTGTAGTAATTTTGCTGCGGCAGTACCTGGCATAACCGATACGACCAACGCTCCCCTTGTTTCATCCATGCCCGTGGCAGACCGCTCCCCCAGCGTACGCAGGGTCTTTACCTTCGCGCCCATAAATTCAATGGCTTCATCCCCATCTGCATAATTTACTGCTACAATTGACGGCAGGGGAATCTTTTTTGCCAGTGCCTTCAGCTTAGGAGAAACAACGCCAAAACTATCCATTGGAAAGTTTTTAAAACCTATTTCAAAAGCTTTTGAACCATCCTTTAGCCTGAAATCGCCTTGTTCCGGATGCTGAAAATCAAGCGGAACGCATACAGAATGTCTATCTGTCCCCCTTTCCCAGGCCGCTTTCAGCGAAACTGAATCCGGAAAGACATTATAGTCGACCTCCTGCCCCCATACCTTAATGCCAATAGGCAGGTAACCGGTAGCAACAACATTATGTTTAGAAACATCGTTGCTGTTGTCAAACCACACATGCGGATGAAAGGTGTTATTAACCATAATATTATTTTCTACTACCCTGTTCACGCCTTCTCTAAGTTTTATGCCGCCGTTTAAACAAAGATTATCATAGATCCGGTAATTGCTGGAGCCATCGTCCAGATCGATATCCCAACCGTGATCGCAACGCATGCGGTTATGATGTAGCAAAATAGGGTCTACTACATCCAATAGTACAAGATCAAAGTTGGTAGCCACAATAGAGTCAAGTTTCTTCTTATCCGGGTGCCAGTACCGGTCCCGCCCCCAGGAATTAAAAGAGCCATGATCGCCGCTTTCTTTAACTGTATTGAATACATCATTATAGGCGATCTCATGCCCGCCCCAGGTTCCTTCACTAACATTTATACCGGCACGCGGAACGTCATAAATAGTATTATGGCTCGCAGTAATATGTCGGCACATTGACAGCTCAATGCCGGCTGATTGTTTTTCAACCATACCAAGGTTAAATAGCAGGTTATTGTATACACTGCATGATGCCGGATAATTATTGGTGCTGGGCCCGGGAGAGCGGTCCATCTCTTCCAATGGAACAAATTCGTTATACTCAAATCTGGGTGAACGTACCGCGGCAGGGTCGCCCACAAAACATACAGCACTGGCGCCAATGTCGGAAATCAAACAGCCTGAAACCTCGCAATACCGGTTATAATTGTTAAAGAAGATGGCATTGCCTCCTACATCCCTGATTACACAGTCAGCTATCCCGCAATGAATCGCTCCGGTAAAGAGAACGGCCCCTCCGCGGTAAATAGTCCAATCACTTCGCAACAATGGTTCTTTGTTCTCCATGAAAGTGCGCAGCGTATGCATGAGCGTAAGTCCACTAATTCGAATATTCTTCACGGGTGCAGCTTCGGTTCCTTTGAATTCAATGAGATGACGAATCCGGGGTGTTTCAAACGTTGCGGTCTTTATATCAAGCCCTTCTGGTGGATAATAATATAACAAACCGCTTTGCTTATCGTAGTACCATTCCCCGGGTGAATCCAGTTCCTCAAAAATGTTCTCTACAAAACGGTGGACGGGATGCATGCCCATACGCCTGTTATTCTGCCATCCGCCCTCAAGCATAAGTTCGCCCAGGCTATCCTTCCCTTTGATCAGATAATGAAAATCACCCCATTCCGAGCGGTGGAGCGCATGTACATAACCCCCACCAGGATTTTGCCAACGGGCAGTTCTTTCCTTGCTTAAAGCATCGGCTGCAGTCCCCCCCAGGAAGCGGGCCGACGAGTCATAATCAGGATAACGGGCCATATGTTGTAAGCGGCGATTAACGAATAGCTGGTCAAAAATATGGTCTGGCCCTACCCTGGTTTGCCAAACACCACCTTTATATTTTCTCCACCGAAGGTTTTGCAACCGTACTCCCCCGCTGATAGTGACCGTTTCATTTTCAACATTGGTTATAGTGAGGATTTCACCATCTCCCCTGGAATCTGCCGGCGTAAAAACAATAGGGCTTTCCAGGTAATAAGTACCCCCAAAAAGCCTGATGATCACTTGCCCCTGGGTTGTCCGGGCCGCCGCAAGGGCTTTCGTAATAGACAAAAATGGCTGCTGTGGGGTTCCTGTATTAGTATCGCTACCATTGGATGAAACATAATAAGTGGTTTGTGAAAGAGCACATACCGGCAATACAAAAATCATTACATAAAATGCAACCACTATTCTGTTTATTTTAATCATCCCTATGTCTCTTTAGCCGTTTTTAAAAGAAATTATATAACTATTGCACCTTTATAGTTACTGTCGATCCCGGGAGAGTTTCTGAAATAGCCTTTAAGCGTATTTCTCCTGCGGCTTTACCTGATTGCACCAATACCTGGCAATAGCCGTTGAATGCTCTTCGCTGATTTGTATTCTCCGGGTCGTGGCAGCTTGGATCGCCATTACCGGTTCCAATGATCTTGCCGGGTCCTTCAACAAAAAATTGAACATAATTATTAGCTGTAGGTACCACCCTTCCGATGCTATCTCTAATGGCTACATTTACAACCGCAACATCACAGCCATCAGCCTTTAAATAATCTACATCGCTTGCCAATGTCAATTTTTCGGGAGCTGTAGTTGTTTCTATCAGCTGACTGGCTACTTGCTGGCCGTTATTGTAGCCCCTTGCCTCAAGACTCCCGGGGTGATAAACTACTTCCCACTCAAAATATTCAAATGGTACGGCTTTCATCCTACCCACACTTTCCCCGTTAACAAATAGCGCTACTTCTTCACAATTGCTGTATCCCCTGATCTTTATTTTTTGTCCTACTTTTCCAGGCCAGTTCCAATGTGGGAAGACATGTACCAAAGGTGTGTCTGTCCAGGCAGCCTTGTAGGCATAATATCCGTCTTTCGGAAAACCGCATAAATCCATAATACCAAAATGGGAGCTAACACAGGGCCACCCATAAGGAGTGGGCTCTCCGCGGTAGTCAAATCCTGTCCATACAAAAGTGCCCCCTAAGAACGGGTACTGAACAATGTGTTTCCAATCCTGACCAGGTTGCAGCCCCCATCCTATCCCCAATCCAAAGTTGGAAACATAACCTAACCCTCCATTATCTTCATATTCGCCCCGGGTGGAAACATAGCTGGTAGACTCGGTAACAAACATTTTACGCCTGGGATATTGAAGATGGTCTTTCACGTACTGCATTCCCCTTTGACCATAGTTATAGCCTACTACATCCAGCACATCGCTATATCCGCCTTCATTCCAACCGTGGTTCATGGCTGCCGACACGGGTCGCGTATCATCTAACTCATGTGCTACTTCCACAAGTGATTCAAGTATTCTTCTCCCTGTTACATTACCTTCCAGGGACTCCTCATTTTCCAGGTTCCACATAAATACCGAAGGATGATTACGGTCGCGGCGGATCATAGTTGTTAAATCCTCTTTCCCTTGTGCACTTGATGACAATAACCGGTTTTCATCTAAAACCAACATGCCGATGCTATCACAGATATCGAGTAGCTCAGGTGTAGGCGGATGATGAGCGCAACGGTAGCCATTACTACCCATTTCTTTTAAAAGCTTCAGCTTATACGCGTTTAATTTATCAGGCAATGCCACACCCACACCAGCAAAATCCTGATGATTGGCAGTGCCTTTTATAGGATAAAGCTTTCCATTAAGGAAAAAGCCATTTGTGGTAATCTCCACTGTTCTTATGCCAAACGTGGTTTCATAATCATCAACGGCAATGCCATTTTCAACAATTTCAGTTTTCACTTTGTAAAGAGAGGGCGTTTCCGGTGACCAGAGCTGCGGTCTTACTACATTAGCCTGCTGCTTTATAGTTAGCTTACTGTGTTTGGGTATTGACAGGGAGTTGCTTTGAGTGTTCAGCACCGTCCCGTTTTTAGCTAAAATTTTTGAAACGAGTGTAAATTTCCTATCGACATTATCATCATTTTGCAACGTAGTGCCGATACTCACGGTTGCTTTCTGAGTGGTAACAATGGGCGTTGTAATATGAGTACCATACTGGTCAACATGCAGTTTCGCGGTTTTAGTCAGCCAAACATGCCTGTAAATACCACAGCCCTCATACCACCATCCTTCAAAATCTGTTGCATCCACCTTCACCAGTATTACATTCTTTCCTTCCGTCCCGTATCGCAGCACATCTGTAAGATCGTAAGTGGAAGGTAGGTAACCACTTTCATGATTGCCCATAAGATGACCGTTCACCCAAACCGTACTGTTACGGAAAATACCATCAAAATCAATTGAGATCATCTTTCCTTCATCTCCTTCCGGTATCTCAAACTCTTTCCTGTAAAAACCTATACCTGCTGGCCGGTAACCATTACCGGCAGGCTGACTGCCAATGTTATCATCGTGCACAAAGGGCTCCCCCACCAACCAGTCGTGTGGCAGGTTTACATTCATCCAGTCACCAGGCTTATAATCTGCCACCTTATTCTTATCGGTATAAGCAATAACGGCTTCCTCCACAGTCACTACTTTTACATTAGCGTCACTTAAGCCTCCCTGCTTTCCGGCTTTTACAGCACGCTTTATAGCAATGTCGCCTTTGTGAAACTGCCAGTCTTCATCAAAATTTATCCTCGCCCTTTTTACAGGAGTTCCCTCCGTTCGATGCTGTGCTGACAGGTAAAAATTACCTGTTAAGGTGAGTATAATTACCCCAATTGCTAAAACAAGAAATCTGTAAATCATAAATCTAATTCTAAAATTATTGTCCTCATAAACCCAGGTGCGGTTCTCCCCCACCCTGGCAAGCGGATAAGGCTTACCAGATTTATTTTGTGATCACGTCTACTTCCGCATATCCGGCATCATTATTACCATTCACCTCACGCACTGCGCGGAGTTTTATATAACGGGCATTTATCGGTGTAAAGCTTCTCGTTTGCCACAAAGGGTTGTTTTTTATATTTGGAAACTCTCCTTCATCTACCAGCTTCCACTCCGTATTATCGGGCGAAACAAAAAATTGATATTTTGCAATTGCACCCGTGGTATTTCCCTGGTCTGGCAGATATTTGAACCCACATAGCTTTTGCTCACCTCCCAAATCGAGAACCAGATCAATGGGCATTTTTTCATCCTTGCTTTGATGCCACGCAGTAGATGGATTTCCATCCAGGATCAGGTTTGCCTTTTCATCGGCTAGTCCGACAATTCTCCAGTTCTTCCGGGAAATATCAAATTTTTCCCGGGACACAGGACTACTTTTACCAGTAGCTGGTTCATAGGCAATAGCACTTATTTCCAACTTCCCCTCTGAAGGAAAGGGACCCGTGTATTTTTTTGATTTTGAAGTAGGCTGCCCGCTAGCCAACGTGTAGTAAATAACCGACTCCATATCCGCCGGAGTGATGGTTACTTCACCAGATTGATTTCTGGTAATAGAAGGAGCAGCAAGGATTTGCGGTGCATTGTAAATGCCGATATTGGAAATGACAGGGCAGCTTTTCGAACCAGTAATATTTAACCGAACCGCTGTTGCCTTTATCGCCGGAAAACGAAGGATACGCTTATACCCGATGGTCGTAGCTTTAGCCAGCTGCATCCAATGTCCATCAACAAGGGCCTCTACAGTGAAGGCTTTCACGCGTTGTCCTAACCGGATATATTCCTGTACCAGGAAACGGTTGAACGTGGTTGGTTTACCAAAATCTATCGTTAGCGACGCGTTAGTCACATCATCATCAGTGGCCCAATAAGTATCGTTGATATTATCAATAGACTTATCGGGGCCAAACTCATTGGCATTTCCGCGAACATTGGAGGCACTCGCCTTCTTATTTGCAGCCAGGTTCACAGCAAATGCTTCCTTTACAGCCCTGGCCAATCCGAGTGCTGCTTTTTCATCGTTTGGATGAATCAGCCCATTGGGCATAATCGGGAAATTAAGCAGTAATGTGCCATTGCGTCCGATGGAATTGTAGTACGTTTCCATTAATTGCGGCACCGTTTTTACCTGGCTATCTTCATGTGGATGATAGAACCATTCTGGTCTGATGGAAGTATTGACTTCGGCGGGCACCCAGGAATCCCCATTTTCCAGACCATGATGCAACATATTCCATTCCACCTCGCCTTTGGCATTTAGCAAACTCCAGTTCGTTTCGCCCACTAAGCCACCTTCAGTACCGACCCAGCGTAGATCGGCCCTGTCACCACCGTCATTCCATATTACGCAGTCAGGTTGTAGCCTGCGGATCAGCTTATAAGTATTCTGCCAGTCATAATAGGTAGTGCGGTCAATTGTGCGTGTTTCATTAGCGCCGCCATAGTATCCTGAACCACCATTGGCGCCGTCAAACCATACCTCGAAAATCGGTCCGTAGTTAGTGAGGAGTTCTGTCAGCTGATTCCGGAAGTAAGTGATATACTCCGGCTTTCCATAATCGGGGCTATTTCTATCCCAGGGTGATAGATAGATACCCAGTTTTAAGCCGTATTCTCTACAGGCATCTGCCAATTCCCGCACCACATCGCCATGGCCATTTTTCCATGGCGCATTTTTCACAGAATACTCCGTGTATTTAGATGGCCAGAGACAAAAACCGCAGTGATGCTTTACCGTAAGGATAATTCCTTTCATACCGGCATCCCTGCATATTCGGGCCCATTGGCGACAATCCAGTTTCAACGGATTAAATAACTTTACATCCTCATTGCCAAATCCCCATGATTGATCCGTATAAGTATTTAAGGAGAAATGGACAAAAGCATAGTATTTCATCTCCTGCCATCTCATTTGATTTTCTGTTGGCACCGGGCCATATGGATCCGGTGCCTTTTTCTGGGCATAGTTATTACTAATTGAACACAGGAAGAAAGCGACTCCACAAAGCCAATATTTCATCATACGAATAATCATATCAATATTATTTTGAACTAATTTATCTTAACAACCTTGAATGTTTTTACCCATTTTGCGGCTTCTACCCGAATTATATAAGTACCGGTTTTCAAGGAAGCGCCCATTGACATCAGGCTTGAAACCGAAGTACGTTTAACCGTTTCAAGCTGCCTGCCTGCAAGGTCGAATATAATAATACGTTTTACTTCCTCAGTTTTATCAATCGCTATATTAAAAGTTGACGTGAAAGGATTTGGGTATAATGAAACATGATGGTTGGTCTGCTGCAATAATAAAGAATCCGTAACCGTTGATTTCCGGGCCTGAGCAACAGTCCCTATTGTCCATAACTGATTATGAAGTTGTTTATACTT
>NZ_MTKN01000054.1:0-7587 GCF_001975825.1 [Flexibacter] sp. ATCC 35208
GAAAACTTACCGGACTATTGTTATAGCTAAAGTCTCCATCTATTGTAATTTATTTGTAAATGTATTGTGTGCTTTGTTAGCAGGTACTTCCTCTGGATTTACCATTTCTATGACATTTACTAGCATAAATCCCTTTGAGCCATTTTGCTGGAAAAAGATTACAGCATGTGTCACCTTCTTGTTGAGTTTTGTGGACGCTGTTGAAATAAGACAAATAGCAAGTACACCCAAAAGCTACTAATTTATCTCCATTCTGTACAAGGGAATAGCCATCGTCTCCATTGTTATAACCAAACTGCTTTATCCATTGAGTGCTACCCTCAGCTGAAACAACACCGATCATTCCATCAGTAAAACTACCATAAAAATTAGTTTTCCCGATAAAGGCATAAGAGCTATCCGTTTGCTGTATCACATCCTGACCTACTTCTCCATTTGCTGTGTTAAATCCTAAACGCTTACTCCATACCACCTTTCCGGTATCATTGGTCTTCACAAGCCACATATCTCTTGCTGCAGTTTCCGTATTGGTAACCGTACCTACAGCAATATAACCACCGTCAAAGGTGGGCTTCATCCTGTTAAAGTACTCATTGCCATTGGCCTTATATGTCTTCGCCCACACTACATTACCTACAGAATCCGCTTTGAGTAGATTCCTGATCGCTACCGGTAGTGGTATAACCAGCCATGATGTACCCGTCATCCTGGGTCCGCTGCATATCGAGGATCATATCTTTATCATCGTTGCCATACGTATGCAACATGCCATTATTCACACAAACTGTGCTGTCTTTGGAACTATATAATGTACAGGTATCCCCGATAAATGTCAGGTACTCCCATGCCTGTTTGGAGAAGCCGGTATGGTTATTCATGTAAGCAGCGAATAGGGAATTCACCTGTTGTTGCATGGTGCTATCCCCTTCTTCTTTTGTTGGTTTTAGTGAAGGATAGGTTGATTTAAAACTGGTATAAAGATCATTGATAGTTGTACAGGATGCACATGCAGCCTTTGTATTACATTGAATGATCGCAGGGATAGTGATCGCGGGTGTCACATAGGTACAAGCTGCGTTGTCAGGATCACAGGCAGACAATAATGGATCCAGCTGAAACGCTGTTAATGTTGTACTACGGGTGCGATTTAGATAAGCGGCAGTGTGATTTTTTTTTAGTAAGCTCCTTCCCATTGTTTGAAACCCTGCCGGGATGGGGAATGGTGCGGCAGCAGCGCCTTCCCGGTTTGGGTCCTATTATGATAAGTCACCATTATAGGCCGTTAGCACAGGAATTTTTACGGTCTCAAAACTATTAAACGGTCCCNNGGGACCGTTTAATAGTTTTGTAAACTTTCAGGTCAACCCTTCGGCTATTTTGGCTTCCTAATCTTCTTCAATGCCTTATCTAATAATTTATAATCATCCGGAGAAATTTTTCCATCAACTACCTTGTCTGTCCATTTTCCATAAACTGCCTTTACAAATTGAAACCCTTCTGGCGTCAAATCAGACGCCATTATTTGGGTATCATCAGTAACCTCCTGATCAGCTACAAGAATTGGATTATTTAACAATCCATTTGCAAACATATAATCAATAATACTTCGGAAATACTTATAAATTATGGTACTATCAAACTCATAATTTCTAGGTTTCTGAGTGTGCCAACTAGCTTTATCAATTGGAAAATCTTTCATTATTTACGTCTACTAAATTGTGTTACAATATCTTGAACCGGATATAATATACCTTTTTTACCAGGTGCTTTAATATATGTACCGCCTACCGCTCTAATACGTCCTTCTTTTTGCGTCTGAAGAGTTTTGTCAGCTGTCAGACTGGTTACTTCCACTAAATTACTCACTTTATCTTTCATCACAACACTAAAATCAATTCTCCTTCCTGTTCCCGTAACAGGATCTTTAACAATTTTTCCATTTGCATCACGCAAATATCGTTCCCTCCAAATTTGTGCATCAGGATTTTGTTCTACCAGGCTCTCAAATTCAGCTTCTTCTCTTGCTGTACCATCCACCTTATTTTTTATTGCTGCCGCTAATACAATTGTTGAAGAATTAAGTTTAAGGTTTACCGCATTGACAGCAACAGCCTCTCCGCTACTAGCAAAGGCTCCTCGGGGTGCTGCACCTGTACCACCAGATACACCATGTAATAATGTTGTTATTAGGGTCGCATTATCGTAATAACCAGCGTAATCATCATTTATTCCAATGCTCTCCGCTGATCTATTCAAAAGGCCAAAACTATAATTGCTAAGATTTCCATTTATAGAACCTGCTAATGTGGACATCGTTGCATTATATGCCACGCCTTGCCTATATCTTCCGGCCTCTGTCCAACCAGTAAGTCTACCTTCCTGTACAAATTGGCATGCATCGCAAAATGCGGCTTGCATATATTCCCACGTATTCGTAGGAGCATGATCTGGCAAACTAAGCCAACCAGGCCAATCAGGCCACATTCCAAGCGCATCTATAAAAGTAACTGGGTTATTAGCCCCAAAAATATAAGGAGAATTATTTGGATAGTTCTTGGTTAATGGGTCAATAGACAAAAATTTCCCTACTCGAGAATCATATGCCCGAGCTTCAAACGCAATCTCATTCCCCTCTCCCTTCACCTCATTATCATTCTCCTTCCCATTAAACCCATACCTATACCCTCCCAAACTCCACTTCCTATCCCCCATCCCCATCCCAAAAGGATAATAATCCCCAGCACTCATCACCTCCGCAACATAATGATCACCTTCCGGAAGACCCTTATCACTCACCGTCACCAACACATTCCCCAAATGATTCACCAACTCATACCTCCTCACTCCCACCTTATTCCATGTCGAATCCACTTCTCCACCTACTACCAATCCAGGCTCCCACAATCCCAATCTACTACTCCCATACAAATGCTGCTCCTTCCAGTACTGATCACTCCCGCCTCCAACATTCCCATATACCGCCAGCACATTCCCCGCCGCATCACGTACATACCACGTCTTATCCGTCACTCCGCCATGCGTATAACCTTTATACACCCTATTCCCGCCCGCATCATACCTATATTCCAAAGAACTTCCATCCCCCTTCATAATCCCACTTATCTTCCCATACACCGTCCACTTTATATTAACTATACTATCCCTAACATTAGCAATCAAATTACCAATATTATCATAAATATAATTATTTACCCCCTGACTTGAAACATCCTCCGTATAAGGATCCCCCGCAATACTATCCAACACCTGCGTTAACCTGTTACTACTCAAATACCCCTGACCATCCCGCGCATACACATACTTCAAACTATCCATCTGCAACTGCTTGCCCCCAGCTCCACTCCCATACCGCGTATACCGCAATATATTCCCATTCCCATCATAACTGATATCCTCCTTATAAGCATTTCCAACAGATAAAACATTCCAGCTGGCCGCTCCATTAACCAGCGAATGCTGACGCATCGCCGTCAAACGGTTCAACTGATCATACCGGTAAGAATACCCAACAGGATTCCCGGAATTGATTTTTGAAAGTGCTAATGTACTCCTGCTGATATTCCCATTATACAAATTCCGCCCCATCACATCCCCCGTCTGTCCAACCCATTTCAAACCCAATGAATTCGTATCAACAATCGCCTTATAATCCCCCGCATAATAATCCAGGCTATATGCATACGCATCCCGCGCTATTGCCCCTCTTATGCCCCCTATCACCCCATCACGACCCATATCAGTACCTGCTGTCAGATAGTTCCCATTCACACCCTTTAACCACCCCTGCAAGGTATACGCATAATCTACTCCCTGCACCAGCTCCATATCCCCTAATTCCATCCTTGCCAACGGTCCATGCAGATAATAACGATACCCCGCATCTGTCTTCGGATTCATAATCTCCCAGCCATCTGCCGATACACTATCTATTCCACTACCCGCCTTCGTCAACCGGTTCTCCGCATCATACTGATAATTATAATAAAACCGATCTGCCCCACCACGCTGATAACGAACCTTATTCACCTTGCCACTCACCAGATCATATTGATAATCCACCCGTTTCACCCCCAGATCCTGCACCTGCTGCCACAACGTCTTTACATTCCCTATCTGGTCGTAACTATAATAGCTCGCCTGCAAAGGCGTAGTTCCCGCATCCTGGTAAGTAGTCGCCGCCACCCGCTTACGCAGGTTCTCCTGGTTCAATCCCGCTGCTGCATACGCCTCATCATAAAATGTTCTCGTTATCTGTGCATCACTTCCCGCACCCAAAAATACCTCCGGCGAAGACATAAATATCTCTGATCCTGTCAGGCTAGCTCCACTCTTCTCTCCTACCTCTATCACTCTCCCCTGTGCATCATACTTTGTATAACTATACCTTCCTGTAGCACCACCATTCACAGGCACCACCTGCTCCGCATTCTGCGATGTCACCAACCTCCCTAACCTGTCATACCAGTAACTACTTACTCCCGCATCCGGCGTACGCTGTTGCGTGATACCATTCAACGACTGGTAACCATAAGACGTCGCCAGCGTATGCCCCGGATACACCGCCGAAAACTGCATCTCTACCGTACTGCCATCCCCCGTAACAGCAGGCAGATTATAACGCCCCCAATAACTTAACGACTTTGTAAGCACCGTATCATACGCCGGACTTAACCCCAGACAAGGTACTGCCGCATTCGCCGCTATCTCCGCCCCCGACAACAACCTGTTGTATAACCGAAAATGCTTCAGCGTACTCAAATTCTCAGGATAGATAAACCCTGACCCCGTATTCGTCAACGTCCACCCACAACCACCTGCCGGGGCCCCTGCACTCAATGGACACAATACCCCATTCACATACACCGCCAGGTCTCCACTGTTCAAACCCTGACCCTGCAATACCACATGGGTCCACTGCCGTAACGGTAATATCGCCTGCAGATCTGCCACCAAATGCTTTGATATAGCAAAATCGTAAACCTCTAACGAGGGGAGTCGCTGCCATGATTCGATACTGATATACCTTGGCCCTAAAAAAGATGAACAGTAAAACGAAAAAGACTTCCCATTCCAGATACTCATCTGAGGAGATCATCATTTTGTTGGAGCAATTTGATCGGAATAATGTTAGTATGAAGACATTTTGTGCTGATAAAGGCATCAGTCAGGCTACATTTTTTAATTGGCGCAAGCGATATTTAAACAGGAGAGTAAATAATAGTAGTTTTATAGAACTCATCCCTTCTGCTCCGGATGTTGAGGTTCCGCAAAGTACAGGTTGTTTATTTGCCGAATTCAGGGGTATCCGTATTTATCAACCGGTAAGCGCGGCTTATTTAAAAGCGTTGATATCATGAGTGCTATTATTGTTTTGACAGATCGACATCGTTATTTTTTATATACCCAGCCTGCAGATATGCGAAAATCATTTGCGGGACTTTGTGGAATTGTAAATAACATTATGCAACTTCCGATATCAGATAATGACGTGTTTGTATTTTTGAATCGTGATTTTACGCATCTGAAGTTGTTGTTGCATGAATCAGCCGGATTTACCTTATTATGTCGAAGACTTGATAAAGGACGCTTTAAAGTTCCTGATCCAGGTATTATTTCCGGACCGCTGAAATTAAGTGCAGCAGAAGTAATAGCGTTGATAAAGGGACTCACATTTTACCGACATAATGGTAATAAAAACCCTCCTGCAGAATAGACAGAATTATTTTCGAAATTACACGAAGCAGATCAAAACAATGATCTGCTTTTTTCGTTATAGTAAATATTGCGATGAAAAAATCTGCCACTTCATATAAAGCCTTGTATACTGCCTGCCTGAGACAGCAGGCAGGGTTACAGGATACGATATCAATGCAACAGGAGCAGATACTTTTTCAGCAGGAACAATTACTGCTTTTACAACAGGATCGTGAAACGAAAGATGCCATCCTTTTTGAACAGAATCAGCTAATCTGTCATCAGCATCAATTACTGAAACAGAAAGATGAGCAACTGGAAGCTGGCGAACAGACTATCTTTCAACAGGGAGAACAACTAGCTCAATATGATCACCTGATTAAAAACCAGGAGCAGAAAATAGTTTCTTTAGAACAGGATGTTACAAACCAACATAAGCTGATAAATAGTTTACAGAGAAGTCGACATGAGCTGAAAGCCCTTAAAAAATGGGTCCATGGTATAAGAAGTGAAAAGAGACCACTACTAACAAGCACTGAAACACCGGGTGAAGTTGTACAGGGCACGCTGATTTTAGATGCAGATGAATATGGTGTATGTCAAATCAGTTCCCGTAAAGTAATTGCCGAACATATCAGAAATACTGTTGTCATTAGCCCTAAAACAAGAGGTGGTCGCAACGATCTGCCTAAAGGGTTAGAAGAAGAAATTATCACGCTGGATGTAAATCCTTTACCTGCAGGCGCCAGATTAGTAAGGATAGATGAGCAGCGACAACTGGCCTGCTCTCCTTTGCGGTGGTATATCAAAGTAACCAGGCGACCTGTTTATATCATTCCTTCTGAAGATGGATTATATGCTAAAAAGGTGACTGCTCCACTGCCAGCACATCCTATCTCCCGTTGCAAAGTAGATAAAATGCATTAAGTTGCAGCAAACCACCGAAGGGCCATGCAAAATGGACTCTCAGATTATTAGGTGATAAGTTAGTCGAATTGGAGTATGTGGATAGTATATCTTATGAAATAGTACGTAAAGTGCTAAAAAAAACGAATTAAAACCATGGAAAGTAAAGGGATGGGTAATACCACCCACTGCTAATGGTCAGTTTGTGGCAGCTATGGAACAAGTACTTGATGTATACACCCGTCCTTATAGGAAAAGTATCCCGTTGTTTGTATGGACGAGTCACCCAAGCAGCTTATTCGTGAAACAAGGACACCAGTCAAAATGCGAACAGGCCAGGCTCCACGACATGATTATGAATATGAGCGGTGTGGAGTATGCAATATTTTTATGGTTAATGAACCTCTGGTAGGCAAACGATATGTAAAGATAACGGATAGAAAAACCAAGCAGGATTGGGCTGAATTAATAAAGGAGATAGCCGACGAGTGGTACCCCAAGGCAGCCAAAATAACTTTAGTTATGGATAACCTGGCTACGCATTCACCAGGAGCCTTGTACGAAACCTTTTCTCCTGCAGAAGCCAAGCGAATATGGGATCGTTTCGAATTTATATATACACATAAACATGGCAGTTGGCTGAATATGGCTGAAATTGAGTTGAATATTTTAACTAAACAATGTCTAAACAGGAGAATTGATAACATAGAAACAATTAAAGAGGAAGTGCAAGCCTGGCAATTATATAGAAACGGCAAAAAGGCAGTCATTAACTGGCAGTTTACGACAAAAGAAGCCCGTATTAAACTAAAGAAACTTTATCCGACAATTTTATATTGACTTGACACTAGAATTAATACCAATTAATCTAAAGTGCTTCCCGTCTAAAGTCTCTGTATCAGCAACAGCAATAGTAACACCGGGCATCTTCCACCGGTAACCTAACTCTCCCCCCCATAAGGCTTT
>NZ_MTKN01000054.1:7817-56037 GCF_001975825.1 [Flexibacter] sp. ATCC 35208
TCCAAATAATACAAACCTGTCTTCTAAATATAATGGCTTAATAAAGTAAAAATGGCTTAACACCTGAATTAAATCTGCAAAGTTGCTATTTTCTACCAGTTCGGCAAACATTCCCCATTCCCTGTTTTCTCCTTTAAGCGACCTCTTATACCGAATCAATGTTTCAGGAAAATCGTCCTTGTCCGACGGCTCAAGCGAATCAAATATTGCCCTTACTTGGGAAAATACTGCATACTGATAAATAGAAATAAACTCTTTTATAGCTAAAGCATCCATCTATTGTAATTTATTTGTAAATGTGTTGTGTACTTTGTTTGTCGGCATTTCCTCCGGTTTTACCATTTCGATAACGTTTACCGGAGTAAACCCTTTTGATCCATTTTGCTGGAAAAATATCACTGCATGTGTCACCGTCTTATTAAGTTTTGCGGACGCCTGTGAAGCATCCTGATAGTAAGCATTCCATCCCCCTACAACAAATGTTGCTGGATCAGCTTTTGAGAGGTTGAAAAACTGAAAATTGGCCATCTCACTCTCTGATGCGTAATAAATCCCAACGGTCCCTGGACGCATTGATCCCGTTCTGGAATTATTCCCACGAGCAAAACGAACTACCTGTTGATAATCCTTCTGACCAAGCCCTGCCTCAACCATCATCATTTCATCTTCTTGCCATTTCGCATCAGTTAAATCACCTACCAATAAAGGATCCTGTCCATATGTTTGCTGGTAAACGGTTAACATCATTCCTAAAATACTGGTTGCAGCCCCAAATTTATGCCAAAGAGATGTAAAGCCTTTTCCAGTATGTAATTGTTGCGGCAACGCAATGCCTATCTTGTTCTCCTGATTCAGGTGGTGCATATGTAGTATTTGTCCCTTAAAATCTCTGAACGCTGTAAACTGGTCCACAAATATTTTATCAGCAACCGGTGATAAACCATTATCCAAAGCATATTTGTTTGAATTACTCCAGATGATTGATGGATCATTATTACGAACCTGATCCCAATACCAGGAAGGATTATCAAGTATACCATTTGCCCTAGTTTGCGTATACTTTATTTTACCATTAGCTAATGTATGCTCCTTTGGCATCTTTGTCAGATCAACCTTCAACTTATTATAAATATACTTCTTACTACCGGGAGGCGTGCCTGTAGAGGCGCCATTCTCATCTATGAACCTAATAGGATTGTTTGACGCATATGAATAGGGACTGAGCCACGCAAATTTGTTCATGTAAGGATCTAACGAGGAAAACTTACCAATCCTAGGATCATAAATTCTCGCACCAAAATCGATCTGATTCCCTTCCCCCTTCACCTCATTATCATTCTCCTTCCCATTAAACCCATACCTATACCCTCCTAAACTCCACTTCCTATCCCCCATCCCCATCCCAAAAGGATAATAATCCCCCGCACTCATCACCTCCGCAACATAATGATCCCCTTCCGGAAGACCCTTATCACTCACCGTCACCAACACATTCCCCAAATGATTCACCAACTCATACCTCCTCACTCCCACCTTATTCCATGTCGAATCCACCTCTCCCCCTACTACCAATCCCGGCTCCCACAATCCCAATCTACTACTCCCATACAAATGCTGCTCCTTCCAGTACTGATCACTCCCTCCTCCAACATTCCCATACACTGCCAGCACATTCCCCGCCGCATCACGCACATACCATGTCTTATCCGTCACTCCGCCATGCGTATAACCCTTATACACCCTATTCCCGCCCGCATCATACCTATATTCCAAAGAACTCCCATCCCCCTTCATAATCCCACTTATCTTCCCATACACCGTCCACTTTATAGTAACTACACTATCCCTAACATTAGCAATCAGGTTACCAACATTATCATAAATATAATTATTTACCCCCTGACTTGAAACATCCTCCGTATATGGATCACCCGCAATACTATCCAACACCTGCGTTAATCTGTTACTACTCAAATACCCCTGACCATCCCGCGCATACACATACTTCAAACTATCCATCTGCAACTGCTTGCCGCCAGCTCCACTCCCATACCGCGTATACCGCAATATATTCCCATTCCCGTCATAACTGATATCCTCCTTATAAGCATTACCAACAGATAAAACATTCCAGCTGGCAGCTCCATTAACCAGCGAATGCTGACGCATCGCCGTCAAACGGTTCAACTGATCATACCGGTAAGAATACCCAACAGGATTCCCGGAATTGATTTTTGAAAGTGCTAATGTACTCCTGCTGATATTCCCATTATACAAATTACGCCCCATCACATCCCCCGTCTGTCCAACCCATTTCAAACCTAATGAATTCGTATCAACAATCGCCTTATAATCCCCCGCATAATAATCCAGGCTATATGCATACGCATCCCGCGCTATTGCCCCTCTTATGCCCCCTATCACCCCATCACGACCCATATCAGTACCTGCTGTCAGATAGTTCCCATTCACACCCTTTAACCACCCCTGCAAGGTATACGCATAATCTACCCCCTGCACCAGCTCCATATCCCCTAATTCCATCCTTGCCAATGGCCCATGCAGATAATAACGATACCCCGCATCTGTCTTCGGATTCATAATCTCCCAGCCATCTGCCGATACACTATCTATTCCACTACCCGCCTTCGTCAACCGGTTCTCCGCATCATACTGATAATTATAATAAAACCGATCTGCCCCACCACGCTGATAACGAACCTTATTCACCTTGCCACTTACAAGGTCATATTGATAATCTACCCGTTTCACCCCCAGATCCTGCACCTGCTGCCACAACGTCTTTACATTCCCTATCTGGTCGTAACTATAATAGCTCGCCTGCAATGGCGTACTTCCCGCATCCTGGTAAGTAGTGGCCGCCACACGCTTACGCAGGTTCTCCTGGTTCAACCCCGCTGCTGCATACGCCTCATCATAAAATGTTCTCGTTATCTGTGCATCACTTCCCGCACCCAAAAATACCTCCGGAGAAGACATAAATATCTCTGATCCTGTAAGGCTAGCTCCACTCTTCTCTCCTACCTCTATCACTCTCCCCTGTGCATCATACTTTGTATAACTATACCTCCCTGTAGCCCCACCATTCACAGCCACCACCTGCTCCGCATTCTGCGACGTCACCAACCTACCTAACCTATCATACCAGTAACTACTCACTCCCGCATCCGGCGTACGCTGTTGCGTGATACCATTCAACGACTGGTAACCATAAGACGTCGCCAGCGTATGCCCCGGATACACCGCCGAAAACTGCATCTCTACCGTACTGCCCCCTGCTCCAACAGCAGGCAGATTATAACGACCCCAATAACTTAACGACTTTGTAAGCACCGTATCATACGCCGGACTTAACCCCAGACAAGGTACCGCCGCATTCGCCGCTATCTCTGCCCCCGACAACAACCTATTGTATAACCGAAAATGCTTCAGCGTACTCAAATTCTCAGGATAGATAAACCCCGACCCCGTATTCGTCAACGTCCACCCACAACCACCTGCCGGGGCCCCTGCACTCAATGGACACAATACCCCATTCACATACACCGCCAGGTCTCCACTGTTCAAACCCTGACCCTGCAATACCACATGGGTCCACTGCCGTAACGGTAATATCGCCTGCAGATCTGCTACCAGGTGCTTTGATATCGCAAAATCTATAGTCGCTCCATCCACCGCCGGTGCCATCGTATAAATGGACATGTACAAATAACGACCACTGATACAGGTATTAAACAGGTATTTATTTCCCCCCGTCGTTGCCAGTACCTGGTTATTGTCCATAGCAGGATTATACAACCACCACTCCATTGCCGAATTGGTACCCGCCTGCAATACCGTACTTAACCTGTTTAAAATCGTATCCTTATTGGCCGCTACTACAGGACCGCTATACGTACACGCAGATGCTACATTATCCCGTGCATCCCATACCTGTTGCTGATAAGACGCATCCAGCAGGTGTACTCCCTCCGGTGGTATCGTGCGCACAAGGTTACCTGCCTGATCATAATAGTATAATGTAAAATGGTACAATTGCTGTAAAGCCGTCAGTTCCAACCTGGGCTTCACACTGCTGCAATAAGCGATGTACCCTTTCCTGAACTGCCGCTCTTCTTCTGCTATATATTCTTTATAAAGTACAATCCCACTTAATGCCGCATGATTGATCAGCTGCTTCATACAGCTATATGGATCCTGACTCACGGTCGAAAATACAGGCTGATTCGTTAATACAGCCGATGAATTCACCAGCAGCTTTGCCTCAAAATCCTTATAATCTGAATAAGACAAAGTGAACCCCCAACGGTGATTCAGATAAGTGGCATAAATGCTTTCATAATTAGCACTGGTCGTATCAAGGGACATCTCAGATTGCATGGCCGCTACTCCCTGTTGGTAACCAAAGCCGCTAACATAACCCTGTGCTCCAGGGTCCATAAACACGGGCAACTGTATCTCATCCGCCAGTAAGTAACGACAATTGTTACAGCTATTCTGCAAACTCATAAGTTCTGCCTCTGTCAGCGTCATCGCAGCACCAAACTTATTTACAAGGAACTGATAAAATCCGCCCGCTGCGTTATTATATTCCTGCGTCAGTGCTGCCAGCCTTGCACAGATACTACTATCTGTCTTTTGAACAGAGACATTCGTCGCCTGTAACTTTACATTGTATGGATAAGGTGCATCCAGTAACCACGGGTTACAAAGCATATCCAGCGAAGTAATACCCAATACCCCTTTGATCGCCTCTTTAAAGGATACATAACCGCCGGAAGGCGCCGATCCGGGTAAAGTACTCGCTCCATTCAGATGATCCACATCACCACCCGCCTTACATACCTGCAATAATTTTGTACGCAGTAAATCCGCCTTTGCAGCATAAGCTGCATTGCTGTTTAAACAACCCGCCAACTGTTGCATCCAGTAATCTGCCTGCGCTTCACAATTTTCACTTACAGACTGCGTAACCGCTGCTGATACCTGCGCCGCTAATGCGGTCGTATCTGTTGATACTCCTGCTGTACTGTAAGAAACACTGTTGATACGGGAAACTTTATTTTTTAAGGCAGCCGCACAATTGTTTGTGACAGGTGTAGCAGGGTTGGGATTACTACAGCCCGAACCTTCTATCGTTCCTCCCGCATCACTTACACTCTGCAATACATACGTCAGCGATTTTGTACTACCTGTAAAAACATAACTGTAAATCTTCGCACCCGGATTCTCATGAAATGAAAACTCCACGCCCGCTGTTACACTCGCCCCCGTCGGAATATCAGGCCCGGAATAATGCATGATACAATTCCAGTTGGCAATACCTGTGGCCGGATCATAGGTAGTATTATCCCGTTGAATGCTCAGCGTGAAGTTTGACAAACTCTTCGCCACATCACAATCAAATGTACTTCCACTGTCATCAGGACGACAGGAAATTCCCTTCACCTGAACGGAACCCGTGTTGATGGCACTTGAAATACAGATAGCTGCTTCCGTCTGACCAGCTGCAAATGCCACCGAATCCACCTGTGTCAATCCAGCATATTCGTCAGGATAATACAAAGACAAGGTAACTGCACTCGTCAGCCCCGCACCACTGTATGTAATTTTCAGGGATTGTAAATCAGTGCCACAGGTGGCAGTTCCCGCCTCTACATTAAAAGCAGACAACTCCGGACAGGTGGTTACGGCATAACTCAATGTATCGCCTACCACACATACTCCTCCACAATAAGCCGAAGTGCCCCGCGCTGTTGCGTAGTATCTTTCCTTCAACTCAAGATACTTATCACGATACATCCGCCACTCCAGGTCTGCTATCCGGCAACTGGTTACAGGCGAACAGGAAGACCAGTTATTTGCATTCGGTAACGGGTTATTATTTGTGTTCGTACTCCCTGTATTATCCGCACAATACAACAGGTAATCTACATAGTCCGGTAAATTTTTAACAGCATATCCCGAGGCATTAAAACCAACCACATTTTTGCTATAATCGGTAAGATCTGCTATAAAACTGGTCTTATAACTACTTAACACACCACTAAATGCGGTATCCTGTGCTACCAGCCAACTGATATTACTCTTATTATAAACAGCAGCTGGTAATACACCCGTAATACCTGCTACCGTCTGCACCTGCTTTATCTTATCATCCCACTGGTACGCCGTACTGTTATCATAACAAAACCTCAACGCACAATACTCCGGATGATATTTAATAAACCGTGCCGCCCATTCTGGCTTCCAATAACGCAATAACATCGTCAGCGTAAAATGCGCATCATAGGGAGACATCACCGAACCATCCTCCATCTCAAACTGCTCTTCAATATATTCACTACTGGTCGCACTCTTTATAGGGAACTCATCCCGCCAGTGATTATACAATACATTTATGGTTCTTTCCAATGCAGAATCTCCATCAAATAATGCATACTGCCCTCCCGGACTTACATCCAGTTTTAACGTATTTTCCAGATCTTCACACGGCGATGATTGACAAGAAACCTGCAAACGCTGACATTGTGCCAACAACGAATCATACAATGTATTGGACCAGGTATTAATCGCAGTACCCGTCACCCCATTCTGTGCTAATCTGGACACCACAGCAGCCGTAAAATCTGTCTTTGCACCCAATGATGTCAGGCAGGTACTGCAATCGCTAAAACATCCTGAAAAGTCCTGACCTTGCAAGGCCTGCTGTACAAACTGCCACTGCGTCTTCAGATTGGTATTCCTCTTTATAAAATCAGCCGTATAATTAGCGATGGCTGAATCATTCAGCCCTAATTCAAAAGACACGTAATACTCGCCGATCTGGTCAAAATTCAAATTGATTCCCCCTGTCAAAGCATTCACATCATTACAATTGCTGACCAGACTTCCAACAGGCCTTGCCCCTGCACTATCATACAAGATCCTGTTACAGTTGTCCGTAACCCGGATCTTTAAGTCATAATAACAGTTACTATATATTGTAACGCCACTCTCACTATAGGTTTTTATCAGCTTGTCTATATTATACCTGAGCGTAGCAGGACCAGGTACTGCCGATGAATAGGTCGTGGTTGCACTCAGCTTCAGCTTTGCAGGATCAAATGTATACTGACTGGATTCTATTAATAAAAATGTCTCTTCGGTAGAATCAGGCTTCGAAGGTAATCCATCCAAATTAGCAGGCGCCCCACCCGCCAGTGCCGTCGCTATCGTCTTACCCGCTGCGTTCAGGTAACTGACACTTACCTGTCCATTTCCATCCATTACCATGTTTTTCAGGTAATGAGATGCATAACCTACATCATTGCCAAACATCCTGTCTAATTCCCATTGTGCAGGTTTCCCATAATATAATTTCGTAGCTTTATTTCCCGGCTGAAACAACTCTCCTACTCCCCCCTGCACACTCATCCTTCCTGTATTATCAGGCGTATAAAGATTTACAGCAAATGGATACCCATTCGCATCCGGAATAAATTTATTCGTACTGTCACTTAAAAACGGATTCAAAGGAGAATAATAACGTGCCGCACCCGAATCATTACTCATCTTGCCTGGAACAGGAATACAGTCTGTCGTATTTCCATACACATTTGCATAAGTATAGTTTCCACCCCCTAATGCATGATGCATGCCCGGGTAATAATTCAACCTGCTCTGTGTAATTGGTGCCGGCAATATATTCACCAACGGACGCCCAAATTCATCATACAGGGTCTCCTGGATCATTGCCCGCTGATCGGAATTATTGACCGTTACTGTCTGCCGGGTACGAAGCGTACCATCAAAATAACTGACCACCTCCTTCTTCATTCCGCCCTCTGCATACACAGCACTATACTGCCAGTTCAAATCAGACCGGTGCCTGGCAGAATCCAGTAATATTACCGACGGTCCTGCAACCCCACCTTGTTTCAACTGGTAAAACCAGTCTCCTTCCTGCCTGAATCCGTCATCAGTATACTGAACAGGCCTTATCCTCACTGGTAAATACTGGGATATATGGATAAGTGAAATCTCAAAATACTCCCGCGGAATCGTTACCCGCGTGGCATTATTGCGGAACAAACCAGCCAGTGTAGCAGCAGTCACACTACTTCCCTGCTGCGCCAGCAACCTGCCATTATCTGATAACTCATCGATAAAAGTCCATTCCAGGTCATACTCCTCCGCTCCTGTATATTTCTCCCAGGTAAGCATCACGGCAGAAGTATCTACTGTAGCAACGGGTACAATTGTTTTGGTGAGATCCCAATCGTATGACCGCTCTACCACTACCTGCCCCATCAACCGGAATATGGTTGGCAATGTCGTTCCTAACTCCGCACTGGTGATGCTGTTGACCGTAAGTCTTACCTTATACCCGTTCAGGAATTTATATGTATCTGTCGCCCTGTAAGCAACTCCCTCCGTCGGCGTATATGTAACCTGCAATTTCACATGGTCATTCGTAATTGGATCCGTCTGACTGGGCTGCGACCAATATTCCACCTTCAGATCTATCTCACATTTGAAGGCTGAAACAGGCATAGTCCCCCCATCTCTATACAATCCAAACGTGATGATATTCGTCACTGTCCGGTTATGTATCTTTGTCCAGTCAACATTACTATTCAAAAACTTCTCATCTTTTATTTCCAGTACATCTCCCTGCTTTAAACCTCCCTGCAGCTGGTTCTGATAAGATTCAATCGCAGTAAAAGCCTTTGCTGTGTGCAAAGTGCATAACATGACTGCCAGTAACATGATCTTCTTAAAAGCGGAACCCATATAAAAAGATTAACGATCTTTAATTAATTCATACCCGGAAAGCGCCACAGCCAGGCCATTGCTGATTTTAATATAACGGTTGCTGTTCAGCAACTCCTTGCGCACTACACCCGGTTTACAACTACTGATGCGGATACCGATAAATTTATCTCTGGTGGTATCGATAGGATGAGCTTCATCCGTCACTCTCATATAAGTCTGCTTTATCCACCCTGTACTGTCAAATGTGATATCATAAGCACGGCAGGTAGGATGCCTGTGGTTTAATAAGGAAATATGTACGCCCGCTTCATTCACACTACGCGTGATTGCATACCCCTCCTCCGCCAGTAAGGTAGCTTCCTTCCCCACTGATAATTTCATCGGGTTCACTACCTCCCTCGGTGGTGAAAGGAATACCTTATGTATATCATGTGCCACTACGATATAGGCGTTCTGCAATGAGATCATCTCCTGCCGGCCAACCCGGTAATATGCTTCCTGCCCATTTCTGGTATAACAAAAAGTCGTCTCCATATTCCGCGTACTGTCTGCCAGATCCCTCGCCGTAATAGTTCCCTCTATCGTGAGCACGGTCAATGTGTCCATTTTATGTAATACAGTACTCAGCTCCTGCAAAACACCTGTCTGATCAGAAGCAACAGGTTTGCTTTCTGCATATGTAGCAGGTTTAATCATACCATAACCACCCGGTCTGATTACCGCATAACCAACAGCCCCCAATATCAATACAGGAATCACCAGCAATATTTTTACCTTCATAATCCAGCAATTAATTTTTTCTTAATGCAGAACGGTTTTCTTTAATAGTCATAATACCACGCTCGGTTTCCTTCTTCACGCGTATCAATGATCCTTCATCATCATACTCATAGAAGGTGGCATAGTTATTCTCATCTAACTCTGCCATCACCCGCATATTTTTATCATCATAAGTAAAAGTCTTCAGCTGTCCGTCATAAGGAAATATGCGGATGTCATCTATCGACACATTAGCACCACCGCTCAGTGTTACATCCACAGCAGCCATATCACCCGTACCTATCCAGGTGGGAATCTCCAGATTACCTTCTACCAGTTTCCAGCCTTCCACTACAGCTTTCTTTTTAAAGACGACTGTATTGTTATTCACTGTAAGCGTAATGCCCGCACTGGCACTTGCCGGTTGTCCATCTCTTACCCATGCTGTGAAAATATACCGGCGATTGGTTACAGGGCAGAACCCGCGCAGGCCCAGCCATCCTTCTGGTTTACGGAGATACTCTCCCCACTGGTTATTGTTCAGGTAAATACCTGGCGTATGCTCGTAGGTATATACATATGTTTTCAGGTTAATCGGGCTGCTTAATTTCAGGCTATAATTACCACTATGCGCATTGACACTATCCAGCCGGCTGACGTAATTATCGCCCAGGGCCTTGCGGATATCAAATTCATCCGGCTTACAGGGTAGCACATTCACACAGGATGCGTTGAATTTATAATCATCAAACCCATCGTAAAATATCTCTCGCTGTCGCATATTGGCACCTATAGCCACTGGCAGGGAAGATTTAAATCCAAAACGCACGGCACTATATATCCCAAGTGCATTCTTCGTTTCCTGCTCCTGTGCGTATTCATCATATAAACCAATTGTATTGGATACGACCCAACCATTATTGGTAGACATCCCCCAGCCATTGTTATAGAACCAGTAGGCACTAAACTGCTGATAGGCTCCATTATTCCGTATATCTGCCTTCACGGCATTATTTGCAGGTAACTCCTGCCCGGTGCGGGAGGTGAGCCATACCATTTCCTTCCAGGGAAGCCAGTTACCCAGGTAACCGGTTACATAAGGATTCAGTACCTGGCCATTAGGAATGGCAGGACAACCAGCCACACTATCACATAAGCTCACAGGTCCGCCTGAGCAGGTGAACCGCTGGGCTTCGATGACACCGTTCACATTTTTCACATAGGAGTTATATGGCTTGCCGGTCAGCAGATCATTGGTGGAGAAGATCCTGTTTAAATTGGGATAGTCTGTATTCAACTGCGCCAGCGTATTATTATATACTTCCACACCTACGGCATGCTGAGCAGCCGAATTATAGGCTTCGATGGTGATGATATGTTGTCCCTCCGAAAGATATACTGGCCGTACATTCCACAATACAAATGGTTTTGAATCTGTAGCACTTTCCATCAGCTCTTCCCGCCACAACATTCCATCAATATATATCCTCACCATATTATCCGCCCCATATCCTATATAGCACCATTTGCTTTCCGGTACTTTCAGACATGCTTCAACACCTATCCACTTCAGGTCATAAGCTTTACTTAACCAGATACCTGTCGCATTCAACATACCACAATAACCGGATGATCTTGCAGCGCTGGTCTCTACAGAGTCTTCTATTGCCGATGCACCGGTCACCTGACCTACCCTCGAAAAAGTATAGATCTGACAGCTATCGGTACCCCACATAGAACTTTTTCGCCGGGTATCTTCTGTCCCCGCTACGTTATAAAATACAGCTCCTTCTTTCGAATAAACACCCGTCTGGTTACCTTCTGCTACCAGCAAACCTGTATCGGCACTTACGGTGGTGGAGTTAGGTATACATGCCTGTCCATCTGCCGTATTGGTATAACCATCCGGACATGCACCCTTAGGTTTGAATCCACAGTTGGGCGTACCATCGCACATGGCAGGCGTCGCACCATTCGAACACCTGTAATTGACAGATTTTTTTCCGCCTGAAGGATCCAGGTAAAATGCCAGCAGGTTATTGTCAGTCGCAGCATTTTTAGTAGAGAAAAGAGTAATATTATTGAGCGCTGCGGCAGAGTTGACTGCCCGCAATGTAGCCGAATCCGTATTATAGATCTCTATAGCAGCAGCCTTCTGGTAGTACAGGTTCAACGCATCCATGCGGATCACATGCTTACCGGCGGGTAACTTTACCTGACGGATATTCCAGATCTGCTGGTTATTCTGATCCTCACCTGTAAACTCCTTGATCAACCTGCCGTCCACATAAATACGCATCAGGTCATCCCCGGCATGACCGATGTAATAATTCTTAGTGACCGGTACATCAATGCACTTTTCAATTCCCCACCAGGTATTATCCTTTGCCTGTTTTAGCCACACACCAGCCGTTTTAAGACGATTCTTCCAGGTAGTATCGCTAAGGATCAATTTCTGATTATTACTGGTGCTATCATACCAATAAGCCCCTTTAATGCCATAGGTTTTATAATAATCACCAGGTATAAAATCAAACCCACTTGCCGCAGGCGTAGCTGGCAACATACAATCCCCGTTCGGTCCCTCTATATACCCTTCCGGACAACTCTTTATATTACAATCAGCCGCCTGTCCCCACGCCTCTGCATACAGCATGGCAGAGGCATTTAATACCTTGTAGGCAGACAGGTCTTCATTACTTACCATCTTCAACACATTCCCTGAAACCGGGTTTTGTAAGGTGGTCATGCCTGCAGCCGATGCCCCCAGCAGGTTGCGATAGCCGGACCGGCATATCTTCACTGTTCCCCGGTAGTACTTCACAATTCTGCCGGAAGCCTCTATTACACGCAGCTTATTTACGGTGGAAGTATTTGTTGGTGAATTCACTACCCACATACGCATTCCTGTCATTACATCGATCAGTTCATCGCCGGGAGACAAATAATTTAAATAAGAAGAACCCGGGAGCGCATTTTCATCCGTTGTAAAACTATCCATCAGCAAACCGAGGTTCTGGTAAGCCATCCCCATCTGCTTATACATCCAATAAGCCGGAATATTGGTAGTATACACAGGATCATTGAACTCATTTTCACTTTGCGTCACCACCGGACCACCCGTATTCTTGTCGAACAAAACATTCACAGATGTAATACTTGATCCATTTATTCGCTTCACTACTTTCGATACCACTCCAGTATACTCGATCGTTTTTACAATAGATGCAGACCGGAACAACCTGTAATCATCATTCTTAGACCAGGGGAAATGCGGAAGTGGAACTACCCACGGTCCAAAAGGGATCACATCTATACCAAGATTAATACTCTTGCCTGTATTGTTCATCTCTGACTGACGCATATCTGCAAACATTTCTATCTCCCGTCCAATCACCTGATCTTTGGTGATCTTACCTGTTTCATCAACAACATCTACCACGTTTGATAAGCGCATAGTTCCACCTTCCTCAGTAGCATTATAATAATATTCAGTAGCGGAGATCTCCTGACCGGATTGGTTGAACACTCTTTCTGCCTTAGCCCTGCCATGCATGTCATTCAGGAAAATGGCATAGCCCTGTGACATAGTCAGTTCATAAATAGATTTACCACCAAAGAAATTGGCCCAGGTTTTAGGATTATTCAGCACCTGTTCCGGCATGGTCTGCTCTATTCTAACCGGGAATTCTTTTGCTGTATAGAATTCATAAGTTAGCCAACCGGTTTTATTCGCTTCGTCTGCCACACCATTCGCCCCGAGGCTTTTCACCTTCACTTCGCGGTATACCACCTGGGGCGCCGGGAAGAAAGATTCCCCCATCGGTTCTTCCAGGTAGAAATAATTATTAAGTCCCCACTTTACATCCTGGGTATATGCTACCGGCAGACGCATAGGGTTTTCATCGCCACCCACAGCCGGTTCATAAGAGGCTACACCACTACTGATGCGCTGACCATTCTGTATAGTCGTATATTCATATTCCTGCCCATAAGCAGCGGCTTGTTCTGCCCATTCGTCCTGCAGTTTAATCCGCTTTACACGAACACCACCTCCCAGTTTCGGTTTATCCTGTTTTGCAATTCGTACAAAACTTTTATTCAGGTTTATTTTAGCAGCAAACTTTTTCCGGTAAGCTTTCTTATTAAAATTCTCCCAGAGTTCAGAAAGGTTTTTAATGGAATTACCCAAGGCTTTTACCGCGGCAGTGACGGGTCTGTCATCATTGATACGATTATTATAACCTGGATAGGCATAACGTGGCAGCTCCAGCCGCATGCGCTGCCAGGCAGCACTGATAAAAGGATTAACACCAGGGTTGCCTTCTGTATCATTTTCCATCCCGATGATAGCGGTATTTCCGTCAAATTTTACGGAAGCTATCTTTCCATAGACAGGTACGAACTCAAACTTATTTTCTGTTGTTGCATTTACATCATCTGTCAGGTTAACATATACCTTCGCATAGAGATAACCAGAACCATTCAGGTATGTGTTGATAAACCACTGCTTTAATAGATCCGGATCATTCGCTACTGATACATCCGGTATCTTTGGAACAGTTAATTGAAACAACTTAGCATCCCGGAGTGAGGTGGTAGCATTATTATCACCATCCAACATTCCGGCTATTTTCACCATTTCCATCGCAAGCCGGTTCTGTACATAAGCATAATCATCTGATTCATAAGTGACCTTAATCACCCCTCCTGATGGTAGTTTGATTTCAGACAAATGCCACATGGAAGCATTTTGTGCTGCCCTGGCAGAATCCCGGGTAGTATAGGGGAATTCATCATTCGCTAACCCGGAAAAATTATCCAGGCTATTCGCGTTAGAAGGTTTTAAGGTTCCCCAGCGGTCTGACGACAGGTAGGCATATGTCTGGCCATCGTTGTAGTTAAAGGAGTATGCATTCTGTTCTCCTTTCCCTGAGCTGGCATATTTGAAATAAACTTTTTTAAGCGTCAGTTTTCCCCAGCCATGTATACTATTCGGTATGCCCTGACACAGAGATGAATCATATTCAAACACAACCGTTTTTACGGGGGTTTTCAAATTACTTCTCGCATACAGCCTGATCTCTTTCAGGTATTTCTGTTTGACGGTCGTATCCATATTTCCATACAGATCGCAGCCCAGGGCATCCATTCTGTCCGCTGTGATAAAATAGGCGATCATATTTTTTGTTTCAATGGAGTGCAGGTATCTCAGTTCTTTTTCTCCATATACAAAAGATGCCTTATCATCATCAGGATCCGCATTGAGCGAACGGTTGTAGTTGGCCGTTCTCGTGCCGTAGGGGGTACGCCAGTGAAAGTCCTTATTGACCTTTGAATAGTTAAACTTTATAGCAGTGCCCCTGTCATCCTCACTCACACCATCACCTGTTACGTCTACATAATCAGGAGACAGGATAGCCGTCAACAAATAGGATGTTGCATAAGCGGGCTGCACTTCTTTATGGAAATATTCATTGGTAAGCGATGACCCTCCGGATTTTGGTACATGACCTGGTTCTCCCTTTTCAACAGGGAATTTCACAATATTTTTGTCTGCCTGCAGTGAATCTTTATTGGTGGCAAATGAGTATTCCACCTGTTGTTTGTTATAAACCGGCAAGCCATATACCATTCGTTTTCCATCACCACCGGTAATCATCATTTCAGAAATATGATGATCCTTTCTGAATGAGTTCACTCTTTCTTCTTCAGTATACGATAGCTCACTACAGGACGCGGTGGCGAAACTATTATAAACGTTAAAAGCGTAATTCCTGATCTTCTTATCCAATGCAGCCTGCGCAGCTTCCCCGGCAGTCAGGTACATCACCGGTGCATTTCTGATCTGCCTGCCGGAACGTTTATAAGGTGCGGAAGGAGTAACTATCCCTGCACTGTCCCTCAGTTTTCCCTGTGCACTCTTCCCATCCAGTGGTACGCTGACAGCTCTTTCTCCCAGGATACGGTTAAAAAATGCCGGATCCTCCAACTGCTGTTCACCGGTATGTTTGAAATATGCTTCCTCCTCTCCTACATTACTTCTTTGTACAAAGTCGCCCTTCGCCAAAAAGTCATTTGCTGCCTGCCATTTACCATTGGTGCTGCTGATGTCCTGGTTATAAATAGAAACACCTCCATGAAAATAGGCCCCGGCACCGTATTCCACACTGGCAGATGTATTGTCTGTTACGTCCTGCGTGCGGTTATCAAAGAATACCCCGCTGTGGTTCCGGTACAGCCGGATCTGTCCACCACCAGCCTGACTGGTATAAGAGAAAAGATCAGGAGTAGCCACGGGTAAAGCCAGGTTATGCATAGATGTGTCCACCGGATTATCTTTTTCACGCATAAAATCCATCATGGCTGCTGGTACATCTTTTCCTTTTTCTGCGTATAAAAACCCATATGTCGGGTTGTATTGTAACTGGTTTTTAACTTCCCTTTTTGTTTTGTAGCCAGTCACACCTACACCGCCGTATACTCCCCATGCCGTGCCACCAATATCACCACTGAATGTATAATTGGCGGATTTAAAAGAGATTTCAGATTTAGGATAAAAAGGAGGAGTATTATAATTTTTGGTAACACCTCCTACATACATACTGGCACTTTGACCTTTTCCATCCTCGTCCTGATCTTCTTTGCTTCCTTTAAACGAAAAGGAAGAACCTAATGTCAATGATTTCAGTCCTTCCCGGGTATTATATCCCAGGTTCATGGAAAGCGAGGAGGATGTGGAACCATATCCTGCCATTCTGTGGGATAATGATAAGGATACGGAAGGAGTTACCGATACCCCATCGGATGTATTGGAATTCACACCCAGTCCAAGGCCAATTCCGGGGGTATAAGCAGAAGAATTTGTCAATGATAGGCTGAGACCAGCGTTAGCACCCACTTCTGCGCCTATCCCTGTATAGTTATCACTGAAGATACCGACAGATAAGGAGCCTTCCAGGCCTACAGAAGAGTTACCAAAGAGCTCTCCCCGCACCGTCAGCCGCGCACCCACCGTGATCTTGGGCTTCATATAATTTGAAGTCAACACACTGTCTCCATAGCTATCATCAGGCAGACCGCGCAGCTGTCTGTTTACCGCTCCTGTGTTCAGGTTCCACCCCAGCCCCACCCAGCTGGCTTCGTCATCCATCCCAATGCCTGACTGGTAATTGAGATTGATTGGATACCCCTCAACGTCCAGCAGCGGGATATTATATTTGAAGTTACCTGTTGAAAGGTCTACCATATCACTGGTACCTGCCTGCATAAATTGTTTGGCTTCCGGCTGTGCAGGACCAGAGGTCAATGCCCATGCAACAGAGGGGTATATGCTCTGTATGAAAAGCAAAGCGAGGAAAAAACAGGCGATTCTCTTACGGCTACTAGTATTGCTGATAATCATATCTGCTGATTGAATGAATCTACATGTGCAATAGCGCTACCCTCTAATGGGAAACTCATTAACTGATTGGTAAAAAGCCAGTCTTTAAATACCAACTCACAGTTTACCTGGGAAAAAGCATTGGGGCGGTTAAATAACAGCAGGTATTCAATCCCGTTCATATTCCCATTGGCCACCCTGATCACGTCTACCGGGTGCAGGGTATCTTTTACATTAACAAAAGAGAATAGGGTATCCAGGCCATAATTAAACCTGAGATGATCTGTATTTTTCAATGGAGAACCGTTACTGTTGTTAATATTCAACCTGAAACGAAGCAGGTCTTTGTCATCAGATGGCAAATACTGCAGGCTCAGTGAAAAGCCATTAATATTTTTTTCCTGAACCAACAGCTCTTTCTTTCCTTTTTTACAGGCACAGCATATCAGCAACAAGGCTGTGATGATCACTTTATTTCTCATTCTGCATTTTTGTAGATAAACCTTAATTGTTTTTCCTCTCCATCAGGCAACTTCACATTCATGATGTAGAAATAGCTATCAGTGAATGATTTATTATCAGAAAGATCAATCACCACCTGGTTTCTACCTCTTGTTACTTTTACCTTTGGCAGTTTTGTTACCTGTTGTTCTGGCTTAGTCAGGCAACGAATAGTGTATTGAAGAGTGGTCGCTTCATAAGTATTGTTAAATGCAAATAGCAACTCCCCTCTTGCTATATAAAAATTGCCTTTGGCTAAATCTTCTATGTTTCTGAATGCTTCTCTGGATGTACTTGTAGAATCTTTTTCGCAGTCAATATTGAAATCCCATATTTCAGATTCAGCAAGGATTAGATCATTCCTATAAGCGGCTACCTGCCATGCATATTTCTTTCCTTCCACCAGTTCATTCGTTATAGAAGGATATAATTGCAGGGGCATGGGAATGTTCCGTTGATTAATTATTGCGAGGTTGCTCCTGATAGCTTCTACGGGTTGCTGACCATCTTTCACTTCTACAAGGATCATTCTGTATTGCACACCGTTTATAGCTGGTATAAGAGGTTGCCAGGAAAAGGCCGGGCGTTTGTCACATATCTTATCACCATCATAGGGCTGAATGAGTTGCAGACTGCTGAATGGCTCCAGGTTATAGTTAAAGCATTGATCGCCTGATAAGGAACCATTATGAGATACACCTTCGTATAACTGAAAACAATAATCATAGTCTCCTGCCGGGAAAAAACCACTCTGACTAATGACAGTAGCCAGCTTATTATTGGCGAATGCTACCGATGCATTATAGGCCGCACTGGCAGGTATATTGTTGACACCTGGTAATAGTTCAAAAGGTGGTGTTTGAATGGTGAGCACAGTACCAGTAGATGCCTCTGTGATTATTATTTTGAGATTAACTGTTTGCCGGGCGCCATTATTGCCAATGCGTGCCTTCCAGACACCATCGATCGTGCGCCCCTGCACCTCCGGCATAAAGGCAATAGTCAGCTGTGCCTTTACGACTATACATAAGCAGGTAAACAATGCTGTGAATATTACTCTTTTCATGGTGCTAGTTTATCTGGTAATGCAAAGAGGTGGTCGTATTAAATCTGCCATAGTAGAAATTGGCAGGCGTATTCTTCAGGTTCTTTCTGCCATCTGCGGAAAGGGCAAGACTCCACCGTTTGAATAACTGTGCAGATACCTGCTGACGCAATCCTATTTGCCGGACTACATCCTTACTATCCATATAAATAAGCGCACTGCCACAGGAGATTTTTTTCATTAGTATATATTGATAACCTGCATCTATATTTAAAAGGTTATTATAAATAGCAGCATCATGTACATATCTGTTGTAATAGATATTTGTTATTACCATACCCGGTCCTGCCATAAAGGTGTGCATGCTGGATAGGTTTATAAACAGGCTCTTTAAATCCTGGTAATTCATTTGCTGGATGCCTAAAGAAGAATTATTTGTAAATGGTATGCCGCCTAATTTGCCATTTGCCTGAGACATGACAGAGAGTTTCCTGTTGAGAAATGCGGTCACTCCATTTTCCCGCAGTGTATTTTGTAGCAGGTTCATACTGATAGTCAGTTTGCGGGTAAAACGATAACGGGCGTCAGCAGAGAATTGCAGACTCCTGCGCCTGTCATCTGTCAGGGGCGAAACTGCCTGGTTTCTCATATCCATTCTTATGGTGGCGGCGGCTTTGTTTTTTAGCCAGTTGCGGCGCAACATCAAACCATATTGCAGTACGCCCCGGCTGCCAAAGGGGCTACCGGGATTTACATAGCCTAACCCTGAATAGTTCATATATACTTTTTGTGAAAGCCCCCATTTGCTCACATCTCCGGAGTATGCCAATCCAATAGAAGCGGTTGCCCAGAGGTCATCCATAAAATGTGAAGCAGCCGATTTTGATACAGCCGCAGCATCATTAAAACTGCTGGAGGATTTTGAAACGTCAATATCAATTTTACCCAGGCTGCCGAGATCACATTGTTTAGAAATGGATCCAACGAATACATTCCTGCTGATAACAGCCGTGTTAAATCCATTATTCGACTGGGCTTTTGCATTTGCATTCAGTACGGAGACATGGGTTTGTTTAGCGCCAACATCACCACGCCCCATTCGCAGGTATTGCATCGCATATGAACTATTCCCGGTAGATGATTGCATGCCCACATCCTGAATACCTAATTCGTTAGCTTTACCAGCCGCCAGCATAATAAACCTGTTATTTTTAAGGTAGGAACCGGCTGCCCCTGTCATAAATACATCTGACAAGGTGCCAATGCTTCCTGCTTTCAATTCTTTTACACTCATCATAAATCGCTGTAGCGAACTCATATTAAGTAGATCAGGTGCTATGCGGGATGCATTTTCAGGATGCTGTAATACAGATGCAATACGCTGCTGTGCTGCTTTTTGTGCACCTGCCAGCTGGTTCATTTCTTTCACATTTCCCAGTTGCTGTTTCAGTGCCATCACTTTTTCCTGATATGCCTGTGGGGTATGCTGTAATGCATTCACTAATTGTGAACTATCCAAAAACATCACCTGATCAGGAGATATATGCCCTTTCAGACTATCATAGGCAGAGAGCTGAGTGGTCAGGTAAGATTGAATGCTGCTTTTGATGTCGATATCATCAAGGAAATATTTGTTGAGGTCATAAGATTGCTGTAGTTGTTGATTGACTTTATCCAGGTAGGCCTGTTTGTCAAAATTCAGTTTCAAAAACTGTGCATCTTTTAGTCCGTCGTTATAACCAGAAATTGTAGAATAATTAAATTGCACCGGGATACTTCCTATAGTCACCTGATCCTGGATGATCCCTTCATTCCACCAGGGAGATAACATAGCAGTCGTATCGCTATAGATCGTTTGCCAGCTGATACCCTTGAGTGTATGCTGGGGTATACCCGGCAGATGTACGGGTGATTGAGATTTCAGCGCATAGAATCCCCTTAGTTTATTATCAATAAATCCGGCCAGCTTCAGGCTGTCATGAAAACCGGTGAACATTCGTTGCATCCGGTTAATGCCAGCTTTCCCATTGCCGCCATTCAGATATTGCATAAATTCCTGACGTGCACCTGGTTGAAGATTGTCCAATCCCAACCGGCTAAAGGGCAGGCTATCAGGAACAAACTGGTTATGTATACCAGCATATCTCGTATTCAATGAGTCCATCACTGCCTGCTTTAATACGACCCCTTTCAATGGATCGGGTAAGGTATCCGCAGCAATAGCACAGGTACTAATAAAAAGTACCAGCAGACTGACCTCTTTAGGGATCACATGCATAAGAAAAGATTTAATTCTCCTGAACGATTAAACCATTGATGTAAGAAAAAGAACCATAGGTGGCACTGGTTGGTGCATGCACAGACAATTTGATCACACCACTGGCATCAGGCGAAACACTTGACACGGTCGTTTCTCCTGTTGTATTTCCAAGAGCGTTTTGTAGTATTTCAGAACCTCCGTTTACTCTCCATGCACCATATCTTGGAGCAGAAGCAGTGGTATTGCGGGAAGCATACAATTTGATCGTATAAGTTTTGCTGGGGTTCAGACCTTTAATGAGCAGGTTGTCCATGCCCGCTGCATACTTCAGGCTGTAGTTATACCATAAACCCTGTAATACGATATCCGGAACGACACCGCTATTATTGCCTGTGGTAGAGCCATCTGTATTCGATGAGCTATTGCCGGCGTATGGTGCCCAATAAGTGGTGGCATCACTAACGTTATCAATCGTCCAGTTCGTGACAGTATCGGTAGCTATGATATGGGTACCAGCCACCTGGCCATACACATTAAACCAGCCGGGAATGCTGGATACGGCAGTTTTACTGAAGTGTACTCTAAGTGTCTTTTTGCCACCATTATTTGGGTATACCTTCACAGTAGCGTCTGTGCTCAATACTTTTCCGGAAGTATCAGTACCGGTAACCCTATAAATAAAGGTACCGTTGGTCAGACCAGAGATACTGGCGGTAGCGCTGGTAGTGGCTGCAATTGTAGAAGTATTAGGCCCTGATATCTGGCTCCAGTTAAACGAAGCGATGCTTGCTCCATTAATAGGATTCGCAGTAAGAGTGAGTGTACTGGCGGTTGTACTGGTATCTCTCAGTTTTATCTGGGGGATCAGTGGCAATGGGCCAACTACGCCAATATCAACGATACTAACGTGTGCAAATGTACTGGTGCCGCCTGTGCGGAGATTGATATCTAATGAATCCAGGCCGGAGATGTAATTAAAGGTGACTGCCCGGCTGTATTCACCTGTACCGGTAGTGGCATATTTAGTATCAACAGATTGAGCAGTGGTCCATGTTTCGGATCCCAGTTTCGCCTGCAATGTTCTTGGTGTAGACGCATCATCCAGTCTGGCACCCCATAATTTTATATAATAGGTATTGTTTTTTGCAAGGCCCTTTATTCTCATAATAATCCCATCCGGATTGACGGAAGAATGAATAAACATATTGTCATAAACAGCCTGGGATGGATAATCTCCAACTGCGACATTGAAACCGTTATAGTTGATGGATTTAGTATCAGAGGTTCCAAATGTACCCTGCGGTAATCCAATGATCTGCACGCTCATGGCAGTCGCCTCATTGGTAGTAGTTCTCAATGCATTGAATGCGGATTTATCAGCAAACCCGGCTACGCCGCCTACTCCATACCAGTTATTCCAGTATTTACCGGCATTATCAGGTGATGGTGTTGGTTTACCATCCACCTGGTTAGAGCCATTGAGGGTAGTCAGACCATCACCTCCCAGGTCTATCAATAACCTGTAGGTGTAATCGTTCACACCGGGTAGTGTAGGATTATTAATCTGATCCAAAGTGGCAACATTGGAATATGAGGTATAGGTGCCATCCTTTAGCTCAGCCCTGACCCGGAAATACTGTTTGTTATCATTAAAACGGGCGTAGTTGTTTTTTACAATATTGGGTTCTGTTTCTATTTTAAACTGGGACCAGGCAGACTTGTCCAACGATGAATCTACGAGATATCTTTTTACAGTTTTTACCGGCTGAAAATATTCCAGCCATCTATCGAACAGGCTATTGGCAATAAACTGATTACCGGCGCTTGTCAGGTGTACACCATCGCCATTGTTATATTGTGGCAAAATAGCTGCGGTGGTAGCAGGGTCTACGACATCTTTAAACCCTTCAACATAACGCTTGGGCCAGATGGTCCTGATACTGTCGGCCAGTTGTTTAAGCATGAGCTGCTGGGCTTCGTTGTAGGTAGTTCTTGGCTGGGTTGTTTCAAAGAATACAGGAACACCCTTTGCAATAGCCAGCGAATCTACTTTCTTCAGATTAGCAATACTCTGATTAACAGATATGCCTGCAGATGGATCATTTGTAGGCAATGAAACAAATATAAAATCCGGGTTTGAGGTTAAAGCGGATTCAATATTATGCCCCAGTACTCCGCCATTAGCAACAGGCAGCACATCAGTACTGGAATAGCCTGCTACAGAGAGGTTTTCCCATACAGCGCCATATGTATTGTTTGTCAGCCATGCTAATATTTTATCGCCTAACCTGTCTGGTGCAGTCAATCCATATCCGGCCAAAGTGGAAGAACCTATGCCTACTATTCTTGGCCCAATATATAATGACTTGGCATTTGTAAGCCAGCGAAGCGTGAAAGTTATATTCCCGTTATCGAATATTCCTGCATTCAATTTTAACGAGTCAGTGTTACTTACACTACCATTTGCAGCGCTGCCATTGAGAGAGAAATCTATACCGGTTAGCGCTTCTATATAAATAACATCATTGGTTTGCAGTACGGGGTAAAATGTAATCTTACCCGTGGTTTCATCTACTTTTACGCCTTGCGCAGTATCCCTGTATTGAAGTAACCCATTGCGTAAAACTTTCAGGAAATAGTTGGACAATGCGGTATTCTGATAAATACTGTCACCAGCTACCGGGAAGCCTGTAGCGCCAACCCGGAACTGTATTCCTTTCCCTAATTTTCGGAATACGGTTTTTCCATTGCCGGTATTATACAGGAAACCGTTTATATCCTTTGTATTGTTTCTTAATACAAGTTCAGTATTAACAAACTTGACAGAGTCAGGATCTACTTTAAGTGAGGTCTGGGCAAGAGCTGCAATAGAAAGCAGCAGGAACGGGATTATCAGCAATTTATTTCGCATACACATGACAAATGTTATAAAGAGAGATCTACACTATTTAAGGCTTCTATATATATTCTTTCCTTTAGCGTAAGCGCAGGACGGAAAATGACCTTTCCTGCCAGCGTATCGATGCTGACGCCACTTGAGCTATTGGCAGGTTGTAACAGGCCATAACGCCATACTTTGACGTTTCTTTTAACAAGCTCACTGCTGGTATAAATAGAATCGCCCGCAGCAGGGAATCCGGCATTACCGACTGTAAACTGAATAGCTTTCCCTGTTATTTTAAAAGCCGTAGTACCATTTCCGTTATTATACAGATATCCGGGAATATCCTTAGTTGCATTACGAACAACGACTTCTGCATTTGTTACTTTTATGGAATCTGGTGTTACGCGCATAGGAGATTGCGCCATGACTTGGTGTGCAGACACAAGCAGGCATGCAAATACTAAATAATGTCCCATGTTTAAATTTTTAAACAATAAAACCCCTTCCCCCTGCTATGCAGGAGCTAATTAGTCCCTCTTAAATGGATAAATGAAATGACTGAATACAGAATATTTTATTCAGTACTGCTACGGAATAATAAGTTCACACATATGGGTATTTGATTATTTTATTACGGGATTATAAAAAATTTCGCATTCTGACGCTCACGGGTATTTACTCACAGTAACGGGATATAACGTCAACAACAATACTCAAGGTTACGGTGTAAATATAGAGTAGAAAAAATTGACAGCATATAACACATTGATGTGATAATTGATTAATTATCAGATAGTTAATTTCTTTCAATTATTTATTTTCAAAATAAGTAGTAAACAGGGTATTCGTGGTTTCTACAAAGTCCCGGCTATGATAAGTAGAGAACTTTAAATTTTACTGAATAGCGTTGCACCCAACATAACCAATCAGCATTACTCCAAATAGTTAATGAAGCTATACCATGAATATAATTCTATAAGTACACCATAAGTACATTAAAAGGGCACTTCAATATCAAATCGATATTGAAGTGCCCTTTTAATGATGTATTAATACTCAATTAGTGATATAGTAGTACTATAATCCGGAAGAAGATTTTACCTTTGTTACTGTAACCTCAAAATGTTTGTTATGGCGCTTGTAAAAGACAACCTACTCCTTCATGCCGTGCGGGGCACCCTCGGCAATCAATTCACGATTTACGAACGGAATGACCAGATTATCATTGCCAAAAAACGCGGCCCGTCAAAGAATAAGCCAACGAAAAAGCAACTGGAAGCCCGGTATAAGATGAAAGTAGCCGCAGCTTATGCAAAGGCGATCCTGCTGGATCCGGATATTAAGGCTTATTATAAGTCATTGGCAGGGCCGGGGCAGAATGCCTATAATATGGCTGTGAAGGATGCTTACAAATCTCCTGAAGTGCAAAATATCCGGTTCGAAGATGAGACTGTAGTGGTAACTGCAAAAGATGAATTCAGGGTAGCAGAAGTGACCGTGCGGGTACTCGATGGCGATGGTGTGATACTGGAAAGAGGCCCCGCTGTTGTAGGCAGGAACGGCGTGGATTGGTATTACAAGTTGGCCAGCCGGCCGCCGGGTGGTAAAATTATAGTCGTGGCGGTTGATCTGCCCGGGAATGAAACAGTGAGAGAAGTGAAGTTAGAATAGCGCAGATTTTTGCTTATGCCGAAGCGATAATATTGCTTTTTACACTCAAAATAAATTTGAATTTTGAGTAGTCTGATTTGCCCTGGAAAGAGCAACTTTTTTTATATTTGCGTTACCCAAAACAAGTATGAAAAACTAAACCTTAGTTTATTAAATAATGAGCAGTTTTGCAAAATTGGTAATTTTGAGAAATTCACCCCAAATAGCCGATGCGCATATTTATTCCATGAAGTGATTAATGCAAAAGCATTGGCTTCGATGATGAATGACTCTCCATCTACAGCTTACTGAATAAGGCGAAGATATTTCTTGAAAAACCTTCAACTTATAAGTTAACCCTTGGGGAATTTTGTACTTATTACAGAGATCAACGACCTGAGTGGTTAGCCTGGCGCTTCTGGCTATACAGAGGAGAATGGTAATTCCTATTTAAAATCATACATGTATATCTTTTGATTCGGAAAACCAGACAGGCTTTTCACGAAGAAGGATAGTCGTGCAAAAAAACAAATATACACTATGGGTATAAAAAAAATATCTGATGAATTACAGCAATTACAAAAGGCGCTTTTAGTTAAAAGGCGTTGGGAAGAGCTGCCACCTGATGGTTTGCCTGCCATTAAACATAGCAAATCGGGCAAATCAGGAGATTTTCCGACCTACACACAAAACAACGAGGAAGAATACGAAAAACAGGCTTTAAATGAGCCTACCGAAAACGTCAATTATATTTTACATCTCAATACCTTTCATGAGTATGCTTCGAAGGATTCCCGGTTAAAGGTGCACCATATCAGTTTGTACATGACACTCTTTCACATATGGAACAAACTTTATTTTAAGAACCGTTTCCCGATTGACCGTAAGCAAGTGATGCAACGCAGCAAAATCGGTTCCAGAAGTACCTATATCGAATGTCTGAAGATGTTGTCTGATTATGGTTACATTACCTATTTCCCATCTGCGCGCCCTTATGCGCCCTGCGAGATAAGTATCACCCCTTTCATGGATAAAAGCATCTCACCTCATACGTCCGGTAGTAAAAAAGGTACCCATGCAAGTATCAAAAAAGATACCTATGATAATAAAAATGGGCCACATACAAGGCCCGAAAATGTACCACATACTAATACCAAAAATGATACCGCATCAGGCCCAAAAACGGGCCACTTTAATTATAATAAACTAAACAGGGGTAAAACTGAGAGTAAACAGGCTCACACACCCCCCAATTTAATTAATCATAAAAATGAAATTCCAACAATGGAAGTAGTTGTCCATTGGTTTGCACAAAAAGGTCAGGCAGATAAAGAGGGCCGCAAATTTTTCTATCATTACGAGGCTGTTGGCTGGGCAATCAACGGAGAACCGATTACGAATTGGGAGGCGGTCGCCGCGAAATGGGTAGAAAGAACTAAAAACTATGGGAATAAAAAAACCGAAAAATGCTACCTGGGTAGAGATAAATCTTATGACGAACCTTTGTAATTATCTCACACCGCATAACTGCCCTTTTTCGCAGTCACCTTCTGGTATAAAAAATTAAACCCTACCGCTGCTATCAAACAAAAACCTGCTGCTACATACCACCATACCTTAAACCCGAAATGGGCGATCGTAGCAGACCCGATAGTCGGCGACAGGATCGTGGATACCGCAAATGATACGGTATACAATGCCGCATATTGTCCGCGGTTATGCTCTCCACTCCTGCTGATAAAGAAGGCTGTCATAAACGGAATACTCAGCATCTCGCCTGCAGTAAATAAAACGATGAATACAATGCTTACAAAACCTGCTGCAGGCAGGATATTAAAACTCAGGTATGCCAGGCTGGCAAGTGCCACCCCACGGGTCATGAATTCCAGTGGGTGCTTCATATTTTCAATTTTATAGATCAACACCATTTCAATAGCAGCGACAAGCAGACCATTTAGCCCTAAGACCATCCCGATCTGTGCTTCTTCCAGGTGGAGGACTTCTTTGAAATATAAAGCCACCATGGTGGAGAGTTGTAAAAACCCAGTGGTAAATAAAATACTGAGGGCGATAAAAGCAAGGTAAATTTTGTCTTTGTAAACGCTATCACGTTTAGGTTGGTTTACGCGCGCCTGTTTACCTTTGTTTATGCGTCCGGTTTCACCATTGTCTACATGTTCAATTTTGCCATTGTTTACACTACCGGATTTACCATTGTTTACACTTTCGCCTTCAGCACCAGCCGACTCACCATCGTGTCTTTTTACCGCCACATGTACTGGCGGAATCATCAACCGCATCACGATTATAGCAACCACACAAGTCAACCCATCTACCCAAAAAAGCAGGTGATAACTATAACTTGCCACTATCCCTCCCACTGCCGGCCCTATGGACCAACCCAGGTTAGAAGCCAGCCTGTTCAGGGAGTAAGACCTTGTCCTGTTTTCCGGACTGCTGTAATGTGCAGTAGCAGCTGTGTTGGCCGGACGAAATGCATCGCCCACCGCACTCAGGATAAATATACAGATACAGAATTGCAGGAGTGTATGCATCTGCCCCAAAACTAAAAAGATCAACCCCTGCAACAGCAAACTCCAGAACTGCACCGGATAAAAGCCATAACGGTCAGATAACCGCCCGCCGCTAAAAGCACCGACAATGCCACCTATACCATAACAGGTCATGACCAAACCGGCCTGTTGAACGGAAAAGTGTAGCTGCTGTGTGAGGTACACAGTCATAAATGGGATAACCATCGCACCACAGCGATTGATCAGGAGTACAACAGCCAGTATCCAGGTGGAGGTCGAAAGGCCAGCGTAGGCTTTTTTATAAAGAGAGAACAAGAGAATGCGGTTTTAAAGGGCAAAATTCTGCGCAAATGTAAATAGAATTTTAATGGTTCTACTATACTGCTCCGCAACATACAACGTTATTCTCCGGGAGTATGTAAGAAACCTTCGGGATGTATATCGCCCTGCGTGGCGCCACATTCACGGATATATCAGGCAGACATATACATTCAGTGATATTGGAATGGTTTGTGTTATTAGAATGTAAGAGGCGAAAGCCTTGTTATTGAGTGAGGAAAGCAATGTGAAGGAGATCAGTGAGTGGATCGGCTAAATGTATCCCGCACACTTTAATACGGCATTTAAGAAGAAATTCAGGCGCAACCGGGTAAGAACTTTCATGCAGGGAAAAGCCTTCTACTGGCCTCCGTATAGCGAAACTTCCTGTCGGGTTAAGTTCCTCCCTGCACATAAGACGAGTAATTCCATCCGGCGGTAAAAGGGATTTTTCCGCCAGCTGGCAAAATGGCTTGCTTACAGCAGGTCGAACGTATTAGAAAATATCTTATTTTTGACCTATGCAGCAAAAACAGAACGATAATAATACCGATAAAAATATAAAAGCAGTAGGTGTCACTATTGCTGTGCATGCATTAGTTTTATTAGCATTGATCCTGGGCGGTTTCAACGCACCACCCCCACTCCCTAACCAGGACCTGGGTATGGAAGTGAACCTCGGTACCTCCGACGATGGTATGGGCGATGAGCAACCACTCAACCCCAACCCACCCAGCGCCGACGCTGCCAATGCTTCTACCCCTCAGAACGAGCCGGTACCAACTCAGGACAATTCTACCCAGGAAGATATTGCTACTCAGGACAATGAAGACGCTCCTGAGGTGAACAAACCGGAAAAACCGGTTGAAAAACCAAAGGAAGTAGCCAAAAACCTGGATACCAAGCCTACTAAAACGACCAAGAAAACTTCTGAAAATAACCCGGTTGCAGTAGAAAAACCACAAAAAGCGAAAGCCGTATTTGGTGGTGGTACTTTCACCGGCAAGAACAGTGGTAACAACGCCAACGGTTCTAACAACTCTACCGGCGAAGGTAATACCGGCAAACCCGGTGATCGTGGCCAGATCAATGGTGACCCGAATGCCAGCGGTTATACCGGCGGTGGTTTAGGTGGCGGTAAGTCTGATTTCCGGCTGAATGGTCGTAGCCTGATCAGCAAACCATCCCTCACTTACGATGGAGACGAATCTGGTTATGTAGCTGTCAATATTAAAGTTGATAGAAATGGCAATGTGATCGATGCATCTCACTCACTGAAAGGATCCACCCTGAACAACCCAAGATTGATTGAAATTGCGAAAAGAGCAGCCAAAGAATTGAAATACAATACCAATTCCGATGCACCTGAAGTACAATATGCAGTGATCCGCTTCTACTTTAAAGTACAGTAACAAGAGATTATATATAGAAAATGAATCCCTTCCCATACCCGGGAAGGGATTCATTTGTGCATGCCTATTAATAGCTCATTTCATCGTCATTTATAATAACATAATTTAATAACAATAATATATTTAGATATATTTGCATGGGAAATTCTTTTGTAGCGCTTGCCAATATATAGGTATGTTTTGCGTTATAAGGGAGAAAAACCCATCTGCCAACTAATTAGATATATGCTGTTTAGAGTAATTCGAGTCTTAAGCCTTGCAACTGTCATTGCCATATCTTTAATCGAGCCGTACAAGGCAAAGGCCCAGATGAATATGAACATGGGCGGGTATGCAAATAGTCATTATGCCGGGATTTATGGCGTACCATCCAACCCTGGAATGGCTGCCGGTACGCACTACAAATGGGACGTAAATGTGGCTGGCGTAAGCGCCGCTTTAGGAAACACTTATGCACGCTTTCCAAAGTCACTGATCTTCCATCCACCAGATTCCCTGGAAAGGCTGAAACGTAACAGGGACTACTTCCTGGATACCATGTCTACAGGAAAACAATTTGGATGGGGCAATATGGATATCATGATGCCATCCGTACTCTACTCTATCGACGAGTCGAGATCCATTGCTTTCGTATGGCGTGTGCGTGCACAGGCAAACGGTGGTAATATGAGTACCGACGTGGCAAACTTCTTTGCGAACAACTTCCCGAATGCAAGTTATAATAACCAACGTTTTGATATGCAACTGGCAAATGCGAGTTTTCATATGTGGAACGAATATGACTTTACCTACGCTCAGATCATTAAAGACGATGGCATGCACCTCCTGAAAGGTGGTGTGACCCTGAAGGTACTGAATGGTATCGCTGCTGGTTATGTACAGGTAGAAGATGCGAGTTTCTATATGAACTCCACGACCGATGCTAATATTACCAGTGGTACACTGAAAATGGGTTACAATGATGGTATCAACAACTGGAAAAAGCCCAATACCAGCAACTACAGACCGTTTACCGGCAACTGGGGCGTAGGTATGGACCTCGGCGTGGTATATGAGTGGAGAGCCGAAATGGATGGATTGCAGAGTTATGGTGATAACGACTGGAACCCTGAAGGCGATGATTATAAAATGAGACTGGGTGTGAGTATCACTGATATCGGTGGTATCTCTTATAAAAAAGTAGCTTCCAATACAGACCTCAATCTGGTGGCTTCGAATATCAACCCGAATGAGATCAAAATGAGAAGAGGTGAAGGGTGGCAGGCTTACTACCGCCGCCTGCAGAACTACTTTACACCAATTGCCAGCGACGAAAAGTTCCGTATGAACCTGCCAACTGCATTGAACGTAGCGTTCGATTACAATATCGATGCCCGCTTCTTTATCAATGGTAATGCAGTAATGTCGCTGAACAGCGGTCGCTACGATGCGAGCAAGACATACATGGTATCTCACTTTACATTGACGCCAAGATATGATGCCCGTAATTTTGGGGTGTATATTCCAATCGATGTCAATAACCACAGCCAGTTTGATATGGGTGCTGGTTTCCGTCTGGGTCCGCTCACGATTGGTTCTAATACCGTGTTGTCTAACCTGTTCCAGAAGAATAAGAACAGGCTGGATGGTTTCGTAGCCATCCGGTTGATACCAATGAACTTTGGTAAGACACTGCTGGGTTGTCCTGCTACACAGTTCTAAGTAAAGGTTAATTTTTCCAAAATAAAAAATTCATGAAAACGGGGACTCTCCAACGGGCATGAAATCTATTTCCGAATTAAAAGAGCGTGTATCTTAAATGGTACACGCTCTTTTTAATTCTGACACCTGATGGAGCCTTGTTTCCATTTATGCGGTTCTCAGGAGTTTCATTTATTTATGATACGCCCTCTTTTTTACTTTTTCGGAAATGTGAATTTCATTTAATTTTGGGCATGAACTACCAACAAACTCTGGACTACCTTTATGAGCGCCTGCCCATGTTCACCCGTGTGGGGGCCAGCGCTTTCAGAAAAGACCTGCATAATACCATCGCTTTATGCGAACAACTGGGCAATCCCCAACGCCTGTTCAAAACAGTTCACGTAGCCGGTACTAACGGCAAAGGCTCTACCAGCCATATGCTGGCAGCTATTTTTCAGCAGGCGGGATACAAGACCGGATTGTATACCTCTCCGCACCTGAAGGATTTCAGGGAGCGGATCCGTATCAATGGTGAGATGATTGACCAGGAGTTTGTCGTAGAGTTTGTACAACAAACACAACCATCTATTGAACAACTTGATCCTTCCTTTTTCGAGCTGACAGTGGCCATGGCATTTCAGTATTTTGCACTGGAACAGGTCGATATCGCCATTATTGAAGTAGGCCTTGGTGGCCGGTTAGATAGCACAAATATTATCACGCCCGAATTGTCAGTGATCACCAATATCAGTTATGATCACATGAACCTGCTGGGCAATACCCTGCCTGAAATAGCCAGTGAAAAAGCAGGCATTATCAAACCGAATATACCGGTGGTAATCGCGCAGACACAAACTGAAGTAGAGCAGGTATTTATTGATAAGGCAAAAGCCATGGAAGCCCCCATTACCTTTGCAGACCAGTATTGGCTGGTGCAGGATAATGACTTGCACAACGGACATTTGCATCTGCAATTAAGACCACATCAGAGTGAACAGGTATGGGATATCAAACCAGATCTGAGCGGCCAATACCAGGTGAAAAATATCATGGGAGTACTGAGTGCCGTGAAAGTATTGCAACAGGCAGGTTGGGAACTACCGGATGAAGGCGTAAAAACCGCCCTGAGCCATGTGAAAAAATTAACCGGCCTGAGAGGCAGATGGGATGTGGTGGCACACAACCCGCTCACCGTATTTGATGTAGGACACAATGAGGCAGGCATTGGTGAGGTCATGGGTCAGCTGGAACATATGACATACAGACACCTGCATATAGTGACAGGTTTTGTGAAAGACAAGGAAGTGAGTAAGGTATTAAAACTGTTTCCACCGGCAGCAACCTATTATTTTACAAGGGCACAGATACCCAGGGCACTGGATGAACATGAGCTGGCAGAGATGGGTGCAGCAGCGGGTTTGAGAGGCAAGGTGTATGCGAATGTACAACAGGCTTTTTCAGCGGCAAAGCAGCATGCGCATGAGGAAGATGTGATATTGGTATGTGGTAGTTTCTTTATAGTCGGCGAAGCAATGTAATTAGAACTCATTTCACAAATAGGCATTTGTAATTGATAATCAATACTTAAATGATAATTATGAAATGAGTTCTGGAAACATTCATGAAAGAGAGAATTCACCAACGGGGAATGAAAAGCATTTTCAAATGAAAAGAGCGTGTATCTTCAAAAACAGATACACGCTCTTTTCATTTCAATGCGCTTTCTATTATACAAAAGTCAGTTCTTTCAACTTTAACAATGCATAGAATATGCAGGTCACATGCAGACTTTGCAGCAATTGATTATCTTTCAGCATCGCTTCCAGTTCCTCCATTTCAAGCAGCACGATTTCAATTTCCTCATTCTCATCCAGATCCTGTTCCTGTACCTTCTTCCCTCCTGTTGCCAGGAACATATGCGTGAGATTATTACTACTCGCAGGGTTCGGCGCGATCTTGCCTAAGCTGATCAACTGATCAAACCCGTAGCCTGTTTCTTCCAGCAGTTCACGACGCATGGCATATTCAGGAGAAGGATCGTCGTTATCCATGGTACCACCGGGTATTTCCAGCAAAGTCTGTCGGATACCATGACGATATTGTTTCACCATAATCACCCGCCCCTGATCATCCAGGGCTACGCAATTCACCCAGTCATTGTATTCCAGTACATAGTACGGAGTTACAATCTTGCCTTGTGGTGTCTCGCATTTATCTTCGCGGGCTGTTAACCAGTTACTTTTAAAAAGATACTTTGATTCAAGCAGTTTCCAATCTAATGCAGACATATATTCAGTTTATAGTTTATTGCCAGTTATTCCGTTCTTTCAGCCTTTCGATGTGAGCCAGGTGATGTTTTCCATGCCAGGAATAGGTACCTGCTACTTTTTTCAGGAAGAAAGTTTCACCATGTTCCGGGTGGGTAAACACGCGTTCCCATTGTTCAGGGGTCATGTTATCCATCAGGGAAACCCAGCGGGTATGCAGGGAATGGAGCAGGGTGAGGGAGATATTGATGGGTGTTTTTGTAACATCCGGGAGTTCGGCCCAGGCGGCTTCGTCGTATGGCTTGATGACAGGGTTGTCTTCTGTCAGGGCCAGTTTGAAGCGGGTGTAGGCATTCATATGACTATCTGCCAGGTGATGCACGACCTGTACCACTGTCCAGCCACCGGGGCGGTAAGGCGTGGAGAGTTGGGGTGCATCGAGCGTCTGCACAGCTATTTCTACCAGTGATGGCAGAAAGCGGATATCATTGATATAGCTCTTTAACTGAAGGTCAGAGATGTGCGATGGGGCCTGGAACCGGCCGATTGGGTATTTGAGATCTTCCATGATGATGTTTCGACGATGAAGGTTGGCGATACTTAGATTGTTAAAAGACTTCCCTTGTTTAAAGCCCCCTTATTAAAGATTTCCTTTGTTAAATTACGCCTCTCTCAGCGCCTCTCCTGTCAGATGAATAAACACATCTTCGAGGTTTGCTTTCTTCACTTCTTTTTTCTTTTCAAATCCGCCCGCAACTAATTTATCAATCAGCGCATCAGGCGATTCCAGTGCAATAATACGGCCATGGTCTACAATCGCACAACGATCACAGAGTATCTCTGCTTCGTCCATGTAGTGCGTGGTGATCACCACGGTAGTACCCTGTTCGCGTACCTGCAGGATCAGGTCCCACAGATTACGACGTGCCTGCGGATCGAGACCGGTAGTCGGTTCGTCAAGGAAGATGATCTTGGGTTTATTGATGAGCGTAGTCGCGATGGAGAAACGTTGTTTCTGGCCACCGGAGAGCTCTTTAAACTTATTTTTCGCTTTATCTTCGAGATTGAAGAGTTTGAGTAGTTCTTTGGCGTCGGCTTGCTGGTTATAGAGACCGCAGAACAGGTCGATGAGTTCTACCAGGTTTAAACCGGGGTAATAACCGGAGCTTTGCAGCTGCACACCGATGACTTTTTTAATCCTCTCAGGGTCTTTGTCAAGGTCGATTCCATCTACGAATACCTTTCCGGAAGTCTTTTCGCGGAGGGTTTCGATGATCTCGAGGGTGGTAGATTTTCCGGCACCGTTGGTACCCAGCAGACCGAATATTTCATTTTCGTATACGTCGAAACTGATACCATTTACTGCTGTAAAATCACCGTATTTCTTGACAAGGTCCTTTACTTCTATGATCTTCCTCTTTTCCATAGGACTAAATTAGGATAAAAAAATTGCTGTGAAAGAGAAAATCTGCATTCCCTTTCGCTGCCTTCATTTTCTACAAACCACCAAAAAAAACGCTCTTGCCTATGGCAAGAGCGTTTTTTTGTGAATAGCCTGCGGCCGCCTTTATTTCTAAGGGCCTGCACCCGGCTCTATTTCTTTGGCGCCGGCGCCTCCTTATGTACTATAAACACTTGCGTAAAGAATATAATCCTTGGATCTCTACTTGAATGTGCGGATCCAATCCCGATCCGGTCAAAATCACCCAGCATATTTTTTCTATGCCCGGGACTCTTGATCCAGCCATCCACTACCTGCTGCGCATCCAGGTTACCATAAGCTACATTTTCAGCTGCACCAGGTATACGGCCAAACACAGTGGTCAGGTTGTCCACACGCTGCTCAAAACCGTCGTGGCCAAAGGCGGTCGCACCTGTTGCCATAGCTTTACTATGCTTGTACGCCTGCCCGCTACACGTGGCATCCAGCAATAACGGTGGTTTACCCTGAGAAGCCCTGAATTTGTTGGTGTAGTAAAGGATCTCCTGCTGCATATCCTTATTGTTCTCATCCACCCGGGTAGAATCTCCCGGTGTTATACTACGTGTACAGGCCAACAGGTTCAACGACAGGATACCGAATAGCGTCAGTAATGTAAGTTTGCGTGTCATATGTTTTCGAATAAATAAAAGAAATTCGTAATTAGACTAAAATAACTGATGCTGGTTTAGCAATAGTTATACCAAAAACTTACATGTTAGTATTTTTTTAACTATTCACTATTCTTTGCCAAACCTCCATCATGTTCTTAGAGCCCAGGAACACTGGTACCCGCTGGTGCAGTTTGGATGGCTTCAGCTCCAGCAACCGCTGTCTGCCAGTAGCCATCGCTACCCCTCCTGCCTTTTCCATAATGAATGACATCGGGTTGCACTCATAACATAAACGTAAACGCCCCCCTGCATATTTTCCAAAGGCCGGATACATAAAGATACCGCCCTGGATCAGGGTTCTGTGTACCTCTGCCACCATACAACCTACAAAGCGGTGGCGGTAGATCTTGCCATGCTCGTCTTTGGCCAGCCAGTAGTCGATAGCCTTGCGAACGCCGGTTTCGTAAAGGTGGTAGTAACCGATATTAACGGAAAAAATGTCACTTTCGGTTGGACATTTCAGGTTCGGGTGTGACAGGCAGAACTCGCCGATGCTTGGATCGAGGGTAAAGCCCTGTACGCTTCTGCGGGTAGCATAAACCAGCATGGTGGAGGAACCGTAGATAATATAACCTGCCGCGATCTGCTCGTAGCCGGGCTGTAAGAAGTCTTCCAGCTCGCACACGCTACCCACGGGGGTCAGACGGCGATATACAGAAAAAATAGTACCGATGGATACATTTACGTCGATATTGCCGGAACCATCCAGGGGGTCTATCAATACCACGTACTTGGAAGCTTTAGAAAACTCGTCGGTAAAGGCAATGAAGTCTTCATTTTCTTCAGATGCCACGCCGGCACAGTAAATACTGCCTCCCAAGGCGTTGATAAACTGGTCGTTAGCAAACACATCCAGCTTTTTCACATCTTCACCCTGGATGTTAACCTTGCCGGCCTCGCCCAGGATATCGGCTATTCCAGCCTTATTCACCTCCACATTTACGCGCTTTGCTGCCAACCCGATATCGCGCAATAAACCTGATAACTGTCCTGTTGCGCCGGGGTAATTCCTCAATTCCTGGATTGTAAACTCGTCCAGTGTCATTACTTTTCTGTTGATACTCATTCTATAATGGATTAGTGAATATTCATTGCATAAGGTTACACTAATGTAACAGATTTCGCCCTATTTTAATGGAACTGTCATTTTCATCGAAACAAATTTTAAAACATATTCAAAGTTGATTTACTTTGCCCCGAATTTTTTTAACGGAAGATAAACTCACATATGAAGGTTTTCAAATTTGGCGGTGCAAGTTTAGAAAGTATTGAACGAATCCAACAAGTAGCTGCGATTGTTCAGTCATTTCCTGATCAACAGATCCTGATCGTTATTTCTGCCATGGGCAAGACGACGAACGAACTGGAAAAGGTAGCCGAAAACTTTTATCTCCGTAAGCGCGAAATTGCGGCACAGTTGCTTTTCAATATCGAAAAGTCGCACACAGAAGTGGCAGAAAAGCTGCTGGGCAACAGGACTCACCCTGTTTTTGATCAGCTGCAAACGTTCTTTACAGAGGCCGAATGGACGCTGGGCGAGAAACCTGGCCGCCCTTATGACTATTATTACGACCAGCTGGTAAGTCTGGGTGAACTGCTCAGTACTGCCATCGTAAGCGCTTACTTCAACCTGGCAGGAGTACCTAATATCTGGATGGATGTGCGCGATGTGTTCAGAACAGACGATACTTTCCGCGAGGCGAATATCGACTGGGAAGTAACGGCGCGTCAGGTAGAGCAAAAGGTACTGCCCCTGTTCAAAAAAACCAATATTGTGGTAACACAGGGTTTCATTGGCAGTACGGATGAAAATGAAAGCGTGACATTAGGTCGTGAGGGGAGTGATTACTCCGCAGCCGTGTTTGCGAACCTGCTGAATGCGGAGAGTGAAACGATCTGGAAGGATGTGGAAGGACTGAAAAATGCAGATCCAAAGTTATTCCCGAATACGATCAATATTCCTGAAATTAGCTTTAGTGAGGTGATTGAAATGGCATATTATGGTGCGCAGGTGATTCACCCAAAGACGATCAAGCCTTTACAGAATAAGCAGATCCCTTTGTATGTGAAAAGCTTTTTGAATAAGGACCTGGTGGGCACGGTGATCAGGGAAGATATTGATGTGAAACAGCTCCCTCCTATTATTGTGGTGAAGAAAAACCAGGTGTTGCTGACAATCACGTCCAAGGATTTTGGGTTTGTGACAGAGGATAGGATCAGTGATATTTATGAGCTTTTTCATAAATTGAAGATCAAGATTAACCTGATGCAGAATGCGGCGATTAGTTTTAGTTGTTGTATAGATAATAGTCCGGAGAAGATAGAAACGTTGATAAAGGCACTGCATGAGGGGTATAAGATTGATTATAATGAGGGGTTGGAGTTGCTGACGGTGAGGTATAATAAGGATGGGGTGATGAATGAGTTGATTGGTAACAGAACAGTATTGCTGGAGCAAAGGTCTCCGGTTACGATACAGGCATTATTGAAATGATCAGAAAATATATTGAGATATTAAACTCCCTTAGGTCGAATGAGATCGGCTTGGGGGAGTTTTTGTATTTGGAGGGGAAGGATGATGATGCTGCCGGAAAATCGTGTGATGTGAATTCTTTCAGGCGATACCAGATCTTATTAGCGATGCAGTATAGTAACCGGTTGGCAACAGACGAACCTATATTGTTGGAGTTATTTAAGGCAGAGATTGAAGCCCGGAAAAATTTCGGAGGAGGTGTTGGCGAGTCATTGAATTTGTGTTCGTATTTGCTTTCTACTTACCGGCAGCCGGCGTATGCGGAACTATTTTACCAGGCCAAGTTTGCCGACTTTGATACGTATTGTGGGTATGACAGCGAGTATATTATTTCAGCCGGTATACGGGAAACTTATGAATATGTAAAAAAAGTGCAGCCTGCATTTTCCAATGACTTTTATGAATGGTTTGGTACTGAATCTGAATGCAAGTATACTGAAGAAGATTTGCAGGAATGGAGAAGGTGGAGGAGTGAATATTTTCCGGATCAATTAGAGACAAGAGAGATAAAAGACGAGATCCTGCTGGCCATTGAAATGAATGAGAAGGAACGCATGGTCCCATTAATAGATCAATGGGAGGCCGGTATCACTGACTGGACGGAAAAGAACCTACAGCAACTGGAATATTATAAAGAACAAACTGGAGATGTGGCCGGGCAAATCTGGGCCAATGAGCGATTATTTCATTTTAAGAAAACTGACTGGGAAAAGGCTTCTATATTACATGAATTAGCAAAGTTATATTTAGCATTGAATGACCGTGACAATGCATGGTCAAAGCTGCAACAGTTGCCGGTGTACCTGGAAAAGATACCTGAATGGAAAACTGCTAATTTTGGAAACTTTGTTCTGGAAGCGTATTTCGATCTGATCCTGCTGATCAATAATCCTGATGATTCTGTTGCAAAAGTAGCTTATAAATGGGCGTCTGCCAATATTCGGGAAACGAATCACCTCTCCTGGAGTTTGATGGAAAAGGCGGGTAAGAGCGGAGAATTAATGCAGGATTTGAAGTTTAGCGAACGATTTTATAAAAAATTAGAAAAGGCTAAACTGGCCTATGGGAAAAGGAATCAGCCTAATATAAAAAGCCGCCTCATATCATTTATGAGACGGCTCCTTCGTTATTGATAAATATTATTAATCCAATCTTTCAAGATAATACCAGGTACCACTATACCAGGAGTTATACAAAACCAGATAACCATTCTTTGTTTCCAACGGACGCAAGTCAAAATCATCTGACTCACCTCCTGCCACACCACTCAAATTCATCCTATAATAAATTTGTGTCTGTTTCTCAACATCATATATCCATTGCATCGCATAATTAGATACCGTGTCATTCTTTGACCAGATCAGAGAATCAGCCGTAATACGAATGTAAAAGTTGGTATACAATGTAGTATCCTGCAAAGAAGGCATTGACCCGGGACCATAAATTGTTTGTGCCACCTTAAAAGAACCGGTTGAATACTTTTGAATTACATCGAGGCTTTCCTTGGCAAAAGAATGGTTATCCTCAATTACAAACGGCGTATCTTTCTTGCAAGAAGCCATTACGAACACTAACAGGCTAATAATCAGACATCTATTCATAAGGGTATAGGTTTTCAAGGATATATTGAACATTTTAATAATACAAATTTATTAAAATTTTTAATAATTCCTTACAAAATGGCATTCTGTGTGAAAATTGATGTTTTGCCCATTTTACTCCCGGATATTTTTAAAAAAAAGAACGACCTTCCTGCAACCTTTTTTCACCCCCGTCGTCTTTCTATAAAACAACCTATATGAAAAAGGTATTCATATTCACCATTATAACCCTGGGTATGCTTACCATCATCGCGCTGGAAGGCCGTTCCCTACATGACCAACAACTAAGGGATCACTGTTATGACCAAAAGATCTTACCGGTGTTCCTCCTAAACTTTGGATACGAATGGACGAAACCCATAGGTCACGACCACAGCCATCAACTAGAGATCTGATTGTTTATGAAAAAACTCATTTTGCTTATTCTGCTTACCTACGTAGGCAACAGGGAATGCTTTGCCCAGAATGTGAATGGGAAAATCACCGTCAAAGTGATTGACGGGAAAGGGCAACCCCTGCCATTTGCCAGTGTCGTATTGCGGCAATCGAAAGATTCCACCCTCGTAAAGGGGGAGCTGAGTGCAGCAGATGGCAGTGCCAGTTTTGAGAAAATCAACACAGGTCACTACTTTATACAGTCCTCCCTGGTAGGTTACCAAACAGCTTATACACCGGCTTTCTCCATTGATCCCCAACATACAGCTATACAGTTTGCAAATATGACATTGTCCAGCTCTTCCAAAAATTTACAGGGCGTGACCGTCACAGCTCAGAAACCTTTTATTGAGAGAAAAGAAGGAGCGACTGTATTGAATGTAGAAAGCAGCGTGGCCGCCGCAGGCAGTACTGTACTGGATGTACTGCGCCGTGCACCGGGTGTACAGATTGATAAAGATGATAATATACTCTTAAAAGGAAATGGTGGGGTCACCGTCATGCTCGACGGAAAACTCACCTACCTGAGCGGCGAACAACTCGCCAACCTGCTGAAAAGTTTGCCGGCAGAAACGGTCTCACAAATTGAGATCATGACTTCTCCTTCCGCCAAATATGATGCTGCCGGCAACAGTGGGATTATTAATATTAAAACAAAAAAAGGAGTCGCAACAGGTATCAACGGCTCCGTAAACGGTAGTGGAGGTTTTGGCCGGTATGGATTCTGGAATACCGGCTTAAACCTAAACTGGCGAACTGAAAAGTTCAATGCCTTTGGAAATTACAATCATGGAGACAGGCATTTTTATAACCAGCGCCTGGCCACACGGGTGGTGAATGGAGATAATAAGGAGGAAGCACAGTACTTTTCGGCCCCCCAGTTCGGGAAAAGGAACTTTATCAGTAACGGGTATAAATTAGGGTTTGATTATTTCATTACCCCTAAACATACGGTGGGAGTGTTGCTGAATGGAAATAACAATTTCTTTCGCAGTAATATTTTCAATACAACGAATATTTATCAATTGGGTCATTCCTCATTGGATTCTGCCCTTTATTCGGTAACGAACAATGACCACAACTTTAACACCAATACCATCAATGTAAATTATAAAGGTCAGTTGGATACACTCGGTACAGAAGTGAGTATAGATGCGGATTATGCGAAATTCGGTTACCACCGCAGGGTGTATTTGAATGATAGCATGTACTATCCTGAAGATCCGCTCAATAAGAATCCCCATGCGATCAGGAACTTCACGACGACCAATATTACGATCAAAAGTATTAAGGGGGATTTAGTACTGCCTTTCAACAAAACGACCAGATTGGAAACGGGTGTGAAGGGCAGTTTTGTCACGACAGACAACGTACTGCTGTACGACTCATTATATGGGGGCAAGTATATACCGGCGCTCTCGCAAAGCAATCATTTTATTTATACGGAGAATGTGCTGGCGGCATATGGGTTGATTAAGAAATCATTTAAGAACGGTACAGATGCGCAACTGGGCTTGCGGGTGGAAGGGACGTCGTCAGCAGGGAATTCGGTGACTTACAATTCTGTTGTGAAGCGGCGTTATGTGAGTTTCTTCCCGAACTTTTCGGCGGATCATACTTTTAGTAAGGACCATAAGCTGGGGGTGACGTATGCAAGGAGAATCAACAGGCCGGAGTATGAGGATCTGAATCCGTTTATATTTTATTCTGACAGGTATACGTATGGCAGGGGAAATCCTTATCTGCAACCTGAGTTTACGAATATCGTGGAGCTGACGTATTCATTTAAGCAGAAGTATATATTGAGTTTGAGTTATGACAGGACAGAGAATTTTATATCGGAGTTTTTAGAGCAGAACGATTCCACCAAAGTGACGACGAGTTATGACAAGAACTATGATTACAGGCAGGGGTGGCATGTATCCCTGACAGTGCCGGTCAATCCAACAAAGTGGTGGAGTATCAATAATAACCTGAACATGAACTATAATTACTATGCACTGAAGGATTCGGGGATGAATATTGTGAATTCAGCTGTCGGGGCACATTTTGAAACGACATCTACGTTTACATTGCCGGGGGACTGGAAGATAGAAGTGAATGCGTATGGAGGTACGCCTTTTCAGTGGGGAGTATGGAGAGGCAAGGCGTATTATGCAATCGGTGGCGGCGTGCAGAAGACGCTGTTTGATAAAAAACTAAACATGAAGTTGAACTTTACGGATGTAACGAATGGGGATCAGTTCAGGGGTGCAGCGGTGTATGGGAATGTAGATTTTCATATCCATAATCAGTGGCAGAACCGGACGGCGACGTTAAGTGCGACGTATAGTTTTGGGAATAGTAAGATCAAGGGGGCGAGAGAAAGGCAGACGGCCACGAGTGCGGAGGCGAAGCGATCAGGAGGTTGAGGATTTCTTGCCTGGATAGGCGGGAAGGTGGTTGAGGATTTCTTTGCCTGAAGAGGTGGTTTTAAGTGCTGAAGAATGAATCGAAACGGCAGTCTTTGCTTGCTGGCAGAAAAGTTTCTTTCATTCAGACTTCATTCAGACGGATAAGTTTTTTTTAGGTTTTGACATATAAAATAAAACGGCTGTCCCTTTTTTACCGGGCAGCCGTTTTTACTTTTACCTGGTACCTTTTATATAACCTTCAAGGTTATTTATAATATACTTTTGCTCATCAATAACGTGCTTGACCACATCCCCTATGGAGATCATGCCTACCAGCCTGTTTTGATGGTCAATGACCGGTAAGTGGCGGATGTGCTTTTCCGTCATTTTTACCATACAATCCTCAATCGAATCATTTTCGGTGACGGAGTAAGGGTGTTCTGTCATGATCTCCCTGATAAGGGTTTCCCTGGAGGCGCGGCCTTTTAAGATCACCCTGCGGGCGTAGTCACGTTCAGAGAAGATACCAAGGAGTTTTTCATTGTCTAAAACAATGAGTGCGCCAACGTTTTTGTCAACCAGCACACTGAGTGCATCGAAGACGGTACTATCGGGATCGATGGAGTAGACTGCATGGCCTTTGACCTGCAGAATGTCGCGTACTGTTCCCATAACGAGGAGTTTTTGGAGGTGAAGAAAAGAGTACTGCTTTATTTCCAAGTTAAGAATTTTGGAGCAAAAAACCGCCTTCAAGGTTAAATTCCGTCCTTAACGTAAATTTCGTTGACAAAATATTGCATTACAAAATTTTAAATATTACTTTACGCCAATTTTACATCAAAATCTACCCTATAACATTCATCATATATGAATTATCGAACACAATTCCGGGTTTTGATCGCTACGTCAGCGTTGTTCGTGAATCTGGGAGGGACATTTGGCCAAAAAATATTCAAGGAATGGCCCCTTGGCAATGAACCGGCCGTTATTGGTCCTTATGTAGCTAATCACTATGTAGCATCTAACTTTGACAACTTTGGGTCTTCTGAGGCCCCTACTTCCATTACTTATCCTGAAGTACTCACCTGGTACGGCGCCCTGCAACTGGCCAAAGTAACGGGTGATAAAGCCCTTGCCGAAAAGCTGGCACTCAGGTATGAACCACTCGTGGCGCAGGCACACCATATGATGCCTACTCCCGACATGCTGGAACACAGCGTATTTGGCGCTGTTCCGCTGGAACTTTACCTTCAGACCAACCAGAACCGTTACCTTGACGTAGGTAAGCCTTTTGCAGACCAGCAGTGGGAACTGCCCGAAGGTCCTAAACCGGAACAACAGGTATTAGCCGGCAGAGGCCTCTCCTGGCAGTCACGTATGCAGGTAGAAGATATGTTCCTCTTCACCCTGTTGCAAACACAGGCTTTTCGTGCGACCGGTACCAAAGAATATATCAACAGGGCAGCGACTGAGCTGGCCGTGTACATAGACGCCTTACAGCAACCAACAGGTTTATTCAACCAATCGGCAGACGTTCCCATTTACTGGAGCCGTGGTAATGGTTGGGCAGCAGCAAGTATGGCATTAATACTCAATTACTTACCTGTTGAAAATCCAAACCGCGCCCACATCCTGGATAGCTATAAGAAAATGATGGCCGCCCTGAAACAGTATCAGACACCTGATTTTAAATGGGGACAGATCATAGATGATGAAAAGAGCTGGACGGAGAATTCCGGTGGGGCAATGTTCACTTATGCACTCGTAATGGGGGTGAAAAGGAAATGGCTGGAAGATGAGGCGTACGGTACAATGGCCAGAAATGCGTGGATGGCGGTTGTGAAAGGGCTCAATGAAGCGGGAGATCTGAAGGATATTTGTGAAGAGACAAAGAAGCGGAATGATCCAAATTATTACCTCAACAGGGAGAAAGTAACGGGTAGCCTGGTGGGTCAGGCGCCGGTGTTATGGACTGCCGCGTTGTTGCTGGATAAGTAATGATCATCTAATTGCATATAGGCCGCTGTTACCACGGGTAGCAGCGGCTTTTTTCTGAAAATGGTTTTCATTCCCCGTTGGTGAATAACCTTTTTCATAAATGTTTTTTCTGAAAATGGTGTTCATGCCTGTTTGTGAACTTCCTTTTTTATGAATGTTTTTTTGGAATGGGGGTTCCTCCCTTGGGATAAATCCCCGGCAGTAGCAGCCGATTTTTCTGAAAATAGTTTTCCTCCCTTGGGGTAAATTATCTCTTTCAGGATTGTTTTTATACCTTTAAAAAAACTCAGGTCTATTTATGAAATTCCACCCATGGCTTGCATGCGCCTTCCTGTTAGGAAGTGCCTCCGCCATTCATGCACAACAAAAATTTACTCTACTATCACCCGACAAGTCTATTACCTTGTCCGTATCCGTAGGCGCCAATATCACCTACAGCATATCGCAGGATAACAAGCCTTTGATCGGTAACTCGGTGGTTTCCTTCAACAAAGGCAACTGGAAAGTGAGCAAATCAAAACAAAGCTCACACGAAGGGCAGCTCACGCCCATCGTAAAACAAAAAACTACCACCATTGAAGATCGCTACAATGAGCTGCATATTGATTTTAACAACGCATTGTCGCTGGAATGGCGGGCATATGACAATGGAGTTGCCTGGCATTGGATAAGCCGCGAAAAGGGCCCTTATAAGGTCACAGACGAGCAGGCAGAATTCAATATGGACAAGACAGGCAAAGCGTGGTATCCGCAGGAAGAAAGTTTCTATTCTCATAATGAACGGAAATATATTCCTTATGGGGTGGGTGAAATAGACGAAAACAAGTTGGCTAGTCTGCCGGCATTGTTCGAAGTCAACGGTACGAAACTCCTTATCACAGAATCAGGTTTATACAACTACGCAGGTATGTGGCTACGTGGCGGCAACAGTATCCATGGGGTGTTTCCGCATTTTCCAAAAGCAGTGAAAATCACCAGCGACAGAGATGAGCAGGTCGAATCAAGGCAGGATTATATTGCAGAGCTGAAAGGTCCGCAGGCGTTTCCATGGAGAATAGTCATGATCGCACGCAAAGACGGGGACCTGCTTACCAACCAACTGGTCTACCAGCTGGCACCCGATGCCAAAGGCGATTTTAGTTGGGTAAAACCCGGTAAAGTACAGTGGGACTGGTGGCATTACAACAATGTATACGATGTAGATTTCAGGGCAGGTATTAACAATGATACGTACAAATACTACATTGATGTGGCCAGCAAATATGGTATTGAATATGTATTGCTGGATGAAGGCTGGTGCAGTACCCGCGACCTCTTTAGCCTGGCGCCGGATATCAATGTAAAAGAACTGGTGGCATATGGAAAGAAACGTCATGTAGATATATTGTTGTGGAGCAGCTGGATGGTGCTGAACCAGCAGATGGATATGGCACTGGATACCTTTGCAGCATGGGGCGTGAAAGGGATTAAGGTAGACTTTATGCAAAGAGATGATCAGCCAATGGTACAGTACTATGAAAAGGTGGCGAATGCAGCTGCTAAAAGGCAGTTACTCGTCGATTTTCATGGGGCGTACAAACCTGTTGGATGGCTGCGTACACATCCGAATGTATTGACGTCAGAGGGTGTGATGGGCAATGAGATCAGTAAGTTTGCGAACCTGATTGATCCGGTACATACCACTACCCTACCCTTCATCAGGCAGGTAGCAGGGCCGATGGATTTTACGCCAGGCGGTATGATCAATGTACAGAAAGACCAATGGAGTGCACAACCGGCAGAGCCGATGACATTGGGTACGAGATGTAATCAATTAGCCATGTACATTGTATTCGAAAGTCCGTTGCAGATGTTGTGTGATATACCCACACATTACCTGCATGAGCCGGAGGCAATGGAGTTGTTGAGTAAGGTGCCGGTGCAATGGGCAAAGACGATTCCTTTGCAGGCAAAGGTGGGGGAATATGTGGTGATGGCGAGACAGGCGCTGAATGGAGATTGGTATGTGGCAGGGATGACGAATTGGGATGCGAGAGATGTGGAGGTGGATTTGTCTTTTTTACCGGCAGGTACTTATCAGATGCAGTTATGGAAGGATGGGGTGAATGCGGATAAGAATGCGAAGGATTTTAAGTTGGAGAAGAGAGCGATAGGAAGTGGTGCGAGGTTGCCGCTGAAGATGGCACCGGGTGGTGGGTTTGTGGTGAGGTTGAGTGGGGCCATGTAGCAAGATGGAGTGTGGATTTGTGATAAGGTTAAGAGGAGCGATGTGACACGATCGAAATAAGTTTTTCATAAAATTAAAAAAGGAGTTTCTTTAATGAGACTCCTTTTTTAATTCAATAAGGGTTGTATCAGTTTTTGCATGAATGGTGATCACAGCATCATTTCATCTACTTTGGTGTTGTACCCCCCACTCTTCCAGTTGTTTCCATATTGGCGCCAGACTCCTGGCACTTTCAGTCAAACTATATTCCACACGTGGCGGCACTTCTGCATACGCTGTTCTGATAATCAGGCCATCCTTTTCCATCTCCTGCAAGTGTAAGGTCAGCATACGATCAGAGATATCCGGTATATGCTCTTTCAACTCTCCAAACCGCATGGTACGCTTTTCCAGCTTATACAAAATAACCAGTTTCCACCTACCGCCAAGCACACTGATCGCATAAGTCGTAGCGCAAAACGAATTTAGATTTTTCTGGTTGATACTATTCGAAGAACTTTCCTTACGTTTTCCCATTACTTACAAATTTGTGTGAAGCACACAATTAGCTTCACTATTATTCATTCCACCACTGCCATTTACTTTTGTAAAAAGCTACATAAAATTATGAAAATACTGATAGTTTTAGCGCATCCGGAATTACAGAGTATGAATGGCGCGATGTATCATACTGCAATCGAGACCTTGCAGGCAGAAGGACATGAAGTAAAGGTAAGTGATCTTTACAGACAGGCATTTGATCCGGTGTCGGACAGAAGGAATTTTACGACAGTGCATAACCCTTCCTATTTTAAGCAGCAGCTGGAAGAGAAGGATGGCGTTTTCTCTCCTGACATTGAAACAGAGCAGCAGAAAGTAGAATGGTGTGATATGATGATCTGGCAGTTTCCTTTGTGGTGGTTTACTGTACCGGGGATATTGAAAGGCTGGGTGGATAAGGTATTTGCTTATGGTCGTTTTTATGGAGAGGCAAAATGTTATGAGAATGGGGTGCTTAAAGGCAAGAAAGCTTTGTTGTCATTGACCACCGGTGGTACTGCCGAAAAGTATGAAAAAACAGGGGAGCATGGAGATATAGATGCGATATTAAAACCGATAAACAGAGGGATGTTGGAGTTTGTAGGGTTTAGTGTGTTGGAGCCGCAGGTGGTGTATGCACCGGTGAGAATGACTGAGGAAGAGAGAGAAGGGGTGCTTCGGAATTATGGAGAAAGATTGAAAGGGATATTTGAAGAGGAGTTGCTGAGTGTAGGAAATTATTAGATTATAATGCTCGTAATAGGAATTTATTAGATTAGCTGACTGTAAGGATTTATTAGCTTAAAAACCTGATTGAAGACTTTTCTTAAATTAAAAAGAGCGTGTATCAAAAGAAATACACGCTCTTTTTCTTTGAAAATAGTT
>NZ_MTKN01000055.1:1495-54466 GCF_001975825.1 [Flexibacter] sp. ATCC 35208
AAGATATTTAAAGCGAATAAGGGCGCATGGCGGATGCCTTGGCTTTAGGAGGCGAAGAAGGACGTGGTAAGCTGCGATAAGCTACGGGGAGATGCAAACGATCGTTACATCCGTAGATTTCCGAATGGGACAACCCAGTACACTGAAGGTGTATTATCCGAAAGGAGGCCAACGCAGGGAACTGAAACATCTAAGTACCTGCAGGAAAAGAAAATAAATTAATGATTCCCTAAGTAGTGGCGAGCGAACGGGGAAGAGCCCAAACCGTGGTGGCGTGCTGCCACGGGGTTGTAGGACTACTTTTAGAAAGTCAGATCAAGTTGAATCATCTGGAAAGATGAGCCATAGCAGGTGATAGCCCTGTAGACGGAAATTCTGATGGACGTGTAGTATCCTGAGTAGCGCGGGACCGGAGGAATCCTGTGTGAAACTGCCAGCACCATCTGGTAAGGCTAAATACTCCCTAAAGACCGATAGTGAACCAGTACCGTAAGGGAAAGGTGAAAAGTACTTCGAACAGAAGAGTGAAATAGTACCTGAAACCGTGCGCCTACAAGCGGTCGGAGCCTGTTAAAGGGTGACGGCGTGCCTTTTGCATAATGAGCCTACGAGTTACTCCTCACTGGCAAGGTTAAGCACTTAAGTTGCGGAGCCGTAGCGAAAGCGAGTTCTAACAGAGCGACAATATAGTCAGTGGGGGTAGACGCGAAACTTTGTGATCTATCCATGGGCAGGTTGAAGGTTTGGTAACACAAACTGGAGGACCGAACTCATTAGCGTTGAAAAGCTATGGGATGACCTGTGGATAGGGGTGAAAGGCCAATCAAACTGAGAGATAGCTCGTTCTCCCCGAAATGTTTTTAGGAACAGCCTCGTATTCAGAGTTATCATAGAGGTAGAGCTACTAATTGGGCTAGGGGGCTTCACCGCCTACCAAACCCTAATAAACTCCGAATGCTATGATATTATCTACGGGAGTGAGGCTGTGGGCGCTAAGGTCCATGGCCGAGAGGGAAATAACCCAGATTAACAGCTAAGGTCCCTAATCGTATGTTAAGTTGAACAAACGCAGTTTAAATCCTATAACAGCCAGGATGTTGGCTTGGAAGCAGCCATTCATTTAAAGAGTGCGTAACAGCTCACTGGTCGAGGGTTTAAGCACGGAAAATAATCGGGCATCAAACATACAACCGAAGCTTTAGGATTATCGTAAGATAATCGGTAGGGGAGCATTCTAAACTGCATTGAAGGTGTATCGCGAGATATGCTGGAGCGTTTAGAAAAGAAAATGTAGGCATAAGTAACGATAAAATAGGTGAAAAACCTATTCGCCGTAAGACTAAGGGTTCCTGATCAACGCTAATCGGATCAGGGTTAGTCGGGTCCTTAGGCAAAGCCGAGAGGCGTAGCTGATGGCAAACTGGTGAATATTCCAGTACCTGCTATAATTTCGATGGGGTAACGGAGTAGTGAACAGACCGCGCACTTACGGAATAGTGCGTTAAAGGGTGTAGTTATATTCTTTGTAGGAAAATCCGCAGAGAATGATGAACCTGATAGTACAGTAAAGCTTCGGCCGCACTGATAGTGTCTCTAATCAGACTTCCAAGAAAAACCTCTAAGGTTCGGTTATAGCAGCCCGTACCGTAAACCGACACAGGTAGTCGAGGAGAGTATCCTCAGGCGCTCGAGTGATCCGTGGTAAAGGAACTAGGCAAATTGACGCTGTAACTTCGGGATAAGGCGTACCGCAGTAATGCGGTCTCAGTAAAATGGTCCAACCAACTGTTTAACAAAAACACAGGGCCCTGCAAAATCGAAAGATGACGTATAGAGCCTGATACCTGCCCGGTGCTGGAAGGTTAAGGAAGGATGTTCGGGGCAACCCAAAGCTTCTGACTGAAGCCCCAGTAAACGGCGGCCGTAACTATAACGGTCCTAAGGTAGCGAAATTCCTTGTCGGGTAAGTTCCGACCTGCACGAATGGTCTAATGAGTTGGACACTGTCTCTACCACGAGCTCGGTGAAATTGTAGTATCGGTGAAGATGCCGGTTAATCGCAACGGGACGGAAAGACCCCGTGAACCTTCACTACAACTTAACATTGATTTTGAACCACAGATGTGTAGGATAGTTGGGAGACTATGAAGCAGCTTCGCCAGGAGTTGTGGAGTCAACGTTGAAATACCAACCTTCTGTTGTTTAGAGTCTAACCCGGCAACGGGGACATTGTTTGGTGGGTAGTTTGACTGGGGTGGTCGCCTCCTAAAAAGTAACGGAGGCTCGCAAAGGTACCCTCAGTACGGTTGGTAATCGTACGCAGAGCGCATTAGTAAAAGGGTGCTTGACTGTGAGGCTGACCAGCCGAGCAGGAGCGAAAGCTGGCTAAAGTGATCCGGTGGTTCTGCATGGAAGGGCCATCGCTCAAAGGATAAAAGGTACTCCGGGGATAACAGGCTGATCTCCCCCAAGAGCTCATATCGACGGGGAGGTTTGGCACCTCGATGTCGGTTCGTCACATCCTGGGGCTGGAGAAGGTCCCAAGGGTTCGGCTGTTCGCCGATTAAAGTGGCACGTGAACTGGGTTCAGAACGTCGCAAGACAGTTCGGTCCCTATCTGTTGTGATCGTTAGTAAATTGCGGGGACATGACCTTAGTACGAGAGGACCGGGTCGTACGTACCGCTGGTGTATCGGTTGTGCCGCCAGGTGCAGTGCCGAGTAGCTATGTACGGAAAGGATAAACGCTGAAAGCATCTAAGCGTGAAACCAACCTCAAGATGAGTTTACTTTTAAGGGCCGTCGGAGACTACGACGTTGATAGGCTACAGGTGTAAGGGTGGTAACATCGAAGCCGAGTAGTACTAATTGCCCGTAAGCTTTAATTTTATTTATATTGTATTATAACTTTCCCAATATGCAACTTATTGCGTTACCGTAATGGTAACAAAAGATCTTCAAGATCTTATGGTGGTTTTGCCAAGGGTGTTCACCTCTTCCCATTCCGAACAGAGAAGTTAAGCCCCTTATGGCCGATGGTACTGCACCACAATGCGGGAGAGTAGGTAGCTGCCATATTTATTGAAAAAGCCTCTGAATTTATTCAGAGGCTTTTTTCATTTTATACCTTGCTGGAAGCTCGTTCTATTAATTCAACAGGAAATACAAAATTCTGCGTAATCTTCACCGTCTCATCCTGGTTGATCAATTGCACTAAAATCTCTACAGCTTTTTGCCCCATTGAATAACCGGATTGCTCTATCGTACTTAGCGAAGGAGAAATAATGCGGGATGATGCGTCATTGGAATAACCCACTACCTTAATCTGTTCCGGTATCTGAATATTAAATTGTCTCGCCTCCTGGATGAAGGCTATAGCCGAAGTATCATTCGTAGAAAATAATCCATCCGGTAATACTTCCTGAGATAATAACTGTCTGGCAGCAGTAACAGCTGCATCAGCAGTCAGGTTATGCACATATATCAGGGATTCGTCAAAAGGAAGGCCATATTGCGCTAAAGCTGCCTTATAACCACTTAATCGTTGCTGATACAAATTACACGTCAGAATACCCGAAAAATGAGCAATACGTTTGCATCCTTGTTTGATCAGGTGCTCCGTTGCCAGGTACCCTCCCCTGAAATCATCACCCGTAATGGTATAACCATTGAAGTCGGCTGGTACCCGATCATAGAATACCAGTGGAATGTTGTTCTTGATAAAGGGATTGAAATGTTCAAACGTGGTGGTAAACATCGAAGAAACCGCCAGTAATCCATCTACTCTTAAAGAATAAAAGGTTTGCACCAGTTCTTTTTCCATCGCAACCGTATCATCAGATTGACCAATCACAATGCTGAAGCCATATTTATGTGCTTCGTGCTGGATACCGCTGATAGCAGTGCTTTGGAAATACATGGAAGTACGTGGAACAATCAGCCCCAGAATGTTGGAGCGTTTCTTTCGAAGACTGGATGCGATCCAGTTGGGGACATAACCCATATCAGTGGCAGTCTGTCTTACTTTTTCACGTGTCTCCTGATTAATCAGGGTATTGTTTTGCAGTGCCCTTGAGACCGTGGAAGCAGAGAGATTTAGCGACTTAGCTATGTCGTAAATGGTGACTTTTGAAGTGCGTTCTTTCACATTTTTGAGGTTCAGTGATATAAATATAATGTAAATGCTACAACTCAAAAAAAAACGCTTTCTGCCAATGACAGAAAGCGTTTTTATAGTATCAGTGATAAGATCTTATTTAGGATCTAAAGCTTGGTTAATCTTCTCATACAAATCATTCAGATGATAACGGCTCATGTTATCTCCGGCTGTTGCAGCAGCAGCTTTCACTTCACCTTTCAATGCAACTAGTTGTGCACGTGCAATGCTGCTTACATCAGCAGGTGTAGCAGAAATACTGGTGGCTGGACCAATCACGATCATCATTCCATCACCGGAATTGGCAGGTGGTTCACTGATCAGGCCCACCAGGTTATCCACATAATTCTTTTGCAGGTTCCTGCGGAATACGTCGATTGCCTGATGTGTAGTCAGTTCACTAAAGATTCCTTTTTTCAGATCGGTCAGCAGGGTAATAGCTGTATATGTATTGTTGCCTTCATTTGCTTCTGAGTTGATCAGTTTTGTCAATGTACCGGAACTCATGATGCGTTGAAGAATTGGATTCTGACGGGCACTGATGATAGCAGTGGCGTTATTACCAGTACGGCTCAGGATCTCTTTATCAAGTAACCATTTTGGCGTGGTGAATAATTGTTGTTGTAAGAACTTTACGGCCTCCTGCTGTGTTGCTTTGGGAACAGCGGCATATACGCCACCTTCCTGCTCTACAGTTTTTGGCGTTTCATATATTCCACCTATGTTTTTAGCCACATGGCCCATGTACCTGCCAAACTGTGTATTGATCTCTTTGTACAATTCGCTGAGATTAGCATAACCTTCATTTGGAGAACTTGTCCATGTAATGAGGTTAGGCATAATGCGCTGCAGGTTTTTAATACCATACTCACTTGCTTTCATAGCATTATCACCCAGGTCTTCATTCTGAGATCTTGGATCGTCAGGATTCATTTCAGTACCAAACCAATATTTCTTATCCTTCAGTTTTTCGATGGTCCATTTATTCAAGATAGGCTGTTCTGCAGTCGGATCAGTCACACCAGGAATCTGGCGATATCCCCATTCAATGGCCCACTTATCATAGAAGTTAATACGAGGGTAGAGGTCAGCACCGGTAATTCCATCTCCTGGTTGTGCAACATAGTTAAAACGTGCATAGTCCATAATAGAGGGGGCGTGGCCGTTAGCCCTGACCCATTCCTTATCTCTCAGTTTTTCCACAGGGTATGCAGAGCTGGAACCGAAGTTATGACGGAGGCCCAGGGTATGTCCTACTTCATGAGAAGAAACAAAGCGAATGAGTTCACCCATCAGCTGATCATCGAATTCAATCTTACGTGCTCTTGGATCGTTGGGCGCACATTGTACAAAGTACCAGTTACGCAATAAGCGCATCACGTTGTGATACCAGTTGATATGGCTTTCGAGGATCTCACCGGAACGGGGATCATGCACATGCGGACCACTTGCATTAGGAATATCAGAAGGCTTGTATACGATTGCTGAAAAACGGGCATCTTCCAGGCTCCAGGTAGAATCTTCCGCTGGGGTAGGGGCCATTTTAGCAATGATCGCATTTTTAAATCCTGCCTGTTCAAATGCAGTTTGCCAGTCATTGACACCCTGAATCAGGTAAGGCACCCACTTTTTAGGAGTAGCGGGGTCTATGTAGAATATGATGGGTTTCGCGGGTTCCACGAGTTCCCCGCGGTTATACTTTTCTCTATCTTCCGGTTTGGGCTCCAGGCGCCAGCGGGTGACCATCGATAATCTTTTCACACCTTGTGGATCAGCATCAAAGTCAGTCACAGAGGTAGTAAAGAAACCAACGCGTGGATCAAAGTACCTGCTCTTCATCGGGGTAGCAGGCAGAAGGATCATAGAAGTATTCAGTTCCAGCGTAGCATTGCCACTTGGAGAGTTACCTCCAGGGCCCTGACCACCACCGGATTTGGAATAGGTTTTCACCGTTTTGATCTCCGTATTGATGGGGTAAGACTTCACATCCACGATATAAGATTTATCAGGCTGTACCCCGCCCAGTTTAAGTCCTGACTTGGTACGCGGATCAAAGAAGAAGATATCATTATCACCCTGGATGTAATCTGTGAGGTCAATCACGCTATTGTGAGCGCTGTCGGAGAAAGCTTTGATATCAAAGGCCGCTGCAATAGGTTGGATATTAGAATTCATCACGGCCTGGAACATCGGTTGACTGGAATCTTTTGAAATCTCAGTGTAGGAGATGTTTTTCAGGAATATCCTGTCATTTGGACCTTTATCAAAGCGGATCACATTTTCCCCTATTTCATCACCGCTATAACCATACATAGAAGAGCGCAGGCCGGCAGCAGATTTAGAGATACGGTTTACTACGAGGATATCTCTTCCCAGAATGGAATCGGGTATTTCGAAGAAGATTTTATCATCTTGTTTGTAGATAATGAACAGTCCGGAATCCGTTCTGGCGCTGGCTGTGATGACATCACTGAACTTTTTTGGTGCGGTTTTAGGACCACTTTTAGCAGGCAGTGGAGGGCGTGCAGTGGAGTCGGTGGGTGTGGTGTTACCCTCATGTTTTTTTCTTCTTTGGGCTGCAGCAGGGCTGAAAGTCCCTGTAATCAGCAGAAAGGAACTGAAAAAGAAAGCCGCAGAGGAGCGGATAAAACGTTTATTCATTGATAGTTATTAAGTGGTTGTTCTTGATTTAGCTGTTTTTTTAGAAAAGTAAGTTGCAAATAAACATATTAAGCAGTAACTTATGCGGGAAATCCATAAACGCTTTAATACCTTTAGGAATGGAAGTTTTGGCCTATGTGGGGGAATAATTGTTTAAAGGTATGTTAAAGTAATAGCGGGAGCCAGAGATTATGAGTAAATTTATTGATATGGTAGCTTTTATATTTATATTAGGCTATGATTAGGATTCAGTGATATCCACGAGCACAGGGTCTTTCATCAAAAGAATACGCTTATGAGAATCGGAGAGAATGGTGGGAACTATATGTGAATGACTGAAGGGCACAACGGCAAGATAACCATCAATAAGGGCAAATTGACGCAAAGTGCCATTGGTAGCGGGAATTAGAAAGAGAAATGAGATAAAATTTCTGTTGGAACATTTAAAATATTTCTTAAATTGTGCGTCCAACTTTGAATAAAATCAATAAATTTCAGGTTCCAGGGATAGTATTTCTTCAGGGGAATGCCCCAATCTTTGATATATTTTGTATTTAAACAAATTAAGTGTCGCTCAAACAAAAATCGGAATGCATAAAGTCTGCCACAGGCGGGCTTTTGGGGAGGGAGATTAAATTTTGTGAGATTTTTTGAGCTGCACTTGTTTTTTTAAGTCAACCGTATAACTTTGCGAATCACGTATTTAACATTGCAGAAATAACAAAAAAACAATAGTTTAATCTTTAACACTAAAATTCAATCAACATGGCTGAGACTAAAACAACTGTGACTGCAGCTTCTGCCAAAGCGAATTCATCTCATCAACCTAAGAAATCAAACAATGCATTTGCAATGCTGGCTGTGCCTGTTTGTATCGTAATAGGTATTCTTTTTTACATGTTTGTATTAGGTAATCCTAACAACTTCCAGGGTGGTATTATCAACGAAAACTCACATCCGGTTGAAGAAGGATTAGGCAAATGGTTTGGTACAGTTTACATGGGTGGTATCATCGTACCTATCCTGATCTCTGTATTACTGATTTGTATCACTTTCGTAATCGAGCGTTTCCTCTATATCTCCAGAGCGAAAGGTAAGTTTAGCGGTGCTGAGCTGGTAAGAAAGGTTCAATATCACCTGGCTAACAAAAATGTTGACGCTGCTCTGGCTGAGTGCGACAAACAAAAAGGTTCCGTTGGTAATGTACTGAAAGCTGGTCTGAAGAAGTACAAAGAAATGATCACTAACACTGAGCTGGATACTGAGCAGAAAATTCAGGCTATCAAGCAAGAGATCGAAGAAACAACTTCCCTGGAACTGCCTATGATGGAAAAGAACCTGGTGTTCCTGTCCACTATTGCTTCCGTAGCTACCCTGTTAGGTCTGTTTGGTACAGTATTGGGTATGATCAAATCCTTCTCTGCGATGTCAGCTTCTGGTGCTCCGGATTCTGGTAAACTGGCAGGTGGTATCTCTGAAGCGTTGATCAACACCGCTCTGGGTATCTCTACTTCAGCAGTTGCGATCATCATGTATAACTACTTTACTACAAACATTGATAGCATCACTTACGCTATCGACGAGTCTGGCTTTACTTTAACTCAGAGCTTCGCTGCGAACCACAAATAATTTTTAATTATTTGTGTGGAAAAAATGCGGTTTTGAATCTTATAAGTAAACCAAAAAGGAGTAAAGATGCCAAAAGTTAAAATGGCTAGGAAGAGCACGCTGGTTGACATGACCGCGATGTGTGATGTGGCTTTCCTGCTGCTCACGTTCTTCATGCTGGCGACTAAGTTTAAGCCGGATGAACCGGTAACTGTGGTAACTCCGTCTTCAATCAACACCAAATTGTTGCCTGATTCCGATGTAATCATGTTAACAATTGACGAGAATGGAAGGGTATTCTTTAGTATGGATGGCCAGCCTAAACGTCAGAGACTGATCGAAGACCTGAATACCCAGTATAAATTGGGTCTGGATGCAAAAGAGATGAACAACTTCATTATCGGTTCCAGTGTTGGTACTGAGCTGAAGAATCTCAAATCTTACCTCGCGCTGAAAACAGCAGAACGTAAGAAATCCGGTCTCGAAACAGGTATCCCTACTGATTCCGCTAACAATGAGGTAGCAGTATGGATCGAGTATGCAAGATCTGCACAGGGTGGTAACCCCAGATTGCAGTATTGTATAAAGGCTGATAATAGCACCCCTTATCCTAAGATCAAGGACGTGCTGGATACTTTCAAAAAGAAAGGTATTCAGAAGCTGAATCTGGTGACTAACCTTGAGGCACCACCTCCAGGTACTGCTGCTGCTTTGGCTCGTGCACAAGGCGGTGACAAGAAAGAAGAATAGAAAAGTAAACGGCAGGCAGTGCTGAGGCGCTGAGTTGCTTTTGAAAACTAAAAAAAAGAGCTACTATGGCAGAAATGGATACCAGCAGTAGTGGCGGTGGGAAGAAACACCAGGGTACCAAATCCAAAAAGCATTCTACCCGTGTAGACATGACTCCGATGGTGGACCTCGGCTTTCTCTTGATCACCTTCTTCATGTTGACTACTACCATGAGCAAGCCCAAAACAATGGACTTGATCATGCCGAAGGATACAAAGAATGAAGAAGAGCAAAACAAGGTTAAGGAAAGTACAGCCCTCACTATATTGCTTGGAAAAGACAATCGAGTATACTATTATGAAGGCTTAGCACAGGACCCAAGTGCCTCTGCTAATCCTGATTTTTTCAAGGCGACTAGCTTTGCTAATAAAGATGGCATCCGCGATGTTATCATTAAAAAGCGGGATGATGTTGCAAAATTGAGAAATGCAAAAGGTGAGCCTGAAGATGTTGTAGTGATTATCAAGGCAGATGATGATGCCAAGTATAAGAACTTTGTAGACATCCTGGATGAAATGGCTATCAACCGTATTCAACGTTACGCTACTGTCGACATCAGTGACCAGGATAAAACCTGGATCCATCAGACAGAAGCTGCTAACGGCGGTGGTGGCGGCAACCAGTAATTGAGGAACTAACTAACTTTTGCATCCATCTTAAAAATTGAAACAATGGATACCGCTAAAATCTTAAACTCCGACTTTCTGGATATCCTGTTTGAGAACAGGAATAAGGAATATGGAGCTTATGACCTTAGAAGACAATACAACAAAAGGGTGCGCAATGCCCTCATCGGCAGCGCAGCGCTGATGTTGCTTGTTATCGTAGGTTACGCTATCAATACAGCGATAATGAAGGCTGAAAGGGATAACCCTAACAAGCCCGTTATCGAAACAATCAAGATGGAGGACGTAAAGATCCCAGATGATCCAAAAACACCTCCTCCACCTCCACCTCCACCAGCTCCACCGCCACCGGTGAAGCCTTCAGTGCAGTTCACGCCTCCCATTATCAAAAAAGATAGTGAAGTGCCACCAGATGAGGTGCCACCTAAACAAGAGGACCTGAAAGATAAAGCTGTAAGTACTAAAACAGTAGAAGGTGATCCTAATGGTATCGACCCAGGATTGCTGGAAGACAGTAAAGGTACAGGTGTGGTAGAAGCTCCTCCAGCTCCGGCTAAAGAAGAGATCTTCACATTCGTAGAACAGCCTCCTACCTTCCCAGGTGGTGAAGAAGCACTCGCGAAGTTCCTGAGCAAAAACATCCACTATCCTCGCGTAGCACAGGAAAATGCGATCTCAGGTACTGTATTCGTACAGTTCGTAGTAGACTCAGAAGGTAACATCAAAGATGTGAAAACTGTAGGTGCTGCGAAAGGTGGTGGTCTTGAAGAAGAAGCTATCCGCGTGGTGAAAATCATGCCTAAATGGAAAGCTGGTAAACAGAACGGCCGTCAGGTATCAGTTCAGTTCAACCTGCCTATCCGCTTCACACTGCAAGAGTAGTACTAACGTACGCTTAATAGAAAACACCCTGTCACGGCCTAGCCATGACAGGGTGTTTTTATTTATTGGTATATTGCCGTCTGATTTGCAAATGAAATTATGATGCTCGGGAATAATCTTACAGGATATGATGATACTATTGTAGCCCCCGCTACTGCCGCCGGTGTAGGCGCTATTGCTGTACTGCGCCTCAATGGAGCCAATGCCATTGATATCTGCAACCAGCTCTTTCCAGCCAAAGACCTGCATAAACAGGCCAGCCATACCTTACATTTCGGTAGCATCGTGGAGAATGGTCGTACCATTGATGAAGTAGTCGTGGGCCTTTATAAAGCGCCCCGCTCTTACACCGGTGAAAACATCGTGGAAATCTCCTGTCATGGTTCTCCCTACATCCAACAACAAATCATCGATGCCTGTATTCGTGCCGGCGCCAGAATGGCAAAACCCGGTGAGTATACCATGCGTGCCTTCCTGAATGGCAAGCTGGACCTGACCCAGGCAGAATCTGTAGCCGACCTGATTGCCAGTAACTCTGCCGCCAGCCACCAGACAGCCATGCAACAGATGAGAGGTGGATTCTCAAAAGAACTTTTCGCGCTCAGAGAACAACTCATCAGCTTCTCTGCACTGATTGAACTGGAACTGGATTTCAGTCAGGAAGATGTGGAATTTGCTGACCGTACCTCATTCTATAAACTCATCAGCGAAGCGATGCAGGTGGTCAAGCACCTGGCTGATTCCTTCCAGATGGGGAACGTGATTAAGAATGGCGTGAACACTGCCATCGTCGGCAAACCCAACGCCGGAAAATCAACCCTGCTCAATACCCTGCTCAATGAAAACCGTGCTATTGTAAGTGACATAGCCGGCACTACCCGCGATACGATCGAGGAAATCCTCAATATCCAGGGCATCCTGTTCAGATTGATCGATACAGCTGGTATCCGCGAAAGCAATGACACTATTGAAAGTATCGGTGTGCAAAAGACCATGGAGAAAATTCGTGAGGCCGGTGTAGTGTTATACATGTTTGATGTGAACCAGACCAGTGTTGAAGACCTGCATGAACAGATCGGTGCCTTTAAAAAAGATAATATCAACTACCTGCTGGTAGGGAATAAAACTGATATCGCCGGACTGGAAGCCAATAAATCCAAATTCAGGGGCATGGAAGACATCTTGTATATCTCCGCCCGCCAGCATGAGCATATCGAAGACCTGAAAAACCGTCTGGTACATAAAGTCATGAGTGGAGATATCAACACGGAAGCGACCATTGTGACCAATGCCCGCCACCATGCAGCCCTGCAGGAAGTGATGAAGTCCCTCATCGATGTAAAGAATGGATTAGACAATCAGTTGCCTGGAGACCTGCTGTCGCTGGATATCAGACGTTGTCTGCATTTCCTTGGTGAGATCACCGGACAGATCACAAATGAGGACCAGCTGGATTTTATCTTCAGCAAGTTCTGTATCGGGAAATAACCTTTTTGTAGCTTGGGTAAACGAAATCCATTGCCAATGTCGAATCTGAAAGCCCTGTCTATGAAGAATGCACCAGGTTTCGAACACTACGGATATGATGAGCGGCGCTACCTAAGCCAGCTCAGTAAGATCAATTCACTCAGACCAATCTTTGCCCTATAAAGGGTAGATCCAGGTTTTACTGCCAGTGACCCGTACTCTGATCTGGTACAACCGCAGGTATAAGAAGAAGAAAACCATTGTTAAGTAATTATGAATTACGCCCAAATGCTGGCGGTATGCTTATCATAGAGGAGTTATTTATCTATTATGAAAAAGATATTACTCGTTCCCGCATTACTCATGCTGGCATTCACCACCTTCGCCCAACAGGCGGAGCATGTCATCTTAATAACCATTGATGGCTTTAGACCCGACTTTTACCAGGACGCTTCCTGGGGAATGGTAAACCTGCGTATGATGAAAGATAGCGGGGCCTATGCGGATGGTGTCAACAGCGTATTTCCAACTGTAACCTATCCCAATCACACCTCTCTCATCACAGGTGTTACACCAATGAAGCACGGTATTTATTACAACACTCCTTACGAGCCAAAGGGGGCGACCGGTGTATGGTATTTCTATTACGATTCATTGAAAGTACCAACCCTCTTTGATGCCGTACACAAAGCTGGGAAGAAATCTGCCAGTGTGATCTGGCCCGTAACAGTACATGCACCGGTTGATTATAACATTCCTGATGTATGGCCATTGGACAAAAACAAAGACAGAAGGGTAGCGATGGCTGAATATGGAAATCCATCCACGCTTTGGCAGGAAGTACAAGATAGCGCTACGGGCAAAATACAGGAAGATGACTGGGCGATGAACAACGGAGAATTGATCTTTGATGAAAACATTGCCAGAATCAGCGGTTACCTGATTCAGAAATATAAACCAGCTTTCATTACCCTGCACTTCCCATGTACTGATCACTACGAACACCAGATTGGTCGTGACGGTTACCTTGTCAGAAAATCAGTATCCGGTGCTGACAGAGCCATCGGTACTATTCTGGAAGCGGTGAAGAGAGCTGGTATTGCCGATAACACGACCATCATCGTTACCGGTGACCATGGGTTTGTGAATATTGAAAAGTCTTTTAATCCAAATGTATTATTGGTTAAAAACGCTATCAAGGCGCAATTCCACGCCTGCGGCGGTTCTGCTTTCCTTCACCTGGAAGATAAGAACGACGAAGCAACTGTGGATAAAGTGATCGCCATACTGAAAGCCTTACCCGCTGACCAGCAGAAAATGTTCAGGATCTTAGATCGTCAGCAACTGGATAAAATAGGTGCTGATCCCAATGCGGCTATGGCTATTACAGCTTTAGGTCATGTAACGATTGGTAGTTCAAAGAAAGGAGAATTCATCAAGCCCGCTAAAGGTGGTACCCATGGCTACTATCCTGACTTCAAAGAAATTCAGACCGGCTTTGTCGCTTATGGTGCTGGTATCAAACAGGGTGGACATGTCAAAGAAATGAACGTCACTGATGTAGCCCCTATCATTGCTGAATTGTTGAAACTCGACTTAGGCAAGGTAGATGGCAAAGTGCCTGCAGGCGTAATAAAATAAATGCTATGGGGCTGTCTAAAAAGGTACCCCCTCTCGGGTAGGTGATGGAGACGAAATGGCTTTTACGCAATTCTCAGCGCCTTCATTTTACTTTTAGTCAGCCCCGTGCCTTCTTCTGAATCGCCAGTTGCGAGTCATAATATTTACTCAGAAAATGGTACAACACCAGTTCATGCTTGCGCTGCCCTGTTAATAAGATCCTGTTCAAAAACATGTGGATATAACTAGGTAGTAAATCGTCAGCAGCAATATCGGCAGGAATCATCTCCCTGATAAAAGCAGATCGCTCATCAAACAATCCCTCAATGCCATTCTCCACATCCTGTCTGGGATCGAGAAAGCTACTCAACTGCCGCATCTCTTGTCTATACTTACTATTCAATTGTGTTTGTAAATCCTGTGAGCCGCCAAACTCCTGGAAGAAACCTTCCCTGATGGCTTTCATGATACCCGCTCTTCTGGCCAGATCATACCCAAAATCCTGTAATAATACATCTACACCTCTGGCACCTAATAGCCATCTGTAGCGTTCACCTTCTTCACCTTCCAGCTGGCAGATACAATTTAGTACTGCTTTACTATCTGCATGAAACACATGTTCACTGAACTCCATGGTAGCTGCCCCATATCTTTCCACCTCTCTCACATAGGTATCTGTCTGTACTTTATAGATTAATTCCTGTTTCTGATACTGGCCCAGCTGTTCATGCAGCAAGTGCAGGATCTGGTGCCAGAAGGTGGGATCACTGTTATTGTGAAACCGTAACCGGATATGATGTTCCGGATCATTGTACCTTATAAAAAACCATTTATCCGCCAGCTGTGCTGCTTCCACCTGTGCAATCAGTGGCGCTACTACAGTAGTCAGCATATCTTCTGTTGTTTTGCTGCCTCCATATAGTTTGATATAGAGCCACTCACTACCTGTGATAAACCTACGTGCAGGCTCAGACCCGTTAGTGTGCAAAGTTGATGCAACCGTTACTTTATTCGCAAAAGGGATAATCAACTCATTCGTAAATCGTCCTGATGCACCCTGAATCCAGCATTGATCCGGCGTTCCAATCACTTCCTGCAACGTGATCTTCTCTTTCTTTTCCAGCATTGTCTGTAGCAGTTTCACACTCACGGCATTCTCCATATCTATGAACAGCTCATTATCGCCTTCCATAATGGTAATGTACCGAGGCAGGTGCAAAGCCTTTATAGCATCTCCCTTTTTCAAATGCCAGGTCGCCTTGCTCAGCACGATTTTTTTATAACTTACCCTCGGTAAAAAAGCCGGTTGTACCGGCAAATGCCATTGCCAGCCAGCCGCCATATGCGATTGCAGATCACAGAGAAAATGATACACCGGCAGACTATTCCGGGCAAAATTATGCGCCGTACTTAGTCTTGGAATCACTCGTTTATTATATCTCTTAGAGCGCAACACGATTTTATTCTGACGCACACTGATCATCAGATCTGTAATCGGAAATTGATTTTCTGCCGGTACACTACCATTACCGAGATACACAATTTCATATGCTCTCAATTGAGGACGCAGCAGGATATTCCCCGTTCTCGCTTCCGGCAAATGCACAACCTCTGCATAAATTACAGCTGGATCCTGTTGTTCTTCCTCCCGTAAACATTCACGAACATGCGCCAATAACTGTGCATCTCCATGACAAAACCGACCTAATAAATTTGCAGAAGAAGGGCCACTGAAACCATTGAACTCAAACAGATAGTCCCCATTATCTATCGCCTCGGCACTACTGCCATGCAGACTCCCCATCAGGTACATACTGGATGGCAACACCACGGGCACCGGGTTTTTCAACGTTTCCAGATCTGCATCTGTCAACTCCAGTGATGATAGCCCCTGTTGCATACAAACATGCAGTTTCTCCAGCTGAAAACTCCGGAACTTACTCCACTGCATATTCGTCTGCTCCTCATTTGTAGTGATGGCCAGGTCATCAATCAATGGAGTATGATCCGACTGACTATGGGCATATCCAATACCCGCCTCATTATCCAACGCTAACGCCAGTGGTATTTCCTGGTCTTCATACCGCTCTCTGAAGCGGTTCATGAAGTTGGTCATATCCGAATTGGTATTCGGTTTCGCCATTTTCCACAACGGCAATACCTGGTCCTGCAAGTCTTTGATTAAGGAAGAACTAATTGTATTCTGTGTAGTTGCCAGAAACAGATCCGTCTGTACCAGGTCTTTACTTTTCGTATCAGGTAATAATTCCTGCACCAAAGCATGGGTACGCAGGTACTTATCCACACCCGCAGCCGAATCTGACAATAATTGTTGAATCTGTTGTAAAGTATGAGCGATCTGCTCCGTACCTGATAATGTGGATAACCGCTTTAATAAGTAAGAAAAGAATTCATCGCCTGTGACTGTCGGTTCTAGTTCACTTACTAATAGCTGATTTACAATCAGCTCATCTATAAACTCACGCGCATCCTCCTCCATAATCTCCTCGTCCACAATCGCTGCACACAATTGATCGATCGTTGCGCCAGCGCCAGCTACAGACAATAGTGTTTCCAGATATGGACTCCTGCTTACCGCCGCCAGTTCGTAGTTTCTGAATTTATTTTTCACCGTAAACCCTGCATACCGGAAAGTATCCGCTACCGGGTAAATAGAATTATTAGGGAAATACCGTAATTGCACCTTTACCTCGGGCAACTGTGTGATCATCGCTGCCAGCTCTGCCACATAGTTCATATCCAGTCGGCAATGTTTCCTATGCTCCTGACCGATTTTAATAGCAGTAACATCCGAAAAGTACCCCGTAGCGCACCCTGCAAACAAGCCATACGGCGTACACCGCGTACTCATTCTTAGCACATACCTATATAGCGCCATACACATTTTCTCACTACCTGTGCCACCCTGCAGCCACTTCATGAGCTCCTGGTACAACTCCGGCGAAGCGATATAAATCGATTCCTGCAAAGTCGGATCTTGGAACAGGGAAAACAATTTGGCAGGTAGTGCCGCCATATCAATTTGCTGAAACTGATCTAAGAACTGTATAGACTGTAAAGGAGTTCGTACTAAATAAAAGTCCTTGACGGTGATCATATAGGATGGGCTAAGTATAGTAAGATAACATTATTGTCTTAGCTGCAAGATACCCTGAAAGGGGGAAATTTTTCCAACTGGACAATAAGTTGTCAAAATCGCCCTGCGACTGAGTATATTCTCTTTATCTTTTAATAAATTCTATTAACCATGAAAAAGCAAACAGCTAAAAAGCTCTCCCTCGGCAAGATCCACATTGCGAACCTGAAAGCCCGGCAACCTGAAGAAAAAAAGCCCACGCTCGTCACTGGTTGCAGCTTTTTTAAGTGCACGCCAACAGTTCGTTAATCATCCTTAAAAAAGCATCTCATGAAAAAGGAATCCACCAAAAAATTGAACTTAAGCAAAGTGAAAATCGCATCCCTGCAAGGCACCAAAAAGGACAAAGCCGAATCAGGTAGTGCGGTATGCACTCAAAACGCAAGTCATGTACTCTCCATTTGCAGTATTGACTCCTGCAGATATTGAGTATTGGAAAAGGGGCTTGCCATAAAGTGAGCCCCTTTTCGTAGTTTACGGATATGTATCAGAAAAGAGTAACCCATATCCTGAAAGACATCAGTCTGCAGCTAGACCAACTCCTCAAAACAGATCATCAACCCGGATTACTGGGAGGGCACACCGGTTGTGCTTTATTCTACGCCTACTACTACCAACTCACCGGAAAAGAAGAATACCTTGAAAAGGTACATGCGCTTATACTCAGCAGTATAGAAGCGATGTCATCCCATGCGTTGTTGCCTACGCATTGCAATGGCATTGCCGGCGAAGTATGGTGTATTCAACACCTCATGAACCAGGGTTTTGTGGATGGTGATATGGACGAGATCTTCTCTGAAGTAGATGTGCTACTGGGCGACCAGATGATAGCAGACCTGAACAATAAGCGATACGATTTCCTTCACGAAGGGCTGGGTATAGCATTATATTTTCTGGAAAAAGAAACGCCAGACCCACGGTTATCAGAAATCGCAATAGCATTAGCAAATACTGCCACTCATCTCCCAAACGGCATTACCTGGGAAGATCATTTTTCCAGGCAAACAGTACCTTCTTTGCCTGATGAGCCTTGTTACAATTTGGGTATGGCCCATGGTATGCCTGCCATTGTTGGTATATTATCAAGGATAAAGGCAAAAGGTATTGATGCCGGTAATCTGGTAGAAAAGAGTCTGGACTGGCTACTATCAGTGAGTAATCCCCCCGGTTCTCCCTCACTATATCCAACGCTTGTGAACAACGCAGGAACCGCACTTACTGCCAGCCATAGCCGTATGGGCTGGTGTTATGGCGATCTGCCGGTTGCCATGACGCTGCTGTATGGCGGATACACCAACCCGGCATACGAAATACTGGCCCACAGCGTACAAAACAGGGATGTTCAGAACGGCATCGTGCACGACACCTGCATCTGTCATGGGAGTGCGGGCATCGCCCATATCTTCAACCGGGCTTACCGTGAAACAGGGGAAAAACTCTTTCAGCAGGGAGCCGAAAAATGGTTACAACATACGATTGATATATATGATAGTCCTGCCGGTATAGGATTTTATGGTGATGGAAAATATGAAATAAAGGAAGGTGTACTGGAAGGTGTCGCCGGAGTGGGTTTGGTGCTGATTGCCGCACTGGATAAGGATACGGAGCCCGCCTGGGACAGGTGTATCCTGCTTTCTTAAAGACCCGGTTTTTTGGTAAATTACATATAATTGAAAACCCATGATCCGCCTGTATTTTGTGGATAATCATCCATTGATCCTGGAAGGGCTGCGTGCATTGCTAAAGGGCGCACCCGACATCACCGTTGCCGGACAAGCCCGCAATGGTGCCTCCTGCCTGTCATTCGTTTCAGCACATGCTATTGATTTAATTCTTACAGATGTATGTCTGCCTGATATTGATGGGGTGGATTTGTGTGCGGCTATAAAAGTAACGCATCCTTCCATAAAGCTATTGGCATTAAGCTCCTGTCGGGATGTGAAATATATAACTGAGATGATGGCCCATGGAGCGAGTGGGTATGTGATGAAAGATGCGGATAGGGAAGAATTGCTGGAAGCGATTCATACGGTGTATAATGGGGGAACCTATTTCTCGCCGGGAGTGAGTCAGTTGTTAGGGGAAGGGAAAAAGCATCACCTGACAAGGCGGGAAAAAGAAATCCTATCATTAATTGCCGAAGGCAATACAAATCCTGAAATAGCGGAGAAGTTGTTCATTAGTGCAGATACAGTAAATAGCCACAGGAAGAACTTGCTGGCAAAACTGGAAGTAAAGAACACCGCCATGCTAATAAAATATGCAGTAGATAATCACCTGCTGGTATAGGGTCCATCGGCGCCTACAGGCGTCGATATACCCTTTATAAATAGGAAAAGCGTNNACGCTTTTCCTATTTATAAAAACGCTTAAACTCAATTACTCTTAAACTCTATCTTATCCACCACTACCTCCAACTTCTTCAACACCCCCATATCCGTCTTCACCTTCTTATCGCCCGTCACCTTATCATACATATTCGGATCACCGGAATTATTCGCCTTAAACAACACTAACACTCCTTTGCCCGCAATTTGTCCACCTTCCCAGCTATTCACAATCCCACCATCTGTCCACTCAAAACCATTGATCTTGAAATCACGGCCATTCACCTTCACCACCTTATCCAAAGGATCACCTACTTTAATTCCAAATGGAGATTTCCACTTAGCATGTGGCTTTGTAAAAGTAATAGTCGGACTCTTATCACCATCAAATATCACCTGCATTTCATTGTCAGTATCAGGGAATACGAAATATGCATTACCCGCATCATTGCCTGCCAGGTCTGTAGTACCACGATACACTACATTCTCTTTCCCATACAGATTTTCCAGTTCCTGAGGGGTACGCAGTTTGAAAAGTGTACGTACATCCCAGTTATAATCTTCTCCACCTGCAGCAGCAGTCGCTGCAGTAGAATCACCTGGTTCTGCAACACCCGCAGATGCCGCTGTAGGGGTATTATCATTTTCATGAGATACAGTCGTAGCTTCCTCTTCAGAAGAAACCTTCCTGGCAGTTGCTGGTTTCTTAGCTGGAATAGGCTGTGGTGTTGCTGCAGCTACCGGCATTGCGCCCATCTTTATAATAGTCGCTTTCTCTTCAATCAATGTCTTACTTTCATTCTTATACTTATTCACTGTATAAGTCGCCAGTGGAAACACGCTGCCACTCAGCACCCCCATCTCACGGAAATACGCAATCAGGGTCTGACGGTTACAGTCATTATACTGGAACAAAAACTTCAGGGATTCATCCAATGCCGCCGGATCACTTTTCAGATCGGTCATGGTCTTATCAATATCCAACCCGCCGGTCCCGCTCTTGGAAAGCTGGTCGGCAATGAAAAGCTCGGCCTGATGATTCTTTTGTTGATAGCGTTCTGCTACCCTATTGGAAAAGTCTTCTGCTATATTAGCGGAAAGTTTTGTCTGTGCGCTCAGTGCTATGGGGAGCAGGAGCATGAAAAATGCTAGAAACCTTTTCATCCATGTGAATTTAATGATAGCGACGCTCGTTATCGGGTTAATAACGGGCATCACAGTCACTAAATTATGTAATATTACGCAGACGGCAGTTTTTTCACTACATATAGCGGCAACCAGGTAAACAGGATCGCCAATCCACCTGCTATCACCCCTGAAATAATCGCCAGCCAGGTTCCCTCAAAACTATACCCTGCTGGCATACTCACATGGATGATCCACATAGCCCCCGTAACCACAATTACCGTTGCCAAAGCATTGACACCAGCCATTCTTAGCATAAATGACAACTTTGAATTGTGAGAAGGCAACATAAATGCCAACCCCTCTTTCTCCAAAAGCGTAAAGTATTTCTTTAATATGTCGAACGTAATCCCAAATGGCAGAAAGATCGCCATGGGAATCAGAAAACGCGCCATGGAATGCGCTCCCCTGAATAAACTGACTGCATGCCTGTCGTCGAACCCAAAGTAGGGTACAACGGCATTGATCAGCAGGTTGGTTATGAAATAAATATATAATTGTTTACGTGTGAAGGTCTTTAGCAATTTATCCCTTGACCCCATAAGTTTGTTTTATACGGCTTTTCTCCTGAAGGATACTGATCGCCTTCATTTGTATCGCCCGGGCATCACTTTCAGGTAGGAAAGCCTCGTTGGAAATAAATGTAAAATCAAGCAGCCCTTTGTAGGTAGAAGCCACCAATGTATTCGGATTGCGCCAGGGAAAACCGGCACTCGGACTATACACCGTTTCCAGCTCGAAAGTCTCAAAACTCTCCGGTAGGTGTAATTTCCCCATATTTGATAAGGTCACATCATGCGTACCATCTGTCGTTTTCAAAAATGTCACCATCCTGGGCAGGGAACTATGAAAATGCTCCCCCATGTATAATAACTCGTGGATATTGATCTTGTCAATCTTCGCCATCAGGTCATTCTTAAAACTCCGGGTCTTGGACCAGAAATCGTTCAGGGCACTGGTATCCGCAGATAATTCTACAATAGGTGCAAATGCAAACAGTTCATCCTGCGCGATCTCAGGTACAAATCTCCTGATATCTACCGGGCAAATGAGCTTATTATGCGCCTGCGATGTTCTCACCTGCCTAAAGGCTTCCAGAAAAGCCACTGAAATGGCCGCAAAAAGAGAAGTCCCTTCCTCCTTACACCGGTATACCAGCGTATTACTCAACTCCTGGCTCAGTTTCCAGTTTAATAAATACCCCCTGCTGGTCACCGGCTTTAATCCCCGCGTTTTCAACCACAATACCAATCCCGCTATCTTCCCAATCACGCTGGCCCGGAGTTTGAATTTTTTATTATCCAACAGCGATAAAGGCAATAACTCAGATATATGCTCAAAAGAAGGATAAGGCGGCAGATCCAACAAAGGATTATCCAACCCCATCAGCAACTCCCGCAACAATGTCAGAATAGAACTCCCGTCACAAATACAATGTGGACAAACCAGCAATAATTCCGAAACCATATCCGATTTCAGCCAAACCACCCTTGCCAGTGGCCCCTTAGTGACCTCGAACGGCCGGTACCACTCATCCACACTCACCTGTTGCCAGTCCTCGTTTGTATAACGTTCACGTATATCAATAGGAATCGGCGCGATCTGCGTATCTGTTACATAATAAGGCGCTCCTTTTTCATCTTCTCTGATCACCACTCTCAATAGCGGATGTTTTAGCTGCAACTTCAGCAGGGCCTGTTCCAGTCTTTCCTGATTGATCTGCCCTTTGATTTTTACGGGAAATATACAATTCACAGGTGCCTCAGAGGATACATACATGACCCTCTCTCCAACAGTTAATTTTCTGTTCATATGGTTAAAATTGGTGTGGTGCTGGGTAGTACTTCTTTTAATATTTTGAGGAGAGCGTCTTTAATAGCCCGGGCATCGTCCAGTGCTAAAAAGTCATCATTGGAAATAAATGTGAAATCCATCTGCCCTTTATATGTACAGGTCAATACTGTATTCGGATTAGCAAAAGGACCGATCACGGCGGGACTAAATACTGTTTCGATATCAAAGGTTCGCCAGTGCTCATCAATATCCAGTTGTCCCATGTTGGAAAACATCAGGTTATAATTGAGTTTGCCATACGTCAGGAATTTGATCATGTGTGGAATAGCGGAATGTGCATATTCCAGGGCATGTACCATAGAAGTGTCCAGTCTTTTCTGTTTGTCAGTAGCGATGGGCTGTAACAGCTGCACCCTTGTCCAGAAAGGCCGGGTGTGTTCATCCGGAATTTCCAGTGTAATGGAAAGACCTACGGAGAAGATGGAATCTTTGGTAATAGCCGGTACATACTTCCGGATATCTACGGGACAGGTCACCTTAGCAGCACCCTGTTCTCCCTTTACTTTTCTGAAAGCACTGGCCAGTGCTACACAGAGGGCGGTATTCACGGTAACACCCATGGCCTTACACTGACGTACCAGTGCGGATGTCATGCCCTCATCCAGTTTCCAGTGTAACAGGTAGTCCTTTTCACGGTTGGTTTTTGACTTCCCTTTTGTGGAAACCAGCGCGGCCAGTAGTTGAGAACCATATTTAACAATGCCGCCTACTAACTTTGCTTTCATTAATGGCCACCCTGTACGTTGCGCTGCAGGAATAATATCTTCAATTGTCAATAAAGAACGATGCATGCCAATATCCTTTGAAGGATTATCCAGCAGGGCGATGATTTCCTTCATCAATGCCCACCGGCCCCCGCCATCACAAAGACAATGATGCAGCGAGAGCACCAGGTCTGAATAATGCAGTGTTCTGATCCAGGTCACTCTTGCCAGTGGTGCGGTAGCCGTGTCAAAAGGCTGGGCCAGTTCTGCTAAAGTGACCGTGATCCAATCAGTGCTATGAACGATCTTCAAAGGAATGGTACCAGGTTGTTCCTGCACTACATAGTGGTCATCGATAATGTTTGCCCTGAGCAAAGGATGTTTGGCCTGAATACAAGCCAGTGCATGTACCAGGTTCTCTTCTGAGATTGACCCTTTGATACGGATAGCAGATACGACATTGAAAGGTGTGTTGCCATCTCCCAACATCAGCCTTTCGGGAAAGAGTAATTTTCTTTTCATGCAGTTAACCTTGCTTTAGTGCGTTGTGCAAAAGTTTCTAATAGCTCTACCGCTTTATCGTTTCCTCCAGCCTGTATAAATGTATCTCTGATGTGCTGTGCGCCTTTTCTGTATTTTTCATTTTGTAAAACTTCCCACATAGAATCCCGCAGATCGCTGACCCGTAGCCGCTTGTAGCGCAGCTTGATACCACACCCTGCATTTTCAATGAGTGATGCAGTGTGGAAATGATCGTATGCGATGGGAGTGATGAGCATAGGTAACCCATTCAGGAAAGCATCGTTCACCGTGTTGAAACCACCATGACAGATTACCGCATCCATATGCGGCATCAGTTGTGTTTGTGGTACATAGCCCTGTACAATGAAGTTGTCCGGCCAGGTTTCAAAAATCCCCGGATCAGTCGCTGCAACGATGGTCAATGGTTCATTGGCAAATGCTTCTATCAGTTTGCCAAAAAATTCCTTTCTGATATCTACCAATAATGTACCTAACGACACGAATACCTTTGGTCCGATGGCTCTTGATAAACGATCCCAGTCGAACGGTGTATTATTCGGTCTGCCCTTTACAGGTCCAATAAAACGCATGTGTGGCAAAGGTTCCTTACACCCTGAGAACTCTTCAGAAGTAAATACAATATTCATCTCTCTTGAATGAATGGCAAACTCGCCTGAGTAAATGCCCATCTCATGATGCAGGCCTTTGATCAGGTTCTGCTGCCATTCGAAGATCTTGGGTGACTGCATACTATCTGCTGTCACATCAGGAGGTACAGGTGTAGTCGTTACGCAGGGAATATCTTTTTGATGAGCACAGATGGCACCTGCAAAAGTGATGCAATCACTTACAATCACATCCGGCTGAAACTCATCAGCTACCCTGTTTACACCATTGATCATAATACGGCAGAAGGGGAGGTAAGTCTCTTCCAGAGCCAGTTTCAGGGTCTCTACCCCAGATAGTTTCGGACCTTCGTCCTGCTTTTGTAAAATATGATGGATAGCAGTCTGGTATTCCGCCAGCTCTGCATGTGGTACGATGAATTTTCCTCCTGCAGGAATATGCTCGGGAGCCAGTTCTTTCAAGCCTACCCATATCACTTCATGTCCCTTCGCAATCAGGCTGCTGCCTACACTGAGGGTGGGACTGATATGCCCGAAGAAGGGCGGTACTACAAACATGAATTTAGACATAGGATAGTGGTTTTTAAGATAGATTAATAAACTTTGTTGCGGTAAAATGCCTGGTTCATCGTCATACCATAAGGGGGAACGACAGGCGCCAGGTCTTCCAGCAGATCGGCTGCTGTAGCGGCGCCACCAGAACGTTCAAATGAATCCCGGATACGTTGTGCGGCTTGTTTATACGCCGGGTTTTTCAGGATCTCGAATACAGCTTCACGAAGATGTGGTGCCTTGAAACGTTTAAAGTTCAGCCGTACACCACTCTCTGCCTGTGTGACCTGACCTGCTACATGCGATTGATCATAAGCAATAGGAATCACAACCAGTGGCAATCCATGCGAAAGCGTTTCGCACACGGTATTATGACCTCCATGGCAAACCACGGCATCCAGGTGTGGCAACAGATCCAGCTGTGGTACGCGGTCCTGCACAATAAAATTAGAAGGCCAGCTCTCAAAGAGACTTTCATCTGATACGACTATTACTGTCACTGTCTCGTTGTTAAAAGCATCAATGACCTTTCCAAAGAATTCTTTTTTATAGGCGTGATCGAATGTAGTGCCTATCGAGACCAGTATCCTTGGATGGGCACCCATCTGCGACAGTTGTTCCCAGTTAAAAGGGGGTACAGTATGCCGGTTATTGAACACGGGGCCGATGAACTTGTAATGCTCCGGTGTGTCCATATAACCGAAGAAATCTTTTGAAGTATATACCAATGTGAGTTTTTCAGAAAGTACAACAGCGGTATTCCCTGGTACACCGAGTTCCTGTTGTAGTCCTACGATCTGTTTTACTTCCCAATCGTGTACACCGGGCAGGTCTTCAACCATCTTGATCGCTGCTGGTGCAGTCACAGAAGTAGCGTAAGGCATATTCCTGTTGTAAGCCGCAATGGCACCGGCAAATAGCTGGTGGTCATTGATCACTACATCAGGTTTGAAGCTATCCAGGATGGTATTGATGCCATCGTACATAAATCTGTTCAGGGGTATCAGTACCTCTTCGTAAAGGAACTTGATACTTTCAATGCCGGATACATTCTTTTTATGGATCTGTTCCAGGTAGTCTTCGCTATCGTCGTTATACTCGGCGAGCAGCAGCTGACCACCGGCTGGCAATCTATTGCCCAGTGCGGGGTCCAGGGTGATCCAGCCTACTTCGTGCCCTCTTTTCAATAATTCAGCACCGAGGCTCAATGTTGGGTTCACATGCCCATGTAAGGGAGGAACTATAAACGCAAACCTTGCCATATTCTATTATTGATTTGTCTGAATTTGCTCTGCCATCCTTCGAAGAAGTCTTTTAATCGTAACGCCGTTTCTTCCGGCTGTTGTAGCGGCAGATTATGATCCCCGTTCAGTAAAGCGAGCTTGGAACGGGTGAGTCTGTCATATAAAGTTTGTCCGGAGGGTACGCAGTCAGAGTCTTTGCCATAGAGCAATAACGTATCCTGTTTGATATACCCGATCTCTTTGCCTGAGAAGAAGCCACGTTCTTTGCGCAGGTCAGCTTTGATGGATGTTTCATTGAACAGGTATTCGTACATGCGATGGTTTTTTTCCAGCTGTCGCTTGCCCATCTTAAACTTTGTGGTGTCAGTAAAGTTGTTGATGTAGTCGATCAGAAACTCTTTGCTGTACATATCGATGATGCCCAGTCTTTCATTTTCGCCCGGATCAGGCGCTTCGATGACCGCAAGTTTCCTGACCCTACCGGGGAACCGGCTCGCCATGCGCAGGGCTACCAGTCCGCCGAAGCTATAACCTACCAGGTGTACCGCTTTGAGTTCTAAGGTTTCCATCAGGGCTAACAGATCGTCGGTGAGGGCGTTCAGGTCATAACCATCTTTCTCCTTACCGCTCATGCCATGACTCTTCAGGTCATACATGACTACATGAAATTGTTTGGCCAGAATTGGGGCAATGTTGAAATAGTAAACGGACAGATTGCTGAACATTCCATGGATCAGCAAAATGGTTTCCTTTGCACCTTTGTTCATTTCCTGTACATGAACGGAGGTGTGATTGATTTTGATTACTGGCATTGTTCAATGTATTTTATAATGTCACCCAGACTGAGATTGATCAGCTGGTCGAGGTCCATGTTGGAGAGCCATCCTGTAAAGTCTACATGTTCGCCAAAGTGACTCTTCACTTTCTCTGAAAAGGACACGATCTCGATACTGTCCATTTCCAGATCCCGTGTAAAAGAGCTTTCTTTGGTGATGTCCATATCTTCTACGAACTCTTCTCCGATTACCTCAGTTATGAATTGTTTCAGCAAGGCGAAGATCTCTTCGCTGTTCAGTTTGTGTGCAGCTATAGCGTCCATCCGATTATAAAATTGTTGTGTTTAATTGTCTTAATGTTGATATCGTTAATAGTCAGTTCATCACCAGTGATAGCGGTAATGGTATATCCTTTTGGATTGCCCTGGAGCCCTTTGCCCAGGTATTTGCCATAGGCTTCTTTGGCGACCCAGGCACGAATGATCCATTCATCGCGGTTCTCAGGGGGCAACAGCTCCAGTTCTGTAACACTGAACACCAGTTCACAAAAGCCTTCGCTCTGTGGTTTTATCTCTTCTATGTCAATGCCTACGGGTTGGTGATAACGGGCAATCGCCACGGCTTCCATGCCTTTGTGTGCGATACTCAGTTGAATACCTTCCACACCTGCTACATAAGGTGCACCGGCAGCATTGTTTTTGATTTCAAATTCTATCGGGAAGCAATGGTGTTGTAACACCGCCCGCACAGCGTCTTTGGCGGCCACGCGACTGATGATCCGTTCTTTACGCTTCATGGGCATCAACCCTTTTACAAATGCTTTTTCTGCCTGGTTCAGGTAGCGCTTCTGAATAAAATCCCATGATACCACACGCTGGTAAGCATTGTTGAAAGTGAATACACCCTGTGCAATCTCTTTCGCCAGCTTATTTTGTAAAGGCGCCATGGAGATCTGCCAGAGGGCTTCATCAATTTCAAGCCTTCTGTTTTGCCAACCGGTAACGATGGCCCAGATCTGTCCTGCTTTTTTAATGACAAAATCAGCAGTCGCAAATTCGTCATTCAGTTCAGTGAGCTGACACGTGCATTCAAAGCTGCCGGATTGATCCTGCATATCACCATAGAAAGCGATTTCATGGATCTTTACGGGAAATGCGATCCTGTCTTTCGTTAAGATCAGCTGTAACCACAGTCCGAACAACTGGCCGGCGTTGTCTAATAAGGATCCTTTGCCCGTGCTGCTTTCGATGATGCCGGTGATACCTTTTTCTCCCATGTGCACAATCTTCCTGATACCCTGATAACCGGGGCCATGGAACATGTGCCGCTCGTATATTTGCTCAGGTGTTTTGTACAATTCACTGCCTAATGAGGCGCCAATGGAAAAATCCCTTGCAGGTGGTACCGGATATTGTTTAGTCAGTTGCACACTGGCGTTGGCATAATTTGGAAGGTCCATGTGCACAGTGTCATTCCCTTCCCACTTACCGGTAATGGTTTCTTTGAAAGGAGAGGACACGTTCATCCATTGGAACACCTGTATGTTGTAAATGCGTTTTACAGCCCTATTCTGTCCGTTTGCACGGGCCACGTCACCAAATAGCTCAAAGATCATCGTCATGGGTATAACGGGGTCCATATCCTCTTTAATGGGCCATCCGGGTTTTTGTTTTACCAATGCGTGGTCGATGAGGTAAGGCGTGTTTTCCAGGGAAATATTGAGTGTATGAGAAATGGGTTGTACAGTGATCGGATCATTGAATAATGCAATGATTTCATCCTGGATAGCCGTGATCTCATCTACATTTTGGAGAAATGCCTGTAAAACAGGTTTTCGAACGGTGGCAAATGCCGGCTTCATAGCAGGAGCAGGAAGGGATAATCCCTTTAAACTATCCAGTTCTTTAATAAACGGTGAGCCTAATTGCAAAGGCATACCCGATTTGCCTTTCGGCGAAATCCCTAAAAATGCCAGATTTACCGCTTTCCCTTCCACAAACAATGCAGCCATTACTCGTTGTAACTGATCCAAACCACCGCGTGTAGGTACATTCGCAGCGATCGCACTATATGATTTACCTTTTAATGTATCGTCTACAAATCCAATCAAACCACCTGCACCCGCCTGAATAAACACGCGTACATTTTCTTCCTCGTATAATTTCCGGGTCAGTTCACGGAAGCGTACCGGTTTGATCAAATGCTCCACACTCAAATCCCTGATAGCCTCATACGTATCCGGATACAGATCCAGCGTAGTAGCGGACCAGAACGGAATCTCAGGTTTCAACCACTGTATCTTGCTGATACCTGCGAGTAATACATCTGTTTTCTTCGCTACAAAAGGAGAGTGGAAGCCAGACTGGAATGGCAGTACCTGATAGAAGATCTGCTTTACTTTCAGTATCTCAATGAAGTCTGCAACAGCTGCATCCGTACCACAAAGAATCGCTTGCTGCGGACAGTTGTCCATGGATAGATAGATGTCTTTCTTCCCTTCCAGTAAAGGAAGCAGCTGATCATATCCAATACCGGTTACCAGAAATTTCGCATTTTCTGTTTCTAATGCCTGTGGGTTCAGGTCCTGTAATATTTCAAGAATAGAAGCTTCCGTAGCCATGCCCGCAGAGCGGCCAGCCAGCCATTCACCCATACTATGTCCTGCATTCAGGTCAGGACGAATACCCATTTGTTTGAGGGCTGTATCGATAATACGGCTCCTTTCAAGCAGGGTAATAGCAGAATCATATACGCTGTCTTTATTGCTCTCAGCACCGGGTAAATTAAAGTGAGCTGCTACGCTATCTACTTCTCCGCCCCCCAATCCATCCAGACCTGCGAAAAGGAAGGCTACCTTTCCACCTTTGGAAATCAACGGCTCATTGGTAAACCAGATGTCCTGTTTATTTCTCCACGGCGTATTCCTGCCTACAATTTTTACGGCTTTTTTGATTCGTTCCGGCGAAGGATCAAACAATGCAATGCGGTAATCACCCTGTCCCGGATCGGTTTCTTTATTCTCCAATGCACGGATCAATGCATCTCCACTATTCCTTGCCAGTAGTAATACATCTGCTTTCAGCGAAGGCGTGATACCATTGAAGACGCCTTTAGGTAAGCTATTAAAGCCTTCCACCACCAGGTGTGCATTGATACCACCAAACCCAAATGCATTCACCCCTGCTCTTAATGGCAAGCCTGTCGCCTGCCAGTCGGTCGCTTCCTGTACGGGTGCAAACCGGGTGTTCTGCATAGCTGCTACCGGTTCTTCACAGTGCAGGGTAGGAGGCAGGGTGTTGTGATACAATGCCAGCGCTGTCTTGATCAAACCTGCCATACCAGCTGCCGGCATCGCATGACCAATCATCGATTTCACAGAACCAATACCTGCTTTATGTGCATGTTGACCAAACACCTGTGCCAGTGTTTCGAGTTCTGTTTTATCACCTAATGGCGTACCTGTGCCATGTGCTTCGATATATCCGATTTCATCCAGAGAAACTCCGGCTTTTTGCCATGCCTGCCTGATCGCAACCGCTTGCCCTTTTACAGCAGGACTCATTACACTGGTACCGGCACCATCGCTGGATATGCCACTACCTTTGATAACAGCATAGATGCGGTCATTATCAGCAATGGCGTCATCTAATCTTTTCAGCACGACAAAACCACATCCTTCTCCTATCAGCAAACCATCGGCCTGTTGATCAAAAGGTCTTATCTGCTGTCTTCTTGAAAGCGCCCCCAGTTGCGTGAAGATGCTCCAGAATGGCGCATTCTGCGATACATGTACCCCACCGGCAATGATCATATCTGCTCTGCCGGTGCTGAGTTCCTGTAGGCCATGATCTACTGCCAGCAGTGAACTGGCGCAGGCGGCATCCAGTGTATAAGCTACACCACCCAGGTTCAAACGATTCGCTACCAAAGAAGCCACAAGATTAGGAATCAATCCCATGGCTGTATCCGGACCAAAGCGACCTTTTTTCTGCTGGAACTCTTTCTTTACCTTTTCAAGATCAGCACCTGATAAATGTGGTAATAAAGTTTGCAGGAGTTGTACAATCTGCTCACCTGTACGCACTATTTCAATCGCTCTGGTAGCACCGGGACCGGGATAATTCCCTTTCCCGATAATGATACCTGTTTTCTCCAGCGGGATTTGCTTATCCAATATGCCTGCATCCTGCAATGCTTGTTGGGCAAGGGCCAGCGTAAGTAACTGCTCTGGTTCTGTACCCTCTACCGCCAGTGGCAATATGCCAAAACGAATGGGATCGAAGGTGGCAAATTCATCGATGAACCCACCCTTGCGACAATAAAAACGGTCTACCGCTATCGTCTCCGTATCAAAGAAGGTGGCGTCCAGCCTGTTTTCAGGCACCGCCTGTATTGCGTCTTTTTTCTGTATAATGTTCTGCCAGAAAGCCTGGATATTGCCCGCACCGGGGAAGATACCGGACATCCCTATGATTGCTACATTCATATCTGCGGACGTTTTTAAAGGTTAAGCCATGATCAGTACCTGACTCTCATTTCCATATTTCAGCTCGTTTACAAATAGCTCCATGCCTTCCTGTAAAGGGATGAGGGCAATGCCTCTGCGTTCATATTCCCTTTCCAGGGCAGGAGACACCATCCCAGTGCCTTTCCATGGACCCCAGTTGATAGCTGTTACTTTCCCTTTGATGGTGTTGCGCAGCTCCCATGCATAGCGGTCCATCACACTGTTGGCAGCAGCATAGTCGGTTTGACCACGGTTGCCATATACAGAAGCGACACTGGAAAAGAAGATCACAAACTGTACATCCGGACGCAGTTGTTCTGCCAGTATTCTCAGTGGTGTAACTTTGGTCGTGAACACGCGTTCGAATGATTCAGAAGTCTTCTGCTGGAAGAGTTTATCTTCCAATAATCCGGCTCCATGCACTACGCCATCAATCCGGCCATAGTCTTTGTAGACCTGATCGATCAGTGCACTGATCTCCTGTTCATTGCGCAGGTCAAGTGAGCGATAAATAACAATCGCACCATTTTTCTCAAGCGAATGGATAGTGGATAATATCTGGTTTGCTTTGTGTATATCGGAAGCTTTCTTTTCTATGTCCGCCGGTTTGGTGAGTTGTCCTTCGGCAATCAATTGCTTTTTGATCGCATCTTTGGTAGTGAGAGATGCATATTGAGAAGCTACTGTATTGCGAGGGTCAGCGGAGCGGCCTACGAGTATATAATTACAAGGGTAATCCTTTGCAAAGCGGATCATCAGTTCTGCTGTAATGCCCTGTGCACCGCCTAATACCAGTACTACGCTGTTCTTATCCAATTGCAGTTGTGAAGTATCACCTACGGGTAATTGTGAAGGTATCAGACTAAAAGTATGTCTGCTGCCATTGTGATAAATTACTTCTGCTGGTTCATCAGGATGTAGAATTTCATCGATGATCATACCCGGAATGCGATCAGCCGGGAACTGGCCTGTCAGCGTAATACTACGGCACTTGGTAGCTTCCCATTCCTTGTCCAGGCTTTTTAAAAAACCTGGATAACCTTGTACACTACGCAAGTCTTTGGCATCGCCATTCAGTACACCGGAAATGGCATATACCCATTTCGCTTTTTCAGGGTTCAGCTTTTTGATGGTGTCAAATGCTGTGAGGATGTTAGGCCGGCCGGGTGCTGTAAGCAGATCTGGAATGATCAGTCCCTGATATTCATCTAAAGATTCTTCACCTTTTATGATCGTAACACTGGCGCCTTTTTCAACCAGCAAACTTTGCAAAGCCGCAGGCAATGCGCTGCCATCGTCCATGATAGCAAACTTCGCATCTTTAATAGCAACTGGTTGCTGTGAAAAAACGGAAGGTGTCAAAGAGAAACACAACCGTGAAAGACTTGCTGCTGTTGCTGCAGCTATCGCATTGGCGGTATTGTATACAGGAATCGCGTTACTCACGTTCTGCACAGGAATCGTATTACCCACGTTGTGCAAAGGACTCGCATTACTCACGTTCTGCGCAGGACTCGCTGGAGTAGTACCACCTACATTTTCAGCAATCCATCGCACCAGACCATTCAGCGTTTTAATCCCTGCCAGTGCTTCTGTTTTATCTTCTCCATTCTGAGAGAAGCTGCCAATCTTTATTTTCAGCTCCCCCAGTATCTCCATACGTTTGATGGAATCAATACTGAGATCTGCTTCAAGATCCAGGTCCATACCCAGCATATCAGTAGGATAGCCGGTTTTTTCACTTACCGTGAGCAGGAGTATATTTTTGATTTCGCTTTCGGACCAGGTGACCGATGTTTGCGCCGCAGCAGCTGCGGAGGGAGCTGCTGCCGGAGCCGCCTGTTGTTGATCCATATTACCAGAAATCCATAACAACAGCCCATTTAACGTTTTGATACCCGCTAATTGTTCTACCACAGCTTCGTCGCTCTGACCACTGGTTTTGAAACCACCCAATCGGGTGCGCAGTTCACCAATGATCTCCATGCGCTTGATAGAATCTATACTCAGATCCGCTTCCATGTCGAGGTCTAAGCCCAGCATCTCTTGTGGATAACCGGTTTTTTCACTCACAATTTGCAAAATAGTATCTTTGATATCGACCACAGGTTGTTGTGCAATGGCGTGTTGCAGCGATACACCACCAGCATCTGGTAAGCTCTGTGCATCTACGTTTTCAGCGATCCATTGCAGTAGTCCATTCAGTGTTTTGATACCTGCCAGTTGTTCTACAACTGCTTCGTCTGATTTACCACTTGATTTGAAACCACCCATTTTGGTACGGAGCTCCCCGATGATCTCCATGCGCTTGATAGAGTCAATGCTCAGGTCAGCTTCCATGTCCATTTCAAGGCCGAGCATTTCGTGTGGATAACCTGTTTTTTCACTGACTACTTCGATGAGGATGCGTTTAGTATCTCTCTTTGTTGCAACTGGAACAGGAGCCGCAGCCGCCGCAGCAGGTACCGCAACCTGAACCGCCACATGCGTAACCGGCGCCACAGCCGCTACCGACGCGGCAATCGGCATTGCCGCCGGCGTATGCCCCAAATAACCCAATATCACATCTCTCTGTGCCTGCACTAACAATTTCACACTATTCAAATATTCCTGCACCATATGTTCTGCATTGCCAGCAGGAGGAGCTACCACTACAGGCGCCGCGCCAATATTCAATTTCAATGGCTGCAATAATGGCATTGCACCATGCGCCGGCAACTTACCCACGGATGGTACTGCCATATGCCCATTTACAAACCATACTGTAGCACTCTTCTTATATTGAGCAGGATTATCCAGTTGTAATACCTGCACATCACGACCATCAAAGAGTTTCTCTAAATTGATCGCTCTACCTGTACTAATATATTTTGCCAGTGTATTCAACAAATGCGTGATCGCATGCGGTGCTTTATCTTCTGTATGCAACACCAGCGTCTCTTTACCTAAAGTTGACTTTGCCAGATTACTCAATACCTTACCCGGACCTGCTTCGATAAACACCCTTGCACCCGCAGCATACATGTGTTCCACCTCTTCTGCAAACAATACTGGTTTAACGATATGCTCCGCCAATCTAGCCCTGATCTCCGCTGGTTGTGTTGGATACAACTGTGCAGTAGTATTTGACCATACAGGAATTGTAATAGGTGCAAAATCCACATCCTTGATCGCCGTCTCATATAGCGCCTTTGCACCCGCTATCACCGGACTATGAAATGCGCAAGCCACTTCCATCTGTTTGTAAGAGATCTTCGCCTCTTTCAATTTTTCCATCAGCGCCTCAATATCAGCTGTTTTACCAGCCAATGCCCATTGCGCAGGCGAATTATGATTTACAGGATACACACCCGTACCCTCACCCGTAAATGCTTTCAACACATCTTCCCCACAGCTCACAGCCACCATCATTCCCTTATCATCAATCACGCCACCCAAAATCGCTTTTGCACGCAACTCACTCAGCGGCACCAACTGCTCAGCAGCAAATGCACCTGCAAAACACAGCGCAGGCAACTCGCCATAACTATGCCCTGCCACCATATCAGGCTCAATACCCAATGATTGCAGGAATTGCGCCATGGCCAGATCCACAATCCCCAACACAGGCTGCGCTACCCTTGTATCTTTGATCTGTTCCTTCTGTTGCCGGATCGCCTCATTATTAAACACCGCAGGTGGGAACAACACTTTCTCATAAGCAGGATGTTTCTTCAGCAACTGTCTCATTACAGGGAAAGCTACAAACAGCTCTCTCGCCATATTGATCCGCTGACTACCCTGCCCTGGGAACAAAAAGGCTACCTTCCCTTCTACAGGCGCTGTTACATAAATATCTTTAGAAGTAGCACCTGCCAGCGCCAGATCTAATTTCATCATCAGATCTTCTCTACTTGTAGCCACTATAGATAAGGATACCGGCTCCTGACTATACACTGCCAGACTATAAGCCAGGTCCTTCAGTGATATACTATCATTGTTTTGGAGTATGCTGCTCACCGCTTTCAACAACGGCTGACTATTTCCTCTGAATACAAATAACTCTGCCGGCCATGTCTTTATCGCTGTATGCGCATCCTGTACACTGGCATCATTCTCAATCACCGCATGGAAGTTCGTACCTCCAAACCCAAATGCGCTGACACCCGCCGTACGCTTATCATCCAGCCACAACCCGGCTTCCGCATTAAACAGGAAAGGACTGCTTGCCGGATTATAAAAACTATTCGGCGTCTTCATATGTAAGGTAGGCGGCTTCACACCATGGTATACTGACAATGCAGCCTTGATCAATCCTGCTAAACCTGCGGCACACTTAGTATGCCCGATCTGTGTCTTTACAGAGCCCAGGTAGGTCTGCCCGATCACTGCACCATTCTGAATCAGCATGTCAGAGATCGCACTGATCTCAGTCTTATCACCTACTACTGTACCGGTACCATGCGCCTCCACTAAACCCACTGTAGCCGGAGAGATTCCACTCATCTCATAAGCACGTTCCAATGCTTTCACCTGCCCTGCCTTTCTCGGTGCAGTTAATCCTAAACTCTTACCATCACTGCTACCACCTACACCTTTGATCACCGCATATATCTTATCTCCATCTCTTTTTGCATCTGACAATCTTTTCAGCACAATCATCGCTACCCCTTCACCTAGTGCAATACCATCCGCCTCACTATCAAAAGTTGCGCACCGTCCTTTCTTTGACAACGCATGCGTACTACTAAACATCAGGTAGTCATTAATCCCATTGTGCAGGTCGGCAGCACCAGCCAGCACCATTTCTGACTTACCCAATACCAGCTCCTGACAAGCCAGGTCAATCGCCGCCAGCGAAGATGCGCAAGCTGCATCTACCGTATAGTTACGTCCACCCAGATCCAACCTGTTCGTAATACGACCAGAGATCACATTTGCCAGCACGCCCGGAAAACTATCTTCCGTCATCCGTGGCAACACTGCTTTCAACTCCTCCGGCAGCTCACCCAGATACTGTCGATACGTAGATCTGAACCCATAACTATTCGCCAGATCAGTACCTCCTTCTGCACCTATAATCACAGATACATCTTCTCCATTAAATTCCTTTCCGCCATACCCTGCATTATCCAGCGCCTGCTTTGCTACCAGCAAAGCCAGCAACTGTGTAGGGTCTATCGCCGCCAATGACTGTGGTGGAATCCCAAACGCCATCGGATCGAAATCAATACGCGGAATAAATCCTCCCCACTTGGAAGGAGACATCTCACCATCATTCGAATTATTATCAAAATACAATTCCTTGTTCCATCTCTCATCCGGCACCTCTGTTACACAGTCTACACCATTTAATATATTCGCCCAGAACTCATCGATATTTTTCGCACCCGGATAGATACAAGCCATACCTATGATGGCCACATCCAGAGCTTTCTCCGGCTGTGTAAGCGGTGCAGGCAAAATAGCTTTATCAATAATTGTCTGATTCATCGCTGCCACATCTTCATGTAGTGCATGCATCGTTACCGTTTCATTGCGCATGGCGGCTACCTGTCCAATCATATACATGCCTTCACTCAGCTGTTGCTTCGGCGCTATTTTTACCAAACCTTCATCCGTTCTATCTACACCTTTCGCCGCTATACGCAAGCGGCCTACATTCAGTGATTCGAGTTGAGTCCAGATCTCTTTTTTATCCACATTCGCAGCTACCAGCTGCTCTTTTTCCTTATTAAAATAATCAGCGAAAGGAGAGTGCAGGCAACGGGTTTCATGGCCCGGTGCAGTTTCTAATAAAACGGTATGATTATGTGCAATGGCCTGGTCCTGGAATTGCTGCAGGATTGCACCTGTCTCTACCGCTTCTTTCGTATAGATATAAGCAGTACCCATCAATACACCTACCTTCGCACCTTTAGTGGCCAATGGCGCGACCATCACACCAATAAAAGCTGCTGACAATGCATCGTGAATACCACCAGCAAAAAACAAACTGAACTGGCCCGCACTTTCTTCCTGCAATAGTCTGTCAATCTGTTTCTCCCACAGCACAAAGCTGGACAGGGGCCCTACGTGTCCTCCGCATTCGCGGCCTTCAAACACAAACTTCCTGGCCCCTTCTTTTATAAACATATCCAGCAATGAAGCTGAGGGTACATGCAGGAAAGACTGAATACCCTGCTGCTCCAGCGCTTTGGCTTGAGAGGGGCGGCCACCGGCTATGAGCACGAATGGCGGTTTTTCTTCCAGTATGTAGGCAGTTTGCTCATCTCTCAGCTCCTGCGGTGCAAACCCGAGTATACCCACACCCCAGGTTTTGTCACCGGCAAGTTGTTTGGTTTCGCGAATCAGGTTTCTGGCTGATTCGCCTTTCAATAAAGACAAGGCTACGAATGGCAGTGCACCTGCATTGGCTACAGCCGCAGCAAAAGCGGGCACGTCGCTCACACGTGTCATCGGCCCTTGTGCAATGGGATAGGTAATGTTCAATTCCTTCGCCAGTGCATTGTTCGGACTGATGACAGGCTGTGTTTGTGCCTGCCTGATATGCCCACGAATGGCATGATGCATACCGGTGATGAGTCTGCCTAATTTCTTATATCGCTTTACAAGGTCGATAGAGATGGCAATGTCCTGACCCAGTGGCAGGAAACCTTTATCCAGGTCCAATGTTTGTAACAGTGGCTCCAACTGGGCCATGGTCGCGTTTTCCGGCAGCTCCGGAGAGTTGGGGCGTACCAGTACGCGGAAATGATCGATGATGCGGGTCTCATTGCCATTGAGTTTTTCGCATACATTTTTTAATGCTTTAGGGGCTGTACATTCAGGAAAGAGTGCCAGTTGACTGTCCAGTACCACCCCGGTAGCGCCAGTGGCTATAAGGGCAGCTGTAGTGTGAATACCGATGCCTCCCTGTACATATATGTGGGCATCAGGCATTGCTTTGACCACCTGCTGAAAAAGAATATAAGATGATTCATCACCTGTTTTACCACCGCTTTCATTCCCTTTGAGGATGATACCGTCGGCCTTCTCTTTCTTTGCCAGCTTCGCTTCGGCAAGACTATGCACCTGGTAAAACAGTTGTACTTTCTTTGGCAGTTTTAATTTCATGCCATAGGGTGCAATGACCATTGATACCTGCTCAGGGAGGGAAATATCTGCAACACTAGTATGCACAATACATACACCGAATGGTTGTGACAGTTGTAATGCCAGTGCAGACAATGCAGTTTCCGCAACCTGTCTGTTACGTCCTAAATGAAGTACAGGAAAGGCTTTCGCATTCGCCAAAGCAATGGCAAGGTGAACGTCAGGGTTTTCGAACGGGGTGATCCCGATAATTGTAGACATATTCATACTAGGTTATTTGAGTTAGGTAACGGGCATGCCTGTTCCGGTCCATGATCATCGTTTGATCATAGTAATGCTATACCGCGTGCCTGGATTATTTTAATATGACTGTTGCGCCTTTCAGACTACTATGTTGACGTCAGGACATAGTAATCCAATCCTGTTTATACGAACTGGAATTTGTTTTCATAGCGCAGACTTATTAAAGGCTGAACGGGCCTGGATCTCACATGAACAACTGTTCTTCCTGCTACAGAAAGTTAAATGGCTGAAAGAGATCTATTCTCGCAGCTCATAATATATTATGACGATTCCTGGTGAAAATAAAAAGCGACTCCGGTAATGGTTATTTATCCTGATACGATGTTAATGACGATCGAAGATAAATTGGTGCAACAACACTATTGATTTCTCAGATCCCTGCCTGGTTTTGTACTGTGTTCTGGTTGTGGGTTTCATAGAATTTAAAAGATATCTGGTTATTTGAGATGTTTCAAAGGAAAAACCTTTAATGTTATGTTAAAGCTACTAAAATTTCCTTGAAAAAAATATAGGGGTTAGCGATGAATTAGTAGTTCGTAACAGGAAATTAATATCTGTAAATAATACTAATGTAAATATGAAAGGGAATAAAACTAAAAAAGACAAGTGGCACGGAAACCCATGCCACTTGTCTCAAATTGTAAACAGATACTTAGTTGTCTGCTGACAGCTTCCCAACGACTTTATATCCTCTGGAACTGTCTGCGTTAGTGACTTCCTGGTAATACATACCATCTGGAGACACGTATAATTGCTGACCATTTATTTCAACTCCCCTGCAACCATTTGGCAGTTGTTGCAATATCTCCGGCTCAGGTGCAGGCGCAGGTTGTTCGTCCTGTGCTTTGCCTGTATCCAGCTGTCCGTTCTTACCTACTACCACATATTTTACTTGTTTATCCTGTAGGATTTCCTGGTAGTAAGTACCGTTCTTTTCGTAGTAGGTATTCCCGTCAATCACCACCGTATTTACTCCATTTGGTAAACCTGGTATCACTACGCCCAATGGAGGATCTACTACCTGGTATTGTTCACGCTGAGTACCTTCGGCTACATATGATTGATAGAAGTATCCATCAGAATAGTAGTAAGGCCCCCATGCCGTGTTGAAAGAAAGGAAGCCATAAGGCAATACATTCACCACGAATCCTATTGGCATGCCGTAATAACGGTATGGACGATAATATGGACGTGGATAATGCGCGTAATAAGGAGAGCGGTAATAACCACCCGCATAAATGCGTGGGCCTACAATAGCCGCACCAATACCGACACCGATCCTGGCGCCACCACCCACAGCGATCCTTCCACCGCCACCACCGAATGCGATACGGCCTCCACCGCCACCGCCCCAATGTCCACGACTACGTTGTGCAGATGCACTATCAACTGTTGCGACACTTACCAGGGCTATCAAGGTCAGCAACACGTATATTCTATTCTTCATTTTGCCTCAGAGTTTAAATATTAGATCGATCTGGATACGATAAGTTTAACGTTAAAAACGTGTTTAACATTTTATGTGAAGGTAAATTTGTGTGGCTTAAAACCCGCTTAAAATGGCATTAAAACAACTGGTTGCGGAGGATCCTTTTTATAATCTGGATCGTATTGCGGCCTATTTGTCCCTTGTATTTATTCAGAATGGCAACTTCTGAGCTACCCTTGCTTAGTTCGTTCACTACCGGCAACCATTTGCTCAGGAAGGCTGAGTTAGGCGTACGGTATTTTAATAACCGGCGTACGGTTTCTATCACTGCTTTGGGTACAGTTCCTTCGTGGAGCTCAAATACTTCGTCCGTACTCAGACCCAGGTCTATATCCTGTGCCACCCGGCTATAATCCTGCAGGTATTTTTCGTTTGCTTCCATTACCTGCAATAGGGGATCATCGCTGTAGCGGATATGTCCATATTGTCTGGCTTGCTTATGTATACGGCTGAGGGCGTAATTGCGGGCTACGTTGTCACAAATAACGAGGTCGGAGGGTTGGAGTTCGAACCATTCACCTTTTACCCTTTTGTGCTGGAATATTACATGTAGGCATTCTTCCAGGTCATCCATATTGGCAGCAGGGTATTGGCGGATCACACGGAACATTACGGGCAGGTGAGTATGATAGGAAGAAAGCCTTTTCTGCAGATCCTGGGTTTTCCCAATCTTGTAGAGGTTTTTTCCTGTATTGATAATATAAACACACTTGCCAATGAGGACTTGTTCCATATAATGACAGAATGACAATCCGAGGATATATATGCAAAATGTAGAATTTTTTTTAATAATGGTGCTATTTTTTTGCGGGGGCAGTTAAATTAGTAGAATGAAATACAATACCCTGGGTAAATCAGACCTTCAGATCAGCGAAATCGCTTTTGGATGCATGTCGCTGGGAGAGAACACATTAGAAAACACTTTCCTGGTGCACCGCGCGCTGGACAAGGGGATTAACTTCTTTGACACGGCGGATCTCTACAATCATGGGGATAATGAAGTACAACTGGGATTGGCGCTGAAAGGGAAACGGGATAAGGCGGTTGTAGCTACCAAGGTAGGGAACGAGTGGAGAGCAGATAAAAGCGGGTGGGATTGGAATCCGTCCAAAGCTTATATCCTCAGATCGGTAGATGAGAGCCTGCGCCGCCTGGGTACTGACTACATTGATCTGTACCAGTTGCATGGGGGCATGATGGAGGATCCTATTGATGAGACCATTGCTGCTTTTGAAGAATTGCAGCAGGCAGGGAAGATCCGGTATTATGGTATTTCTTCTATTCGTCCGAATGTGATCAGGGAATATATCAACCGCTCCAATATCGTGAGTGTAATGATGCAATACAGCCTACTGGACCGCAGACCGGAAGAGACCTGTTTAGAGTTATTAAAATCAAACAATATCGGGGTATTAGCGAGGGGAGGAGTGGCCAAAGGCTTACTCGCCGGCAAGCACCCGGAGCCGTACCTGAACTATGACGCTGCCGCTGTGGCAAAAGCAGCGCTGGCAATTGCAAACATCTCACAGCAGGATCGTACACTGGCGCAAACGGCATTACGGTTTGTACTGCATCAGCCGGCTATCGCCGCCGCCGTAGTAGGGATCAGAACACAGAATCAACTGGAAGAAGCGGCAGGAGTATTTAAGTCAGCGGCCCTGACACCTAATGAAATAGCGGAACTGGAGCAGTCAATCCAACCAAACCGCTATGACCAGCATCGTTAAAAAGCATGGCCGTGCCGAAGCAAAGCAGCTCTTCTTTTTAGCCGGGCGCAGGCCCTTTCAAAAACAAAACCGCTTTTGCCGTAGGCAAAAGCGGTTTTGTTTTTGAAAGAACTATAATTTTTTATTTCAATTTCTTCCCTATCCTATAATCCACCATCCCACTAAACTTCTTCGTATTCAACGACGTCCCTGACACCCTCAACCCTTCACTACTACCCGTAGCCAACCTGCCACCAGTACTCGCCGGATAACTACCCGTTGTCAGATAAGTCTGAATATTATACAGATTCTCATCCCCCGTCAAACTTCCCCATCTTGCACCGATATAATCTGCCGCGGAATCAGTCGGGGTAATACCTGAATAATACCCACCTGTATGGCTGGCATTTTCAGTCGCAAAGTTAATCGCATACAGATCCGCCAGGTACTGTTCTTTACCGGTACTATCATAGTCAGACAAGGTAAATGTGATAAATCCACAAGGTTTACCATAAGTCGTAGTACCTACCAGCTGCACATTCATATAAGGCTTCAGGTTATTCAGCGTCATCTCACTGGCAGAAGCCGTATTCCCTGATGTAATAAAGAATACATTATCCAGTGCCAGTCCGCCGGTAGTAGCCGGGAAGTTCACACTGGCTTCCAGCCCCACCTGATCCAGGTTAGCCGTCAGCTTATCATTATACAGGTAATAATACATGGTCTTGCCCGCAGCGCTGGCCGGTGCAATCGCGCTATCCAGGTATTCTGCCGTGGTGACAGAACCACCACCATTATAGCGAAGGTCTACAATCAGGTTCGTGATACCCGCTGCTTTAAATTTGGTAAACAGGGCATCCAGGACTGTTTTGGTCGGTGAAGCCACCCCTTTACTGGTATAGGTACTGGTAAAGGTATAGAACACAAAATACCCCACTTTAGACCCATTGATGGTATAAGTGGTATCAAACAGCACCGGGTTAATATTGTAAGTAGCAGCAGTCAGTGAATAACTGGCGGTTACTTTTGATGTGTTTTTTGTCACCGTCAGACTCACAGAAGTGGAGTTAAACAGGGCATTGGTTACTTTTGTCGTATTGGTACCTGAAGATCCATCATAGGCAATATCCGTATCGCCGTTGATCGCTGTGATCCTGTCGCCTCTTTCCAATCCGGCCTGACCGGCAGGGGAGTTCTTATCTGCATAAAGCACGTACAGGTAAGTGGTAGACTTATTTGCATCAGCATATACATAACTCACTTCCATCCCGAAATCGCCGGAGGTAGCAGACACTTTTGTCAGGGAACCAGATACCCCATCCTGCAGGGAGGTGGACAATGACCCTGTTCTGTCCAGAAAGCTATACCTGTCCAGTGCGGTTGATCCCGTTCCTACAGAATAAGCTTTCATGGCTGTGAGCAGGTCATCAGCGGTGGAATAGGTGCTACTCAGTGGATTCATGGTAGGTACATTGGAATACCAGTAGTAGGTAGGCAGGTCAGTCGTCGTACTACGACCACCATTTACATAGCTCACCTGCATGGTGTTGTACATCAGGTATTTCAGCGAATCCTCGTCGGAGGTAGCAGTGCCGGAGGTCGTGGTTGTTGTACTCCCGGATTTGCTTTCTTTTTTACAGGCAGTGAAAAAACCTGCACACAGCGTACCTACAGTCAGTACGGCCAGCGTAAATCTTTTATTCATGAGAAAGATGGATTTTCAATGAATTGATACTCTTATACAATACGACCATATTGGACTATACGGTTGGTTTAAAGTTTACTTTTTAAGGAAAAGTTAATATTCTCCCGGAGAAAGTTCTTTTTAGCTAAAACAATTTAGCCTATCTCCGAACGCCAGTACAGCTATTCTTCCATTTATAAAATAAATGGTATTTTGCCCCGCGAAAACTTATTTTTACGTCCTTTATCATGCTAAAATTCCAGACACTCTCAACATGAAAAAACTCATCATTCCGGCCCTTTTGCTGGCATCCTGTTTTGCAAAGGCCCAGACTGTGAACAGCGTCTCAGACCCGGTAGAATGGGTCAATCCACTTATGGGAACCGATTCAAAGGGTTCCTTGTCAACTGGTAATACCTATCCAGCCATTGCCTGCCCATGGGGTATGAACTTCTGGATGCCGCAGACCGGCAAAATGGGCGACGGATGGGCGTACACCTACCATTCGGACAAACTGCGTGGTTTTAAACAAACCCACCAGCCAAGCCCATGGATCAACGATTACGGCCAGTTTGCTATCATGCCGGTAACGAAATCCGTAAAATTCAAAGAAGATGACAGAGCCAGCTGGTTCTCGCACAAAGCGGAAGTAACCAAACCATACTATTATAGTGTATACCTGGCCGATCACAACGTGACCACGGAAATCACTCCAACTGAAAGAGCTGCCGCTATCCGTTTTACCTATGGTAAGGAAGACAGTGCTTTCGTAGTGATCGATGCGCTGGACAAAGGCTCTTACATCAAAGTATTGCAGTCAGAGCGCAAAATTATCGGATATACCACTAAAAACAGCGGTGGCGTACCTGCTAATTTCAAAAACTACTTCGTACTCACTTTCGACAAGCCTTTCACTTATGTTGCTACCTTCAAGAACGATGTACTGAGCAAAGGTGTTGCGGAAGCACAGGAAAATCACGTAGGTGCCGTAATCGGCTTCTCTACCGTGAAAGGTGAGCAGGTAAACGTAAAAGTGGCATCTTCCTTCATCAGCCCTGAGCAGGCAGTATTGAACCTGAACCAGGAGATCGGCAGCAGCACTTTTGACGCTATCAAAGACAAGGCAAAAGCTGCCTGGAACACCGAGATGAGCCGTATCAAGGTAGAAGGTGGTACATCTGACCAGACCCGTACCTTCTATTCCTGCCTGTACCGTTCTATGCTGTTCCCGCGTAAATTTTATGAGTACGATGCCAAAGGTGCAGTGGTACACTACAGCCCTTATAATGGCCAGGTACTGCCAGGCTATATGTTCACCGATAATGGTTTCTGGGATACTTTCCGTGCCCAGTTCCCTTTCTTCAACCTGATGTACCCTTCTATGAACGCTCACATCATGGAAGGTATGGTGAACGCTTACAAAGAAAGTGGCTGGTTGCCTGAATGGGCGAGCCCTGGTCACCGCGATTGTATGATCGGTTCCAACTCTGCTTCCCTGATTGCAGATGCTTACCTGAAAGGCGTAAGAGGTTTCGACATCAACACCGCGTACGAAGCGATCATTAAAAACTCTAACAACGAAGGTCCGCTGGAATCAGTAGGCCGTAAAGGCGTAAAATATTACAATAAACTGGGTTATGTGCCTTATGATGTGAAGATCAATGAGAACACTGCCCGTACACTGGAATATAGCTACGATGACTGGACTATCTGGAAACTGGCAGTTGCCCTGAACCGTCCAAAGGCAGAAATCGAACGTTTTGCTAAACAGGCGCGTAACTACCGCAACGTATATGATGCAGAGAGCAAATTAATGCGTGGTAAAAATGAGGATGGTAAATTCCAGACTCCTTTCAATCCAACCAAATGGGGAGATGCATTTACGGAGGGTAACAGCTGGCATTATAGCTGGTCTGTATTCCACGACGTACAGGGCCTGATCAACCTGATGGGTGGTAAAGAAACCTTCGTTCAGATGCTGGATTCCGTATTCGCTATGCCTCCGGTATTTGACGATAGCTACTACCACTTCACCATTCATGAAATCCGCGAAATGCAGATCATGAACTTCGGTCAGTATGCACATGGTAACCAGCCTATCCAGCACATGATCTACCTGTACAACTATGCAGGTGCTCCATGGAAATCACAGTATTGGCTGAGGGAGGTCATGAACCGCCTGTATTCAGCTACTCCTGATGGTTATTGCGGTGATGAGGATAATGGCCAGACTTCTGCCTGGTATGTATTCAGTGCACTGGGCTTCTACCCGGTTACACCTGGTGCGCCACAGTATGTAGTAGGTGCGCCTTTGTTTAAAAAAGCAACCGTGAAGCTGGAAAATGGAAAAGAGATCGTGATCAATGCACCAAGAAACAGCGAAGAAAACCGTTATATCAGATCTGCCACCTTCAATGGTGCCAACCTGACTAACAACTGGCTGGATTACAATGCTTTGATGAAGGGGGCAACTATCGACTTCGATATGGATGCTACACCAAATAAGAGCAGAGGTATCTCTGATAAAGATGTGCCTTATTCCATGACCCAGGAGGTTAAATAAGATAAAATAATATCATTACAGATAGGAAGCCCCCCTCAACTGAGGGGGCTTTTTTTTATAGTGCTTGTTCGACGCGTCTTCGACGCTTGTTCGACACTACTTCGTCACCAAAAGAACACCAAAAGGGCACCTCAATATCCTAAGGATAATGAAGTGCCCTTTTGGTACCCTTTTAGTATCGGTATCATAGCGAAGACGCACTAAGAGAACGTGGTAATTAAATTGTATGTTTGTTAGCTATGAAACAGGTCAGACTATTACTATGCTTAGCCCTACCGGCTATTTTATTCAGCTGCGCACATGCTCCATACGGTGCTACCAACAAGGTATACCGCAAGCAAGCCAAAACTTATGCCCGCACCTTACGTGCAGAACCTACGGGACAATGGATTGGTACCACCAATTTCAATATGCGTAAACCTAATTACGTGATCATTCACCATACGGCACAGGGTACCTGCGATAGTACTTTCAGAACTTTTACCCTGACCCGCACGAACGTGAGTGCACATTACGTGATCTGTAAAGATGGTACTGTGGTGCAAATGCTGAATGATTACCTCCGGGCATGGCATGCCGGCTTGTCAAAATGGGGAAATGTGACTGATATGAACTCCTGTTCTATCGGCATCGAACTGGATAACAATGGATTCGTACCTTTCCAGCCTCAGCAAATCAATAGTCTGATGGTTTTACTGGATACTTTAAAACATAGGTACAATATCCCGGCAGCCAACTTTATTGGTCATGGTGATATCGCTCCTACCCGCAAAAATGACCCCAACCGGTACTTCCCCTGGCAGCAACTGGCCGAAAAAGGCTTTGGGCTCTGGTACGATACTACCGGCGTAACCCTGCCAGCGGATTTTAATACTAAACAAGCACTGCGTCTTTTTGGTTATGATGTGAAAGATACGAGTGCCGCAATCATTGCGTTTAAAAGACACTTTGTACCCGCCGATTCATTAACCGGCATAAAACTGGATGAAGGAGAGAAGAAAATACTCTATAACCTCATGCAAAAAAGTGAATAACTGATATGAAAAAGATAATCAGTAGCTGTCTGGGTTTATTTTTCTTTATATCGGCCGCTATGGCCCAAAAAGGGGATTGGTATACATGGAGCACAGGCACCACGCCTGCGGTCCATGTGACCATCAACGGAGATGAAATTGTACTGGATCGTACCGATCCGGCTACCAAACAAGGTGGCATCAGTGGCCGAAAATCAAACGATCTGGAAGCCGAACACCTGAAAATCATCAAAAAAGTAGAGAAAAATGACCGGACCTACCTGATCTTTCAGTCATTTGATGGGCTGTACTTCGTAACGACCCTGCAGAAAAGTCCATCCGGCGATTCTGTATTCATGTATTGCGCCGATGGCATAGAAGATGGATATAAAGGATTGAACGAGGCCCTGGACGGAATTAAAAAAGATAACGGGTCCAACTTCTATATCACCCTATTTAAAAAAGAAGTTATTGATGCCGAGAAACGCAAAGTGCCCGTATCTAAAATTACCGGGTCCGAATTCGGCACCGCCTTGCAAACCTTCACTGACAAGATGGATAAATTCTGGCAGGACAGGGGATATGGACATTTTGAACCCTACCACGGTTTTATGAACCTGATCTATGGAAATGCCTTCGCCAATGCATTTGGGAATAAGTATAGCAAACTGAGCCTGATCACTAAAGAATTGAAAACCCCTATTGCTAATTATAGCAACAATCCCAATATCCGTAAGCTTTTAGAGTCAGCCGGATTCCTGAAAAGCGAATGAATTTTATAAAAATCTTAACAACTTAGTCTATAAAACTTGTAGGTTAATAGAATCCTTCTTAATTTCGCCCTGTATTTAACAATCGTCGATTAAATGTCTGTATAAGTAGTAGCAATTTTTCCTACTCATTATTAATTAAGTCAACGCTATTGTGAGTCATGTCAACTGCTGGTTCCTAACCGGCCAGGCATTGTCATGTCCATTAATTACCTGAAATCTGATACAAAAATGCATAACCAACTACGCAGAATCGCCGGTATCATACTGGCTCTCCTACTCGCATATCAATGGGGGCAGGCGCAAAATACACGAATCACCGGGGTTGTCACATCCCGTACCGATGCCACACCTATTCCAGGAGCTATCATTTCTGTAAAAGGCACAAATCATGGTACACAAACCGATGCTGATGGTAAGTATTCCATTACCGTATCTCCAAAAGATACTCTCCGCATCTCTTTTATCGGATTTACCCCTGTTGAGCAGGTTGCCGGCACCAGCCGTACCCTGAATTTCGCGCTGGAAAACAACGAAAGCAAATTGCAGGAAGTAGTGGTCACCGCCCTCGGTATCAGCCGTGAAAAGCGTTCCCTGGGATATGCCGTACAGGAACTCAAATCCAAAGATATAGCCGAGGCCCGTGAGTCGAACCTTGTCAATGCGCTGACTGGTAAGATCGCTGGTGTGACGGTTACCAGTAGCCAGGGTAGTATGGGTTCTTCCCGTATTGTGATCAGGGGCGAAACCTCTATCGCGGGTAACAACCAACCTTTGTTTATCGTAGATGGTATCCCTGTTGATAATAGTCAGCTTGGTGTAGGTATCGGTACCGCCCGCGACTTTGCCAATGCCATTGCCGATCTGAACGCAGACGATATCGAATCGCTCAACGTACTGAAAGGTCCGAACGCAGCAGCATTGTACGGTTCCCGCGCCGCTGGAGGTGTACTGGTTATCAAAACCAAAACCGGTAAAGGCATGAAAGGGTATGGCGTAACTGTAAACAGCAGCGCTACCTTCGAAAATATACTTGTACTGCCTAAATACCAGAACAGCTATGGACAGGGTTCCAGCGGACAGTTCAGCTATGTAGATGGTAAAGGAGGTGGAGTGAACGACGGTGTGGATGAAAGCTGGGGGCCTAAAATGGATGGCCGCCTCATTCCGCAGTTCTTCTCCAATGGTGAAGCAGTGCCTTTCGTTGCACATCCTGACAACGTAAAGGATTTCTATCAGACCGGTTATACCCTGAACAATGGTATATCAGTAAGCGGTGGTAGCGACAAAGCAGATTACCGTTTCTCTTATAATAATACAAAGCAAACCGGCATTATGCCAAACACGGGTATCACCCGCAATTCCTTTGCGTTGAATACTACTTACCGCCTTACACCAAAGCTGACATTGAGCACCTATGCTAACTATGTAAAAGCTGATGCAGACAACCTGCCCGGTATAGATGGTAAACGTGCAAACAGTGTGACGCTGCAGTTCACCTGGTTTGGCCGTCAGGTAGATACCCGTCTCCTCAGAAATTATAAAAATGCAGATGGTACAGATTTCAACTGGAACCATAGCTACTATAGTAACCCATACTGGATACAGTATGAAAACACAGTAGGTCAGGCACGTAACCGTTTCTTCGGAAACGCCCGTCTGAGCTATGAGATCGCCAGCTGGCTCTCTGCTAACTTCCGCATTGGTACGGATACCTATAATGATAGACGTAAGTACAGAGTAGCGTACTATACAAATGGTACGCCTTATGGTTCTTATACTGAAGACGCCTATCAGGTGACCGAAACCAACGCTGAGTTTACCCTGAATGCCAGGAAGAAACTGAACAAAAACTTCTCCATTGATGGTTTGGTGGGTGGCAACGTCCGCAACAATCAATATGAAAACAACTTTCAGCAGGCCCCTAAGCTGGCAGTGAGAGATCTGTATACCTTGAATAACTCCCGCGATCCACTGGTATCTACAAATGTCTTTAACCAACTGAGAGTGTACAGTGCTTTTGCTTCTGCACAGGTAGCTTACAGGGACTGGGCATTCCTGAACCTGACTGCGCGTAACGACTGGTCTTCTACATTGCCTGCGGCAAATAATTCTTACTTCTACCCATCTGTGAATGCAAGTGTGGTACTGAGCGATGCATTGCACATTCAGAGCGATGTACTCTCTAACCTGAAAGTAAGAGGTGGTTGGGCAATGGTTGGTAAGGATACCGATCCTTATAGCCTGATCAATACCTATCCTTTCAGCCAGCCATTCGGTAGCTTACCGTTGCAGACTGTGAATGATAAATACCTGAAGAAAGATCTGAAACCAGAATTAACACAATCTACTGAATTCGGTATCGAAGCAGGTTTCCTGAAAGATCGCCTCCGTGCAGATGTGACTTACTATGCTTCCAGCAGTTACAACCAGATCCTGTTGGCTGATGTAAGCGCCACTACCGGTGATCTGAAGAAGATCCTGAACGCTGGTAAGATCAATAACCATGGTGTGGAAGTAATGCTGGGTGCTACACCTATCACGACTGCCTCCGGTTTTCGTTGGGATGTAAATATCAACTACGCAAAGAATATCTCCAAGGTAATAGAGCTGGACAAAGAAGGTTTCCTGAATGACTATGTACTGGGTAGCTCAGGCAATATGCAGGTACTGGCATCCAAAGGAAAGCGCTATGGCGCCCTGTATGGTAAAGCTTATAAGCGTAATGACAAAGGTGAAATTATCGTAAGCGCAAGTGGTGCACCAGTGGTAGCGGATAATAAAAAAGTACTGGGTTACTATACGCCAAAGTGGACAGGTAGTATCAACAATAACTTCTCTTTCAAAGGTTTCACTGTCGGCTTCCTGATCGATACCCGCCAGGGTGGCCAGATCTGGTCAGGTACTAACTACACCGGTATCTACACAGGTGTACTGGCAGCAAGTATGCCGGGCAGAGATGAGGAACATGGTGGTTTACCTTATTACTATACTAACAATAACCAGCAGGGTACAGCGGTTCGCCTGGAGAATCATACATCTGCAGCACCCAATGGCGAGACTGTATATCATGATGGTATCATCTTCGACGGTGTAACTGCCGATGGTAAAAAGAATGAAGCGATCCTGCCTGCACAGCGTTATTATAAAGCTGTATACAGCAGCTCACTGAACGAAAGCAGTGTGTACAGCGCCAGCTTTATCAAACTGAGAGAGGTAAGAGTAGGATACGCACTGCCGCTGGAAATAGCGCACAAGTGGGGGTTACAGGGTGTGAACCTGACTGTAACTGCACGTAACCTTTTCTACATCGACAAAAAGGTACCAAACATTGATCCGGAAACGGCCTTCAATACTGGTAACGGACAGGGACTGGAAACACTGCAGATTCCTACTACACGTAGCATTGGTGTGAACCTGAAAGTATCCTTCTAATTCAACCATCAAAAAATCAGATTATGAAACTATTCAAATATATACTATGGGTATCTGGTATTGCACTGGTGCTCACATCCTGCTCCAAACAGCTGGAAAAAATTAACAAGAATCCGAATGAATCAGAATCTGCACAGCCGGATTATCTGCTCACCAATGGTATCAAAGCGAATGTAGATACTTACTGGGGTACAGATGCTGCTATGGAAACAAGTTTGCTGTATGTACAGTACTGGGCAAAGATCCAATACACGGATCCGGACAAATACATTCCTGCTTCTACCAGCATCCAGACTATCTGGAATAACTTTTATGCACAGGGTGTACAGGATTTCACTACGCTGATTCAGCTGGGCGATACCCTGCACAATCCGAATTATCGTGCAGTAGGTGTCATCATGCGGTCCTGGATTTTCCAGGTGCTGACTGACCTGTATGGCGATGTACCTTATTCACAGGCTGCAAATATTGAAAAATACCTGACCCCTAAGTACGATAACCAGCGTGATATTTACATCGGATTACTGGCCGAACTGAAAGCAGCGGTAAGCGTGATCAATACGAATGGTGATGCCATCGGCGGCGATGTGCTGTATAATGGTGATATGAATAAGTGGAAGAAGTTTGCAAACTCATTGCGTCTGCGTATTGCACTGAGAATAGCCGATCAGGAGTTTGATGCAGCAAAAGCCGTGTTCGATGAAATCGGTGCGGACAACAGTGGATTGATTGCTGCAAATAGTGAGAATGCACAACTAACATACCTGGCTTCTCCAAATCAGAACCCGGTAGCAAAGAACAGGGAAACGCGTAGTGACTACCGCATCAGCAAGAGCGTGGTTGATTTACTCCATACGTTCAATGACCCTCGTCTGAGTGTATATGGTGCAATCCCTAAAGATACAAATGCAGTAGTAGGTATTACCAATGGTTTGCCTACGGATTCAGCATCCAAACTGGGTTTCAACAAAACTTCAGATGTAGGTGCGGTGTTCACTGCTACGACAGCACCAGCAGTGATCTTCAACTATGCTGAGTTATTGTTCATCAAGGCAGAAGCAGCACAGAGAGGTTTGCTGAGCGGCGATGCGGCAGATCTGTACAAGCAGGCGGTCACAGCGGCACTGCAACAGTATAGTATTGGTGATGCAGCGGTAGCGACTTACCTGGCGCAGACTTCAGTAGCATATGATGCCGCTGATTACAGAAAATCAATTGGTGAGCAGAAATGGCTGGCGCTGTTTGGCGAAGGGCTGGAAGGATTTGCAGAGTGGAGAAGACTGGATTACCCGGTACTGACACCTGCTTACTCAGGTGTACTGAGTGGAAAGATTCCTTTGAGGCTTACCTATCCTTCGGCAGAGCAGGCGCTGAATGGAGTAAATTATAAAGCAGCAGTTACACATCAGGGAGCGGATCAGTTGATTACGCGTCTTTGGTTCGACGTAAGATAAAATCAATAGCCTGCTGTCTTTGTTAGCAGGCTATTGATTTTAAACAAAAAGGGGGCAGTCGCAGACGAGGGCACTGAAAAAGTCCCAAGATGCTTAAATATTAAAGGGAGCAGCAAACGCAAGTTTACTGCTCCCTTTCAATTATCTTAGAGGTATCAGCAATATATCATAGCATGTTACCTCATCAACAGCAACTTCAGCTTAGTTCTTTTTCGAGT
>NZ_MTKN01000056.1 GCF_001975825.1 [Flexibacter] sp. ATCC 35208
GGTTCATGAGGGTTTTTTCTAAAAATGGGTTTCATGCCTCTTAGTGAATACCCTCTTTCATGAATGTTTTATTGCCGAATAGCCAGGTAAACTATAGCATAGCTTTAATGCTACAAGTGCACCATAAGTATACCATAAGTACATTAAAAGTACATCTGTATATCAAATTGATATTGAAGTGTACTTATAGTGAAGTGTTAGTACTCATTTGGTAACGAAGTTGCACTATAGTTCGGATGAAGGTTTTAATATTGTCTTGTAACCTCAAAATTGTTTGTTATGGCACTTGTAAAAGACAGCATACTCCTTCAACTTGTACGAGGCACCCTCGGCAAGCAACTCACGATCTACGAAAGAAACGGGCAGATTATAATGGCCAAAAAACGCGGTCCGTCAAAGAAAAAGCCAACAAAAAAGCAGCTGGAAGCCAGGTATAAGATGACCATAGCCGCAGCTTATGCGAAGGCAATCCTGCAGGACCCTGAACTGAAGGCATATTATAAGTCACTGGCAGGTCCTGGCCAGAATGCTTATAACTTGGCCATAAAGGATGCATACAAGTCGCCGGAGATTCAGAATATCCGACTGGAAGAGGAGACGGTAGTAGTAACAGCAAAGGATGAATTCAGGGTAGTAGAAGTGGACGTACGGGTACACGATGCGGCAGGTGCTATGCTGGAAAGAGGAAAGGCTGTTTTAGGCAGAAATGGCGTGGATTGGTATTATAAGGCTGGCTATCTGCCATCAGGCGGCAAAGTAGTCGTAGTGGCTGTAGATTTACCGGGAAATGAAACGCCCAGGGAGTTGAAACTGGAATAAATACCTGGATGAATTAGTAATAAATTGCTGCATAGCTGTTGGTGTGAAGCACACCTGCATGACTTGTGTTGTGCAATGATCAAATTATTGCTGTTGCATTAATTTATTACCTTTTTACGCCTAAACATATACAATAAAATAATAATAAATTCGTTTTATACCAAAACCAATCAACATCCAAAACCCAGGCATCTGGAACATGCCACATTTAATGAGCGACAAATAGGTAAAAAAATAGCGAGGTTAGAGAACCTCGCTTTTTCGTTAAACGGAAACCATGCTTATGAGAAAAATAATTGGAGAGTCTCCTAATTATTCTTCCAGCTCTAAATATTACACTTTTTCCTGGAATTTCATATTCTACTTTCGTGCTACTTTCCTTGCTATTTACCAGCAGTTTAGCCTTCAAATCGTATTATTGTTGTGCCCGTAGCCACTTTTCAAAGAAAATCGTCCTACGCTCCATAGTGGAAAATATTTTATAATATTCAATAATTTCATTCTACGAATAGGTATTCACCCCCATCTACCACACCATTCAACTGATCATAATATTCTATTTCCCCTCTTCATCAATTCGTCTTATCTTGGCCCGTTACACTTTATATAACCTTTAACCATTTATGGTATTTGTATTGATATGCTTATTGTGAAAAAATACAGACTAATGAAATCTAGCGGAGCAATAGCAGTCATGGCAGGATGTGTTGCGATGATGACTGCACTTACAACTAATTCGGCCTATGCACAGGGTAATGCAGTACCAAAGAACTGGCACCTGCTGGACTACACCGCTGACAGCGTTTATGGCACCAGCGTGCAGCGCGCCTACACTGAACTGTTAAAAGGGAGAAAAAGTACCCCTGTGATCGTTGCTGTGATCGACTCAGGTATCGATACACTACACGAAGATCTGAAGTCCATTTTATGGACGAATCCAAAAGAAATTCCCGGAAATGGAATTGACGATGACAAGAATGGTTATGTAGACGATGTACATGGATGGAATTTTTTAGGTGGAAAGGACGGCCGTAGCTTAAAAGATGATTCTGACGAAGCGACCAGGGAATATGTACGGTTAAAGGACAAATATGTAAAACCTGATTCCGCACTCAACCACGACTCAAAAGAATATACTTATTGGTTAAAGGTATCCAGCAAAATTGCCAAACCTTCTACTGAAAGCAAAACGACTTATAGAGCCATGCTGAAACTGCAGGACAACGTGAATAAAGCCGGCGGTATTCTCACCACCTTCCTGCATACCAGCGACTTCAATGTACCCAAACTCGACAGCATCCAGACTAAAGACGAAGATGTAATGGTGGCAAAGAATTTCATGATCCGCCTGTTTAACAGCACCGGCGATTCTGCTATTACTTATGCTGATTTCAAACCTGAATTCGAAGAGTACATAGAAGACCTGAAAAAGAAAGCAGAGATCTCTGACAACTATACACCTAATGCAAAACGCAAGGAAATCGTAGGCGATGATATCAATGATATCAACGACAAATACTACGGTAATAATGATGTAATGGGACAATTTGGTCTCCATGGTACTCACGTATCCGGTATCATTGCAGCTGCAAGAAACAATGGTGTAGGTATGGATGGTGTGGCAGACAATGTAAGGATCATGGCAGTGAAAGCAGTACCAGATGGTGATGAGCGTGATAAAGACGTAGCATTGGCTATTCGTTATGCAGTAGACAATGGTGCGCGTATTATCAATATGAGCTTTGGTAAATCATTTTCTCCGCATAAGGATTGGGTAGATGCTGCTTTCAAATATGCGGCGGACCACAATGTATTGTTGATACATGCAGCGGGTAATGATGGTAAGAATGTAGACAGTACTGACAACTTCCCCAATGCCGATTTCCTGAACGGTGGTGTGGCTGGTAATGTAGTGACTGTGGGTGCCACCAGTAATGGTAAAACAGGTGCTAAAGTGGCAAGCTTCTCTAACTACGGTAAGCGTACGGTAGATCTGTTTGCACCAGGTGTATCTATTTATGCTACCCTGCCAGGAGGTAATAAATATGGCAGTCTGAGTGGTACCAGCATGGCTTGTCCGGTCGTAGCCGGTGTAGCGGCGTTGGTATTGTCTTACTACCCTGATCTGACTGCAGAGCAGTTGAAATATGTATTGTTGAAATCGGCAGTGCCTTTGCCTGACGGTACGAAAGAAGTAACTAAACCTGGTGCGCCTGGTCAGACAGTCGCCTTTGCTGATTTGTCTGCAACGGGTGGTTTGGTGAATGCTTATAATGCCCTGAAGGTAGCAAGTACCATGAAGGTGGAGAAACTGGGGAAGAAACCAAAAGTAATGAAGATCAAAAAAGGATAAAATATCCGTATAAAAGCATTGCTGAAAAAGGGGATTCACCAACAGGCATGAAAACCATTTTCAGAGGAAAAAGGGCTTTTGCTGATAGCAAAAGCCCTTTTTAATTATTTAACGAGTCTCAGGTTGATTGGATATCTATATACCTCTCCATTACTCGCTTTGATGGTAGCGATAATAGAAAATATCACATTGATCAACCAAACAATCCCATTACGGCCGCTTACAAACCTAAAACTGAAATTAGGTGAGCTGGACATCCACCAGAAAGTTGTGAGGGTCCAGAGGGTACCAATAAAGAATAAAATCATATTTACGATCAACGCTGCGATACTCATGGTGATCTGGAAGTTCAGCGCTTCCTTCCCTTCAGTGTCCAGGAAAGTAGACTGCTCTCTTTTGATCAGCCAAAGTACAAGTACAGCAATAATGTTACCGACAGGAGAAATAAGCCCTATTGTCATTCCTATAATGCCGGCAAGGCTGATAAATATCGCCCAGGTTTTTTCGTCTTTTTGATTCATTGGGTATAATAGATTTGGGTGTAAGCTATTCCATGTGAAGATAAAAACAAAAACTACAAACCTATAAGCCGGATTCTGTTCAATCGTCTTGCGACGACTGATGCTATCATTTATCTGCGACAACGTTCGCACGTCATCTGTATCTGCCTACCCTCGGTCATTGGACGAGCCGCCCTTAATCGACCGTATACATGGCATTTCAGCACGCAAGGTTTACCCTTCTAGTATGTTGCCATTCCAGAACGTAGGCTCTTACCCTACATTTTCACCCTTACCCTGTACAAGACAAGGCGGTCATTTTCTGTGGCACTTTCTGTGACCTGTGCAAGCCGTCAGAGACGAGGAGAACAGGTCCCCACCAGTTAGGTGGTGCGTTGCTCTATGCTGTCCGGACTTTCCTTACCAGTTGCCTGGAACGATAGCACGGTTTGTAGTTTTTGCAAAAATAGTAAAAAGGTTACTTAAAAAATATCTCAGTTGCACCAAATCCGTACCTGGGGTGATATTCATTTGAGAATTTATCTACTTCAGGCGTATCTTTTAATATCTTATGAATTTCATCCTTGAGTCTGCCCTTCCCTACCCCATGGATCACGAACATATTATGTTGATGGTGGGAAATGGCCAGTTCCAGGTAACGCACAAATTCATTGAGCTGTATCGCAAGAATTTCAATGTTCTTCATCCCTTTCCAGTCGTCTGTGAGCGTTTCGATGTGCAGGTCCAGTTCGTACTTAGGTGTAAGGGGTACTTCAGGAAGGGTATTGGTCGAAGTGGTCGTATTAGACGCTGCGAACTTACCGATTGAAGGAGTATCGAAATCATTACCCGATTTTTCCGGTTTTGGCGGAAACTTATCGAACAGTAAATAACTTAATGTAGCGTTTCTTCTGGCCTGTAAATCACTCAGTTGCTGGAAGATCTGCTTTGTTTTCATCTTCCAGGTTTTCTGGAAACTCGGCGCCAGTTTTGGATCTGGTTCTTTGGGATAGAAGGTGAATTCTATTCTTGGACTATCGTTCAGCGCTTCGAAAGGAAGGTCGCTGAGATAGAAATTTGCAAATGGCTGGATTTCATTTTTCATCTCCAGTTCCAGCTGATTTTTGAGGTATACCTGGAAATGGAACTTCCAGGCAGTATTGGTCTCATTGGCCAGGTGAAACTTGAGTTGTTCTACATTTTCCTCATATCCCTCTACACGGAATACAGGCAGTACAGAGAGGAATACCCCTTTGTCCATTTTAAAAGTATCCTGTTTCTTTTCAGGCTTAATATCAAAACCAGATTTTCTGGCAGGTGGGTTGCCATTCTTGGGCGCGGTTGTAAACCGGTGAAAATAAGGGAAATCGATTTGATCCAGGTACACGGGGAAGGTAACTTTGCCAATCTCTACCATCACCATATCGTTATTGATAATGTCGACAACAGTACCTTCTTCTTTTGAATGAAGCAATAATATCTTATCTCCAATTTCGTACTTCATGATAACTACACTGCGTCTCTAAATAACAATGACAGATAGCAGGAATCCCCCTGCTACCTGTATCGCAGTGCAGCAAAACTACATAAATTATGGGACTCTTACTTCTTTGCAGCCGGTCATGCAGGATGCCGGCGCATATAACCATCATAAGAAATGGGGCCACTACCTTCTACAAGAAATACTAACAGCAACAGTAGAACAAGGATGGAAAGGCCGGATTCGCTATGTACATTGAATAACCCTGTAGGGGTATGTACAAAGAAGAGGGCGCCAAGTAGAATGGGGATCTGTGCGATGACAGCAGCTCGGGTGAGGAGGCCAAATGTGATAAGGACCCCGCCCAGGAGATGAGCAAAGACAATGTAATGAGCAAGCCAGAAGGATAATACGGTGATAAACGGGCTCTGGTTTATCACGGCTTTGAGAACATCGATATTTTGAATGAATACAACTCCTTTCCAGAACAAAAATATTCCAAGAAGGACGCGAATGCCATCAACCCATTTTGGATGATGCGATTCGCCCCAATGGTCAATTCGCTGTAGCAGGTTCATAAAATATGAGTTTAGGATCAAAGAACTACTTAAATATATAATTTTTTTATGGACTTTCCAAATTAGATAAGTGCTGCAAGTTGTTAAAGGTGAGGTAGTTAAATAAAACAGGCCTGCGGCAACATGGAAGATTTCCTATTTTTTATTGGGGACTGGTTATAAAAAAGAACGGTTTTACCTTTTGTTTGGTAAAACCGTTCTTATTATTTGATATGAATATTTTAGAAAGTATGCTTTGGTATATCCTGATTCAGCTTGCTCTTTCTGTAACTATAGCCAAAATAAATAGTCAAACCGATGATGAGCCAGATCGTGAACACTACCCAGTTCCTGAAACCAATTTCTGTCATCAGGTAAAAACAACTGAGCAAACCAAGAACAGGTATCGCCGACAGTTTCTTTACAAATGACAACACCACAAAGATCACGGCTGCTATGGCAAAGAAGAAGAATGGAATATTGTGTTTCCATACATCCCAGCCACCTTCAAATGAGAAACGGCCTGGTAATTCTTTTCTGAAGATAAAAATGAAGATCAGCACGATCGCTGGTATGATATACTGCCCATTGATATATGGTAAACGGAATCGTTTGCTACCATCATTTTTCTCCTGCGGGGGCAGTAATAATACCCCACCACATACCAGGATGAATGCAAATAAAGTTCCGATACTGGTCAGGTCTGTTACAACGGTCAGGTTCAGAAAGAGCGCAGGTACACCTACGATCACACCTGTGATAATTGTTGCAAATGAAGGTGTTTTGAACTTCGGATGGATCTTACTGAATTTCTTTGGCAACAACCCGTCACGACTCATACTCATCCAGATACGTGGCTGACCGATCTGGAATACAAGCAGTACACTCGTGGTGGCTACTACCGCACTTACAGATATCAGGAAACTTATTTTGTGAAGGTTGACCGCATTGAATACGAATGCTAATGGATCCTCTACTTTCAGCTGTGAATAAGATACCATCCCTGTCAATACAAATGCAATCAGGATATATAATATGGTACAGATGATCAATGAATAGATCATGCCCTTGGGCAGGTCGCGCTGCGGATCTGCACACTCCTCAGCCGTGGTACTGATCGCATCAAAACCTATGTAGGCAAAGAATACGGCAGACACACCTTTTAGTACCCCTGAAAAACCATTTGGCATAAACGGTGACCAGTTGTCAGGATGTACATAAAATGAACCGACTATAATTACAAAGAGGATCACTGCGATCTTGAGCCCCACCATGAAGTTGGCGCTCTTTTTACTCTCACGGATACCTACATAAGCGAGGTAAGTCACTAAAATTACTATAATAAAAGCAGGTAAATTCAGTATAACAGGCAGGCCTCCAATGTGCGGTGCCGCTGCATAAATTTCAGGCGTAGCACTATCATAATTACTCGTCAGCCACACCGGCAGGGATAAATTCATCCCAAAAGCCTTTCCTACACCAGCGAGCAGGTTATTGAAATAGCCGCTCCACGATATGGCTACGGCAATGTTCCCGATGGCGTATTCCAGGATCAGCGCCCAACCAATCACCCAGGCTGCCAGTTCTCCGAAGGTCACATACGAGTAGGTATATGCACTTCCCGACACGGGTACCCTGCTGGCAAATTCGGCGTAACAAAGGGCCGAAAAACCACAGGTGATAGCAGTAATAATAAATAACAGGGAAACCCCGGGACCACCATGAAACGACGCTTCGCCAATGGTTGAAAAGATACCAGCGCCAATGACGGCAGCAATGCCCATTGCTGTCAGGTCCTTTACTTTCAGAACTTTATGTAACCCGCCACCATGTGCGTCATCTGATAAACCATCTTGTGCATCTTTCAGAATAGTAGTAATAGATTTCTTTCGAAACAGCGATTTAGACATCTGGTGGTGATATTTTGTTGTTGACCTTCCTTAGGTTTAGCGATGATGCGAATATATTGAAATTTAATTAATGCCCGCTTTGAAGCAGAAAATCAGGGAGTTCGAATAATTGTTTCCTGAAGTTCCTTTATTTTTCAGAAGGAAATCAGCCAATTCGATCGGTAGTGATCTCCTTTATGCATTAATGCCCTCTTTTTAAGAGGAAATCAGTCAGTTCGGATCTTGTGGCAGATGGTTGCCCTGCATTAATGTTCTCTTTTTAGCAGAAAATCAGCCAGTTCGGATCTTGTGGCAGATGGTTGTCCTGCATTATGCATTAATGTTCTCTTTTTAAGAGAAAATCAGCCAGTTCGATCAATGGTTGTTTCCTGGCAGATAATACCGCGATCTTTTCCAGGTGCTCCAATGCCAGATCATGGAACCTTTCCTTCTCCTTTTCCGCCCACTGATCAATCTGACAGTCATGGAATAATTGCAGCACCTGCGCTACCTTATCTTCCGGATTAGTTGCTAACAGCTCCTTCAGCTTGGTCCGCTGTGTAGCATTACAAAGTTCCAGTGCTTTGAGCAACAGGAAGGTTTTTTTATTCACTAAGATATCTCCCCCCTGTTGTTTCCCAAATTTCTCCGGATCTCCGAAGGCATCCAGAAAGTCATCCTGGATCTGGAAGGCAATCCCTACGTTCTTACCAAATTGATACAGGTGATCCTGGTTGTATTCACTTCCCCCGCCAATGATAGCACCCATCTTCAGACTGGCTGCCAGCAATACGGAAGTCTTCAGTGCGATCATGTTTACATAATCATCGAATTGTACATGCTCCGGCTCCATCTCTTCAAAGTCCATATCTATCTGCTGGCCTTCGCACACTTCGATCGCAGCTTTGTTAAAAGCGGCTAACAGTTTTTGTTTATGCTGAGGCTGTACCTTGTTCAGGTATTCATATACATTGATCAGCATCACATCTCCGGCCAGGATCGCAGCGGTATCACCATACAGAGTGTGTACGGTTGGGTGGTTTCTGCGGAGGGGGGCCTTATCCATCAAATCGTCATGTACGAGGGTGAAATTGTGAAAGAGCTCCACCGCTGTTCCTACCTGGAACGAGTCAGGGTGAATATTATCAAACAATTCATTGCCCATCAGTGCCAGTATAGGGCGTATACGCTTCCCACCTATTTTGAGTATGTGGCTGGCCGCATCGTACAATTTCTTAGGTTTTTCCGGAAAATGTTCCTTCGCAAAGTGTTCTCCAAACTGGATCGTTAATTCCTGAAATGAATGCATGGTATCTTGTCAATAATTATTAATCAGGTCGAAATTATGCCTTTTTACGGGAAGCACCGCCACCCTTCTTTGCAGAGGATGATTTCTTCTTATCAGTGGCAGATCTGTCACCTTTAGCTGGTTTGCCTTTGGCAGGGCCGCCACTCCTTTCGGAAGGTTGCCTTTTGCCGCGGGGAGAGCGATTAAAATCAGTATCCTGGTCTCTTCTGCTGCGTGGAGCTTCTCCGCCACGACCACGTACTACTCTACCCTGCGGCGGGAAATCTGCATCCTCATCTTCTATCAGCTCATAATCCAGCTGTCTCTTTACCAGGTTTGCCGCAGCTACCTGCACCTTCACCTTATCTCCAATACGAACCTTCCGACCCGTATTCATCCCTATCAGTGAATATTCATTCTCATCATACTTAAAATCATCCTTCGTCATCATACTCTGCAAACTCACCAGTCCTTCACACTTGGTATCCACTGTCTCTACCCAGAAACCAAAATGAGCGACCCCACTCACCACACCATCGAAAGTCTCGCCCAGGAACTGCTGCATGTATTCCACCTGCTTGTATTTGTTCCCAGCTCTTTCTGCTTCCATCGCCTTGCGCTCCATCTCTGAAGAGTGCTTACACATTGCATCCATCCTTTTATCAGCATGAATATCATTGGCCAGGCACTGCGCTACCACCCGGTGTACCAATACATCGGGGTAACGACGGATCGGAGATGTAAAGTGACAGTAGTGATCAAAACCCAATCCATAGTGACCGATATCTTCCGTCTGGTAAACGGCTTTGGCCATGGTACGGATACCGAGGGTTTCGAGTACATGCTGTTCAGGTTTGCCCTTCGCCATCTGCAACATTGCATTGAAGCTATTCGCCAGCGCTTCAGGGTTAGAAAGATCCAGCTTGTGACCGAACTTGTTTACGAAACCAGAGAACACTTTCAGCTTCTCTTCATCCGGTGTATCGTGGGTACGATATGGGAACGGCACCTGCTGGTTATTGCCGATGCGGATATTGTATACATATTCTGCTACCTTTCTATTGGCAAGCAGCATGAATTCTTCGATCAACTGGTGGGCTTCCTTGCTCTCCTTGATCATGATGCCGATCGGCTTTGCATGTTCATCCAGCTGGAAGCGAACTTCCTGCGAAGAGAAGTTGATAGCGCCATGTTGAATACGTGTTTTGCGCATAGTCTGTGCGATGGTATTCAGCAACAGCAATTCATCTTTGTAAGGTCCGTCTCCCTTTTCGATGATCTCCTGTACCTCTTCGTAGGTAAATCGATGATCGGAATGGATCACGGTTCTGCCAATCCATTGCTCCCTGATCTCCCCTTGCTCATTGATCTTAAACACGGCAGAGAATGTCAGTTTATCTTCGTGCGGACGCAGGGAACAGAGCTCGTTCGAGATCTTTTCCGGCAGCATAGGCAGTACGCGATCCGGCAGGTATACGGAAGTAGCACGTTTGTCTGCTTCCTTATCCAGCGCAGTATCCGGCAGTACATAGTGACTTACGTCAGCAATGTGCACACCGATCTCGTACCAGCCACCACGGGTCTTTTTGACAGAGAGGGCATCGTCAAAGTCCTTGGCATCCACAGGGTCGATGGTAAAGGTGAGGGTCTTGCGGAAGTCCTTACGTTTCTTTACTTCATCACTGCTGATGTCTTCTTTGACGGCCTGTAGTTCCTGCATCACATCCGCCGGGAAGCTAAGCGGGAAGCCCGCTTCGATAAGGATCTCCTTCATAGCCAGGTCGTTGGTATCGCTGGCATCCAGTAGTTCTACAATCTCGCCAACGGGTTTGCGGGTCTTTTCGCCCCACTGTACAATCCTGACTACGGCCTTATCGCCGCTCTTCATGTCTTTTACTTCGTTCGCTGGAATATATATATCCGGCATGAAGATACCCTTGTCAGGTATAAGGAATGCGAATCCCTTATTCACCTGCAGGGTGCCGGTAAACTCTGTCTTCTTACGTTTAGTAATCGCCGTTATCACTCCTTCCATTCGTCCCTGGTTCTTAGCTGGTTTGATAACATCCACGTTTACTTCATCTCCGTCTAAAGCGGTATTCAGGTTTTTCTGCCTTACAAGTACATCTTTTTCCTGTCCTTCGACGATGACGAAAGCCATGCCGGAACGGGTGATTTCTATTGTTCCCTTGTAGGTTTTCTTTTGGCTGCTACTGCCTTTTTCTCTGCTGCTAGCGCCTTTTTCTTTTTGAGGTTTTTTCTTTTTAGTCATTCTCGTAACATTTAATCATGGTTACTTCCAAACTGTTCCACGTAATCAAAAATATAATTATTAAATGAATCTCCTTCCCCGAACAGGAAAGATATTTCCACCGGCATAACGGCGATGGTTATGTTTCGCTCCCGGAGTTGCGGGGCCAGGAGCTGTAGCCTTACGGCATCTTTTTCGGTGGTGATCACCATTTTATTCTCCCCGGGCAGGTTCCCGAGTTCACGTTGTATCTTATCAAGGTCGTGCACCCCATAGTAATAATGATCGGGAAAAGGCAGCTGGAAGACCTCCCGGTGGCTGCTTTTCAAGTGCTGCAGGAGTGGTTCAGGACGGGCGATACCGGCTACCAGCAACAGTGTTGTATCTGCCGGTATAGTAGTGGGTGCACCGCTGAACAGGTCGTACAGCTGACCATATTGCAATGTGGTAAAATATACATGTTGTTCATGCAAGGGATTGATTTCCTGCCTGATAGCGTTTTTTTCAGTTTCAGAAAGGTGGGGTGGACATTTGGATACGATGATACAATTGGCCCTTTCGTATCCTTTGCGTCCTTCCCGGAGGCGACCAAATGGTACCACATGATCTTTGGTAAACCGGCGGCTGTAGTCGGTGATCATAATGTTCATACCTGGTTTTACAGAGCGGTGCTGAAAGGCATCGTCCAGCAGGATCACCTGTGTTTCGGGGCGTTCTCCGAGCAGTTGGGGAATGGCGAGCATTCTCTCTTCGCCCACGCAAACGCTGATGTCCGGGTACTTTTGGTGAAACTGCATGGGTTCATCACCCAGCTGTGAGGCGGTGCTGTTTTCATCTGCCAGCAGGTAGCCTTTGGTACGGCGGTTATAGCCACGGCTCAGGGTAGCGGTGTGTACGCGGTCTTTGAGCAGGCGGATGAGGTGTTCGACATGGGGAGTCTTGCCAGTGCCTCCTACAGAAAGGTTGCCCACAGCGATCACGGGCAGGTCGAATTCCACAGCAGTGAGTACTTTATTGTCGTACATCCTGTTGCGGGTCCACATGACCAAACCGTACAAAAGTGAGAAAGGATATAATAAGATCTTAAGATATTGCAGCATGCATCAGCTTTTTGTGAAATGATAAGTCGTATTGGGTGTGACCACGATATGCAGTGGAACATCCCAGGTGCCGATGTCGGCAATGCCGGTTACCGGGTCGAACAATGACAGTCCGATGGTGGTAACATCCGGGCGGCATTGTTCCAGAAAGCGGTCGTACATCCCTTTGCCATAGCCTACGCGGTGGCCGGCGGTATCGAATGCCAGCAGTGGTACGAATACCAGGTCCAGCTCAGATGGCGCGATGAGGGTACCTGATGTAGGCTCGGGAATGCCGTAGTTGTTCTTTTCCAGTACGGTGTTTTGATCCCAAAGGTAATGCAACATGGTGCTATCGGCCATATTGGAACGTGAAATTACCCATTGGAGGTCCGGAAAATGGATCCGGGTATAGTCTACAAGAGCTGGTGTATCCACTTCCTTTTTTTCCCTGATAGGTAGAAAAATGTGTGCCAGCTTGTAAGGGCTGAAATCCAGTAGCCTGCATTGTGCGAGCAACTGCGCATTGAGCTTGGTAATCTCGTCGGAGGGAGTATTCAGTCTTTTTTCAAGAAACTCCCGGCGTATATCCTTTTTTGTTAACAATATGGTACGCTGAGTTATTTTAATTGTAAAGATAGCTTTTCTGCCTGTTCCTTTACAAAAGCCTTGTCAATATGGCTGGTTTGAGGAATCCTTCCCAGTTTGGGGAATCCGGACCAGGTGACAACTTCGTCTTCATTAGTATGTGTTTCGCCACTGAAGATCCAGCCCAGAACAGGAATTTGTGCCTGCTGGAGGACTTTTGCGGTGAGTAATGAATGGTTGATGGAGCCGAGGTAGTTGCCTGCCACGATAATGACTTTGGCTTTGAGTTGTTGGATCAGGTCGATGGTAAAGGTCGTTTCAGTGATAGGTACCATGAGGCCGCCGGCGCCTTCGATGATGAGGGGGCGGTTGGCCGGTTGGTAAGTCTCAGCTATTTCTATTATTCTTTTTACATTAATGGTTACGTTTTCGAGCCTTGCAGCGAGGTGCGGAGAGGCTGGTTCCAGGAGGCGGTAGGCCTCTTTATGGCATTTTGAAACTGGATTTGTGAGTAGATTTTTTATGGTGTCAGTATCAGTGCCTTCTTTCAGACCGGTTTGCACTGGTTTCCAGTAATCGGCCTGGAGGGACTCGGTGATACAGGCGGAGGTGATGGTTTTGCCTACGCCCGTGCCAATGCCGGTGATGAAGATGCGGTTTGTCATAATTGTGCAAAGATATTGTATATTAATTATATAGTGGTTATTGAGTGATTTGGGGCAAATCATTCATTTACCTTATTTTCGCTCCGATCAATTTAATATAGTTATGAAGTTTTGCAACAGCATCCTTGAAACCATAGGAAACACCCCATTGGTAAAACTCCACCGCGTTACCGCAGGCCTTCCCTGCCCTGTCTTTGCCAAAGTAGAATTCTTTAACCCTGGCAACTCTATCAAAGACCGTATGGCTATCAAAATGGTAGAAGTCGCAGAAAAACAAGGTTTACTAAAACCAGGCGGCACCATCATTGAAGGTACCTCCGGCAATACAGGTATGGGTCTTGCGCTGGCCGCTGTGATCAAGGGTTACAAATGTATCTTTACCACCACCGATAAACAGTCCAAAGAAAAAGTAGACATACTCAAAGCCGTAGGCGCCGAGGTGATCGTATGCCCTACTAACGTAGAACCTGAAGATCCCCGCTCCTACTACTCAGTATCCAAACGGCTGGCTACTGAGGTGCCGAACAGTTTCTATGTAAACCAATACGATAACCTTGCCAATCGTGATGCACACTACGAACAAACGGGTCCTGAAATCTGGGAACAGACAGATGGAAAGGTGACTCACCTGGTTGTGGCCACGGGTACTGGCGGTACCATTACCGGTACGGGCAAGTTCCTGAAAGAAAAGAATCCGGACATAAAAGTATGGGCCATAGACAGCTACGGTTCCCTGCTGAAGAAATACTTTGAAACAGGAGAACTGGATATGTCGGAAGTTTATCCTTACATCACCGAAGGTATTGGCGAAGACTTTGTACCGCAGAACTACGACATGAATGTGATCGATGCCTTTACAAAAGTAACGGACAAAGACGGGGCTGTGATGGCAAGACGTATTACCAAAGAAGAAGGCATTTTTGTGGGGTACTCCGCTGGTTCTGCGATTGCAGGGCTATTACAACTGAAAGCATCTTTAAAACCAACAGATGTAGTCGTGGTGATTTTCCATGATTCTGGCAGCCGTTATGTAGGTAAAGTGTACAATGATCAGTGGATGATGGAAAGAGGTTTCCTCGATGTGAAGACAGTGAAAGATGTGGTGAATAGTCGCCGTAACCAGCCATTGGTAACGGTAGAACAGGAAGAGAAAGTGAGTGAGGCGATTACTAAAATGAAGAAGTATGATATCGAACATATCCCGGTTTTACATCAGCAGGAAATAGTAGGTTCTATTTCTGAAAATGGACTTTTCAACAGACTGATTGATGATGTGAACCTGAAAGATGCGCAGATCAAACAGGTGATGCAGGCTGCATTCCCGGAGGTAAAAATGGATACGCCGATAGAGAAATTGTCTTCTTATATCAATAAAGAAAATGGTGCGGTGCTGACACGCGATGAAAGTGGAAAGGCACACATCATTACGAAATACGATATTATTCAGGCACTTGGCAACTAAGATGTAAACAGCGGAAAGATGGATACTACATTTTCTGATTTACCGCTTAAAGATCAAACTGGCAATCCGGTGAGGTTGTCCTTTCCACCTCACCGGATTGTATCATTAGTTCCTTCGCAAACAGAGTTATTATTTGATCTTGGGCTTTCTGATGAGATTGTGGGAGTGACAAAATTTTGTATTCACCCGGTGAATGATAAAACCCGGGTGGGAGGAACAAAGAAATTACATATAGATCAGATTAGGGAGTTAATACCGGATCTGATCATTGCTAATAAGGAGGAGAATGAACGGGAGCAGATCTTATCATTGATGGCCGATTTCCCGGTTTGGGTGACAGATGTGCATGATTTGGAGAGTGCCCTGGAAATGATTTCACAAATTAGTGCAATTACAGACCGGGCAGCAAAGGGGGTGCAAATTTGTTCGGAGATAAAAACAGCCTTTGAGCAGTTGGCCTTTTTTTCTAAAAATGGTCCTCCTCACAAAAAAGTGGCCTATTTCATCTGGAAAGATCCCTGGATGGTAGCCGGAGGAGACACATTTATATCTGCCATGTTGGAGCAATGTGGGTTTGAGAATGTTTTTAAAAAAAGGACCCGTTACCCTGTTATTACCCTTGATGAATTACAGTATACTGATTGTCAACTAGTTCTATTATCTTCTGAACCTTTTCCTTTCAAAGCAGCCCATTTTCCATTTTTTACCTCTCTTCCTGTTCAGCTGGTAGATGGAGAAATGTTCAGCTGGTATGGTAGTAGAATCTTGCGCGCTGCGGCTTATTTTCGGGATAATTTCTACCAAAATCAGGCTTTTTTTTGACGAATATCATATAAATCACTAGAAAACATGATTCTAACACTATAAAACTTGTTATTTAGTACTTATATTTGCTGTCCTTAAATGTAAAACAATCCGAAAGCTATGGGAAAATACAGAGCTGGCGTATTATTCGGCGAAGAGCTGGAAGCGCTGTACAATGATGCCAAGAACAATGCATGGGCAATGCCTGCGGTAAACGTGGTAGGTACTAATACAGTAAATGCTGTACTGGAAACTGCTGCAAAAGTAAACTCACCTGTTATTATTCAGTTTTCTAACGGTGGTGCACAGTTCTTTGCAGGTAAAGGAATGCCGAATGATAAGTTGCAGGCAAACATTGCAGGTGGCATTTCCGGTGCAAAACACGTACATGAAGTAGCTAAATACTACGGTGTACCGGTTGTATTGCACACAGACCATGCTGCTAAAAAATGGTTGCCATGGATCGACGGTCTGCTGGATGCGGGTGAAGAATTTAAGAAACAAACTGGTCAGCCACTGTACAGTTCCCACATGCTGGATCTTTCTGAAGAGCCAATCCATGAGAACATCGAGATCTCTAAAAAATATTTCGAGCGTATGAACAAGCTGGGTATGTCCATCGAAATCGAGCTGGGCGTAACTGGTGGTGAAGAAGACGGTGTTGATAACTCCGGCGTAGACAACTCCAAGCTGTATACTCAGCCTGAAGATGTAAACTTCGCTTACGAGCAACTGTCTCAGGTAGGTACTCGTTTCACAGTAGCTGCTGCTTTTGGTAACGTACATGGTGTATATTCACCAGGTAACGTGGCACTGCGTCCTGAGATCCTGCAGAATTGCCAGGACTTCATCCAGGCTAAGCACAAAACTGCTGCTAAACCAGTTTATTATGTATTCCATGGTGGTTCAGGTTCTCCTAAGCATCAGATTACAGAAGCACTGGGTTACGGTGTAATCAAGATGAACCTGGATACAGATATGCAGTGGGCATTCTGGGAAGGTGTTCATGATTTCTACGAAGCTAAGAGAGATTATCTGCAGGCTCAGCTGGGTAACCCAGAGGGTGCTGATAAGCCAAATAAGAAATTCTATGATCCTCGTGTATGGCTGCGTAAAGGTGAAGAGACTTTTGTAAAACGTCTGGAAGAGGCGTTCAAAGATCTGAACTGCATTGGCAGAAATGCTTAATATTGAGGGAGATATACTTCAGGGAAGCCGGTAATTGTGAAAATTACCGGCTTTTTCTTTTAAGGTGGACTCCGGAAGGATTGAAAACCAGCCACTTTTGAATAAATCAGCTCTCAGCCTGCCCGTTCTCAAAGAAAAACCTGACCGCCAACCTGTTTTATTATAATATTGCAAACGAGATACTTTTGAAGTTAATTTAATTTGTATCTTGCACAACTATTTTGTAACCTAATAGTTCAATATGTCAAGCTGGTTTAAGCGAATTAAACAAGGCATTCAAACGTCTACAAGTGAGAAGAAAGAAGCGCCGGATGGTTTGTGGCACAAATGCCCTAGCTGCAAAAAAACAGTTACGGTCAAAGACCTGAAGGACCACTTTTACGTGTGCGATAAGTGTAATTACCACAATCGTATCGATTCTGCTGAATATTTCGAGATCTTATTCGATAACAATCAGTTCGAAGAGCTGTTCCCTAATATTTATCCAAAGGACTTTTTGGGATTCAAGGACTTAAAGCCATATGGCGCAAGGTTAATAGATGCTCAGAAGAAATCCGGACTGAAAGACGCGATGCGTGTAGGTGTGGGTAAAGTATTTGGTAACGACCTGGTGGTTTCCTGCATGGACTTTGCTTTTATTGGCGGTTCTATGGGTTCAGTGGTAGGTGAGAAAATCGCCCGCTCCATTGATTATTGTATTGCACACAAAATGCCATTAATGATCATCTCCAAATCTGGTGGTGCCCGTATGATGGAAAGTGCTTTTTCCCTGATGCAAATGGCAAAAACTTCTGCCAAGCTGACGCAGTTGGCGGATGCGAAGCTGCCTTTCATCTCTCTGGCAACAGATCCGACCACGGGTGGTGTAACGGCTTCTTTCGCAATGCTGGGTGACCTGAACATTGCAGAGCCTAAGGCCCTGATCGGTTTCGCTGGTCCACGTATCATTAAGGAAACGATCAAGAAAGACTTGCCTGAGGGTTTCCAGAGTGCTGAGTTCCTGCTGGAACATGGCTTTTTGGACCTGATTATTGACCGTAAAGAAATGAAGGCCAAACTGGCACAGTTGCTCGAATTGTTTAAAAACTAATTTTTTAAAATAACTGCGGATTACAGCTGGTGTGAATTCATGCCATTGTAATCCGCAATTTGTAAATCCCAATTTAAAGTGGCAGAACTGAGGAACAGATCGGCATTTTATGAGTACGCAATAGAGGATAAATTTATTGCAGGGATGGTATTGACAGGTACTGAGATTAAATCTATCCGACAGAGCCGGGTTAGTTTTAATGACTCATTCTGCTATTTTTCTAAAGGAGAATTGTTTGTTAGAAGCCTGCATATCACCGAATATTCGCATGGCGCCTACGCGAATCATGACCCATTGCGCGAGCGTAAGTTGCTGTTGACAAAACGGGAGCTGCGTAAGATGGAAGGGAAGATTAAGGAGAAAGGGTTTACCATCGTTCCATTACGTATTTTTTTGAGTGAGAAGGGGTTGGCGAAGATGGAGATAGGACTTGGCAGAGGGAAGAAAATGCATGATAAGCGTGAGTCTATTAAGGAGAGAGATACGCAGAGAGAGATTAAGCGGTATCTGAAGTAAGGATTTTAACTGCAGGATTCTCAGAGAGAGATCAAGCGGTATCTGAAAGGAAAGATTTTAATTGCAGGGTTCTCAGAGAGATCAAATGGTATCTGAAGTAAAGGCTTTTTATCATGGAGATACACATAGCTGATCAGGTAGCATCTAAAGTAAGCTCTTTTTATACAAGGGGGACTATACCTATATCATGATAAACAAACCTAACTGTCGCTGGTGGCTGATAGCACCACTTATTTTTGCATTGTCCTGCAAATCAGGGGAGAAATTGTACAATAAGGGCCGTTACGACGAAGCCGTTATTGCATTTGTAAAGAAACTCCGTAAAACTCCCACACACCAGACTTCACTGACTTTATTGCCACAGGCATATGCGCAATCAGTACAGTTGCATGAAAAAAATGCGTCGGCTGCATTGGGCACCACTGCAAATTTAAAATTTGAAGCAGCATTGAGGGAGTACCAGGTACTGCAAAACCTCTATAATAATATTGAAGCGTGTCCGGCATGCCTTACGGTGGTGACACCGAAGGATTACAGGAATGCGATATCTGCATCCAGAGATACGGCAGCAGCTACGAGATATGATCATGGGATGGCGTTGTTGAGGAATGGAGATCGATTTAGTGCACGGAAAGCATATAGTAATTTCCAGGCGGCTTTGTCGCTGGTGCCGGATTATAAGAATGCGAAGGAGATGATGGAGCAGGCGTACCAGATGGGAATGGCTGTTGTGGAAGTACGCGATGTAGCATTGGTATCACAGTATGACCAGAGAGCCCTGGAGCCGGGTGCAGCGATCTTCAGAGATAATGTGTTGAATAACCTGCGGGCAAAGAATAATAATAGTTTTGTGCAGATATTACCGGAAAGTGAAGTAGTGAAAAATAAGCTCCATGCAGATTATGTGGTGGATATCAGGGTGGAAGATTTTCTGGTGAGTAAGCCGAATATACAGAAGAATTATAGGGAGCTGGTAAAGACGGTAGAGATTATAGAGCCTGCGGATACGACTAAGCGGCCGAGACAAGCGGATAAGGTGAGGAAGGAGACATATAAAGGGGTGTTGTATTTTAATACGGTGAGTGTGGTGACTGGGGGGAATATTGTGTGTTATCTGATAGATGGGGCGAATGATGATGATATGGAGAAGATTGTGTTGCCTGCGGATGCGGGATGGAGTAATTCGTTTTGTTATTTTAAGGGAGATGAAAGGGTGCTGACCCCGGAGGATAGGAAGTTGATTGGCGGGCAGGATTTGCCTTCACCTACGGTGGGGGAATTGTTTCAGGCGGCAGTTGGGAGGTCTTATGGGGAGATAACGAATATTGTGATGAAGCATTATGCGAGTTTTTAAAGTGATTAACTAATGCATTCTATGGGTTTAGGCATTTAATGGTATTATGTTTTAAATCCTTTTCAATAAAAGAGATTGCATCAAAAATAAATAAACCTCCTCAGAAGTGCTTAAAGGACTACCTCCATTAGGTACCCGAATAAAACGAGGCCATATCTTAAGTAAGATACGGCCTCGTTTATTGAATGTAATACGAAAACTTATATTGAATGCTTCCCGAATGCTTTTATAAATCCTTTACGAATACTTTTTAATTCCCCGCTTCAAACCCCTGATCTATCAACCATTGTCCACTATCAGCAGCGGCAGTAGCCAATTCATCACAGCGGTTATTGAGTGGATTGGTAGAGTGCCCTTTTACCCAGGTAAATTTCACTTGCTGTCTTCTGTAAGCAGGAATAAACCGCTGCCAGAGGTCTTTGTTCTTTTTGTCTTTGAAGCCGATCTTTACCCAGTTCCAGAGCCAACCTTTTTCAATAGAATTGACTACGTATTCACTGTCGGTGAAGATGCGGACTGGCAAACCGTCCTTTTTGAGCGTTTCGAGCGCGACGATAACAGCGAGGAGTTCCATGCGGTTGTTGGTGGTTTTGCGATATCCCTGGGAGAGTTCTTTGCGAACTGAGTTCCACATGAGGATGACGCCGTAGCCGCCTGGGCCTGGATTGCCGCGGGATGAACCGTCTGTGTAGATTATTACTTCGGACATAGCGGGCAAAGATAGGAAATTTGGTTTGGGCCTGCGACAGCAAGCAAGAAAGATCTTATTTTTTCTTAGCGTAGTGAATATTGTGACCAGCGTACAGTATGAAAGGTCGGTCTTATTCCTCCTGTAGTAGCTTAAATGGTAACCAGATTAAAGAAATCTTTTTTCATTTCTTTAATCTGGCTGGTTTCTTTTTCCTTGACAGCGGTGGCGGCTTCTTTGGTAGGGACGAGTATTTTGTATTACACCTGAAATACGCCCAAACTAAAATTACCCTCCACGGGCGCCTGATTCGCGGCCTTTATACTCTCAGAAATTATTCTTCGTGTATCCAATGGGTCTATTATTTCATCTACCCATAATCTAGCCGCCGCATAATAGGGCGTGGTTTGACTATTATACTTCGCTGTGATCTCAGACAGCAATTTATTTTCATCCTCAGGCGTAATCTCCTCCCCTTTTGCTTTGAGCGAAGCCACCTGGATCTGCAACAATGTCTTTGCCGCCTGCTCCCCTCCCATTACCGCAATCTTTGCATTGGGCCATGCATAGATAAAACGTGGATCATATGCCTTCCCACACATCGCATAGTTGCCCGCACCATAAGAGTTTCCCACGATTACTGTAATTTTGGGAACGATAGAATTCGCCACTGCATTCACCAGCTTTGCTCCATCTTTAATGATACCCGCATGTTCACTACGGCTACCCACCATAAACCCGGTTACATCCTGTAAAAACACCAGCGGTATTTTCTTCTGATTACAATTCATGATAAAACGGGCTGCCTTATCCGCACTATCATTATAGATCACACCACCCATCTGCATTTCACCTTTCCTGCTTTTTACTATCTTCCGCTGATTCGCTACTATACCCACTGCCCAACCATCTATGCGGGCATAGCCACACAGAATGCTTTTACCATAATCTTCTTTGTATTGATCAAATTCAGAATTATCTACTATCCGTGAAATTACGTCCACCATATCATAAGGACGGGTACTATCTTCAGGAATCAGGCTATATAATTCCGAAGGATCTTTTGCCGGAGCAACAGCTGCGACCCTGTCAAAACCCGCATCGGCCGGGTGCCCCAGCTTGCTGACTATTTTCTTTATATGATCCAGACACTCCTCATCTGATTTGAATTTATAATCAGCAATACCTGAAATTTCTGTATGTGTCACGGCGCCACCCAGGGTCTCTGCATCTATAGTTTCACCAATAGCCGCCTTTACTAAATATGGCCCTGCGAGAAAGATAGAACCATTACCTTCTACCATCAGCACTTCATCACTCATGATAGGCAGATACGCACCACCTGCTACACAACTACCCATCACCGCCGCTATCTGTGTAATACCCATCGCACTCATACGCGCATTATTGCGAAATATACGGCCAAAATGCTCCTTATCCGGGAAGATCTCATCCTGCATAGGCAAGTATACCCCCGCACTATCTACCAGGTAAATAATGGGCAAATGATTCTCCATTGCGATCTCCTGCAGGCGAAGGTTTTTCTTCCCCGTCATAGGGAACCAGGCCCCCGCTTTCACGGTCATATCATTGGCCACGATCATACACTGCCGCCCGGCAATGTAGCCGATACCTCCGACAGTGCCTGCCGCTGGGCACCCACCATGTTCTTCATACATCCCATAGGCAGCAAATGCCCCTATTTCAGTAAAGGTCGCGTCTTTGTCACAGAGATATGCGATACGTTCACGGGGAGTCAATTTGCCCCGCTGTCGGACTTTTTCGAGGTTCTTTTTACCTCCGCCCTGTTCTACAATGGCGAGGCGTTGTTTCAGGGTACTGAGCGATCTGCGCATGGCATCTTCATTCCTGTTCTTGTCCAGTTGCTGTGCTTCCATAACGATTGTTTTGTGTTCGGGGATGATTCTTCTTAAAAATAAGGGATTGGGGGCAAATAAAAACGCTTCTGCAGGGCAGAAGCGTTTTTATTTCTATAATTTTTTTATTTCTTGCTCTCATTCAGTGGCAGTGGCTCCTGACAGGAATCTACCGGCATTGGTGAGAATATACGCTTTGCAGCGACTAATCTCTTTTTGTAGTAAGTACTATTCGTGATGTCAACAATATTCACCCCCTGGTTGGATGAGTGAATCATCATCACCTTTCCGCCTTCCACCTTATAGACCATACCTACGTGACCTACTTTCTTGCCTTTTACATTCTTCCTTCCTGTAAAGAACAACAGATCACCAGGACTGAAATTCTCCGGACTCACCACCTGCCCTAGTACAGAAATACTCGCAGCCGTTCTTGGGATGGTCATACCGATGGCATTAAAACCATAATTAATCAACCCGCTACAATCAAACCCAATGGGGCCGATTGCACCACGAACATAAGGTTTACCCAGTTCCGATACCAGGGTGAGCAGCATATTGCGCACCTCCTCCTGTTTGATACTGGCCAGATCGGCGCTGTCAGGCACATACACCTGATGCACCGGCTCGTCCGGTAAGTCAGGATTGACACCCGAACCAGGTCTCACCGCCATAGCAGCTTTCCCCCCCTTTGCAGGGTGATGAGCAGTCCCTTTTTTTCCGGGTTTAGTATGGGGCAGGTGAGCCGTTTTACCAGATTGGGAATTATGCGCATGTGCTGTGGTTTTAGCATGCGTGGAATGCACCACGTGCGTTTGCTTTTTCGCAGGCGTGGCTTTGGTTTTCTTTTTCTGCTGTGCAGCAGCAGTCGTTATGGTCGCCCCCAGGGGCAGTAGCAGTAGTATTAGCCTCTTCACAATTACATGTTTTGCATCACAAGGTCCCTACATTCACTCCTGTATATCCAAAATCCTTCACCGACAATGAACGGATCATTTTGAAAGCTTTCATAGCCGAGTCAGGTTTTGGGATACCTTCTCCTTCTTGCTTGAAAGAGAAGACTTTATTGTCCAGCATTCTCCCCTCTTTTGTGATTGTTACTTGCAACAAAGGTGCAATATTTAGCGGATATTTTAAATTGAATTGGTGATAAGTTGAAAAATTACCTAAACTATAAGCGATTAATTTTTCCTTATATACCTCCATTCCCCGTACTACATGGGGACCTGAGCCGATTACCATGTCCGCTCCGGCATCTACACAAAGACGCGCAAAATGACGGACATTTCCCCTGTTTTGCCCAAAAAAGACCTCTTTTGTCTTCGGCGTGGTCATTTTGGAAGCCCCTTCTGCACCTCCATGGAAGAATACGACTACGATGTCAAAACGGGGTTTTAGTTCAGATATCATGGCAGTTACCAGTGAATCGTCATTGAGATCCAGGCAGTTACTGTGTGGGGCAAAGGATATGAACCCGATGCGGGTATTCCTGACCGTGATGCTATCCGTAGGGTGCTGCAGGGTACCGCTGGTACGGATATTATTCTCCTGCAACCAGGCGAGGGTGTTCGTGACCCCTGTCAGACCGAAATCAAAACTGTGGTTGTTAGCCAGGTTGAGGTATTCGAAACCGGCGTCTTTGTACCACTGGGCAAATTTTGTGGGAGTACGGAAAGCGAAGCACTGGTTAGTACCACAGCTTTTGAACACAGGGGCCGAGTCGGATACACAGCTTTCCAGGTTCCCAATGCGGAGATCGGTTTGTGATAACACGGGCAGCGCCTCCTGCAGGATCGTTCCACTATCATATTTTGGAAGATAGTAGGTGGAAGGATAGCTGGAACCGACCATGAGGTCTCCTACTATCGAGAAACTGATAGTATCGGCAATGCCAGGTTCACGTAACCTTGCTACAGGTACCGTCGCTTTGAGCGACACAGGTTTTCGGGGGGTGGATGTTTTGGTATCCAGACCTCCGAGTAGTAATTGGGCTAACACAATCAGTAAAATGCCATTAAATGAAAATAGCAGTTTACCGCTTTTTGAACGATTCAAATTCAACATATATTGATGGGGAATGATTCTCTATTGTCCGCCTACGAAACAAACTTCACAATATGCAAAGGTATAATAAATTATGAGAAAATCCCCTATGATTGCTATACAATCACAGGGGATTTTCCGGGCCTGGGGGCCTGCGGCCGGCCTAGGGTGAGAACGCCCTCTGGCTGGCTTATTTTATGAATTTACGTACATATTGTTGATTACCATGTAGTAACACGAGTGTATATACGCCGGATGGTAAACGGGATACATCTATCTTACCTGTGGAGGTATAGGTAGTTAATACAACTCTCCCGGAAATATCTACTACACGCACAATTTCTTTAGAGAAATCAAATCCGGCTTTTACTGTCAACACGTCTTTTACCGGGTTGGGATAAATGGTAAATGACGGATCGTTCGCTGTATGTGAAGCAGAAGACGTTACTGCTGATGATGCAATAACCGCAGCCGTTGCACTAATCTTAATAGATGATGTTGAATCATTAAAATTATCATCTACCAGACAGGCATCATCCGCCGTCTTTACGATTGTTCTTCCGCTGAAGTTATCATTCAGATATAGTGTTACCTGATACCCGCCCGTCACTTTCAAAGAAGATACATCATCATTCAGAATACCTCTTGCCTGCAACTGAGACAAGGTATATGTACCCGCTGTCAAACTCACAAACGCACCTGTATAATTACAATCCTTATAGAAAGTAGCTACGCCAACGGGGTGGACAATCAAAGATGAAGCACTATCATTCCATGCATTTCCGATCCATGTACTCAATCCTGTAATCGTGAAATTTTCTCCTGAGAAATTATCATTCTTATACAGCGTTACCTGGTACCCGGCAGGGATGGCATAACTGGTGATATCATTATCCTTGATACCTTTTGCCACTAACGCAGCCGTATTGTATGCTCCTAACGGTAAAGGCCATGCATAACCGCCATAAGTGATATCTTTATAGAAAAATGCCTGATCTAAATTGGCCGCTGCTTCTTCCAGCATTACCCCACTCAGTTGTGTGGAATAATCTGTGGAGGATGAAGGGGGCACTGACCAGTTAGGGCTGACCAGGTTGTTAGAAGTATTGATCCCCTGCGTACGGAGTACTTCTGCATTGTACTGAATAGCGGCATTGTACTTTGCTCTTACCGCATCTGTCAAAACCCCTTCCCTGGCTAAGATAGAGAGATAGCGAATAAAGATACCTTTGAACAAACCTCCATCTCCGCCCCCTGTTTCATCTGCAAAAAACATCCCGTTGGGACGACGGCTATTGTAAGCATATTCAGCCGTCTTGATCGCATCATTCAGGTAAGTGACGTCATTCGTCGCCTTGTACAACTCCCAGGCGGCACCGATGTACGTACCTACATTGTAAGAGAAGACCCAGTCCTTCTGCGTCACACCAGTGTTCAGGTTGATGTTGTCCCACACCGCACCGGTGGTGGCATCTACGAGGTTTGTTTTTACAAAGGAGTAGATATCCTTTGCCCTTTGCAGGTCAGCTGCATTGCCGGTGTAGCGATAGATGCGTGCACCCAGGATCACCGCAGGAGTATTGGCACAGGTGTTTTTGCACCCGGAACAATTCTTGTTCCAGTCGAGCGCACCATTGGAATACCCCGTGTTGATGTCCGTCCAGAGCAGGGAAGCTACGCTGTAATAGTCAGCATCGGCAGTAGATTTGTACGCATTCAATGCGGCTAATCCCATCCACTCCATATCATCATAGAATGTATTGATATAGGTGTTGCCGTTAAATGATTTGGTACCCAGCAGGAGGCTCTTCATACGGGTCTTGTAAGTGTCGGAGCGGGTACGTAAATAACCGTCGTTGAGGGCGTCTACACCATGCGCACACCACCAATAATTATTCGTGGGAACGCCAAAGGTGTTGTACATACTTGCCTGTAAAGTTTCTGCTACAGGACCATAGGTAGCAAGCTGGCCGAAGGTGCACAGCTGTATAAATAACAGCAGGACACTGAGTGTAAAAATGGGTTTCATTTTCGTGGGTTTATTTTGAGAGATATAAAAACCAGTAACGTGGATTGTTAAGGTAGTAAAAAAAATAGCTTATGCCTAGCGGCATAAGCTATTTTTTTTTGCAAAAGGAGCAATTTGGCCTGCGGCCGCCTTCATCCTTGTTTATTTTAGACGAGATCCATGTCGTAACGCTCTTCGTTCATATGCTTTCCGTACAAGCCAACCGGTTTTTCGCCTGTCTTGCGGAAGCCTGCTTTTCTAAACATATTATTAGCCGTTTCGGCCAGATTGGTTGAAAACAGGTAAATTTTGTGATACCCCTTCTCCCGGCAGTTAATAATGGCATCTGCCAGTAACTTGCGGCCCAGCCCCATCCCTCTGAAATCAGGATGTACCAGGAACCATTTGAGCTGTGCGGCATAGCGGGAATGCCAAACGACAGCGATTGACGCCACGATCTGGTTGCCATGCAGTGCGAGGTATACCTGATCCTTGGAAGGATTGTACGCTTCCAGGAACTCGGCGAAGTTCTTACATACGCTGGTATCGAATTCCAGGTTATACCCCAGTTCTTTGGCATACAAGGTGCCGTGCATATACATCAGGTAACCAGGGTCTCCGGGGAGCAGCTGGTATCTCCATGTAATATCGTTAGCGGTGATCCGGTTTTCTTCGGACAGGATGTGGCGGATGGTCTTCATGGCGGCAGCCAGCGCTAACTGTTGCTCGTCAGGAATTGGGTCCAGCAACTGACGGATCTGTTCACCCGCCGTTTCCTGCATCATCTCCAGCAGCTTCCGTCCTTTGGCAGTAATCTGCAGGTACCAGGTACGGCCATCCAACGCAGATTTCTTTCTGGAAAGTAGTTGCTCGCTTTCAAAAGCTTTGAGCATACGGCTTAGGTAGCCGCCGTCAATTCCAAGATTATCCACAAGTTTACCAGCGGTGCACTGGTCTTCAGCTGTTAAGGTGTGGAGTACCCTTAAGGCCGTCAAGGTAAGGTTGTTTTCGGATACGTGTCGGTTCAAGGTTTCCGACAAACTGGTATAGTATCTGTTAAACTCACTGATTTCCTGTACCACTTCAAGATTCGATGACATGTCCCATTGAATTTGTACAAAAATATAAATCAGTTTTATAATGTGCAAATATGTTGAAAATGAAGGGCGAGGGAATAATTAAAAAAGGCCGGCATTTTCAGCTGGCCTTTCTAATTATTTAATTTTTGCCCTAACGGCTTTGACCTCTGCGGGTTTTATGGCGCTGGCTTTATTCCCGAAACTGTTTCTTACAAAGGTGAGCACGTCGGCGATTTCCTCGTCCTTGAGCTGCGCCTGTGGGGGCATAGGATTGGAGTAATACTCCCCTTCAATTTCCACATCGTCATTCAGCCCTTTCAGGACGATGGTGATCAATTTTGTTTTATCGCCCAGTACGAAGCTTGTCCTGATCAGGGGTGGGTTCATGCGGGGTACCCCGCTGCCGTCTGCCTGGTGACAGGCTAAACATATATTCTGGTACAGTACTTTTCCGCGGGCTATTGAAGCGGCGCTGCCAGCAGTATTACCATTAGCTTTACCAGCAGTTTTGCTTTTAGTCTGTGCCATACCAACACCTGCAACACTCATTAGCAGCATCGCTGCCATTATCCATCTTATCATACTACTTTTTATATATAATCCGGTACACGGTTCCTTTCACATCGTCAGATACATACAGGGAGCCATCAGGGCCTTGTGCAAGTCCGCATGGACGGTGTTGCGCCTGGCCTGGTGATTTGATTTCACCAGGACCTGCAAATCCTTCAGCAAAGACTTCCCAGTCGCCGGCAGGTTTGCCATCTTTGAATGGCTGGAATACTACGAAATAACCTTTCTGAGGTTCAGGAGCACGGTTCCAGGATCCATGGAAGGCGATGAAGGCACCGTTGCGATACTTTTCAGGGAACATGTTGCCTGTGTAGAACAGCATATCATTCGGTGCCATATGACCCGGATAAGCTGCAGCGGGATCCTGAATGTGATCTCCACCTGTCTTTTTGCCATCGCCACCGTATTCAGGGGCGAGGATCTTCTTGTGCTGGAACTGGTCGTAGTAGATATATGGCCAACCACAGTCAGAACCTTTGTGCAGGGCGTACATGCACTCAGCAGGCAGTTCGGCAGATTGCTTTTCGTCGTATATGTCAGGGAAAAGGTCATGCAGCTGGTCACGGCCATGCTGCATCACAAACAGCTGGTTCAGCTGCGTGTTCCAGTCAAGCCCCACCACGTTGCGCAGACCGGTGGCATAGCGAACGCCATCGCCGTAGGTCTGGTTAAGTTTGTCAGCTTTGAACTGCCAGATGCCCCCGGCAGAATCCAGGACCGGACAAGGTTGCATACCGAGGGACCCCTTGGTACGGTCTTTTGTCTGGCAGGAATTGGAGTAAGCACCGATGTTCACGTACAGGTTGCCATCGTTGTCGAGCTTGAATGCTTTTGCTTCGTGCTGGTGACGGTTGATGAGGCCAGTGACGATGACTTCAGCTTTGGAGGTATCCATCACCTGGTGTTTGTTATTAAGTTTAAAGCGGTACACGTCGGTGTTGGAAGAGGCATATAAGTAGTTGCCTTTCACTTCGATACCAGTGCCGTCGTATTTGAAGAAGCTGGTCTTATTGTCAATTTTACCATCGCCGTTGGTGTCCTGCAGATACCAGATAGTATTTCCTTTATTGCGGGTGCCTTCTACTTTTACATAGAGGTCGCCTTCTGGGGTGACGGTCAGGTGGCGTGCATGGCCGAGGCCTTCAGTTGCTACCAGGGCGCCGAAACCGGAAGGGAGTTTCAGACCTGCATTGTCTGCATCAGGGGTTACGGTAGTACCAGGTACACCGGGGCCGAAGCTGGTGAGGAGGCTGGTAAGTGCTACAGTAGCCAGAGTGAATGCTTTGTTCATTTGGGTTGCGTGGTTTTGAGTTTTTTTAAAGCCAGGATGAAATTACAAAATACCCTCGCTCTTGCGGAGCGAGGGTAGCTATTTTTTAAATGAGTGGTTATTTATGAGGTTAATTGGCCATTAAAAACCCGGATTCTGTACTAATTTGTTATTTCTATTGATCTCATCCCTTTGAATTGGCATAAAATACATCTTATCCAGCCACAACCTGTTCTCATTGACCAGTGTAACAGGGGTATAGGTATAATCATAATTAGCCGGATCATACTTATACAAGGTCACCTGGCTCCCCGCCTTAAGTTTTCCCTGTACATTGATCCCTCTCAGCGCACGACCAATGGTAGCTGGTGCAATCATCCAACGTCTTACATCAAAAAAACGTTGTTCTTCAAACACCATTTCTATTTCACGTTCATGCTGGTAATCTGCTTTCAGCACCGCACCAGAAGAGGTGATATCAGGCATGGCCGCCCTTTTCCGGATCATGTTCAGGTAAGTACGCGCCTCTCCTTCCTGTCCTAATTCCATCAGTGCTTCTGCATAGTTGAGAATGATCTCAGTATACCTGAAAAATGGCCAGGGCACTTCCTGTCTGAAATATTGTGCATCTACAGCAGGGTCGATGAATTTCTTAAAATAATAGCCTGTGAAACTACCATTCCAGTCTTCTATAGGCCCCTGGCGGGTATCCAGGCCTGGATTGGAAATGGCCTTCGATCCATCCCATACTTCATAGCTACCTGCCTGCACCTGATTGGCCGGATCCATATCCGCCACATCTGTAGGGCGCTGGCGCCAGTTAGCACCATCATACAAAATCGTCGCATAAAAGCGGGGATCACGATTCTGGTATGGGTTTGCCTTTTGTGTCGCATTATTCCAATCAAAAGAGCTACCATCACTCATTTCGTAATCATCAATCAATAACTGTGTAGGTGTATTTCCCGACCAGTTATGATACCCATTTAATCCATTGTACAACCCAATCTGCCCACCTGCTTCAGACTTGGCATTTACAAAATAACGGGAGAAGATACTTTCTGTATTATCCTTCAGGAACATCGCCTGATAGTTAGTAGTGGCTTCCTCAGCAGAAGCCGGATCAGGAGAAGCTAAGGAATATGTACCGAGATCCATTACCGCCTTTGCCGCATCGAGCGCTTTCTGCCAGCGACTGTTACGATCACCGGATGTATAACCTAATAACTCAGGTTGTGCAGCAGCTGCAATGGTAGCCGATTTACTTTTCGCTGTTGGTATATCATGCAGATCACTCGCTGCATATAATAAGATACGGGATTTGAGAGCCAGCGCCGCACCTTCCGTGGCACGACCTTTTACCGATACCGATTCTGTACCATGCAGATAATATGCAGCGGAGTCACAATCTTTCACGATGTGATCCACACATTCTTCAAATGTATTTCTTGCTATACTATAATCTGCATCAGCTAAACTATACACCTGATCTACCAAAGGCACACCTCCAAAACTCCGCACCAGCTGCTGATAAAACCATGCACGCAGAAAGAACACTTCTCCTCTCAAACGCGCTGCCTGCAATTGTTTATCAAAGGTCACCTTCGATATATTCGCAAAGAAATTATTGCACGCACGTATACGCAGATACATCGTTCCCCACTGGAATGCACCACGGCTATTTACATATTCTGCATCAGTGGGGCTAATGGTAGACTCGACCATATTTTTCATACCATAGTTATGCGTAAACATGGTTTCATCTGTTGCAGAAGACAACATCGTTTCAGGGAAACCACCATTTCCCAGACCATTATAAATATCATTGACATACGCTTCGGCCAGCGCAGGATCAGTCCATACATCATCTGAAGTAGCCTCTCCCAAAGGCCTGGTATTCAGGAAGTCTGTATTACAGGCTGCTGTTGTCAGCAACAATAATAAGCATATATATTTCATACAATGATTGTATTAAAGCGTTAATGTAAAACCGGCATTGATCACTCTGGCCTGTGGATAATACTGGCCATTTCCATTCACGGATTCAGGATCCAGGATACCTAATTTATCCAGCGTAAAAAGGTTCAGACAATTCGCATAAATGCGCAGTCCATTTATGCCTGAACGCTTCTTTATTAAGTCAGATAAACTGTAACCGATTTCAAGGTTTTTCAATCTGATATAATTTGTTTTTCTGAACCAGTACGTATTACCAGTAGCCCAATAGGTATCATTTCTGTCATTGACACGAGGATCTACAGAACTGGGATGATCAGGACTCCAGCGATGATCGTAATAATCTTTTGTGAAGTTGCCGATCTCACCGGATTCTGTGTTGATGGCCAGCCCACCACCGGTAGCGCCTTGTATCAATACGGCCATATCAAAGCCCTTGTATTGTAAACTGATGTTGACACCACCTGTAAATGTTGGCTGAGTACTCTTATCATTCCTTACCTTGTCATCGCCATCAATTTTACCATTCCCATCTATATCTTTAAACTTCATATCGCCCGGCTTGAGGTTATTGGTCAGGGCGCTGTAATCGATTGTATTTTTGTTTATATCATCAAAATCTTTGAATACGCCATCATATTCATAGTAGAGCGCCGTGTTCATAGGACGGCCTGTAGACCTTTGCCAGCTGGGTGCGCCGGGTGCTTCATCCCAGAAAATGATCTTGTTTTTAGAATAACCACCGTTTACGCTGATATCGTACCTGAAATCAGGACCGATCTTGTCGGTATAACCAATGCGGAATTCAAAGCCTTTGTTATCGACCTTACCAATGTTCTCTGCAGGTAGTGTCATACCAGTGGTTTGTGGCACAGAAGCATTCCTTCTAACGAGGATACCGGTACGTTTATTCATGAATGCATCTAATTCAAAGTAAAGTCTGCTGTTCAATAATGCACCATCTAAACCAACGTTGTAATTATTCGCTACTTCCCAGGTTATGAAGGGGTTAGGCATACGTGCTTCATAGAGTGATTTCACCACATTGCCACCAAGAATATAACTATTGAAACCATAAGTAGCGTAGTATTGATATTCCTGCAGCGTAAGCGTACCATCTCCATCATCATCAAAATAGATCTGGTCATTACCCAGTTTACCCCACGATGCACGGAGCTTGAGGTAGTTGATGATTTTCACATTGTTCTTCCAGAAGTTCTCTTCTGAAATACGCCACCCTGCCATGATACCTGGGAAGAAACCGAAACGGGAAGAGGCAGGGAACATGTACGAACCATCATATCTCCATACAAATTCAGCGAGGTATTTCTCTTTGTAATTGTATGCCGCACGACCAAAATAATTTAAGCGCGCGCGATCCCATGCACCTCCATAGTTATCTTTTTCTGCATCACCACCTGCACTAAGCTGGTCAATCAAACTGGAAAGAAAGTATTTGCGGGAAGCACCGAAATCGTCGAAGTTGACAGTTTCTTTTTCTATACCAAATACCATGTTTACAGTATGATCTTTATTAAAAGTATGATCATAAGTGAGCAAGCCTCTTAGCAACAGATTCGTCTGGTCCTCAGCACCTTGTGAAAGGCTGGCCTGATCTGTCCCTCTTTTGCTTTTGATCAGCAAGGGTGTTTTACCATCGTCTTCATAAGTTTTCTTATCCCAGGTATATAGGTACCAGGGCGTCATCCAGTCTTTGGTACGCTTCAGGTATTTATCGTAAGCGATGTTACCGCTCAGCTTCAATCCTTCTACCCATGGAATGATGATGTCGAGTCGTGCATTGCTCTGTACATAGTAACGACGATCTTTGTCATAACCGGTTTGGTCGGTGGTGATTACAACAGGATTGTTACCATATTCAATATCAGGTCCGGGCAGACCATTTGGCCAGAATGCCGGCTCTGTAGGCTTTCCACGCATGAGCATCCGAAAAATGTCGCTGGCGCTACGTGTAGGAAAATGACGGTTTTCTTCTCTGCCCATCAGGTCTACAGCTACGTTCATGTACTTATTGACCTTTGCATCGAGATTTACGCGGAGGCTGTACTGATTATAACCGGTAGCAGAGTGTTTGTAATAAGCGTCCTGTGACTGGTACCCAAACGAGGTGAGGTACTTTACATTTTCAGAACCACCAGACATTTGCAGGCTATGATTGGATTGTGGAGACCAGGTTTTGAAAGTAGACTTATACCAGTTGGTATTGGGGTATAACCAGGGGTCAGATCCATCTTTGTATTTCTGGATTTCATCCAGACCAAAGGCTACATCCCAGGTCTTGTTGGTAGAAGGAGAAGTGTAAGTGCCATGCTGTTGGTATACACTCCATGCATTGTTCCATTCTGTAGCCGGTACATCCCTGTACAGACTGAGCTCATCACGCAACTGTGCATACTCAGGGGCATTGGACATATCGGGAATGTGAGTAGGTTGAGACCATCCCTGGTTGAATGAATAGGCCAGCTGGGGCTTACCGGATTTCCCTCTTTTGGTCGTAACAAGGATAACACCATTTGCAGCGCGGGCGCCATAAATGGCAGCCGAGGCATCTTTTAAAACGGAGATACTTTCGATATCCACGGGGTTAATTCTTTCCAATCCACCCACGCGGTTGGCCACACCATCGATCACGACGAGGGGATCATTATTCCCCAGGGTGTTGGAACCACGAATGCGTAGTGTGGAACCATCATACCCTGGTTCACCGCTGTTTTGCATAGCAGTGACACCCGGCATACGACCGGAAATGGAATTGGATAAATTCGTAGCGGGCGACTTGATGAGGTCCGCACCTTTTACACTGGTGATAGCGCCGGAAACGGCTTCTTTTTTCTGGGCGCCGTAACCTACTACGACGACTTCACTCAGGCCTTTGGTATCAGCTTCGAGGGAGACATCGATAACTGCTCCATTAACGGTGAGTGTCTGCGGCAGATAGCCGATAGCGCTGACAGTGATTTTCGACCCTTTGGCTACGGGCAGGGTAAAAGTGCCTTCGGGGGTTGTGGTAGTACCTTTTGAGGTGCCATCTACTTTGATGGTGGCGCCGATGACAGGCGCATTTGTTTTGTCTACGACACGCCCTTTGAGAGGGAGATCTTGTGCCTGTATAACGCTACAATAAAAAAGCAGGCTCAGGGCATAGCAAAGCCAGCCCCGGAAGAGGAGCAAATTTTTCATACGCGAGATTTGATAGTTACAGAATACGAAGACCGCAGTAACGGGTGTTACTGAAGATTTTGGTTTTCAACGAGTTTAATAAACGAAAATTACCGTTTGGTTAAACGCTTTTATTTCGGATGATCATCACAACGTGGTTTTGTTTTTAATGAATGATGAAAATAAGGTGCCATGGATCTGGCTGATGAATCAGGTTTTCGCTACAATTACACAAATGAAAAGTCCGGGTTGTTAAACACAATCCTAAAATAGAAAAAATAATCAAGGAAGAATAATTTCTTTGACAATACGGGTTAATAATCCGTCTCGAATGAAATAGCAGTAATACTGAACTGGCTTCCCCTCGCTACGAGGTAGAGGTCATGTACACCAAATGAGTATTTGGAATTGCCCGTCATTTTGAGCGCATATGTTGTGTCTCCGGTATATGGGATCTTCAGGGTACCTATACGACGACTTTTCTTTCCTTTAGGGCTGTTTATTCTAAATTCGAGTCTGGAGCCTTTTGATTGTTTGTTTTCACAAAAAACAGTCACTCTGACTGCCACTTCCCCCAGCCCCAGATTTACTTGTCCGAAACCAAGGTAGCTCCCTGATTTCATTTTAAATTCAGTTTCAAAGTTTCCTTTTCTTACTACTGGCGCAGGAGTAGCTGGTGGCGGAGGCGTGTTGCCCGGTCCACCTCCAGTAGGAGATGCCGTTGCGACAGGCGTTGCTGCCGGTGGTGGTGATGCAGCCGGAGGCGACGATTGTGATTGTCCCCTGACGATCAACTGCGCGATAATAAAAAATAGACATAGGATAGGCCTCATAGCTATATGGGTAGGTCTGGCTCATAGTCATTTTCGATCACTATTGCCCAACCAGTGTCAAATTTTGTAATCAGGACGAAATTTACGCAAAATTATATTAAATTTTACAATAATAATATATAATGATTACCAAGGGTTTGTTAATAATATTTGAACCCCTCCTATATTTTACGTACTCCGACGGGGATTTATTGTATTTGTGGGGATAAAATCGACGAATGTGGATATGTTATCTTTTTATTATACGCGTTTACCCGCAGACAAAAGCGCTTATTGTTGTATTTCTGGTATAATGATGTGAAAGGCAGCGCCCTGTTGTTCTACCCCAAATGCTTGAATATCACCGTTATGGATTTCCATGATCTTGCGGCATAATGCCAGTCCGATACCGGTACCCTCGAATTTTTCCTTCTGGTTCAGCCGCTGGAAGATCACAAACAATTTATCGGCATAAGACTGGTTAAATCCGATGCCATTATCTGCCACCACGATCCGGTACCAGGAGGTATTTTTACTCAGGTGTGGGTAATCGTTCATGTCCGTGGCCGTCAGCTTTTTGGCACTGATGGTGATGCGGCAGGAATCGTTTGGATTCGAGAATTTCAGGGCATTGCCGATCAGGTTGTAGAACAACTGGTTCATTTGCAATGGCACGGCATCCAGTACGGGTAGTTCGCTGATTTCCATTTGTGCCTGTTTTTCCCTGATCAGGAGTTCAAAATCTTCCGTCACATTGGCTACGATCAGGTTTAGGTCCACAGGCAGGAAGGCATTTTCGCCCAGTTCCAGGCGGGAATATGCAATCAGGTCACGGATCAGGTCCGACATGCGGATGGCAGATTGTTTGACCTTGCCCAGGTACAACCTGGTATCAATTTTATTGTTGTCAGGCTTTACACTTTCGAGCATGTCTGCAAAGAGGCGGATCTTTCTCAGCGGTTCCTGCAGGTCATGACTGGTGATGAATACAAATTGTTCAAGTTCGTGGTTTCGTTTGGAGAGGTTTGCATTGGCCTCTTCCAGGGCGATGGTACGCTCGCGCACTTTTCTTTCCAGCGCATCTTCCACCATTTTCTGATCGTCGATGTCTACACAGGCGCCAATAAATCCTACGAATTCATCCTGCGCTATAAAGCGGGGAATACCGGAGCAGGATAACCAATGATAGCTGCCATCCTGTCTTTTCAAACGGAACTCAGCATAGAAATTTCGTCTGTCGCGGGAGGAACGGCTAAAGTTGATCTTCCATTTATCGATATCATCCGGATGCATAATGTCGTACCAGCCTTTGTCCTTATCCTGGTCCATGGAGCGACCTGTGTATTTTTGCCACGCCTTGTTGAAGAAGGAGAAGGAGCCATCTTTTTCCGCGATCCAGATCATGGCAGGTGCGGTATCGGCAATCATCCTGAAGTAGGCTTCGCTTTGTTGCAGGTGTAATTGAGCCTGCTTGCGTTCCGTGATATCCTGGGTGATACCGATCATGTGTCTCACACCAGTTTGTTCGTCGAGTACAGATTGTCCCCGGGCCATGACCCAGCGTATTACAGGGTCATGGCCTTTGATCCTGTATTCTTCTGAAAACGGTGTTTGGGTTGCCAGTGCAATATCCAGAGCCTTCATGACACGGTTCCGGTCTTCGGCATGAATGGCCTGCAGGAGTTTGTCTATGGTCACTACAGCGTTTGCAGACAGGCCATAATTTGCTTTACATAGTTCATTGCACTCCAGGATGCCTGTTTCAACATTGAGCTCCCATGAGCCTAATTTGCCCGTTTCCAGGGCAAAGTTCAGGCGGTTGTTCACGTCCTGTAAATGACGCTGGTATTGTTTGGATTCCGTAACATCTGTCACCACACCTAAAATGCGGCTGGCGATGCGTTCTTCAAAGAATACCTGCGCCTTGCAGGAGATCCATTTGATCCTGTCTTCGCTGGCTGTAATACGGAAATCGATATTGATCTGTCCATTGTCAATGCCTGCCAGTGCGGCCTGTATAGAGCCTTGTACGCCTTCTACGTCCAATGGATGGATCGCTTTGATGAAGGTATCATATTCTACAGGTGCATCACTGCTGATATTGAGTAATTCGCGGCTTCTGTCGGATAATAATATTTCTCTGGTAGCGGGGTTGAATTCCCAGGTACCGGTTTTTGTACCATCCAGGGCCAGGCGTAAACGCTCTTCGTTGTTACGCACCTGTTCCTGCTTCCGGGCGATCCGTTCACGCGCTTCCCTGACCTCGGAGATATCTTCGATAGCCAGCAGAATCAGGTCTTCCCTGAGATCCTGGGAGGTAATGAGCTGACCATTCAGCAGCATGGTACGCTCTCCTATTGTATTGAATTTGTGAGTGAGTTCGTAATTGATAAACGGCGTTCTGGAAGAATGCAGGTTTTCGAGTAGGGAACGCAGGTCGGAATTGTTCCATTGTTTATTACCCAGTTCGTAGAAGATCTTGCCTTCGGTTTCCTTTCTGTCTATTTTGAAGACGCGATAAAAAGAAGCGTTGGCACTTACTACGCGGATATTTGCATCCAGGATGACGAGTGATTCATGTACGGTATTGACGATGGCTTCTGCATACAGCCGCGCGTTATTCAACTGATTATTTCGTTCCAGCAGGTCGTTGTTGCGGGTACTCAGTTCATCGTTGATCACCTGTAGTTCTTCCTGCGAGACTTCCAGTTCCTCATTCAGACTTTTCAGCTCTTCATTGGCAGATTGCAGTTCTTCGTTGGTCGCCTCGTATGCTTCGGCTACAGCGCGCAGTTCGTCTTTGTAGCGTTGCACTTCTTTTTCCATTTGCAATACGCGCAGTGTCTTGTCATCCGTGCTTTCGGTGACAGGTTCTGTCCTCTTCGTATCAGCGGCGTATTGGTCAGGAGACTGATGATTAAAGATCACCAGGTAGTAAGTCTCGTGCAGGTTGACGATAGGCACGATCTCAAAGCCAACGGTGAATTGGCCGGAAACAACCGAGATGGTGATCCCTTCTTTCTTTACATTTCTTTTGCCTGTTTGAGCCTGGTTCAGGGCACTGCGCAGACTATGTACCAGATCTCTGTGGGCTAGTTTCAGGATATTCAGACTGGCTTTACCTGGCCCGTGCTCGAAAAACTGCAGGGTTATACCACGGAATTCGATAATGTCAAATTGTTCGTTGAGTAATACAGCCGACGGAGCAAACATGGAAAGTATAATACTATCAGCTGCCTTCTGTGCATCTACATTTTCATCTCTTTCCTGGTCGAAGCTGGGTGTCATGTGCTTGATTTTTTTATTAGTGGGGAACGCACTTCTCAGCGTCCACTTATCTACGTTCTTTTTTAAATAGATCTTCGTCTTTTTCGAAGGCATTTCAAACAGGTCGGGCGAGCGGTTGGTTTCAGATTTGCCCAGCCAGAGGAACCCTTTATCTTTCAGCGCGTAGTTGAAAATGCTGAGCATTTTTTTTTGTAGTACGGGTTGCATGTATATCAATACATTGCGGCAACTGATGAGATTCAGTTTAGCAAATGGTGGATCAGTGAGCATATTGTGAGATGCAAATACACACACGTCGCGGATATAACTAACTACTTCGTATCCCTGTTCTACTTCTCTGAAAAACTTTTCCAGCCTAGCATCAGAAACGCCTCCCATCTGTGTTTTAGGATAAAGGGCTTTTCTGGCTGAGGCTATCACAGCATCGGAGAGATCGGTGGCAAAGATTTTTACCTTTTCGGTGAAGTTGTCGTGCCCCATGATTTCATAGAGACAGATGGCAATAGAATAGGCTTCTTCTCCAGTGGCGCAACCGGCCACCCAGATACGTACCTGGTCGTCCCCATCAACTGCCTGCCGGGTTACCTGTGGCAAGATAGTTCTGAAGAGATATTCAAAACTGCCGGGGTCCCGAAAAAACGACGATACATGAATTAAAAGTTCAGCAAATACTACATTCTGTTCGTTCTCATTATCTTTTATTAATGTTAGATACTCTTCAAAACCTGGAATGTTCATTAATGACATCCTGCGTTGTAACCGTCTTGTAATGGTGGAAAGCTTGTACTGCAAGAAATCTACTCCTGAAAATTCTGACAGGATAGATAGGATACCTTTTAATGCAGCATTGGGCCCCGCACCGATTCGTCTCCGGTTACTCTCAGCATCTTGATGCATGTCAGGCATACAAACTTTTTTGACTTGTGTCTATATAAATCGATAAAGATATATAAAAATAGCATCAAATCATTCGTTTATCAGTTTTCAGGTATCGCTGCAGGAACTTAGCAATTTCCGGTGGCGGCAGTACCACATGCGGATCATCTCTATTGATGGCTGTCAGGGGCAGGATATTGAATTCAGTCGTCTCCGGATCCTGCACAAGTACGAGGCCATGCCTATCCTCTATCGCTTTAATACCTTCAATACCATCCGTGCCCATACCAGACAGGATGATTCCGACCGCGTTTTCAGCATAGCATTTGGCCATTGATATGAAGAAGAGATCAATTGACTTGTTGATGATTTCGCGCGAATAGCGTTTCCGTACCCGCAATATATGATCTTCCACAATCATCATCATCCCTTCTACCAATACATACACATTATCTGGTTGCAGTTTTACGGTATCGGTCACACGATGAACCGGCATTTCTGTAAACCGCTGCAGAATGTGGCTGAAACGGCTTGGATAATCGGCTGATAAATGCGGTATCACTACAAAAGCTGCGCCTGTTTTTTCTCTGAAGTGCTGAAAAAATTCACAAACGGGTTCCAGACCACCGGCGGAGCAGCCAATGCCAATGCATAAAGACGGGAATTTAACAACATTACTCATGGTTCACATCTAATTAATGGTTTCACAATAAAGATGCCTCTAATTAGAGGACAGGTTCAACCATTAAATTCAAAGAAAATGCCAGAGTGTGTTGCTGTGGTACTATTTTAACACAATTTGTAGAAAGAGAGGGGCAACGAGGGGTGAAAAAAAGGCCGGTTTTACCCGGCCTCCACATTATTTTGATTCCTTTAACACCATGTCGATGGTGATGGCACCAGCTACGATGGCGATCTTTTTCAGATCTTCAGGACATTCTTTACCAATGATCACGCGGTATTTATCAGCTGTGGTGAACACTTCTTTCATCACACCAGCCCACTTTTTAGTGATTTGTCCCAATTCATTCCCACTTGCATCCACAATTGTGAAATTCCACGCTTTCCAGTCCCCTTTGATCTCGGCAATCACAGCACCATATTGATCTGTAATATGGAATAAAGGTTTGAAAAGTTTGAACTTGTGTTTGATGCCACCGATTTGATTACCATTCCCATCGAGTATCGTGATTTTCGACATCCAGAAAGTCCAGCCACGGTGAATGGTGGCGACTATGGTGTTGTCCATTTCTTTTATGTCGAGGGTGAAAGGGAATACGGCTTTGCTCAGGAATAAACGCAGGAGCTTGTGCCAGACAGGTACGGTTTGTTGAATATTACCGATTTGCTGCCCCTGATCATCGTACACTTTATAGGCATTAGAGAATTTAAAAAGTCCGATTTTTTCGTCAATGAAATAATCGTGGTGATTGAAGAATTTAGGTAAGTTCGCTTGTCCCATTAAGAGAAATTTTAAGAGTTAAGGTTTAACAACGGGGGCGAAGGTATAAAAATATTATAATATAAAAAATCGTTTATACTTAACAGACATAAAACGATTGGGTGATCTTAATCAGGATACATTTCCAATAAATCCTGTAATTCTATGATCCTATCAGGATATTTACTGACGGGGTGCGTAGCACTGTCTGCCACCTGCCAACAAATAAAAGGCGTTTATACATAACATATATCATTAAAAAAGGGGCCAGCCATTACAGCTGGCCCCATGCTCAAATATAAGGGGGAAAATGTAAAATATTAGTAGCCTGGATTTTGGTACATGCCTGTTGGGTTCAGCTTGACCTCATCAGAAGGAATAGGATAATACCTGTCCTTAGTGGTAAAGTGTTGCGGAATTGCGATTCCATATCTTGCCGGATCCTTTGCCTGGAAGTAACTTACCAGCTCGTCAGTGGTGAATGTTCTCAGCAGGTCATACCATCTGTGGTTTTCGAATGCCAGTTCAATTCTTCTTTCGTGCAGGATAGCCAGTTTCAGAGTTGGGTACTTAGCCGCATAGTTAGCATCCTTTGAGGCAGTAGCATAATCGGACATACCTGCCCTGGTTCTCACCTGATCCAGGAAAGAGATCGCAGTCGTCTGGTCGCCCAGCAAATTGTTTACCTCAGCCAGATTCAGGATGATGTCTGCATAGCGCATCAGGATCCAATCGTTACCACCATAACCATTCACGCCGGCAGCATCAGAAGCATCGCGGAACTTGGTAATGAAGTAATCTTTTACATTGGAAGCATTCGCATATTTCACAGAGAAATCCATTCTTGGATCACCGGTTTCATAATCATCGATCAAATCACCTGTAACGTTTCCACCTACACCTGTTGCTTCTTTTTGTGAGTTGATGGTTTCACCGGCGGCCTGGTTATTTGCAGCTATAGAAGAGGAATAAGTAGCATCACCTTGTTTATACACGATCTGCATGATCAGCTCAGGGCAACTGGATTTTTTATCCACGTTAAAAACATCTGAATAAGCGATTTCGCTCAGCTGACCGAAGTTGCGCATATTGTAACAAGCCTCGAGGTATGTTTTTGCATCCTGTAAGTGAGCTGTGCTTTGACCGTCTTCAATAGTCTGAGACATTGTCAGGTACACCTGCCCCAGCAGACCATTGGCAGCTGCCTTGGATGCGCGGCCAATTTTATCGCCGGTCTGGAAGTTGGGCAGTGGACTTTCCAATACATCTTTCAGGTCACTAATGATCTGCGCATATACAGCTGTATCAGCTACGCGATAGGTATAAGCAGTTACCTCGTCAGAAGTAGTCAACTGCTTTGTTACCAAAGGCACAGCACCCCACTGGCGTACCAGGTGGAAGTACATCAATGCACGCAGGAATTTAGCTTCTGCAGCATAACCCAGCTTCGTATCATTGCTGGAATAGCTTACACCATCAATATTGGATAATACCACATTCGCACGGGAAACAGTTTCATATAACGCTGCCCAGTGAGACAGTAAATAAGAGTTACCGACTAATACTGAGAAATCATTAAACTGGAATGGCTCACCAGAGTTGGAATAGTCATTACGACCGGTATTGTCTGATCGCTCTTCCAGGTACAGGCCACTGCTTTCACCGATACAGTTAGAACTTCTCAGGGATTGATATATACCGTTTACTGCTAAAAGGACATCATTTTCTGATGCAAAATAATCGGATACACTGAGCGCATTGGGGTTAGACTGGTTCAGAAAATCCTTGCTACAGGAAACCATTACCACACTTACCGCTATTGCTAAAAATATTCGTTTCATGTTGAATAATTTTGAAAATAAAAGGATTAGAAGCCTACCTTAACACCTAGATTATATGCACGTACCAATGGATACTTACCATAGTCTACACCTGGTGTCAGGTTATTTCCATCATTATAATCTACTTCAGGATTGTAACCTTTGTATTTAGAAATAGTGAATAGGTTGTCTACACTTGCATAGACTCTTGCATTGCTCAGGCCAAGACGTTTTTTCAGCACTCCCGACTTAATGTCATAACCCAGTGTAGCATTTGTACAACGGAAGAAAGAACCATTCTGCAGGTAGAAAGTAGACAAACGGGTACTATTACTCTGTGTACCACTTCTGGATGCACGGAATACGTGACCGTTACCTGGATTAGCTTCGCTCACATAGTGGCCTGCAGCATCGGCATATTGGTTACCGGAACCTTCCATGTTGTAAAGGTAGTAATCCTGACCATCCAGTACTTTGTTGCCATAAGAACCATTGAAAGAAGAAGAAAAGGTGAAATTCTTATAGCTGGCATTCAGCGCGAAACCATAAGTAAATTTAGCATATGGAGAACCGATCACCTTTTTATCATTATCATTTACAACACCATCCTTATTTACATCTTCAAAGTATAAATCGCCTGCTTTCAATGGAGAACTGTTAGCAGAAGATTCTGCCACCTTGCCCACATCACCAGGTTTGGCCACACCCAATACCTTGAAGCCATAAAACATACCCACCGGTTGGCCTTCCTCTGTAATGTGTGTCTTGTAAGAACGCTCAGCACCAGCCTTGATAATAGTGCTACCACCACCCAGATCCAGTACTTTATTTTTATTGATAGAGATATTACCCGCTACACCCAGGTGAAAATCTTTACCATCAATTACCCTGGCATCAACCTGCAGGTCTATGCCACTATTACGGATCTTTGAATCACGCAGGTTAGTCAGGATGGAAGTAGAACCGGAGATAGCAGAAATTGTTTGTTGGAACAAGAGGTTGTAGGAATAAGAAAGGTAATAGTTAGCAATGAAATTCAAACGACCTTTCAGGATGCCGATGTCAAGACCAGTATTAAACTGTGAAGTAGATTCCCAGCCCAGTTTCTGATCTTTCAGGTCACCCGGATAATAGGCAGAGCTCACAGTACCCGAACCAAATACGGTACCGGTAGCTGTTGCCATAGTAGTCATCGTATTGTAGTTACCGATATTATTGTTACCACTTAAACCCCAGCTGGCACGCAGTTTCAATGTAGAGAGCTGCCCCAGCCAGTCATGGTAAAAAGATTCGCCTGAAATATTCCAGCCTGCGGATACAGAAGGGAATAAACCCCACTTGTTCTGAGGACCAAAACGGGAAGAACCATCTGTACGGATAGATCCTGTCAGGAAATATTTTTCATTGTAATTATAACTTGCACGACCAAAATAAGACATCATCGTCCAGGTAGATTTGTAGGCATCCGTCAGTTGGAAATCAGTTCCATCAGCACCTTTTGCAGTGATTTCCTGGATACGGTCATCTTCAAAACCTTTTGCAGTCACTTTTACCAGATCAGTGGTATTTATCTGGGCAGAATAACCAGCCAGACCAGTAATATTATGCTTACCAAATCGCTTGTTATAGTTCAGGGTGAACTCAGCCAGCTGGTCTACCACGTTCTGGTTTTGAGCAATACCATTTGCTGCTGCCTTTGCATTGTCAGAATAAGGTGCACTTACGCCACTACTTAAGCTGGTAGGGTAATAATAGTTATACTTCTCGGAATAACTCATCATACCTACGTTTGCCTTCACAGTCAGTTCTGGCAGGATGGTATAAATAGCATAAGCGTTGTAGTTACTACGGTTACCTTTGCGGGTAATGTTAATTTCCTTTGCCAGAGCAATCGGGTTTTCGAAGCTGTTGTAACCATACTTAGTAGACAGTGCAGCAATTTCATTCTTCAGTGGATTACCATTAGAATCGTATGGCTGTGCACTTGGAGGCATCAACAGCGCCGTCATGATCGGGTTGTGATCCCAGCGGCCTTCACTCAATTCCCTGTTCTGGTTGTTGGTGTAAGAAATGTTTACACCCGCCTTCAGTCTTGGATTGATCGTTGCATCCAGGTTCATTCTCAGGTTGATCTTTTTTACACTTGTATTCAGTACCACACCATCCTGATCCTGGTAACCACCACTCATGTAATACCTGATATTGTCAGTACCACCAGAGAAGGATACATTGTGACGACCAAAGAAAGCATTCCTGTAAATCAGGTCCTGCCAGTCAGTATTATATTTAGAAGGAATTACCTTTTGATTGGCGAAGTCATAATAGCGGGGATCGATCTGCACAGCGTTCGCATTACCCACATTTGCCACGCGGGTAGCATTGTTATCACTCATCATACCATCATTCCATGTCAAAGAGGTATTGTTTTCTATCAGGTTCCTATAAGTACCATTACGACCGTCTACCAGCAGTTGCAGGAACTGGTTGCTGTCTAACAGCTTCACTTTCTTAGACACCTGGTTTACACCTGTGGTATAACTATATTCCAGTTTACCTCTGCTACCGGATTTACCTCTTTTGGTAGTGATCATCACCACCCCGCCGGAAGCCCGGGAACCATAGATGGCTGCAGAAGCCGCATCTTTGAGGATGTCGATGGTTTCGATATCTTCAGGGTTGATGAAAACGTCTGCATCTACAGGGTAACCATCTACTACATACAATGGATCAGAGCTCGCATTGAAGGAGCCAATACCACGCACACGGATCTTGGTGCTCTTGTAAGGTGCACCGCTCACCTGCGATACCTGTACACCTGCTACTTTACCTACAATCGCCTGACCTACGGTAGGTGCTGTGAGGTTCATTTCGCTCGCTTTTACGCTGGATACAGCACCGGTCAGATCGCTCTTTCTTACAGACTGGTAACCGATGGCTACCACTTCCTGGAGCTGGCTGTTCTGGCTTTTCAGACGTACGTTCAGAATGTTCTCTGAAGTAACCGGTAATTCCTGTGGAGCGAAACCGATGAAGTTAAATACCAGAACATCACCGATGTTTACTTTGATGGAGTACTTACCATCAACATCGGTAGTTGTGTTTACCTTAGATGTTTTTTCGTGAATGCTCACACCTGGAATAGGCATGTTGCTTTCGTCAGTAACCACACCTGAGATGGTCACTGTTGCGGCATCGGTAGTTTGTGCTACTACAACCGGAACAGCTTTTATTTTTTCAATCTTCAGGAAGATGTGACGCTCATCCACCTGTTTCACAGCACCTTCGTACCCTTTCAGTAAATCCTGCAAAACGGACGCCAGTGGAGCAGCAGCAGCTTTGTAGCTCACAAGCTGATTATCTGCAACATGTGTAGTATTGTAACCAATGGAAAGGCCAGTCTGAGATTCAATGAGTAAAAATACTTTTCTGAGTGGTGTGTTTTTAACGTCTAAATTAATGCGTGTATCACGCACCTGTATCGTGATCTGGCTGCGCAGTTCTGTCGCAAAACCCATTACATGACAAGTCAATAATATGAGCAGCAGGTACGCCCGGTGCGTCATATTTGTTGGCATTTTACATCTTATTCGCATGATGCTGTGTTGATTTTAATTTCATTATGATTAATCTGATAGGTAATGCCGGATAACTGTGACAGCAATCTCATGGCATTCTCCACCGTTTCATTTTTTAACTGTAATGTGTATTTACAATTGTGTCTGGCTTGTCCTGTCAGGGTGATATGGATATTGTATTGTCGTTCTAAAACAGCGGCTATTTCCGGAATACTGGCTTGTTCGAAGTAGAAAACATTGTTCTGCCATGCGGCAATTTCATTTGACTTTCCTGTACCTATGTTTAAGGAGTCGTGTTCTTTATTGTAGGTCAATACCTGGTCTTTGGTCAAACCTGCGGAGAGTACAGTAGTTTGGGTAGCTGCCTTTTTCTCGATCCTTACTTTACCGGTCAGTACCGCAATCTCTACGTCTTTTTCACCGGGATAGGCTTTCACGTTGAAGGAAGTACCCAATACTACTGTTTGCAGGTTTCCACTACGAACAATAAATGGTTTTGCAATATGCTGCGCTACATCAAACACGGCTTCACCTGTCAGTTCGAGCACACGGTCACGTACGCCAAAGTCAGACGGGATGCGGAGTTGCGTATTCGCATTGATGGTCACGATACTACCATCAGGCAAGGTGATCTTTTTACGCTCAGCTTTTCCTGCCTGCAACAAGGCATAGGTAATGGGAGCAGGAGGCTGGTGTAATTGTTTATATATAAATAGGACAGACGTACATACTAATATAAATACGGCGGCAACTTTCAGGATGCGTGGCAATACACGCACCTTCACCTTTGGATGGAATATGCGCTCCAAAGCCTCCAGGGCAGCGTCATTAGCAGCATCCGTAAATGCCGGATCGTCTTGTAATTCTTCGAAAGAATCAAACCACTCCCTGATACGGGCAGCTTCCTCCGGCGTAGCTTCACCGGCTCTGTATTTTTTTAAAAGCGATAATATCTCTGCTTTGTCTGATGATGTGTGCATTCATCAGTATAGTCTCTAAATCATATAAGCGGTACCGTTAAGGAATTGTAAACACAATGTTAACAGAATGTAAACAGAGAGCCAATGGTCTGTTTGTAGACGGAGACGGATCCTTTTGAGGGCAAGCGATATGGTATTCTTTACGGTTTGCTCTGAGAGTCCGTATTCCTGGGCTATTTCGTGGATAGACTTAGATTCCCAGCGGCTGGAAATAAAAACTTTCCGCATGGTATCATTCATCTTTGCAACTTCAGTATCCACCTTTTCCCGCATTTCGACGGCTATTAACTGGTTCTCGACAGGGAAAGTACTGGGTTCGTCTTTTTCTAATAAGGTAGTTTGCCGCGCTAATATTTTTTTGTGCGCTATCTGCCAGTCTATTACAGAATAGTAGGCGGCACGGCACATGTAGTTGAAGATCTTTTCGGGGTTTTGAATGTTGTGCCGGTTATTCCAGCAGGAGATCAGTACTTCCTGCAGTATATCTTTGGCGTCATCTTCCAATCGCACGCGGGCATAAATATACTTATACAACGCTACATTGTAGCGTAATACAAGTATGGCAAAAGCTTTCTCATCGTTCTCCTTCCGGACTAAGGATAATAATTCCGCATCGGTCAAATTCTTCATCATAAGACGGAGCTCTAAAGCGATGCGAAATTATTATTGAAAAAAATGGTTCTATATTATGTTTAAGTTAACTACAAGGGAAACTCATCTGAAAACCTTTGTCCTCTTTGCATTGCTGCGATTTCCACAGGTGTGCATAAACAGTTTTCCAGTTCTATGGTGATTAGATCCTTGTCCATATCCTTGCCGATGATAACCAGTTCATTGTATCTATCTCCAAAATTTTTATCCCACCTGCTTTCTATTTCTTCTTTGTAATCGAGGAAGCTGGCGTAGCGGATACGGTCTTTGTAGGGCATACTACACCACCATACACCGGCTTTTTCAGCGCGGAGACTACCTCCGGCCTGACTCCAGTTAATAGCGTCATCCTGCCGGGAAGCGAGCCAGAAGAGACCTTTACTGCGAATGATGTTGGAGTGCCATTCCTCGTTTAAATATCGCCAGAAGCGGGCTGGGTGAAAGGGTTCACGGCTGCGGAAGACAAAGCTGCTGATGCCGTATTCTTCGGTTTCCGGTGTATGGTATTCTTTGTTGAGTTCTTCGATCCAGCCGGCTTGTTGACTGGTGGTGTCGAAATCAAATAAGTGAGTATTCAGTATGTCAGCAGGGGCAATTTTTCCAAATTCGCTGGTGATGATCTTTGCACCGGGATTTAGTTTTTTAATCATGGCTTTTAAAGTGCCTAACATCTCTGGTGTGATCAGGTCTGTTTTATTTAATATAATAACATTCGCAAATTCCAATTGGTCAGTAAGCAGGTTTACCACTGTCCGCTCCTCATGGATACGGGTGCTGCCATAGTCCTGGAGGAAGTTGTAGGAGTCCACAACAGTAACTAAGGTATCAAGTCTGGATAATTCATCAAGCGTGCCGTAGGTAAATGTTTGCGCTACGGGAAGCGGTTCGCTGATACCGGAGCTTTCTATTAATAAATAGTCGAACCGCTTTTCATTGGCCAATTTTTCTACTTCAATAAGTAGGTCTTCGCGGAGGGTGCAGCAGATGCAGCCGTTGCTCATCTCTACGAGTTTTTCTTCTGTTCTGTTGAGGGTATTTTCATTCTTTACGAGTTGGGCATCTATGTTCACCTCACTCATATCGTTGACAATAACGGCCACTTTCAGGCCTTCTTTATTATGTAGGATATGATTGAGCAAAGAAGTCTTACCGGCACCCAGGAAACCACTGAGTACCGTTACAGGCAAACGGTCTGTCATTATTATATGTATTATTTGCAGCAAAGATATGCAACTTTGTTGCAAATGAAACTTTTCCATAAAACTTTCGTAACTTCTAGGTAAATCCTTTGTTATGAAACCCATCTACCCTATTCTGTGCCTGCTGGCACTCAGCGCCTGTTCCCGGAAGGATACGCTTCCCACTATCAACAATTCAAATCCTGACACGATTATTCCGAAATCTGCTATCAATGATTTTATTGAACAACGACTTAAAGAGGAGGATCATTTCGACTGGGCCATGGCCAATGATAGTATGTTGTGGAGTGCATTGATTCAGTCAGATAGTGTATTAAGTATAGGCTATAATACCGGCGATAAGGAGAAAGTATTAAAAGTGGTAAAGGAACATGAAGGCGCGCTTATTTATCCATTTAAAGAAGGGAAATTGCCATTTCTTAATTTGAAAGTGGGTAATTATGCTACGATCAAAGCACTGCGTGGATTTGTTCGCTATGCAGATCCTATTGGCTATGGTGCTTATAGTCAGGCTAATGCAAGGCCTGCCAGTAGCTTATTGAATTTCGGCTGCGGGAGTAATACAGCCCAAACGAATATTGAATATACTTCGATACTCCCTGCAGCCAAACAATCCTGGAATTACACTTATCACCACATTCCTGAGGCATGGGCACAATCTACAGGAGCAAATATCAAGGTTATGATTATTGATACGGGTATCAGTGATGCGCAGGAAAACTTAGGCTCCGCATTCAATCAGGGTTACTCTTCGGGACGAAGCATTGCACGTGCGGTGACATATTCCGGTGCTACCACCAATGACGATTGCGGGCATGGTACCAGTATGGCGGGTGTACTGGCAGGACCTCGGGGCACAGATGGCAATACTGCTGGCATTGCCTACAATTGTAATCTGCTCATGGTACATGCGGCTGAAAATGTGGTGATCCTCTCTTCAAAATCTGTAAATGGTGTAACTGATGCTTATGTACTGGGTGCAGATGATCCGGATGTAAAGATCATCAGTATGAGTTTGGGTACCATCTTTAGCTATGGTCAGATCAAGGATGCGATTGCTTATGCTGATAGCAAACAGAAATTGATGTTCTGTGCCGCAGGTACTTCATTTTCATTCTTTGCAAGTTTTGTGGGAGTGATCTTTCCGGCTAACCAGCCACAGGTACATGCTGTAACGGGGGTGAAAGATAACCTGACCACACGTTGTGACGACTGTCACGTAGGGAGCAAAGTAGATTTTACAATAGTGATGGAAAAAGCCAGTAACGGTTTGCATCCATTGAGTATTGCGATGAGCGGGGATGTACCTTCCACAGTAGGCGGGTCTTCTGTAGCAACGGCAAGTTGTTCTGCCATCGCAGCATTGATATGGAGTAAAAACCCGGGTTATCCAAGAGATAGCATTATCAGCAAGATGCAGAGAGCAGGCACCTACCCTGTGACCCGCAATAGTTCTTTTGGCTGGGGGATAGTGAATGTCGCTACGGCCTTATCGCTTTAGGAAACGATTATGTAAAATGCGTTGTAGTGTTTCTTCCTTCTGATATTTGGAAACTGGAATCTGGAAAGCACCTACATACAGCGTGTTACCTTCAATACTATTGATTTTGTCGATGGCCACCAGGTAAGACTTGTGTGGTTGTACAAAAGATGTTGCGGGCAGGTGCTCCTGCAACATCTTTAATGTAAGGTGTGTGATGATCTTTCTGTCAGGTACGTGAATAGCAGCATAATTCTCCATGGCTTCGACAAAGAGAATGTCATTCACGCTGATCTTTTCCAGCTTGCTATCAACTTTTACAAAGAAGTAATCGCTTGTGGATGGTTGGGTTTGGAAATGGTCATAGATCTTATTGGCTGTTTTGAGAAAGCGTTCAAAAGAAATAGGTTTTAATAAATAGTCCAGTACTTCCAGTTCATATCCATGTAGTGCGTATTTTTCGTACGCAGTGGTAAATACGACCTTTGGCGGGCGGGTAAGGTTTTTTAACAATTCAATACCTGTCATATAAGGCATCTCAATATCCAGGAATAAAACATCTACCTGTTGTTGTTTTAGCAACGAGTTCAATTCAATGGCATTTTCACACATGCCTTTCAGATCAAGAAAATCAATCTTCTCAAGATTGCATAAGTTTGAGTTTATGCAGGAAAATTAGCGAGGATGTTGGGGAGGGGGAAATAAGTTTGACGTAAGGGCGGATTTTGGGGGTGTAGGGGGGGATAGAAAGAAAGACCTTTTAAAACTATGGCAATCTCGCCGCCAACTTTTCAGGCATCAATCTCAATACCTGATATATTAATTTCCATTTTATGCCCGGTACAATCGTAAACCCATTACCTGCATTTACAATTTCATTCGCAATAAACGAAGGTTCCATTAATAAAGACTCCGGGAGGTCAAGTCCGGCCGTCATCTTACTACGGATATAGCCTGCTACTATCACATTTACCACGACCTTTCTGGCAAACAAATATTGTCTCATCCCTGCCAGATATTGCGTAAATGCTGCTTTTGTACTACCGTAAATAAAGTTACTTTTTCGTCCACGTACACCTGATAACGAGGATAGCCCGATGATCCGTTCCAGGTGCTCATTCCCCTTGTCATTTACAATGATATTAATGATGGATACAGCGCCGGCATAGTGTACCTGCATCATCCGATAACAACCTTCCCAATCTGTCAGGGCCTGTTCATTCGTTACCTGAAAACCGGCTGCATATACAACGATATGGGGTTTTGCAGGCAATGAAGCGTAGAAAGCCACATGTGTTTCAAAAGCAATGGCATCAAAATAACAGATAGTCAACCGGCTATCAGAAACCTTCTTCGCTTCCATAAACGATTCTATTGCTGCTGTACTACGGGAGGCTGCTATCACCTGATACCCTTTTTCGAGATATAATAATGTAGCTTCTTTCGCTACATCAGAATTGGCGCCGAGGATCAATACAGTTTTGGACATATAAAGCAAGCTAAGAAAAAACTAAATCATTTTAGCAACCCCATCGGCTAAAATCCTGCTATTCTTTGTTAATTCCCGCAAATACCCTCTCCTTTTTTCATAATGAAGTTGTTTACACT
>NZ_MTKN01000057.1 GCF_001975825.1 [Flexibacter] sp. ATCC 35208
ATGAGGGTTTTTTCTGAAAAAGGTTTTCTTTCCCCGTTGGCGAATTTCCTTTTCATGAATGTTTTATTTAAGGATACAAGGCCCCATTTTTATCAGATTTGCACCCTATTATACATGATTAGTACTACGAAAACGATCTGTACAGATATCAAAACAAAGCTGATAATGCCGAGAATATTGCAACCCAGGCGTTTTTTGGTCACTATCTTATGTAAATCTTTCATACGGGTCCATACTGATAAAACCATGCCACAAGGTGAACCCGGGCTTATAAAGGGGTAGTTGGGGTATAGTCGGGCCATAGTGTAGATTCATTACCATTCCATCATCAACAGGGCACCTTCATATCCCTTAAATATTAAGGTGCCCTGTTGATGCCCTTATGGTGTACTTATAATAGTATAGCTGTACTATAGCTATACCCTGAAAACGACCCGATTACCCTTTAACTATGCCCCGATTACTGGCCGGCATTATCAAGATAACATTACCTAAAAGTGTGTATACCTGTCAGTTAGCAGATCATGCTTCAAAAACCCCAACAGCTCCGGAGAATGAGATAAATAATTACATTAACATAAAAAACAATTCAATAAAAAAAATTTTATGAAATTCCCCGAACTTTTTTTTAAAGTTCCTGTTATACATTCCATACAATTGGTCTTTCGACTAATATTTCAAATTGGGGACAAATAATAATAATAATAATAATATCATACTATACTCAGAGGACAAAGTGCATTTTACTTTATTCTTATATCCATGATATTTAAAACTACTTTATAAAAGCCTGTACGCGCACACAGGTCAAGGACGAGCTAATACATAACTGCTATTTATGTCAGTTTTTCAACTGAATAACGGGTATTCTTTGAGTACACACGAAGTAAAAGAGTTTGCAAGCGATCTGTCATCATATGGTATACCTTACCAGGAATCTGAGCATTGGCTGGAGGTAGGCGATTGTGAATTGCGGAATAATTTCACGCTGTATATTTCGGTGCTTTCGCAACAGGTCCAATCTTTATTACATCAGGTAATCCCTGTGTTGGAGGGGTATGCTGTATCGTACCGGTTGTTAAAAAACAACAGACTGGTGGATCAGAGTAATGGATTGACGCTGGGTATCAAAGAAGCGGGCAGGATCATCGAGATCTATCCAAAGCAGGCGAAACAGGCGATACAACTGGTCCGGGAGCTGGAAAGCGTAACGAGTGCCTTTCAGGGTATTACCCCCTATGATAGTCTTCGAATAGGCAAGGTTTTATATACAGCATTGGATACCGGTATCAGGTACCATATACCTGTGGCCTACCGGAATAAGCGGCGCAAGGGGATTATCGGGAAGTATTATATACCGACAAAGTTATTACGATTTAATCCCAAGGGGGATATCTATTTGGGGGTGAATATAAAGCAGTTTGCATTTTCACATTGTATCATTAAGCAGGCAAGAGCGGCGTCATTTATAGATAGGTATGGGCGGGAATCGGCGCATAAGTTATTCTGGCAGAAATCAGTACTGGAAGCCATACAACATGAATTGCCGGTACCACAGGTCATAGATTTTTGCAGTAAGGGGGAAGATCATTATTTAGTGACGAGTTATATAAACGGACAGGTATTGCCGGAGCGCTTGAAAGATGTTTACAGGGATCGCATCTGGCGTGAATTGGGTGTAGCCGACAAAGTTAAGATCTTAGGTTATTTTTTGCAGATAACGGAAATCCTTAAACGATTACATGAGCTTGGATATTTACATAGAGATGTTCAGATTAATAATTTTATAATCAAGGAAGATAAAGTATACCTGCTGGATTTTGAGTTAGCGTATTATATGCCGGCGGGTACACCGGATCCACCTTTTGGCTATGGAACGGCGATGTTTATGTCGCCACAGCAAAGGCGGAGTGAGCAGCCGGAACCGGGGGATGATATTTATTCAATGGGGGTTGTATTAGCATTTATGATTTTAAATCCTGTTGATCAGGAGAGCTTTTCAGGAAATATTTATAATGCGCTGGTAAATGCAGGATTAGAAGCAGTTTTATTAGATGTAGTTACTAATTGCCTGGACCCTGCTCCTAGCAACAGACCGACTCTTTCCTCAATAATAACCTTATTAAAGACAGGCGACATACCGGGGAAGATAGAACTGGTATAAATAAAGACTATGAAAACTAGAATGCTGTTCTTTAATACAGTATGCCTACTGTTTATTACTATGTTTGTGTACGCGGCTGTAAGCAAGTGGATGGATTTTAATGTATTTGTTTCCCAGATGCATAAACAGCCGTTTCCTGCTCAGTTGTTGCCCCTGTTGGTATGGGGGATCCCTTTCACCGAGTTATGTGTATCATTGTTATTGATGTTGGAGAAGACCCGATTTACGGGGCTGAAGATTGCGACGGGAATGATGATACTTTTTACGGGGTATATTATCCTGATAGAGTTAAGATATTTTGGGGAGATACCTTGCTCATGTGGCGGCGCCATTGTTCAGTTCACGTGGGTACAACATTTGTATTTTAATTTGTTTTTTGTTTCAATTGGACTAGTTGCTATCCTACTGATTAGGAAGATGAATATATTCTCCCGGTAACCAATAAAAGAGTATTAGATTGGAATGACTATCACGGTCTGGATTTCGGTTCGGATAGGGATGGGTAAGTCTGATACTAATTACAGCTTGACGTTTTTCTATCACTTTAAATATTAAATCTTATGAACAAAATGAAATTAGCATTCGCAGCACTGGCTGCTTTAATTGGTGTGGGAGCAGCATATGCGACTAAAATCAAACCCGATGTAAGAGCAGAGAATCATTATTGGATTACGATTGGAGGAACGACAGTATTATATGGGACGACGGCACAGGCTGAAGTAAATTGCCCGGGCTCAGGCATTACCTGTTTAAAAGCATTAGACAATCCCAATCTTGTAGCAACCAGATCAAACTAATAAGGGACTTACAAAAAGAGCGTGTATCAATTAAGATCCACGCTCTTTTCATTCGGCTACCTGGTAAGACAATGTTCGTATGTATGCGATGATCAGAAGTTTTATTTAGGATACATCCCCAATTAATTATATCCAGGATTTTGTGTAAGGTTTGAATCTAACATAATCTCCGCATCTGGAATTGGATAAAGCGTATCTTCATCCGTCCACGCTGGCTTCCTGTTTAACAAAATGCTTGTTGCAGTTTTATTACGTTTGAGATCAAACCAACGATTTCCCCATTCTGCAAACAATTCTATTTGCCGTTCTTTTTGAATGGCTATCAACAAACTATTACCGTCAATACCAGGATTTATAGCCGATATCATTGGCAACCCTGCCCTATTTCTAATACTGTCTACATCTGCTATAGCTCCCGGCAAATCACTTAAATGAGTCCTTGCTTCTGCACGGATTAAATATTGCTCAGCAAGACGGAGCACCATTGTATATTCACTTACTACATAGTTAGAACTAAAATTTATCCGTAACTTATATTTATACGGAAAGGTGTAAGTAACTCCATTCACTACCTTCGTACCAATCCAGCTACTTGCTCTTTTATCGCCAGCTTCAAAAGCATTCAGCAAATAATCCGAGACGCTATATTGCGGTAATGAAGTACCATTGGGGCTAGGTACGAACTGAGCACCTTCGGATGTATTATATCCAACTTCAACAGGCATAAACTGTAATATAGCTTCCTTACTATCTAAGAGGAATACCCTGTTAAGATCGTTTTCTAATCCATAAGGGCCGGCATTAATAACCTGCGACGAAGCACTTTCTGCATCTACCCAATCTTCTTCATACAGATATAATTTTGCGAGCAGCGCTTTAGCTGCCCATTTGTTAACCCGTACCCTTCCATTACTTGGATAATTTTCATTCAGCAATCCTGTCGATTTTAGTAAATCTTGTTTTATCTGTGAAAAAATAACACTCGTTGCAGTTCTCTTCAATTTTGCATTTGCCTTATAATCGATCGAGGTCACCAACGGCACATCACCAAATAGCTGTACCATCTGCAAGTAAATCAGAGATCTTATAAAATAGGATTCTCCCAACAATTGATTACTTACATCTACTGACATGGAAGTGCTATTGGTTATTCCATCAATAATAGCATTTGTCTGGTAAAGCAAGCTATATCCAAAATACCATAAGTATAATCTATTAAATGTGCTTGTAGTTGATATTGAATTGTTATAAAATTCCAGCATCGTATTGGTCTGGTTATTGGGCTCTATTTCATCGGCAGACAGACCACCACAAATGGATAGGCCTCCATTTAACATATTGGGAAAGGACGCCATAATTTTAGCGTAAACACCACTGACAGCAGATAATGCAGATGTATCATGGGTAAATACATTTCCCCCAACTACACTATTATCCGGATCTCCCACATCAATCAATTTATTACAACTAAGGAGCCATATCGCTAACAGTATTACAATATACTTTTTCATCATGGGGAATTTATTAAAACTGCACTTCCAATCCTGCTGTTACTATCCGTAATGTTGGTAATGAGAAATAATATGGTGTTTCAGGATCTAATCCTTTATACTTAGTCAAAGTAAATAAATTTTGGCCTTGCAAATAAAATTTAAGATCCGACAATTTCAATTTCTTTACCACATTCTTATTCATTGTGTAATAGAATGAAATATTCTTCACCTTTATATAAAAATTATTCTCATAGACCGCATCAGAAGTATAAATATTATAGCTTTGGATATCTCCATTCAGAATATTAGCAGTCACAAATCGTTGAACCTTGGTCTCATCTCCGGGATGCTGCCATCTATCCAGTACCCATTTAGGCTGATTTGCCAACACACCTGGTGCAAGCATATTAAAATATGCAGAGTAGAAATAATTAGGCACCGTCTGTTTTCTCACAGTGAGAAATATATCTAACCTGAATGCTTTATACTGAAATGCGTTTCCAATACCACCATAGAATGTGGGGTCAAGATTTCCTTCATTTTTATAATCCGGAGCACCCAGTGCTCCATCCTTGTTAACATCTTCAAATTTATAAAGGCCGTCAGTTTTATCCACACCCAAATTATGATAATGTTTCAATACATTCAATGGATATCCTACCGAATAATAGAGGTCATAATCATAATGACTTATATCAGGGAATACCATTAACCTGTTCTTCGGAAAGGTCATATTTGCATTTACTCTCCAGCTAAAATATTCTCTCCTCATTACTTCAGCCGTCATATCAAATTCCCATCCTGAATTCCTTACCACGACCCCTTCATTTTTGATAACATTCATAAATCCGGTTTGGGCAGGTAATTTATAGGCTATTATTTGTTTATCATTCGTATTATTAAAATAGGCAATGGTAGTAATTAACTTATTCTTCAAAAATCCAAGCTCGATAGCCGTTTCAATTTTCTTACTTCTCTCCCATGAAAAATTGGTATTTAATAAAGCATCAGGAGTTAATGGAATGATCCCTTGATATAGATTAGGGTTGACACCAGACGACCAGGTATCCAAATATCGGTAATCCCCAATTTGATCATTACCAGTGACCCCATAACTACCTCTCAACTTTCCGTAGTCCAAAAATCTTACATTATTCATTACAAAATCTTCATTACTAAACAGCCATGCACCTCCTATTGATCCAAAATTCGACCATCTTTTTCCGGGTCCAAACCGACTCGATCCATCTCTTCTCGCTGAAAAATTCAGAATATAGCGATCCTTATAATTGTATATCAAACGTCCGAATAAGGCCGCATACTTGTATTTCGAGGAATACTTACTCAATATAGCTGTTTTACCAGCTGCCGATATATCATCCAACCTTCCATCATCCGTAAACCCATCTGCATCTATCACCATATTGGTATTCGAACTATACTGCCATGTAGTTCCTATCAACGCATTCACCTTTCCAAACTTAAACGTCTTAGTATAATCCAACTGAGGTTCCAGAATATAACTCTTTATCTCCTGCGTCCCAAACGAAGCTGAACCATTTGATGCCGAATCTGAACTCGGATTTATCGAAAAAGTCGGTACCTGCGAATTCTCATTATCCCGATACCTATTTAACCCTGCCGACAACAGGAAACTCAAACTATCCACAATCCTATACCCTAATTTCATACTCCCCAACAAATTCCCGGTCCTGATCGTATACTTCTTATACAAATCTGCCAAAGGATTACTAAACTCCGCCCCATTCTCCTGCCAAACCAACTTCCCATTATCATCCCAGGGCCCAGGTGCATTCGGTGGCGCCACCGTACCTAGCAAATTGCCATTGAACATTTCATTCCGATCCTTCCCATACTTCCCATTCAAATCCGCACTCAACCTCTTATTCTTAGACAAATACGTCACTGACACATCCCCTGTCCCTCTCAAATAAGGCATATCTATTGGAAACACCGACGTCCCTTTCAACACACTTCCACTCAACCGATACTGTATCACCTTACTCCCTCCACTCAGCGCCACATTCAAATTCGTTAAGTTGGCTGTTCCACCAATAATCATTTTCTGCCAATCCCTCGCCCGGTTCTGATTCCACGCCATCAGATCCGGCGCATACCCCACACTCCCTTCCAGATTATCCGGCGTGATCCCATCATTTGCAAACGCTTCCTTCCTCATCGCCATATATTGCTCTTTGGATAGCAAATTGCCCATACCAGGCACCTTCCCTATCCCCGTACTCAATTTCAAATTCAACGTGGCCTTCCCTTCTTTTCCTCTCTTGGTCGTGATCAATATCACCCCATTCGCACCTCTACTCCCATATATCGCCGTCGCATCTGCATCCTTCAAAATCTCTATGCTTTCAATATCCTCCTTATTCAAATTATTAAACGGACTAATCCCGCCTGCATCAAAATTCTGCACCGCAATCGATCCCAACAGATTGATAGTCTTGCTGGAAATGTAAGGCACCCGATCTACGATATATAAAGGATCTGAACCATTCGCAAAAGAATTCCTTCCCCTGATCTGCACCGTAAAGCTCGTTCCATTCACACCACTTGACGGTGTCACTGCCAATCCGGGAACCCGTGCTTCCAAAGCACCTAATAAATTTACCACCGGCTGGCGGGAAATCTCGCTGGAAGATACTTTGGCAATACTGCCGGTATTCGTTCTGCGGGTGGTAATACCATAGGCCATAATCACCGTCTCATCCAGCACATTATTTGCCAACACTAATTTTATCCTGATAGAATCATCAATATTCGCCTCCTTCGCTGCAGGCATATATCCTGTATAAGTAGCATAAAGGACCACATCTTCCTTTTCCGTCAGAAAAGTAAACCGCCCCGTCTCATCTGTCGTACCTCCCTGGTTCGTTCCACTGATCCTTACTGTCGCTCCAGGCAACGCCGTCCCTTTCTCATCCATCACAATACCCGTTACGACATTTAATTTGCTGGAAATTTTCTTTGCAATCGAATTCGGTGGCAGTGGAATCAATGGTCCCGACCGGCTAAATACCACCATATTCCCTCTGGAAGTCCAGGTAAAACCCTGTCTGCCCAACAATTCAAACAATATTTGTGTTACTGAAAAGTTACTTGCGTAAATAGAATAATGATCCGTTACATCCAGCTGATTTGCGGAAGCAATGAAGTGTAAGCCGGTCGTGGAACTGATCAGCTTAAATATGGCTTTTAATGATTTGTTAGATACCGAAAGATCCATTCTCTTATTCAACATCTCGTTCACATCAGATGGACCCGGGGTTTGCGCGAATGCAGGTATGCTTGCTCTCAGTAAGAATAGCAGGCATAGTACTACATAAAAAGCACCATTGGCCGCAAAAATTCTTCTCATATTTGATAAGGGACCATTCTGGCAAAAATCAGAGGGTAGATAATTTGGACAACAGCACTGGGGCATAATAGACAACTCTGATCGCCAAAAAGTATGATAATATGAGTGGAAAATTAATCATTTTTATACTCATTATGACATTCTGAAAATTTAACTATTTTTGGAAGGAATAATTCCACCAAAACAAACCCCCAAATTATAATGAACCAGAGCTATCAGGATAAGTAAATCTTGTACCTAAATCCGAATATAATGATTCAAGAGCAGGACGTAAAGCTATTTCAGCTTATTAAAGACGGAAACGAACTCGCATACGCTGAGATATATAACAAATATCGCAGAGATGTATTCGTGGCTGCCTTCCGCATCCTGCGTAATATTCATGATGCAGAAGATGTGACCCAGGAAGTCTTTATCAACCTGTGGAATAAAAGAAAAGACATTGAAGTGAACACCGCAGTCAGGGGATACCTCACCCGTATGGCTGCAAACAGTTGTTTGAACAAAATAAAGCATGACACCAATCTAACCAAACGTAACCAGCAGTACTCTGCCATGAACACAGAGGTACAGTCCCCTGAAAAACCTGAAAATGAACAAATGGAAGACATCACCCGGCTTATGCAGGAACTCCCTGACAAAAGCCGCCGAACAGTGGAAATGGTATATATGGAAGGCCGCCCGCACAAAGAAGTGGCCAAAATTGAAGGTATTTCTGTCAATACCGTGAAAACTCAATTGTACTCCTCCCTGAAGATTATCCGCAATAAACTACAGTTAAAATAATTTTTTTCCCTTCACTCATACTTTTTGGATTTTAGGATTGTCTATAATTATATCAACTATGGATATTGAAGCTATTGACATACAAACCTTGATCGTGGCAGACATTCTGGGAACGATCACACCGGATGAAAAAATTCAACTGGAAAAGTTGATAATCGACCGGCCGGAGCTTCAGTCGCTGTATGATGAGATCCGTGAAGACATGGAAAAAGAGAACCTGGTCGCCTTCGCAGGTGGCAGCATCTCAGCAGCAGAATTAATTATCAATGCCAAAAGGCGCGTGCGCAACCGGTATATCCGCGTAATTGCCGCCGCTGCCTGCTCGATTGGTCTTGTTGGTGGATTGTCTCTTTATTTATTGACACCGCAACAACCTACAGCCCTGGCATCATGGGAAGATGGTAAAACCATTTTATTGAAAATAGGCCAGCAGGAAATTAACCTGGAAAACAATGCTCCCACAAATGTGAACGGTATAGCATTGCATCCGGAAACCGGCTCGCTCACCTTTAGCTCTTTGAATAGTACTAATCACGATTTGGGCGTGTTGACCGTGCCAAAAGGCAAAAACAATTATAAAGTCATACTGGCTGACGGATCAGAAGTATTATTAAATAATACATCGCGCCTGTCTTTCCCGTTGAAATTCGACGGGGCCAAAAGAGAAATCAGTATAGACGGAGAAGCTTATGTCAAAGTCGCCCCTAAGGCAGGTCAGCCCTTTATCGTACGCCTTCCCCGCAACAGGCAGGTAGATGTATTGGGTACAGAATTTAACGTCAATACGTACGATAGCGGTATCGCCAGAATTAGCCTAGTACAGGGTCGCGTAAAAGTAGCCGAAGGCGAAAACAATGCGCTCCTGGTTCCGGGCAAGGCCGCTACCATCGACTCTCAGGCCATCTCCATCAGAGAATTTGATGCAGATGAAGTACTGAGCTGGCGAGATGGTATTATCGTGTTTCCTGACAATGTCACTATCGAACGAATAGCAGAAGTAGTAGGTAGAAATATGAAAGTGAAAATGATTGTAGAAAAATCTGCTGCCGGCAAGAAATTTATTGGTGTAATACTGGATAAAAGCAAGCCGATTATCCACCTGTTACAACAATTGACAGATACCAAAGAAGTGTCTTATAATATTTCAAAAGATGGAGTGATACATATATTGTAAAACTCCTTCTCCTATGCAAACCCTCAGCATTCATTGATAACGAGATAGTTCCTCATAATAACCACGCTTGCCCTGAAACATAGGGCAATTATATAGCTTTCGTCGTTTGTTAACCCTCTTTTTTACGACAAGCAGCAACCCGAATCAGAGCGGGAAGCAACGCAATAGAAGGCCACCTTCCCGGGTTGGCCTTCATCTTTTTATAGGGATACTCCCTATACGACAATTACTTCCACCCCCATGTTTTCCAGGTCCCGCATCATGGCAGGACTAATTCCATCATCTGTAATTATTTGATCTATATCCCCTAATGGGCAGATCTTCCCAAATCCACGCTTGCCGAACTTCGAAGAATCGGTCACTATAATGGTCTTCTGTGCCGTGCGGATCATGGCCTTATTGAGTAGTGCTTCCATCATATTGGAAGTGGTACACCCCTGTTCCATGTCAATACCATCTACCCCCAGGAACAACTTACTACAGGTAAAGTGATCCAGGATTCCTTCGGCATACGTGCCTGTAACAGAAGTAGATGTTTTACGTACGATCCCTCCCAGCTGCACAATCTCTATATTGGGTTTGTCCAGCAGCGCCATGGAAATATTCATGGCGGAAGTGAGTACTGTGACCCGCAACTCCGGCGGAATCGCTTTCGCTACCTGCAATACAGTGGTGCCTGATGCGATAATGATCGCATCGTCCGGCTCTATCATTTCTGCGGCCCGCTTGCCAATGAGGATCTTCTGATCCGCCAGGATGTTCTCTTTTTCATTGACATTCCTATCCTTTGTATAGGGGTTAGCCCTGCTGATATTTCCATGTGTGCGAAATAATAATTTCTTGTCCTCCAACATCTTAAGATCCTTACGGATGGTTACCGCCGAAACATCCAACGCCTCAAACAGATCGGCCACCCGAACATTCCCTTCTGCCTGCAGGCGTTCCAGGATATAAGCGTGCCGTTGTGACATAGATTCGAATTTCATAACTATGGCCTGGTATTAAATTGGTAAAATAGTAACTGAAAAGTAATACAAGGTTGACTTTTTTCCTAAAAAAAGCTTAAATCTCAAGAAAAATTTGGAAATGAAAACAAAACGAAACAACTTTATATAAGCAAAAGAAACATTTAGAAAGTTTCTTTGGGTTTAAACTCCTTACTTTATGAACAGAATGCAGTTAATATCGGACCTATCCTCCACTAAGTCATGGGATGTTATTGTTATTGGCGGCGGCGCAACGGGTCTTGGCATCGCGATGGACGCTGCTACCAGGGGGTATAAGACCTTGCTGGTAGAGCAGGCAGACTATTCGAAAGGCACCTCGAGCAAAGCGACCAAACTCGTACATGGCGGAGTGCGCTACATGGCGCAGGGAGACCTTGGCCTGGTAAGAGAAGCCTGCCACGAGAGGGGATTATTACTGAAAAATGCACCTCACCTGACAAAAAACGAAACTTTCGTTATTCCGAATTACTCCTGGTTTAATAACATTAAGTATACCCTTGGTCTGAAATTTTACGATTTACTGGCCGGTAAATTAAGCCTGGGTGCTTCTAAATATATAGGCAAAAAGAAAACCATCGAAGCCCTGCCTACTATCAGACAGGAAGGGCTGAAAGGTGGTGTAGTATACCATGATGGCCAGTTTGACGATAGCCGTCTGGCGCTGAACATAGCCCAGACCGCCATCGAAAACGGCGCCACCGTACTGAACTACATTAAAGTAACCGGCTTATTGAAAAATAACAATAAGAAAGTGAGTGGGATTATAGCGAAGGACATCGAAACCGGCGAAACTTACGAAGCAACAGGCAAGGTAGTGATCAACGCTACCGGGGTTTATGTAGATAACATTCTGCATATGGACCGTCCGGATGCGCCACACATGGTAAGACCAAGTCAGGGGGTACACATCACCCTGGATCATTCTTTCCTGCCTGGCGACAATGCCCTCATGATCCCTGAAACAGATGACGGCCGCGTATTATTTGCTGTGCCATGGCATGGTAAACTGATCGTAGGCACAACCGATACCCTGCGCGATCATCCTGAACTGGAACCGCATGCACTGGAGCAGGAAATTGAGTTTATTCTCAATACTGCTGCCAAATACCTGGTGAAAAAGCCTACCCGCAAAGATGTGCTGGCAGTATTTGCCGGTCTGCGTCCACTGGCTGCACCAAGTAAAGATGGTGCTAAAACAAAAGAAATATCACGTAGTCATAAGATCATTGTATCCGAATCAGGACTGATCACCATCACTGGTGGTAAATGGACCACCTTCCGCAAGATGGCACAGGATACAATTGATAAAGCTATCGAAACTGGCGTGCTGACCGCTAAGGAATGTAAGACAGAACACCTGCATATCCATGGCTATGTACCAATGAGTGATGAGAATGATCCGCTGCGTTTTTATGGTGCAGATATGACTGCAATCAACAAACTGGTTGCTGAAGACCATTCACTGGGAGACCTGCTGGTGCCTAATTTCCCGTATAATAAAGCAATGGTCATCTGGGCCATTCGGAATGAGTATGCACGCCGTGTAGAAGATGTGCTGGGACGCCGTCTTCGCTTACTATTCCTGGATGTACATGCAGCCGTAGCTGCTGCACCAGTCGTAGCACAAATAATGGCAAAAGAATTAAATAAAGATGCCGCCTGGATACAGGCAGAACTCGCCGATTTTACAATACTGGCGAAGGGATATACGCTGAATTAATCAGCGTATTCCTCACCACGTTATACTTATACAACTATAGAGCATCCCCCGAGGGAGCCAGGCGGTAGCTTTGCTACACGCCACTTTGGAACAAAATTAAAAAACTGAGGTATGAACAAGAACGAAAAATTCATCCTGGCCCTCGACCAGGGGACCACGTCATCACGCGCTATCATCTTCGATCACAATGGAGAAATAAAAGCGATCGCACAAAAACCTTTTGAACAGATATTTCCACAACCGGGATGGGTGGAACATGATGCAAACGAAATCTGGGCCTCCCAATCTTCAGTGGCGGCAGAAGCCGTCGCGAAAGCGGACCTGAACGGTACCAACATCGCCGCCATCGGTATTACCAACCAGCGTGAAACCGCCGTGGTATGGGATCGTGAGACGGGTACACCTATCTACAATGCTATCGTATGGCAGGACCGCCGCACAGCAAAATACTGTGATGAGCTGAAGGAGAAAGGCCACACCGGTATGATCCGTGAAAAAACAGGTCTGGTGATCGATGCCTACTTTTCAGGTACCAAAGTAAAATGGATCCTCGACAACGTAGCTGGTGCAAGAGAAAAAGCAGAGAAAGGTGAATTGTGTTTCGGTACGATCGACAGCTGGCTGGTATGGAAATTTACCCGTGGTCATATGCACATCACCGATGTTACTAACGCTTCGCGTACACTGCTCTTCAATATCCACACCATGCAGTGGGACCAGGAACTGCTGGACCTTCTCACTATTCCTGCAAGCATGCTGCCTGAAGTAAAACAGAGCAGTGAAATATATGGCGAAACTGCCACTACCCTCTTCGCATCTAAAATTCCTATTGCAGGTATCGCCGGCGACCAGCAGGCTGCCCTGTTCGGACAGATGTGCGTAGAAGAAGGTATGGCAAAGAATACTTACGGTACAGGATGTTTTCTGCTGATGAACACCGGTAACAAACCTGTTTATTCCAAAAACAACCTGCTCACGACCGTTGCCTGGAAGATCAATGGCGAAGTAACATATGCGATGGAAGGTAGCGTGTTCGTAGGTGGTGCAGCCATTCAATGGTTGCGCGACGGATTAGGTATCATTCACAACTCTTCTGATAGTGAAACGCTCGCTGCTTCTGTAAAAGATAACGGTGGCGTATACTTTGTACCTGCACTGACAGGTTTAGGTGCTCCTTATTGGGATCAGTATGCACGTGGTGCCATCTTTGGCATTACCCGTGGTACAACCGCCGGCCATATTGCCCGCGCAGCACTGGAAGGTATTGCATTCCAGGTGTACGACCTGCTGAAGAGCATGGAGTCTGACTCCGGCAAGCAGAGTACCGAGCTGAGAGTAGATGGTGGTGCAGTAGCGAACAATGCACTGATGCAGTTCCAGGCAGATATCTTTGGCAGTAATGTAGTACGTCCGAAAGTGCTGGAAACAACTGCACTGGGTGCTGCATACCTGGCAGGTCTGGCTGTAGGCTATTGGGAAAATATTGACGAAGTGAAGAAGCAATGGTCTAAAGACAGAATATTCAAGCCTGAGCTGGATAGACAGAACACTGAAAAGCTGCTGGCCAACTGGAAGAAAGCGGTAGAACGGACCAGAGGCTGGGCTAACGAATAATCAATAAGAGCGCCTGACTCCGTAATCTGCCTGCGGAGCAGGCTATACTGAAACTAACTAAATTTCACCTATTCCACTTTGAAAAAAATGTGTGCGATGACCTGTTTATGAAAAAGCCTGCACAATAGTTTCAGAGGAAATAGCACCACTAAATTAATCATCAAGTTATGACACCGTTTATTGCAGAATTTATAGGTACAGCATTGCTCATTCTCCTGGGCAATGGTGTGGTTGCCAATGTCGTGTTAAAGGACACGAAAGGAAATGGAGGCGGATGGATTGTGATTACAACAGCATGGGGCCTGGCCGTATTCGTTGGTGTGTGTGTTGCAGGTCCCTATACCGGCGCGCATTTGAATCCGGCTGTGACGCTGACCATGTTAATACTGGGAAAAATCAACCTGGCAGTAGCTGGTGTATACTGGGCTGCACAAATGCTGGGTGCCATGTTTGGCGCATTCCTGGTATGGGTATTTTATAAAGACCATTTCGATCTGACCGAAGACGGACCTACCAAACAGGCTGCATTTTGTACTGCGCCTGCTGTGAGAAACCTGGGCCGCAATTTCATCAGTGAAGTGATTGGTACATTCGTACTGCTGATCACTATCCTCTACTTTACCGATCCAAAAATAGGAGATACTACACAAACTATCGGCATGGGTTCTATGGGTGCTTTGCCAGTAGCCTTCCTGGTATGGGTGATTGGCCTGTCACTGGGTGGTACTACCGGTTATGCGATCAATCCTGCAAGAGACCTGGGACCAAGGATTGTACATGCCTTGCTGCCATTTAAGAAATCTAAAGCTGGTGCAGACTGGGGTTATGCCTGGATACCGGTGGTGGCCCCTGCATTAGGTGCAACGCTGGCGGCTTTATTGTTCATGTATTTAAAATAAGAATCGTTATGAGAAAGTTATTGATTGCAACCCTCACGGTTGCATGCGGGATATTCTTTGTCCAAAATGTAAGCGCACAGGATAAAGATACAACGGTAGTGAAGGAGAAAAAATATGAACCGTTTGGATTAAATTTGCAGGTGAGGAATTTATACCTGTGGCGTGGATTCAAGGTGTCTAATTCACCGATCTCTGATGTGGATATGTATTACAAATCAAAGAATGGACATTGGCAGGCAGGATTTTGGGGAGGTGCAAGTTTCACTGGTGATTACAGGGAGTTTGATTACTATGTGAAGTACATGAATAAGGGTTTTAGTGCGGCGATCTGGGATATTAACAACTTTAGTAATTATCCAAATGCTGATCTGTTTGATTATAATAAAGCAACGACTTCACATTTTGTGGATGTAGGTGTGGCTTATACTTTCCAGAAGATGAAGTTGCCGCTTACATTGAGCTGGAATACGATTGTGCTGGGTAGAGATACTTATTACAAGGCGGATAGTAGTCTGGCGAATGCATATTCACATTATGTGCAGGTGGATCAGGTGTTGTTTGCGGATGATGTGTATAATGTGCATGCGTTTGTGGGTGGTGGATTTTCATTTAGCGGAGATAAGAATTTTTATGGGAACCATCCAAATATTGTGAATGCAGGGATTACGGTGAATAGGGATCTGACCATATTTAAATATCATATTCCTATTTCAGCGACGGCGATGTTCAACCCGGAGAAGAAGTATGGGGCATTGCAGCTGATTGCGAATATATTCTAAGTTAGAGGTTACAATAAGATCTAAATCGGAAAAGCTCCCCCGCTCTGCGAGCGGGGGAGCTTTAAAATTGACTTTGTTCATAACTGGTGGTGGCTTGCTATCCCATGAAAATAAACTAACTTAATTATGTAAAAAAATGAAAAACGAATGATACCCATTGGCATATCCTCCGGCAATTCATGCCCATCCACTCACCCACCCCACACCCTGCTCGCCGCTGACATAGGCGGTACCAAATCAAACCTGGCACTTTACAATTACGACGGCAGCAAGCTCGCCCTTACAAAAGAAGAAAAATACCCCACCAAAGATCTTCATGGCCCCGGCGAACTCATTAAAAAATTCCTTGGCAATGCCCCCACCCCCGATCGTATTTGCCTTGGCGTAGCTGGTCCTGTGCAGGATGGAAAAGCAAAGATCACAAACGTACCCTGGGAAATAGATGCAGCACAGCTATCCGCACAATTTGACAAACACCCTGTCTTCATTGTAAACGACCTTGAAGCAAACGCTTACGGTCTCGCTACCCTGGAACAAATCGATATTCACGCATTACATACCGGCCAGCCACAAAAAGGGAATATTGCATTGATATCTCCCGGCACAGGTCTGGGCGAGGCCGGATTATTCCTGGATGGCACCCACTACTACCCTTTCGCCACCGAAGGCGGTCACAGTGACTTCTCTCCCATTACTGATCTGGATGACGACCTGCTGGTATACCTCCGCAGAAAATTCGGGCATGTGAGCTGGGAAAGAGTGCTCAGCGGCCCCGGCATCGTGAATATCTTTAGCTTTCTGAAAGAAGAAAGAGACATGGACGTCCCTGGCTGGCTGCTGGACAGGATGGCCGTACACGATGTAGCTGCAGAGATCAGTGAAAATGGCGATTCTGTAGCCATCTGTGTAGAAACCATGCGCATCTTTTTCCGCTACCTCGCCACGGAAGCCGGTAACCTCGCCCTGAAACTGAAAGCCACCGGTGGTATCTATATCGGCGGCGGCATCGTCCCCAAAAATGTAAAGAAAATTGATTACGGTGCTTTCATGAAAGCATTCCGTGAAAAAGGTAGAATAAAACCCCTGCTGGAAGATATTCCCGTACAAATCATCCTCAATGAAAAAACGGCGTTGACAGGCGCCGCATGGTATGCCATCAATAAGTGCTGAGTTATATTATAATTTTTCCCTATTTTTACTCCAACACAATCAATCACATACCTATGAAAACCGCATATTTCTTACCGGTGCTGTTATTAAGCGCCTGGTGTAAGGCGCAGGGACCCTATCCCTATACCGAAAAAGGCAAATGGGGCCTGACTGATAAGAACAAAAGTGTGCTGCTAAAACCACAATTTGACAGCATTGACGTATTCAGAAACGGCTACGCCCGTGTAGAAAGCAGTAAAAAGGTAGGACTGATCAATACCAATGGTGCTGTGTTGGTCGCTCCTTCTTATGCCAACATCACCAACGCCTTCCAGGACTTCACCGCCATTGCCAGAAATATCAAAGGCTACCAGATCATAGATATCCGCACTGACAAGCCAATCGGCGGCATGTTTACAGACGTTTTACCGGAAAGATCCAGCTATTCCAAGGGTAGTTATTACTTCGTGAATAAAGACGGGAAAATGGGCATCTTTGACGCACTGAGCGGCAAACTACAGAACGGCAAGGCACCTTACAACCAGGTAACGGGCTTTAACGACCCCGCACTGGAACAATTTGCTCTCATCACCATGGGTGACACTTATGGCGTGGTAGATGTAAGTAGCGGCCGGGAAATCCTGAAACCTGAATATGAAGATATTGAAGAAGTATATGCGGGCAATACCGTGTATGTAGCCGCTAAAAAAGGCGATGACAAGGTTTTCTATTTCGATGCTAACTTCCGCTCCGCTTCTCCGGGCAATGTACAGGACAAACCTACTTCCGTTATACCGGTAGAAGGCGAAGTGCTGAACAAGAAGGCCAAAGACATGTACATCTATAAACTGGGTAATGGTAAATGGCGTGTAGTACTCGAAAACCGTGAAACCAGTAAATACAAAGGGCTGGATAGTACAGACCTGAATGGGTATACCCAACTGGAATACCTGTCTTATTATCCAAATGATAAGAGCTTCCCTTCCAAGATCAAAGCGGTGAAGGATGGTAAAACAGGGGTGATCGATATGACCGGTAAGGTGCTTGTACCTTTTATCTATGACGATGTACATTTCAGGGAAGATATGGTGGGTCGTTATGCATTTATCGAAACCTACCTGGACGATAAGAAAGGGGTGGTAGTAGCGGCTACTATGAAGGAACTGAAAAAGCCGGTGCTGAAAGCGATCCTGGATGAAGATCATGACAGAAATGCCCTGCTGGTAGAGATGCCGAACGGACAAAAAGGTTATATGGACAAGAATACAGGAGAGATATTTATTCCTGGTGTAAAGGAATAGTCTGCTCCCGGCCCAAACGCTTTTGTCTGCGCAAAAGCGTTTGGGTTATTGTTTCAATCGCCTGAATTCAGAAGGTGTATACCCCACATTCTTCTTGAAAAACATGTTAAAATTCGGCTGGTCAGAAAACCCTACACAATAGCTGATATCCTGCACGTACCAGTTCGTTTCCAACAGTAAATGCTTCGACACTTCCAGCAACCGCTTCCTGATATGTGAACTCACATTCTCTCCTGTATGCCGCTTCAGCAGGGTATTCAGATAATTGGGATGCAATTCCATAATGGCAGCAAACTCCTTCACTGTTCTCATCCTGATAGGTGCTGCAAACCTGATATCTGCAATGGCCGTATCCAGCAATAAGAAAAACTGGTTTACATGGTTGAACTGATCTGTGATGTATAGCATAATCATGTGGGTTGTGCGAACCAGACAAAGATGCGTTGAATCAGGATATGGTTGTTTGTAGAATCACGTCCTTTTGTTGGCTGTTTAATGGATTTTTCAGATAAATAGCTGTTCAATTACAGCGCCGTTGGTTAGTAACACGCTTCTTTCCATCAGGTGTTCTAATTCCCGCACATTGCCCGGCCAGTGATAGGTCATCATTTCTTCCCGAACGGTATCTCCCAGTCGCATAGCAGGCTTGCCTGACCTTTGTGTAAAGCGTTGCAGAAAATAATCTGCCAGCTCAGGGATCTCCTCTTTCCGTTCTCTTAAAGGAGGTATTAGGATAGGAAATACATCTAACCTGTAATACAGGTCTTTTCTGAAACGGCCGGCTTCCACTTCTTTCTTCAGGTCGCGGTTAGTGGCGGCAATAATGCGGAAATCAATCTGGATAGGGCTTTTGCCACCGATGCGTTCTATTTCCTTCTCCTGTAGTACGCGGAGTAATTTAGATTGCATTGCCAGCGGCAGCTCTCCTATTTCGTCTAAAAACAGGGTACCATTGTGTGCTATTTCAAACTTACCGATACGACGTTCAGTGGCACCGGTAAAAGCACCTTTTTCATGTCCGAATAGTTCACTTTCAATGAGGTGGATGGGGAGGGCGGCACAATTCACTTTCACCAGCAGTTTATCTTTTCGGGGAGAGTGATTGTGAATGGCTCTTGAAATGAGTTCTTTGCCTGTGCCTGTTTCGCCGAGGATCAACACCGTACTGTCTGCAGGCGCTACCTGTGATATGAGGTGAAATACCTGTTGCATTTCGCGGCTGTTACCAATTATATCTACAGCTGCTATTTCTTTTTGCAGGTGCTGTCTTTGCTTATAACTTTCGATTTCTTTCAGTTGGGAGGCTATGCGCTCATTAGCGAGTATATTGGCCAGCGCGATGGAGAGCTGGTGAGAAACGCCTTTTATCAGTTGTAAAACCGGGTCGGGAAAGGTGCCTGTCTGTTCTGAAAATAAAAACAGGCAACCAATTTCCTGTGTTGCGCTGCGCAAACGGATGCCTGAAAATTCCACGATACCCGTTTCCCGGAATAATGGAATATAAGCAGGAGGCGATTTAGCCTGTAAGAGCTTTCGTACATTGAATACCTGTGGTTGTTCAGCAGCCATGACAGCTTCGAAGATATGATCGCTGCCTAATTTACTGTGTCCACTGCATTGAAATGCAGGATGGTGCCTGCGCCGGCCTTCCGAATAATAAAGATATGGTACCAGGGACTTACCATCGTCACCAAAAATATTGATGACGATGTCATTGAAATGGATCACTTCTCTTAACCGCTCCCGCAGTACCCTGAGAAAATCGTCTTTGTCACGAATCAGGGCAATGTCATTACTGAGCGATAAAAGAAATTCCACCATCATGTTGCCTTGCTTCATGAGAATATCAATTAATCATGAAAAAGCAAACAAAGGCCATTCCAGTAAATAAAGTGTTGTAAATTAGATAATTAGGATTTTAAATATGCAGGGAAGCTTACGATATTTCGTAGATTTTGACAGTTTTACGAATAGTCGTAAAAAAGCAGGTTATTGTTTAGTGGCTTTACTGCCATCCCAGGTATAGATTTCTCTTTCTACTTTTTTGCTTTCCATCGTTTCACCATCTTCTCAATATTCTTCTGATACTTTCAGTTTCAGGATCTTACCAGGTTGGCCATTCACTTCCTTTGGGAAGATCAGTGTTTCGGTATAAGCAAATGCACCTGCATCGACGATGTTGGTCTTGCCGGGCAGCGGGAGCAATTTGCTACCATTCCAGCCAAAGTAGTAGTAATCAGTTGGTGATGTGTTTCATATGAAGCGCAAAAATATGTTTTTTTATCATCATCTTTTTTATACTTTACCCATACATTTTTAAAACAGGTCTCAATGAAGAAAGTCATGCTGAGTGCACTCCTATGCATATGGGGGGTGGTATTACATGCACAGGTCAAAGTATTTACCCGGTACAATTATTATCTCACTGAAAAAGAAGGCAGTATCATTTGCATATTGCCCGATCAGGCGAATTACAAACTCAATTTATCGCTACGCAACGAAAAACTTGCCACCACTGCTAAAACAGAAGGGCAGCGGCTTTCTGCTCAATTCAATCTGGATGCATTACCAACAGGTACCACTGCTTTGCATTATGTATTGGAGAAAGATGGTGCTACTGTGCAGAAGGGTGACGTTAACATTGTCAAACTCGCACCAAAAGCCAATGCGGTACAGATAGACCAGCTCACAGGCGGGTTAATTGCCGACGGATTGCCCTTTTTCCCCTTTGGATTTTATTGCGTTCCTGCCGGCGATCTGCCTGAAAGAGAAGTGACACATGGATTCAATATGATTGGTGTATACCAGGGCAACCTGCCTGAAGGACTGGCAGAACGTAAAGGTTATATGGACCGTTGTGCACAGGTAGGTGTGAAGGTACAGTATGGTGTCAACTCCCTCGTAGGCAGTGGGCATAACGGCGATAAAGGGCTGGATAAAACGGAGGAAGAAAAACTCGCATTATTAAAAAGTGAAGTGCTGGCATTCAAAGATCATCCTGCGCTGTTATCATATTATATCAATGATGAACCGGATGGACAAGGGCGTCCACCTGCTATACTGGAATCGGCGTATCAGCTGATCCATGAGCTGGATCCTTACCATCCTGTTTCCATTGTATTTATGATGCCGCAAAAAGCAAATGATTACAGGAATACGATGGATATAGCGATGACTGACCCCTATCCTATTCCGGGTCCTGCTGATAAGGTGATGGACGATCTGACCCAGTATGCGACTGCTTATCAGTATGAAAAGTCAGTATGGCTGGTGCCACAGGCATTTGGCGGGCAGGAAATGTGGAACAGGGAGCCGACAGGTGCGGAGATCAGGCTGATGACCTATATGGGATTGATTGGAGGTGCAAAGGGTATTCAATACTATGTACATGCACCGGGCAATCTGAATCCACAGTCAGTATCTGCATGGTCTGCTGCCAGCAATGTGGCGGTAGAAACTGCACAGATGACCTCTTTCTTATTATCTGCTGATGTGGCGCCTGCGATACATGCAGATGATCCAAAGATCTTAACGAAAGCGTACAGTTATCAGGGAAATACATTGTTGATTGCTGTGAATAATGAGAATAAACCCAAAGCATATACATTGACCACCTCTTTGCAGGAGCAAAAAACTGCACAGTGCTGGTTTGAAAACAGGGAGGTAGCTTTGGAAAATGGGGTTGTGCATGATATCATTGATGCATATGGTACAAGGGTCTATTTAATTCTTAAGGATACCGTATCGGCTATTCCTGCGGATAACATGACCCTGAATCCCAGCTTTGAAAAGATTGTGAGTCCGGGGTTACCGATTGGTAGCAATGTGACCAGCACCAGTCATCGTAAAGCAGATGTAGGCGCTTCATTTTTTGTAGATCCCCGTCAGCATGCAGATGGGATGTTTAGTCTGCGACTGATCACACCTGTGGACAGTGGGGGTAATAAAATCAGGCTGATACCGATGGTGATGACGAAAGGTAACAGCTATACCGTATCTATCAGGGCCAAAGCCAAAGCACAGGAACATATGCCGACGTTCCGCATTGCTATTGATGCCATGGAACAGGATCATACGTATACACTCACACCTGAGTGGGAAGCATACAATTTCACTTTCCAGGCACCGGCATCTTCTACCACGGCAATTTTGACGCTGGAACTGATTCAGCAGGGTACCGCATGGTTTGATCTGCTCACAGCCAGTCCTGACCCGGTGATCACTTATCAGATAAATGACGACCGGACGGCCACGGTGAACATTAATACTAATTCCAATAAAGAGATCCGGTATGCCATCAATCAATTGCCGGATGCACAGTCACCTTTGTATACGAAGCCATTGGATATGCATGTAGCCGGCACCATTTCGGCGGGTATTTTTGACCATGGTAAACAGATAGCAGGCTCCAATACTTTTGTGCCTGTAAACCTGGCTTTGGGCAGGAAAGTGACCATTGCACAACCTTATGCGCCTCAGTATGCAGCTGCAGGCGATAGTACACTCACTGATGGCGCCATGGGCACCACGGCTTTCAAATGTGGTAAATGGCTGGGATTTAGTGGCAAAGATCTGGATGCTACTGTAGATATGGGTAGTACGACACCCATGAAAAGAGTGATCACCAGTTTCCTCTGCGATCCTAACAGTGGCATTTTCCTGCCAAAAGAAGTGGCGGTATATACATCCAAAGATGGGAAGAAATATAAACTGGCAGGTAAGATATATAACACTAAGAATGTGCGGGGAGAGCCTTATTTACAACAGTTTAGCATCCCGGTGAAGGGAAATGCAAGATATGTGCGGATAACAGGCAAGGCCTTTGGGGCCATACCGCAAGGGTACCTGTTTGTCGGGTCCACTTCGTGGTTATTTACTGACGAAATCCTTGTACAATAACACTTTAGCAAAGGCTTCTGCTTTCCGCAGAAGCCTTTTTCTTTCACATATTAAATAAATCTATCTATCTTTACCCTGTCACATACCTATGAAACAATGAAAAAAATTTTCCTGATTATCCAGTTCGTAATCATGCTGGCTTTAACAGCCGTTGCACAATTAACTAACGTATCCCAAAGCCCTCTTTTCAAAGAACCGGTTTCTGGTTACGCCCGTATTCTGCACATGAAAAATGGCAATACGATTTTTCTGCAGATCACCAGCAGAGATGGGCTGTATGTAGACATCTATGACGATGACAATAAACCCAAAGCCCAGACTCACCTGAGTACAAACTTTGGTACGCTCCTTGGCAGTTGTGTCAATGCATTATTTGAAACGAACAACGACCTCGTGCTGTTTATTTCAGAAATAGAATCCAGACAACCGGTATTATACCGCATTGTGATTGATGGTAATACAGGCAATATCAGGAGAGATGAGAAAATGGCCATGACAAACCGGTACGCTTACTTTGCCCAGCCATTCATCACCCAGTACGACCCTGTTACCTCCTTCTTTGTGCGCAAAGATCCAAACAGTGATAACTATGCACTGGTGATACTGCACAACAATGACCAAACGGTAAACGGCAACCTGGAAATGATCTGGTACAACGGCAACCACAAGGAGATTTCAAGAGCCTATTACGCGAACAGCGATACCCGCTATAAAAATATCAACTACCTGGATATGGTTGTACTGGGCGATGAGAAAGTATGTCTCTTCGCACATCTTTACAACCAGACGCAGGTAGGAGATAAAAAAGGTCAGCTCATCATGGCCACCCTTTCCAAAACCGTCGATACACTGACACTCGACAAACTGAATATCGGTGTAAAAAAAGTGATCGATAGCGGACTCGTAAGGTATAACCCTGTTACCAAAAAGATCTTATTCATCGGTTATGCACATGCAGAAGCTGGTGATGAAGAAAAATATGCAGGTATATTTGGTTTCGTAGATCCTACCAGACAAATTCCTGATCAGGAAATAGACATCTTCCCGGCCAAAGCCAATGAGAAGACAATGGCCCTCGCAGGCAGAGCGTTCACAGGTATGCCACAGAACATCTTTGTACGCAGCGATGGCGGTTTCTCTATTATCTATGAAGAACTGACCCGCAGAGAGGTAAAACCACTGAATGCCGCTTCTTATCTGTATTGTGTGAAGGACTGGCTGGCAGTGGCATCTTTTGATGTAAACGGACAACCAACCTATAGCTGCGTGATACCAAGACATGCGGAGTTGCGTAACTGGGAAATCAATGCCTTCAATACAGAGAGAGTATCCCGTAGCGCCCAACCGCTCATCAAAGGTGAACAATACAGGGGTTATGCCTGCTTCCAGTATAAAGACAGGGTGTATGTGACCATGAACAATACGGAAGCCAACATGAAGAAAGCTGCCAAAGGGAAAGGAGAAGGGTTCAACAATGCGAGAGATACCGATGGATACTATTATATATGCGATGCTAACAATGAGCTGCCGGATTACACACCACTGTTCGGTTTAAATATTAATAAGGATGATGATGGCCACCCACTGGTGATGGGCGTATCTGACTACGACAGTGATAAAGGCAGATTTATTACCCTGAAAATGGATAAAACTGCGGATCACAAAGGTGTAAGAGTAGTATGGTTACAGCCCTGATCATAATCAATGCCCAACAAGCTTCAAACTGCCTGTCCGACCGACAGGCAGTTTTTTTTGCCCCAACCTGAAAAGGTGTTACCTCTACCTGAAAAGGTTTTGCCGCTGTTTGAAAAAGGTTTTACCCCTGCCTGAAAAGGTGCGGAATTTTTTTCCCTACATTTATGCAATTCTGCTTTTTTCAGCATCATACCTCCAAACTGACTACCTTGAAATATTTTTTACTCCTATTATTGCTACCTATAATATCCACCGCCCAGACAAATGAGGATTATATCCGGCTGGTGAAAAAGGTGGATACGCCACGTACTTATTTTTCATTGCCCAACAGCAGTGCCAACAGAGATCAGATGCAGGTGCAGGGAGATCTTTCGTACCCTGCATCCACGCGCAGGATTACAGTAGGCAGGAATCAGATATTTGTGATCAGCAGGGCCAGAAGCCTCACCTTTTCAGGCAATTTTACAACCAGTGCAGCGCTGAGCTGGGCCAACCGTCTTCCCGCCCTGCAACAACAATATGCACAAGGCCTCAATAATCAATATATAGGTCCGGAAACGGGTACCCTGTTCAGTTACGGACCCGCTATCTCTACGCTTGAATATGATGGCAGTCATTACGCCTGGGACAATAACGGACAACTGGTGATGAAAGGCAGCGGCAACGGAAAGGCAGCTAATGTATATAATAATAGTATCCTGAGAACAGGCATGGCCGTTACAAACGACATATCTGTCAAAGTAAGCTATTTCGCGTTAAGGGGCCAACCATGGGACCTATACTTAAAAGCCGGCCAGGAAAATGATAAAAGTATTATCAGTCAAAATGATAACCTGCACCAACATGGAGGACTGGCACTCAGCCATGAGATGAATAATAATAAACTCACCCTCAAATATGATTATGGGGTAGATCGGTTTGACTATGCTAACAGGAACAGATTGCTGAACAGGGTGTATCAATATTCACTATTGACACCAGTGAGTTTTCAGAATGAACAAGGCACCATGATCGGCAATACGCAGCGTAGCTATAGCAACGGTGCAGATAATCCACTGTTTTTACTACAGGATCATGATAATGATTATGCCAGACGATTCCACAATGCCAGTTTTAAACTGGAAAATAACACGGGACGGATTTCATACAGCCTGGCACCATCTATTCAGGCCAATCGTACTAACAATACAGAAGCTTATGCACCGGGTACTACCGGGTTTACAAATGGCAATATTACCCGCAGACAACAAAATGACCTGACTTTTCAGACAAGGGGCAATGTAAGATTTGAATTGCCAACAATACTGAATAAGCAGACATATTCCTGGATTAACCTAAGCTATGATTATGTAAATGTGCACACAGATATCAGGTACCTGGGATTATTGCCGGAATATAAATATAAGCGTATCACACATGAACCTATTCTGAGTTATAGTACGGGTCTACGCACCTATTCTGGTTGGGAGTTCAACATGGACCTGGGCAATAAAGTATACATCTCCAATACTGCGGACAAACAAAGTTATTGGCTGCCCCTTGCTGCTCTCAGCGCAAAGAAATCAATGAAGATCGGAAGCAAATGGTCCTCAGCAAAATTAACATCAAAGCTTCATCATTTCAACAGCGAGTTGCCCATCAATCAGTCAGTAGCGGCTATTAACCTGTTCAATTATTCCACCACGACAGCAACAGGTTTTTTGCCCATCATGGAAGCGAGCCGCTTTACTGGTTTACGACCTGTTTATCACCGGGAATGGTCCAATGACCTGGAAGTTAATTATGGCACCTTCAACCTGAATGCATCCTATTATATACGTGCTACCCGTCATGATGTATTGCCCGTGATCAGTAACAATACGATCCTGCTCCAAAATGTAGCGGATCACGTTACCAAAGGATTGGAAATACAACTCGCACATGGCAACAGGTTCCGGATTGGTGGTAAGACGATCAATTACCGGAATTCACTTTCGCTCAGCACCTATAAAAACCGTATTCAATCAGTGACCGATGGGTACAACTATACGCCTACTGCGGGTTTCAGTGATGTATATACAGCTATTGTGGCAGGTGCCCCTTCCAATGTGATCGTGGGTAGCGCTTACCTGCGCGATGCCAATCACCAGATTGTGACGGGCACAGATGGCAATCCTGTCGTAGATCCTCAACTCAGGGTATTGGGCAATCCAAACCCTGAATTCATGTTGGGCATGAGCAATTACCTCTCTTATAAATCGCTCTCGCTCAACCTAAGCTGGATGTGGGAAAAAGGAGGAGAAAAGTGGAATGGTACAGCTGCCATGCTCGATTATTACGGACGCTCTGCCAGCTCTGCCGCACAACGGAAATCAGAAACTACGCCACAAACACCTGTAGCGGAGAACTATATAGCACGTGCAGATTTTATCCGCATCAATAATATCTCCGTTTCGCTGGACCACAGTTTCAGAGGGTATGTGAACAAACTGAAGGTAACGGCATTTGTGCGTAACCTGCTGATCTGGACTCCCTACAAAGGCGTTGACCCCGATCAGTCATTGCTCGAACCAGGCAACACCACCGGCCTTGATTTTTTTAACCTGCCAGCGACTACCAACGCAGGTATTGAAGCATCCATTTCATTCTGATACCATGAAGAAAATAATAAGCTCCATTATATTTTGCCTGCTCCACCTGTCTGTACAGGCACAGGTACAGGATTATGCAACTACCAAAGAAAAAGTGTACCTGCAAACGAACCATGTGTACTTTGTACCCGGTGAAACACTCTTCTATAAAGCCTATGTAGTAGATGCGCAAAAAAACACACCGACACTGACCAGTACTATTCTCAATGTAGATATCATTAGTCCTGCAGGCAGTGTACTGGCCCAACTGAAACACCCTATTACTATTGGTTATTGTGAAGGAGGGTATAAATTTACTGAAGATCTGCCCGGAGGTATCTATAAGATAAAGGCATATACCACCTGGATGCAGAATGAAAAAGACAGTACCTGGTTTACGAAATCTGTTACCCTGCAAAAGGTGATCGCCCCAAGGTTACTGCTAAAACTGGATTTCCCCGAAAAAGGCTATGGGCCGGGCGATACCATCCGGGCAAAGTTCTCCGTACGCACGCCAGACAATCAACCTTTACGAAACTATACCGGCCAGTTCACCATCAATATTGAAGATAAGCAGTACAAAGCGGATAATTTCAAAACAGATACCGCCGGCAAGGCGACCATCAGGGCTGTACTGCCTGCATCACTCAGCACGAATGATGGATTGCTCAATGTAACGATCACCAACAGTGGCTTTACTGAATCTATTTCAAGGAGTATCCCAATTGTGCTGAATAACATTGACCTTCAGTTCATGCCGGAGGGAGGCACTTTTGTGGCGGGCCTGCCTACGATATTAGCATTCAAAGCGATTAACGAATATGGCAAACCTGTAGACGTACACGGTACGATCTGTGATGACAAAGGCCAGCAGGTGACTACATTTGCCAGTTATCACGGAGGTATGGGCAGTATCCCTTTTACACCTGCTGCGGGCAGAAAATATTACGCACTCGTATCTGGTAAAAAATATCCATTACCGTTGTCCACCCCGAATGGCATCGTACTCAACATGTTGCATAAGAATGGACAACTGTATGCCAAAATAAGTACGACTGCTGCCGAAGACATCACACTCACGGCCACTGTGCGGGAACATGTTTATTATACCACCAATGCCACCTTACACAGCGGAGCACAATTAATTAAAATCGATACGGCAGATTTCCCGACTGGTATTGCCAGCTTCACCCTGCGTGACAGCCGTCGGCTCAAAGTAGCAGAGAGAGTGATATTTCTGAATAAATACAATGTGCTGCATGTAAACATCACGACAGACAAAAGCAGTTACCAGCCAAGGGAAAAAGTAAAAATGACCCTTACCACTACGAATGCCGAAGGACTGGCTATACCAGCTAATCTATCGCTGACTGTCATTGACGACAAGCTTTGGACCATGGCTGATGACAAGCAGGATCATATTCTCTCCTGGTTGCTTATGAGCAGTGAGCTACGTGGTAAGGTAGAAGAACCCCAGTTCTATTTCAAACAGGATGAACCCAAAGCTGACAGTGCCCTTGATATGTTGATGCTGACGCAGGGTTACCGTTACTTTGCTTTTACAGATATCGTCAACAGCGGTAACAGGCTTGCTTTCACACCTGACAAGTTAAATATCCTGAGTGGTATGGTGACAGATAGTAAAGGCATGCCTGTAAAAAGTAAACTCTATTTGTTTAATCTAAGCAGGCATACCGGTGTAGTGAGAAGGACTTCGGCCAACGGGCAATTCTTTTTCTCTGATGTAGACGCCGGCACTGATTATTGCCTGATGGGTGAAGCAGAGAACCATAGAGATACACTCAATATCAATGTTTCTCAAAATGGTATTGGTTTTAATAAACAGGAAGCGGGCATGTTAAAGCCGCTGAAAACAGGATTGAAAGAAAGTATTGCAGCATATCCTTCATTGGTCATCAACGACCTGAAATGGGCAGATGACAGCAAAGCCCTGAATGAGGTGGTGGTAACAGCATTAGGTATCAGTAAGGAAAAGAGGACATTAGGCTACTCCGTCAGCATTATAAATGCGGAAGCACTCATGACTCCCGGTTCAATAGCATCTGCATTGAATGGGAAAGCGGCAGGTATAAATATTCAGTCAGCCACCGGCAATCCCGGAAACGGAACCAGCGTCCAGATACGTGGCATCAATTCTTTAAACCCGAATGGTATTCCCTTGTACATCGTGGATGGTGTACCAACCGAGCTGACAAATATCAACCAGTTCAATCCAAATGATATAGAATCGCTCACTGTATTGAAAGATGCCTCCGCCACAGCTATATATGGTTCAAGGGGCGCAAATGGCGTGATATTGATCACGACCAAAGATAAAAGGTATGCAGACAGGATTCGTATATCACTGGGAAAATCGAATAACTACTCCGTTAAAAAAATTAAAACTCCGCGTCTCAATGAGATCTTTACACAGGTACCTGTTTTCTATGCACCTAAATACCTCACACCGGAAACGAATGAAAGAAACGATTTCAGGGAAACGATCTACTGGAATCCTACCATACAAACAGACAGAAATGGTAAAGCCTCTGTTGAGTTTTATAATTCAGATGCCAGCACCACCTTTAGAGCTATTACGGAGGGCATTGGCTACAATGGCGCTATTGGCAGGGCAGAACAAACCTATGCCGTACACGATGCAGTGAGTGTGGATGCAAAAATTCCTCCTTACATCAATGCAGGTGACAATGTGAAGATCCCCATCGTGTTAAAAAACTATAGCTTCAATGACATCGTGGCGCGTGTACGTATCCAATTGCCTAGTGAGGTAGATGGAGATACTACGCTGAAAGAAGTACCTGTGACAAAAAATGGAGATGCCCGGTTGTATATCGAAGTAAAACCTAAACATGCCATGTCTGGCAACATCCGTATCAATGTGGATAGCCAGGCGATCTTCCTGCCATTTACGGTCGAAGAAAAAGCATTCCCAATGCATGTGGTCTTCTCCGGAAATCAGTCAAAGGATACGTCCTTCACTTTTTCTGGTGTGGGAGGATTTTTCAACCCGGAAATGTCACTTGAACTACATACCGTAGGTGCACAACTCATGGATGGTATAAAGAGTATGCTGCGTGAGCCATATGGTTGTTTTGAACAAACATCCAGCAGCACCTATCCGAATATTCTCATTTTGCAGTTACTGAAAAATGCCGCCAAACGGGATTATGAACTGGAAAAGACAGCAAGGGCACTACTGGAAAAAGGATACGATCGACTGATCAGTTTCGAGACAAATGAGAACGGATTTGAATGGTTTGGACATGCGCCTGCACATGTGGCACTCACTGCCTATGGATTAATGGAATTCACCGCCATGAAAGAGTTTATACCTGTAGACAAGGCGATGCTGAACAGAACAGAAAAGTTCCTGTTGGACCACCGTGATGGCAAGGGAGCATTCAAACCCTCTCCGGGAGGCTATGATCAATTCCGTGCCGTACCACCTGATGTTGCCAATGCCTATATCGTGTATGCACTGTCACAAACAGATGCAGGTAAGCAGATTCCATTAGAATATACAACAACCCTGAAAGCCGCGCAGGCAAGCAACGATGGCTATCAGTTAGCCATCATGGCACTGGCGGCAGCCAACCTGCATAAAACAGATGATTTTAATGACCTGATGCAGCGATTGGATAAATTGTTCAAAGACGGCCAGGTAACCGCCCGCACAACTGTTGTCGGTTCTCAGGGCATATCCCTATATGTTGAAACAATGTCCCTGTACGCTATGGCATTGATGCGCGAGCCTGCACCCCGTAAGGCGCGGATTGCGCAACTGATTTCCACCATTCTTACCAAAAAGAGTTATTATGGATTTGGCTCTACACAAGGTACTATTATGGCATTGACAGCAATGGTGGCTTACAGTAATATGGAAAAATCAGGTGGGGATGAGAAGGGCACATTTACCCTGAATGGACATGCTGTTACACCAGCTGCAAGCGTATCTACCAACTACCTGAGTAATAAGAATAACTTTTCTGTGAAATACCCCGGTCCGGAAGGAATACCTTACACTTTCCGCTGTGATTATTTTACCAACACGCCTCCTACCAGTGACAAGGCGGTATTGAAATTCCAAACCATGCTCAGTTCACATACCGGGAAGGTAGGTGAAACCGTGCGCATGCATATCAATGTGACCAATACCAGTCGTGAGGCACAAGGGATGGCTGTGGTAAAAATCGGTATTCCCGGAGGATTATCCTTACAACCATGGCAGTTGAAAGAATTGATGGACAAAGAGCAGGTGGCCTATTATGAAATATTTGACAACTACCTGGTATTCTATTGGAGAGGTATGGAAGCAAAAGAAATGAAGAAAGTAGCGCTGGATCTGAAAGTAGAGGTGCCGGGAAGTTATCAGGGTAAGGCAGGTGCGGGTTACCTGTATTATCAACCGGAAGATAAGTATTGGCAGCCGGGAGAAACAGTAGAAATTATTCCTTAAAAGAGGGGGGTATAGCCCGGTCATGGTTGGAAGAAAATCCAACCATGACCGGGCTTTTTTTGTGTTAACAGCAATCAATTTGCAGCCTTTCAGCATAACTTTAGTCAGAAGATACACCATTGTTACTTTGTTACCCATACCCCAAGTTAAGTCTATGCATATAACCCAACACAGCACCTCGCTCGCTACGGCACTACAGTGCCCCAATTGTGGGCGGTTATACAACATCGGCGATGTACAATCTTACGCTACCTGCTGTAATCAGCCGCTTTTTACCCGTTACCGGCTGGACCAGCCTTTGCACCAGGTTGTTGACATCAATTGCCACACCATCTGGCGATACAACCGTTTACTCCCCGTTTTTGAGGAACAAAATATAGTTAGTCTTGGCGAGGGTGGTACTCCCTTGTATACCCTCTCTGCCCTCAGCCATCAGCATGAGGTGAACATCCAGCTCAAGGATGAAAGCGTGAACCCAACCGGCTCCTTCAAAGCCAGGGGTATCAGCGTGGCCATATCCAAGGCCAAAGAGCTGGGTATCAAACATTGTATTATTCCCACAGCTGGCAATGCCGGTGGAGCGCTGAGCGCTTATTGTGCCAAAGCTGGCATGAAAGCGACGGTGGTCATGCCCCGCCATACGCCGCTCACCCTGCAGACAGAATGCCGCATGTATGGCGCAGAGCTCATTCTTGTGGATGGGCTGATCAGTGATTGCGGGCGGCGCGCCCAGCAACTGGTGGCACAAACCGGTGGTTTTGATATGTCGACGCTGAAGGAGCCTTACCGGCTGGAAGGCAAGAAAACCATGGGATACGAGATTGCCGAACAGTTGCACTGGCTACTGCCTGATGTCATCATCTATCCTACTGGTGGCGGCACCGGATTGATTGGCATGTGGAAAGCATTTACCGAAATGAAACAACTGGGCTGGCTAACGGGCAAACTCCCCCGGATGGTGGTGGTACAATCTGCGAATTGTGACCCGGTGGTACAACTGTTCCGGCAGGGCGCTATCCCTACCGATTTCAGTGCTACCCCTTCCATTGCCTACGGGCTGGCAGTGCCTACGCCATTTGCCAAAGACCTGATGATGGATGTATTGCAACAGAGCAATGGCACAGCACTCACCGTGACAGAGACCGAAATCACCATCGGGATGCGCAATATTGCGTCAACAGAAGGGTTGTTATTATCGCCGGAGGGCAGTGCGACCTATATGGCCATGCAACACCTGATCGCAGATGGCTGGATACAGGAAGGAGAAAATGTGTTGTTGTTTAATACCGGGTCCTGGTATAAGTACAGATCATAGTTTGCTGTCGATCAGTTTCACTAGTTTGTCGAACTCCGCTTCTTCATAGCCAAAGCTCTGGTAGATGATCTTGCCTGCAGGATCAATGACTACATTCCTGGGAATACCGTTTGGTGCGAACAGGGAGAAGATACTTCTGTCCAGGTCGGGGAGCAGGGGGAAAGTAAATCCTTTCTTTTCCCTGAACGGGTCTAGTTTTTCCCAGCCCTCTTCCCTACCGAATACGATAAAGGCAAACTTCGGGTTGTCTTTGTGTTTTTCCCATATCTGCTTTTGTGCAAGCGGCAGTTCCTGGTTGCAGGGAGGGCACCAGGTGGCAAAGAAGTTGATCAGTACATATTTACCTTTATAATCCCTGATATTGACTTTTTTACCCTTTTCTATCTCAAAGGAAAAGGAGGGAACCTGTTGGCCGATAATGGTCCTGAAATCACCCATTGGCGGGTCTTTTTGTTGGGCAAAGGTATGGAGGGAGCATATTCCCAATACGAAAAGGAGAAAAGCGTGCTTCATGATAGACAAATATATAACTTTGTAGCATGCCTATTCCTGAAAAAATACTATCACGCAAGGATGAAATCACGGCAGTGTTTATGCAGCTGGTGGATGCACATTTGGATGACCTGCTACAGGGCCGGACAGAAGAACGGTACAAACCGAGTGACTTTGCAGCCCGTATGCATATTGCCCCGGTACACCTGACGAATACCATCAAATTAACATTGAATACATCTCCCTGTGAGATCATGGAAGACAGGGTCATTCTTGAGGCAAAGAAAATGCTGGAAGCCACCACACTCAGCGTAGCGGATATCGGGAATACGTTTGGGTTTCCGGAGCCGACCAACTTCAACCGTTTCTTTAAAAAACTCACAGGTATAACCCCGCTGCAATATCGCAAAAGCAAAATACTGAAGTATTGATCATTTTCGCTGGTCTGGTTGTTGATACCTTTGTTTTACAAAAATCGACATCATGATAGCATTTATCACCGGCGGCAGCCGTGGATTAGGGAAGGATATGGCACTGAGCCTCGCTAAAAAAGGCGTGGATATTATCCTTACATACAACAGTAATAAAACAGAAGCAGACGCTGTAGCTGCTGAGATACAAAAAATCGGACAACGTGCAGCTGTATTGCAATTGAATACAGCGATTGTTAGTTCTTTTGATCACTTCATCACTACATTTACAGCTATACTGAAAGATACCTTTCAGGCTACACAATTCAATTACCTGATTAACAATGCGGGCATAGGTCTGCACGCCAGCTTTGCAGAAACGACGGAGGCGCAGTTTGATGAGATTATGAATATTCATCTCAAAGGGCCGTTTTTCCTCACACAGAAATTACTGCCACTGCTGGCTGATGCTGGTGTGATCATTAATGTGTCTACAGGACTGGCACGGTTTACAATTCCGGGTAGTAGTGCGTATGCGGCGATGAAGGGAGCGATAGAAGTATTGACACGTTATCAGGCGAAGGAGTTGGGTAGCAGGGGGATTCGTGTGAATACGATCGCACCGGGTGCGATACAGACGGATTTCGGTGGTGGTGCGGTGAGAGATAATGAAGCGTTGAATAAGATGGTGGCAGCTAATACGGCATTGGGCAGGGCTGGTGTAGCAGAGGATATAGGTGAAGTAGTGGCGTTTTTGTGTAGTGATCAGGCGAGATGGGTGAATGCGCAGCGCGTGGAGGCGAGTGGGGGAATGTTTTTGTAAAATGTATTGCCGGGCAGCTTATAAATGGAAACCGGTATCCCGAATAAAAAGAGCGTGTATTTTTTGATACACGCTCTTTTTTTATAGCTTTATGGCACCTATGAAACGACCATTACTTTTAGGGACAATTGGTGTATTATTATATAGCTGCCAGCAGGGTATTTCACCAGTGGCTCATTTCAACCCCGAGAACCTGGCTTCACAGCAGGTGAGTATCAATACGAACAGAGATACGGTCGTACAATTGCAGGGAGGGACAGCCTTGCGCATACCCGCACATGCATTAGAGGGGGAACATGGAGATACGGTGGGTACTATGGCACCTACCTTATTGGGAGCAATAGATCGCTGGCGTAATGATACGAACAACCTGTTTTATTATATCAGATTCGCTCAGGACTTAGTGAGTGACCAATATACATGCTGTTTACGCAGGAAGTATAATACCCAGATGAGCAGACATAATCAATTAGATGAAGACTCGCTAAAGGAGATATTCACATATGTGCGGGAAGAAGTAATGAAAAAGCGATAAATGCCATCATATCGGCATTTAGTGATAAGGAGAAGAAACGTATTGATACGACCAAACAAACAATTAAAACCTTTAATGACAATTGCAAATGTTCCACTCGCATTTCCGTCAAATAGCCCTATTCCTGCTACTCCTGTTACCGTTTAGCAGTTGCAAACAAACCGCTCCGTTAAATGGAAAACTAAAATCCGACAATCTCCCTTCGCAACTGTTCACTATCAGTACTATCAGGGATAATAACATCCGCTTATCCGGTGGTACGATTATACAAATACCTGCGAACGCGTTAAAGAATGCCAACGGTGATTCTGTAAAACTGGAAATCAAAGAAGCGCTTACTATTGAGCAAATGATTGCTGCAGGCTTATATACGCGTAGCAATGGGGAGCTGCTGGCTAGTGGAGGGATGCTGTATATTGCCCCGCAGGAAGGTCAGGATGTGAAGATATTAAAATCGATGAAAGTGGTTGTACCTGCTGATCAGACACAGGAGGGTATGCAGCTGTTCAGGGGGGAAGTAGTAGATGCTGCTATTAACTGGGTAGATCCAAAACCACTTGAAGTGAGTAAGATGGATGCCCGACTCGCACATGGGAAAAAGTTATTGACAAGTAATTGCTATCAATGCCATGATGTTACAAAAAAAATCGTGGGTCCACCACTCTTTGGTGCGATACAGCGTTGGGGAAATGATACTAATGCTGTATATGAATACACGAGAGATATCGCCCTAGCTATGCAAAAGTATCCCCGGGCCACTTGTGTTTATAATGAATACAGGATCTCAATGCCGGCTTTTCCTACCCTAACGAAAGAAGAACTGGATGATATGTACCTGTATATACAGGAGGAAGGGATGAAGCGATTGGGTGGCATGCCTGCTGAATATACCAATACCTCATGTGACAGTTGTTTTTATATATATCAATTGGAATATTCTCTTTATAGTGCGGGTAAGGGCCGCTTCGGCATAAATTATTATGGTAGACCGACAGATACAATTAAAAATAACCTGGCAAATGGGACAAATGTGATAAATGTAGCAACAGATACCACCTCACCGGTCATATCAAACGTAGTGATACCACCACCCCCAACTTATTATTCATTTGACATTTCTACCTTTGGCTGGTTCAATATAGACCAGTTTCTTGCTGATAATATACAGACCGAAATAACGACACTAAAAGTCATTCAGGAAGGCTTGGTCTCATCTACCCTTTACCCTGTACTGGTTGTTCCTTCATTGAAAATAATCCAGGCAGGCGCAGCTTCATCAGATAACCATTATTTCTATTTCAAGGAAGAAGATGGTAAAGTTCAGTTACCACCTAATAAAAAAGCCTATATTCTTGTAATGGGAGAAAAATCTGATACGGTATTGTTTGGTATCACAAACTTTGTAACAGGCGGTGATCAAACGATAAAGGTCAATATTCAGAAAAGTAATAAAGTAGCAGTAAAAGCGGCAATAGGCCGGTTAAAACTGCCTGATGCAAAGATCAATGTAGAGAAAACTAACAATGTAAATACTGATCAATTGAAATTGGAGCTGGATCGGTTAAGGAAGAAATATCCTGGTTGTAATGTCAGTGATACTTCAAAATAAAAAAGATGTGGATGTACCAAAAATAAATGAAACTCCTGAGAATCGAATAAATTGGAATCTGGCGCCATCAGGTATCCAAACTAAAAATGGGTGTATCTAACTTTTGATACACCCGTTTTTAGTTTTTAATGTTCTATCGCTTCCCCCTTCCTGAAACTATACAACAAATAAAATAACGCAGGCAATATCAATATACTTCCCAACAACAGCGCCATACCCAGTGAATGAATCGTTTTCTCCTGTCCTGCATGCTCCAGCAAAGACAAATACTTCCCTCCTTTTAAGATCACAATATTCGGATAGTGTCGGATCGTTATCGCCAGTAAGATCATCGTGACCTGAAAACCTGCCAGTACACGAATGATGATAACCTTACCTTTTTGCAGCAACAAATACCATAATAGCACAAGAGATAATACCGCCGCGATAATGGCAATGATCCCGGTTGGATTATCAAACATCCATTTATCCAAAGGGATGTTCTCTGCATGTGCCGCCCAGAATACCAATGCCCCAAATACCGCTGCCGCTACATTCATCTGTTTGGCCTTTCTAATAAAACGTACACGACTTTTATCGTCATCAGTTTCGCCTATGATGAATATAGCCGCGAGATAACCACAGATCGCTACGGTAAAAAATCCAACTGTAACGGAGAACCAATTGAACCAGGTATATACATACGCATTCAGAAAATCATTCGCCCCCGGATCTATCCTACCAGATACCGCACTACCCGCGATCACCCCCAAAAAGAAAGGCGTGACAAAACTGGAATATACAAAGATGCGGTTGTACACCTTCTGCATATTATCCTTCACAGCATCGTAGTTTCTGAAGGTAAAGGCGGTACCACGGGCAATGATGCCAAACAGCATGATCACCAGTGGTATATGCAGGTGTGTGGAGACTGTCGTATAGATTTCCGGAAAACCTACAAACAATACCACGATGGCAATGATCAGCCACATATGGTTGGCTTCCCAGATAGGCCCGATGGCCTGGTACATGGTATTGCGGGTATATGCCTTGTTCTTTTCCGAAGTAAATAATTCTATGATCCCAGCACCAAAATCAGCTCCTCCCAACAATATATACAACAGGATGGCAGCCCATAAATAAGCCATTACTACAAATATCATAAAGCAGGCGTTTGAATATCATAAATCTCAGGTACCATCCGGATCTGTCTGTACAACAGGAATGTCACGATCAGGGACAATGAAATGTACACAGCTGTAAAGATGTAGAAGGAATACGCAATCCCCGGCATAGGGGTAACTGCATCAGCCGTGCGCATCACACCATTGATGATCCATGGTTGTCTGCCGACTTCTGTCACTGTCCAACCGGCTTCTACGGCAATAAATCCCATCGGTGTGGCGATGACGAACAGCCGTAGCAGCCATGGCATTCTGAGCCAGCTCTTCTTCTTAATGATGGCTACGAAATAACAAACAGCAATCAACAGCATCACCATCCCCAATCCCACCATGATCTGGAAGGCGTAGTGCGTAATGGCAATCGGGGGCTGATCATTTTCAGGTATCTGATCCAACCCTGTTACAGGGGTATGGAAATCACCATACACCATAAAGCTCAGTAAACCGGGTATTTCAAGCCCATATTTCACCTCTTTTGCCACTGGGTCAGGAATACCCCCGATTACCAGCGGAGAAGCTGCTTCGGTCTTAAAATGTGCTTCCATAGCCGCCAGTTTTGCAGGCTGTCTGTGTGCAACGTCTTTTGCAGAGATATCTCCGCTCAGGGGTTGCAGCAGGGCTGCTATGCAGGCGAATAAAGCAGGTATTCTGAAAGCGGTGGTATGAAAGGCGATGTTCCTTCTTCGTAAGATCATGAGGGCATGGATACCTGCTACGGCAAAACCGGTAGCAGCAAATGCCGCAATACACATGTGCAGAGCCTGTGAAAACCAGGCGTCATTGAACATTGCTTTGATCGGATCTATATTCAGGTATTGTCCATTTACGAAATCGAATCCTGCCGGACTGTTCATCCAGGCATTGGCAGCAACTACCAGTATACCGGATACTAACCCGCTGATACCTACAACTACGCCGGTGATCCAGTGAAACCAGGGATTGAATCGTCCCCAGCCATAGAGGAAGAAACCGAGGGCGATCGCTTCGATGAAAAAGGCGGTACCTTCTAAGGAGAAGGGCATGCCGAAGATCGGGCCGGCGTGCTTCATGAATTCAGGCCAGAGAAGGCCGAGTTCGAAAGAGAGTACGGTACCGGATACAGCGCCAGTGGCGAAGAAGATGGCGACACCCTTACTCCATGCACGGGTGATATTCTTATAGACATCATTGCCTGTGCGGATGTAAAGGAAGTGAGCGACGGCCATAAAGAATGGCATGACCATGCCTATACAGGAGAAGACAATATGAAAACCTAACGATAAAGCCATTTGTGATCTGGCTGCTAGAAAATCGTTCATTGGCGCGATGAGTTATTACGGGTCAAAGCTACTAAATCTACATTATGAGGGGATGATAAAAGTCATGTTAGATTTTTCCGGCCTGCGGCGGCAGGCAAGGGGTATTTACTTTGGGGCTGGCGCAGAATGAGCGGATTTGATTGCAAGCGAGTGTTTTATTTTTTTGCAGTTAGCGAATGGCTGGATTTGATTGGAAGAGAGAAAGGTTTTTTCTACTCCGCCACTATCGTCCTCGTCTGCACACTATGCGCACTAAAATACCCCAACGCTCCCCCTACTATATTCGTCACCGGGTTCGCCGGCGTAGCACTCTGCCCCTCTCCTGTTGCACCCGCATCCAGACTATACCAGTATTTATACACCACAGGATCTATACACTGCATCTCCACCGAGACCGTATCCCCTGCCTTTATCTGCTTATCATCATCATCACTATCACTACTAAATGATACCAGTTGTATACTCAAACTCTTCCCATCCGTATTCTCATCATTCCTCACAAATATGGTACTCTCCTGCACCCCATTGTGCCACTCCACAAAATGATAGGAATTCCCTTTCCCTTCCGGATCTGAATAATACACTGCCGGCACCCTTCTGGTCTCGCCAAACACCACCCTATCTACCAAAGCCAGACTATCAAAATACACCTCCCGCGGCATTGTGGATACCGCCGTAAATGTATCCGTACCTATCTGTACATACATACTATAACTATGTCCCACCTTTCCTTTGAACCCCGTGGTTGTATACACCCCGGCCGTAGCTGTTTCCTGCAACTCATACTCCGTCGCATTATCAGCAGTAATGGTCACCGTAGCTCCACTTACTCCTTCAAAGGTATTATCCTCATTAAAGTCCATCGTCTGTGATATCTTCACACTCACTCCATTCACATCATCCGTCACCACCCCCTCTATCACATATTTCTTCGCTGCATTATTCAAATCAATATCTATCACCTTCTGACAGGCGCCAAAAACAATTATGATCGCGATATACAACAACTGTTTCATCTCCACTAGAATTTAAAGTTGTATGAAATAGAAGGTACAAACCTGAACAATGACGTCCTCACGGCTTCTGTCTTATTCGGATCGTCCTTACTTTGCCTGAAGGTAATAGTATACGCATTCTCCCTGCCATACGCATTATACAAACTGAAAGCCAGCTCTGAAGAATACCTGCCCCGCTTGCGCAACTGTTTTGTCGCTCCCAGATCCAACCTGTGATAAGCCGGCATACGATAGCCATTCCGCTCTGTATAGTAATAATACACTGTATTGTTGATCAGGTATTTACCACTGGGGAAAGTTACCGCATCTCCTGTATAATACACCCAGTTCGCACTCAGGGACCATTTCTCATTCAACTGGTACATGCCCACTACTGCAATGTCATGGGTTCTGTCCTGCCGCGCATTATACCATTCCCCATTGTTGATCCCATCTATCTTCCTTTGTGTCTTTGACAATGTATAACTCACCCATCCGGTCAGTCTGCCTGCCTTCTTTTTTAACAGCCACTCTATACCATACGCACGGCCTTTCCCAAATAACAATTGTGTTTCTATCGCATCATTATTCAGCACATCTGCCCCATCCCGGTAATCGATCTGGTGCTGCATGGTCTTATAATAGGTTTCTACTGTCAACTCATACTTATTCCCCGCCAGGTTTTTATAATAACCCAACGATACCTGGTCTGATATTTCCGGTTTGATAATGTTCGTACTCGCTACCCAACGATCTGTAGGGCTGGAAGATGTACTGTTTGAAATCAGGTGCAGGTTCTGCACATTCCGTGCATAAGAAGCTTTTACTGAAGAAATATCCGTGAGCTTATAACTGGCTGCCAGCCGGGGTTCCAGGTTAATATAGGTCTTTACAAACTCGCCACTCTTATAATGCAGTGTATCCAGTATATTCCCATCTGCATCTATATTAAAAAAATCACCGGCACCCAGTATACTGAATGCCGTAAGGCGTGCGCCATAAGACAAATCTAATTTATCCGTTGCTTTCCACACATCAGATACATACACAGCATTCTCCCATGAATACCGCTGTTGCAAACGGGATGAATTAAAATTAGATAACTGTGAAGACGTGATCTCTCCCGGTCGCATAGTATGATAAATGGTATTGAAACCAATACGCAGGTTATGTCGCTGGCTGATATAATATTGTAATTCTTCCTTCAGGTTCCAGTCACGGATCTGCGAGAAGATATTCACATCGTTCGCCCCACTCTTTACATTGATCTTATAATTGTAATTACTAAAGATCAGGGAGGTGTTGGAGAACATTTTGCTACTGTAAATATGGTTCCATCTCAGGGTACCAGTGCTATTTCCCCATTTCAATCCAAAGTTATTTCCCACGACCAGGTTATCCGCCCCGAAATACCCGGAAGCAAACAAACGGTCCCTTTTACCCAGCTGGTAATTCAGCTTGGCATTGAGGTCATAAAAATAAAGGCTGTTATTCCTGATAGAGGAGTCATTTGATAAACGAAGGAAAAGATCCACATATGTTCTTCTGGCAGACACCAGAAAAGAAGACTTATCCTTTTGCAAAGGTCCTTCGATATTTATTTTGGAAGAGATCAACCCGATGCCGCCACTTACATTATAATCCTGGTTATTGCCGTCATTCATCTTAATATCCAGTACAGACGAAAGTCGGCCACCGTATTGAGCAGGCATGCCTCCCTTGTATACCGTCACATCTTTGATGGCATCAGAATTAAATGTAGAAAAGAAACCAAACAGATGTGAAGCATTGTACACGGGTGCTTCATCCAATAAAATCAGGTTCTGGTCTGCCCCACCACCCCGTACATAGAACCCACTGTTGCCATCGCCGGCTGATTTAATACCCGGTAGTAACTGGATCGTTTTCAACACATCCTTTTCTCCCAGCAATACCGGAATATTCTTCATCTCCTTTGTCGTCAGTTGTTCCATACCCATTTGGGGGGTACTTAGATTACGTTGCTTCGTGTTGGCCGTAATCGTCACCGACTTCAATGATTGTGCAGCATCGTCCAGCGCAATATTCCTGATCGTATGCTGTGTCAGCGCAATCTCCTCCTGTACCGGTTGCAACCCCACCGTACTGAATTCTATGGTATAGGTCCCTGTGGGCAGCGTGAGGGAATAAAAACCATACTCATTGCTGACAGTTCCGATGGATTGACCCGCTACGTGCACAGTAGCACCAATAATGGTTTCCCCGGTTTTTTTTGATCTGATGGTTCCGCTGATAGTAAATTTTGCCTGTGCAATCGCTCCTAAACATGACAATAACACACAACAGGTAATGATAAGAGGCTTACTCATATTCATTTATGTGGCAGTGCTTCCGCGTCCGGAAGTACTACCTATCGGGTTTTATTTTTACAAGGCTTCCTGTTGCAGTTCCTATTTTCCAAACTCCTTCGCGGTAGAAATGATTGCGCCATCCTGCATCTCAATGGTACGGTCAGAGCGTTCTGCGAAATCATTGTCGTGCGTTACTGCTATGATCGTCTGGTTATATTCGTGCGCCAGTTGTTTAAATGTATCAAATACGATTTGTGAATTCTTTGAATCAAGGTTTCCAGTCGGCTCATCCCCCATTATAATCAGGGGATCATTGATCAGGGCCCTGGCAATGGCGACCCTTTGTTGTTGGCCTCCTGATAACTTGGAGGCAGGTTTCAGTGCCTGATCCTGTAGTCCCAGCAGGGTCAGTTTCTGGTAAGCCCTATCCTCTATTTCCTGCCTGGAATACTTTCCTAACCGCAATGCCGGTATCATCACATTTTTCAGACAGCTAAATTCGGGTAAAAGATAATGGAACTGAAACACAAATCCAATCTTCTCGTTCCGCAGGGCGGCCAGGTTATTTTGCCTTTGGCCGGTGGTTTCCTCCCCATGGATGTGCAATTTACCCTCATAATCAGTATCCATCGTGCTCAAAATATACAGCAAAGTGGACTTTCCACTCCCCGATTTTCCTACCAATGTTACAAATTCTCCTCTATATACTTTAAAAGAAATATCATTCAGCACCCTAAATTTTACCGGGTCATAAAAATACTTCCCGATATTTTCTGCTTCCAGCATGAGCTCTCTTTGCATAGTCGTAATTTTTACCGCCTGAAAATAGATACCGGGTCTACGTTTGCCGCCTTCTTTGCCGGAATATACCCGGCACCCAGGGTCACGATCAGTCCGAATATCAGCCCCCTGAAAAATACGGGCCATTCAAAGCGAATGGGGAAATAACCAATATCCCCGCCCACATAGGTCCTGGACAACTGGAATACCAGCAATACCGCCAGCAATACACCTATCAGAATACCGATCATGCCAATGATCATAGCCTGTTGTACAAATATGCGTACCACATCCCTGCCCCGGAAACCCATGGCTTTCAGAATAGCTATATCATTGATCTTCTGGGTGATAGTCATATTCAGGATATTGTAAATACCAAACCCTGCCACCAGCAGGATGGAGAGCGCAATGACCGTGATCATGATCCGGCGCATATTGGATGCCGCTACCAGTGTGGCATTGGCAGCTTTCCAGTCTTCTGCCTTATACCCTGTGAGGTCAGAGAACTTCGCTGAATAATTAGCGGCATTGTCCGGGTTAGTGACCGAAACATTGATATCGCTTACATACCCGGCCCCTTCCTGCAGGAGTTGCTGGGCGGCGCTGATATTAATGTAAGACTTGGTCTTATCGATCTGGGAATTGTTTGACTGGAAAAGCCCCACTACCTTCATCACCTTGGTCACATTCCGGGAAGAGGTAATGGTAATGTTATCGCCCGGCCGCACACTCATCTTTGCTGCAATGCCCACTCCCAGCAGTATACCATTGGGGGTATTCTTCAGGTCCTGGATAGACCCTTCCACCACAGTAGTACCAATATTGAACATCTTATCTGCCTCTGCAATCCTTACGCCATAGGAACTACCTGTGATCTGGGATTTGCCGTTATTGTAAAATACACTGACAGTAACCTGAGGTGTTACCATCGTTACATCCGGCTGCTGTCTGAGCAGGGATATAATTTTCTCAGGGTCTACGATCTTGTCACTCTCCGGCACTACACTGGGATTGATGATCACAGGTAAGTTGCTGCCCTTCTCTGGCAATAAAGGCAGACTCATCACCTCATCTTTATACACCCGGATATGTGCCGTACTTCTGAATACCAGCTCTGTCGATTTCTTATCAAATCCCACCATCATCGAGTTCATGAAGATGTAGATCGCAATCCCGATCGTAACACCCAATGCCGCTACCAACGTCAACTTTTTCTTAGTGACGATGTAGGTCATGGAGATTTCAGAATTGATATTATGACGGTATCTCATCACTTATTTTTTTTCAGGTACCAGTTCATCATTTTCTGTCAGGCCGCCGGTCACTTCTACCCAGTCGTTGGATATGATGCCGGTCTGAACTACGATAGCTCCTTTCCCTTTCAGCGTGACCTTATTGCCATAAGATAAATAGCTGCGGGGTATAACCAGTGCATTTTTCTTTTCGCCGACAATGATGTTGGCTTCCAGTTGTGTGCCGGTGATCCTGAAATCAAGACTGTCTGTAAAGTATGCCTTTACGATGAATGACTGGCTGGAAGTTTCAAAGGATGGCAGGATCTCGTGTACAGTGCCTTTGTAAATATGTCCTTTGTTGGTATTCAACTGGATAGCGGCTTCTTCACCTACTTTTACTTTTGCCATATTGGTTTCATCCACATTCAGGCGGGCGTATATGAGCTGTGGGTTCGCGATCACGGCGATCACATCACCTTTACGTACATAATCACCCAGTTGTTTTTTCTTCTCGTATATCTGTCCGCTGATCACCGCTTTGATCAGGTTCTGTTCTTTGATCACCCGGTTCACGTCACTCATGGAGCGCTGTGTAACTTCCTGTTGTCTCGCAGTTACCAGCTGTGTATTATACTGGTCTTCCAGTGCTTTCAGGTTGGCCTGAGAAGTAGCGAGGGTGAGCTGGGTATTTTCATATTCCAGTTTAGATACGCTGTTGCTTTCCATGAGACGTTTGTACCTGTCTGCCTGCAACTGGTCCAGACGGAGTTTTTCTCTGGCAGCAGTGATATTGGCACTGATCTGTTGCAAAGCAGGCGCTGTAGGCAGGGTATTCTCTCTTGCAATGTTGTGGAGGGCGCCGGCGCTTTGTGCATTGATGATGTTCTGGCTGTTGTCAATGACTGCCAGTAGCTGACCGGCATTGACCATGTCTCCTTCTTTAAAATCCAGTTTGATGAGGTAACCATCTGTTTGTGCAGTGAGGTTGTTCTGATCATCGGCTTCCAGCACACCGGAGGCAAATACCATTTCAGTCAGGTCTTTGTGCACAGGTTTGACAGGCGCCGTTTTCTGACCACAGGCAGAAAAGATCAGGCATGCAGTGAAGATCCCAATAGTTTGCTGTATGTTCATTTGACAATATTATTAATCATGATCTTTGATTTTGCATAGTCGCTGTTAGCCTGTTGGGATACAGCATTCAGACTGTTGTTCAACCAGTCGTTAAAGGCGGTGAACAGGTCCGTGGCGGAGAGAATCCCTTCTTTATAGATATTCAGGTTTTTGTAGTAGGAATCTTCTTTTAGCGCAGCGATTTCACCCGCCAGCCGGGCGCTTTTGAAAGCCTTCTGATATTCGAGCTGCAATTGCTGGTTGTTCACACTATCCTGACGGGCTGCATGTTCAAAATTATTCTTCGCTACAGCAACATTGATACGATCATAGCGCACAGCTGCCACCTTGCCTACATCAGGGAGGATAGGTATGGCCACCTTCACACCTACATAGCTACTGTTGATCCATCTGCTGCCATCAAAAGGATGGTTGTTGGTGTTCTGCTGCCACCCCAGGCTGCTAAAGAGGGTCACCGTAGGCAGGAACCAGCGTTTATTGGCACGCAGGTCTGCTTCCTGATATTTTAACTGCCACTCAGATTGTAATTGGGTGAGGTAACCGGTAGCGGTCAGGCTCGCATCGAAATTACCCTGATCAGCGGTTTCCTCAATAGTGATGGGGGTATCAGGATCCATATCACAGAGTAGTTTCAGGCTGCTGTATTGTTCTTCCAGGTTCACTTCCAGTTGTTGCAGTTTATCCTGTATGGATAGCTGGTTTGCTTTTGCATTGTTCACATCCTGCTGTCTGGCAATGCCTTCCTGTTGTTTGTTCACCATGATGGCAGTGAGCGTATCTGCATTATCAAGGCTGTTCTTCGTAACCTTTATCTGCCACTGATAAGAGAGGATGTTATAATATGCACCGGCCACACTTTCGTACAAACTTTTCTTATTGAGCAGGTTCGTGGCATTTGTCACCTGTTCGCTGGCACGGGCCGTTCTGACCTGCGCCATGGAAAAGGGATTGAGGATGTCTATCTGCGGGGCAAAGTTCGCGCTGGTTACATATTGCTGTCCAAAGGTCACCTGTCTGTAGGTACCGGCAGGGCCTCCGAAGATCTCAGCAGGAATAAAGGTGACACCTAGTTTGGTATTGTCAGTGCTTGTGAGGTTTGCATCACCTTTGAGCTTCCATCTGTCCAGTTTTGCCGCCAGGGTCTGATATTTATTCATCAGCACCTGTTGGGTAGCGTTTTTGAAAGTGACGCTATGCGCATCAGCGTATACAAAGACTTCATTGAGCGAGCGAAAGGATAAGGTGCTCTGGGCTCCTGCTGTCAGACTACAACTAATGAGAAAAATGATTAAAATCCGGCGCATCAGGCAATTGTTTACGACAACAAATATTCAAAACAATTAGCAACTGTAAAAATCTGGTTTGCTGAATTAGACAAATTGGGGGATGGATTAGTCTTTTATGAGCCATTCCAGGAACTCTGTAGCCTTCTCTTTCCTGATCATCACAGCTTCATTGTATTCCACGAGGAGATTTAATAAAAGCTTCCTGCCCAAAGATTGAGAAACATCGCGGATGGCCTTTCTGTTCACCAGGTGCTGCCTATCTGCCCGGTAAAAGCCGGGTCCTACAGTTGCTTCCAGTTCATCCAGCGGCTGACTGATCATATATTTATGTTGTTCAAAATCGATGAGGGATACCTGGCCATGGTGGATATAGAACAGGGCGATATCTTCCGTTTTGATGGGAATGATCTTGTCCCGCAGACTCACCAGCAGCCGGGAGGTGGCGGTAGGCTTTTGCAGTAATTGAATAATGGTGTGATAATCCGGCGAAATACTCTGCCGCAGGCTTTCATAATGCGCGATGGCATCATTGATCAGGGTCTGTCCATAAGGTTTCAGGATATAATCAATACCATTATTTTTAAAAGCCTGAATAGCGTATTCATTAAAGGCGGTGCAGAAGATGACAGGTACATTGAGTTTTAAATGATGGAAGATTTCAAAACTCAGCCCGTCACCTAGTTGAATATCACTGAAGACCAGCTGGCAGGTATTGGTTTCAAACCAGGCCAGGGCTTGTTTTACAGAAGGGAGAATTTTTACGACGGTCCATTCTTTACGTGCGCTGAGAATATAGTGCTGTAATTCTTCTGCCAGGTTCTTTTCATCTTCAATGATCACTACATTCATTTGCGAATCATTTTTATACTTACACTAAATGTTTCCCCGTCGTTATCGACCGTGATGGTTTCATTATATAGCAGACGATATCTTTCTTCCAGGTTTTGCAGCCCTGTTCTGGAAGACGCTTCCAGTAGGAATCGTGGTTGTATATTATTAGTTACCTGCAGCATAGTATCATTATTGGTGACAGCTATTCTCAGTGGTTCTTCTTCTGTCATGGCATTATGTTTCACTGCGTTTTCCACGAGAATAAGGATGGCGAAGTAAGGTACATAATAGTCAGAGAATTTTTTATCAATCTGTGCATCGAACTGTAAGGCAGTATCGAACCGCATCTGTTGCAGGGAGATATAGTCCTTACAGAGGGCCAGTTCTTCTGCTACGGTGATGGTATCAAATCGTTTATTCTCTAATCCCAGGCGCAGAAAACTGGATAACTTCACCAGGTATTCATCTGCGATAGCGGGATCTTTCCGGATCAGGGCTTTGGCAGTGCCAATGGCATTAAAAAGAAAGTGAGGGTTCAGCTGGTTGACCAGTAGTTCGTACCTGGATTGGAGGTTAGCGAATTTTAGGTGTTCATTTTCAATGTCCAGTTTCTTTTTGGTCCTGTTTAATAATATAACCACGGAAATAATATATACCATGGAATTGACAGCAATGATATTGACCACCCTGTAAAGGAAAAAAGAAGTTTCGGATATAAATATATTCATATTATGTCTCCTGCTTACGAGATAGGTAATACTCGTAACGGAGATCATGAAGAATGTAGAAATGAAAAAACGGGTTTTATGCAGGCGTGTTCTTCCGATGAGCAGAATATGAAACAGCCAGGCCATAAAAATGCCGACGGTGGCACCGGGAAAGGCGAGCCACATATGACTGATATTCACATTTCTGACCAGGAATACGGGGGTCACCAGCAGCATCGCAATGAGCGGGGAGGTGGTAAGCGCCGCGCGGAATAAGGGCCAGCGTTCTTCTTTGGTAAGTCTGGTACTAATAGTGTGAATTTTATATGTGAAGATAAATTGAATTAAGTCCGGGGACAAAAATAAATCTCTTGAAGAAATCCAGTGCACGACCATAGTACGGCTTCGCTACCAATTCGTCACTCAAAGGGTACCTCAATATCCCGGGGATAAAAAGGTGCTCTTTTGATGACCTTTTGATACCCTTAAAGCGATATAGTAATACTATATTTCAGGCGGCAATTAGTTATGCACACATGTGTTTAACTTTCTCCCCTCCATCCTCCCCAATCGAATACCTTTGTAGTGTTATCATAACACCAAACTTCGCTGTTTATTCCTAGCCAATACCATTGTTAGGCATTAAAAATCAAGACTTTTAGAGCATGCAGAACTTTTTATCAGAATTTAAGCTACAGACCGGCTATTTAAAGTACCGTCCTGAATTAAGCAGGAAGGAAACCTGGGAAGAAGCCATCCGGGAGCGGGTCATGAAAATGCACCGTGACAAATACGCACACCTGCTTGATAACAAGGTGTTGTCGGAGTACATGGATTTTGCAGAAGATGCTTATGTTGATAAACTGGTATTAGGTTCTCAGCGGGCATTACAATTTGGCGGGTTCCCCATCCTGCGTCACAACTCCAAGATGTATAACTGTCTGACCTCTTATTGCGACAGGGCTGAATTCTTCAGAGAGTCCATGTGGTGGCTGTTGAGCGGTTGTGGAGTGGGTTTTTCAGTACAGCAGCAGCATATTGCAAAACTCCCTGAATTACAGGCACGTGACAAAGGAACCAAGACCTTTATTATTGAAGACAGTATAGAAGGTTGGGCAGATGCGATTGGCGTATTGCTGGCATCCTATTTCAGGGCAGACAAAAAGTTCCAGACCTATTGGGGATATGAAGTAAGACTGGACTATTCCCTCATCAGACCAAAGGGTGCGTACATCTCTTCCGGGTTCAAAGCGCCGGGTTCTGATCCGTTGAAAACAGCGATTCAGAAAATAGAAGATATCATCGAACAGTGGCTGAAATCACAGGGTGGTACCATGAGAAGCATTCTTGCATACGACATCGTGATGCATGCTTCAAATGCAGTACTGGCTGGTGGTGTAAGAAGAAGCGCTACCATCTGTATCTTCAGCAAAGATGATGAAGAAATGCTGAATGCCAAAACTGGTAACTGGTATATCACACAACCCCAACGTGCACGCTCTAATAACTCAGTCGCTCTCCTGAAATCAGCAACTACTTACGAAGAGTTTCAGTCCATTATGGAATCAGTAAAAGAATATGGTGAACCCGGTTTTGTATGGCTGGATGATCTTGAAATTCTGTACAACCCATGTGTGGAAGTAGGGATGGTGCCTAAGCTGAAAACAGAAGATGGATGGGTATCCGGCTGGCAGGGATGCAACCTGACAACGGGTAACGGTGCGATGTGCAAAGATAAGAAGACGTTCCTGCGCATGTGTAAAGCACTCGCTATCTTAGGTACATTGCAGGCAGGTTATACTACCTTCGATTACGTAGGTGGTGTAACAGAAGAGATCTTTAAAAACGAAGCCTTATTAGGTTGTGCTATATCAGGTTGGTTAGATAATCCTGATGTACTGCTGAACAAAGAAACATTGGCAGAGGGGGTACAACTTATCAAAGATATCAACAAGGAACTGGCTGCTGTATTAGGTATCAATTATGCAGCACGTACTACCCTCAGTAAACCTGATGGTAATGGTGCTATCATACTCGGTTCCTCATCAGGCGTAAAACCGGTGGAAGGCAAACGCTGGATCCGTTATGTACAGGTGAATCCGGATGAATATGGTGTAGAGTATTTCAAGTCACAGAATCCGGAACTGGTAGAGAAAAGTGTGTGGGATTTCAATGGTCGTGACTATGCTATCGGCTTTGCAATGGAAGCAGAACCAAAGGCCATGAGCAAGCATGATGTATATGGTGTGAAACACCTGGAGATCGTGAAGTTTATTATGGAAAACTGGGTGTATCCGGGTACCAATATAGAAAGATGTGTAATACCATCTGTAAGACACAATGTATCCAATACAATTTCAGTAGATAACTGGGAAGATGTAACTGATTATATCTATGCCAACCGTCAATACTTTGCAGGTATTTCTCTGCTGGGTATGTCTGGTTCACTGGAATACAATCAGGCACCTTATTCAGAAGTGTTTACACCGGAGGAGCTGATCAAAATGTATGGAGATGGTGTGATCATGGCATCAGGTCTGATCGTGGATGGTCTGCATGCATTTGACCAGGATCTGTGGAAAGCATGTATGTATGTGCTGGACAGGAACCTGCCGCTGGAAGGAAGCCGTGAAAAGATCTTCTACCAGAAAGACTGGATCAGACGTGCAAAAAAGTTTGCGAAGAACTACTTTAAGAAAGATCTGAAAAAGATGACTTATGCATTGAAAGATGTGCATCGTTATTATCGCTACATGACGATCGTGAAGAATGCAAAGATGATCGACTGGAGCAAATACAAAGAAGAATTACCTGATTATGTGGATGTGAATACCCTGGGTGCGATCGCCTGTGCAGGCGGTGCGTGCGAGTTGCCACAGGCACAATTGACAGTATAGAACAGCGGGCCTGTATATAGGCTACAATCGAGTAGGAAGAAAGCC
>NZ_MTKN01000058.1 GCF_001975825.1 [Flexibacter] sp. ATCC 35208
AAAGTGTAAACAACTTCAATTTGTTAAAACGATTATCTGTGGGGAGTTTGGGAAGGTACTTACGAATGCGGAAAAAGTAAAAGGGCTGTCTTTATTCAAAAACAGCCCTTTTATGAGTTAGTTGACTTTGAGTGATTTCACTTTGCGTGATCTCCTTTTGAATGATTTCCCTTTCGGGCTATTTCATTTCCACTCCTACACTTACTCTTGTTTCATCGAGGAAGAGATTCAGCGTCTTTGGCTTAGTGCCGGCAGGCAGTCTGAATTTATTCTCTTCAGATGATTTTGTAGATTCCGCATCAGCAGATACAGAATTGTAGTTATCGTGCGTGATGTTGGTACCATTGTCCAGTGTAAGACGGAAGTCGTTTGGATTAATGAATACACTGCTTTCTCCAACTTTATTCTTGTTGGTGAGTTCAATTTCATAAGTGAGTTCTGTACCGGTCACTTTACCTTCATTGTCGTACAGCTCTACAGCTTTGCCGTTTTTCAGTCTTATGAATGCTTCTTTCTTTTTGCCCAGGAAAGCGGTATCCGGACTGAAAGTGACAGTATAAGATTTAGGCTCGTTAGCTGGCGTAGCTTTTTCTTCTGAAGGGGTGGTGGTAGTAGTGGTCGCACTGCTGTCCGCGTTTTCAGATGTAGTTTTGCTTTTGCAGGCTGCGAAAAAGATTGCAATCGAGAATACAGATGCCAGAATGGTTTTGTTCATTTTTATATTTATTGGTTTAACAATGCAGACTTTCGGGTAACGCAAATGTATGAATAATTGAGTAATTAGTGAGTAGTGGCTGTTTTAAGGGATGGAATTTTGAAGCGGATGGTGGTGAGTTATGCAAATGCGCATTTAGCAGATGCAACGGCGGCTTATAATCAGTGGATTAAAAAATACCTGTACGAAAGAAAAAGGCCTGCCTTCGGCAGACCTTTTTCTTTCGTTATTTTCTCTTGTGAAAATGAATATTATAAGTCGCACCTACCCCGGCATACTGCATACTACTTCCATTCTCCTCACTCCTGAATATCCCATTATAAAATGCAAACAAGTTCCAGCTATAATTATGATACCCTAACTGAGGCCTCACATACACGCCACCAGTAGCACCATCCACACCTGTCACAAAGCTATACCCAACATCTGTACCCGCAAAGAATCCATGACTCTTTGGATAGTACCTAACGAATAAGCCTAATGGAACTGTCCCGAAATTATTAAACCCATCTTTCGGGAAGAAATGATTATACCCTGTCGTCAAACCTAAACCAACATGATTTGTAGACATTACCTGTCCTTTCAATTCAGCGCCCAATGTAAAATTGCTCGTCTTCGACAGATTACCAAAAGGCACGCCTGCATTGACACCTACCTTCAGCCATGAATTCTTACTGGTTACCTCTTCTGATTGCGTTTGCGCAAATGTAACAACTGAAAATGCTGTTAAGGCCATTAATAAAACTACCTTTTTCATGTGTCCCTCCTTGTTTTAAAACTGTTTTAACGTTCTAATAACAAACAGGATGCCATTTCCAAACCGGATTAGCTGACTGATGTATGAAAAGGTAGTCTGGGTTAAGCTTTCAGGTACTTGTTCGGATGCTTGTTCACGATGTCAATATAAGCCGGATCAGAGGCCCCCATCTGTTTAAAATTATCTCTTCCCTGTTGCAGGGTTAAGTGATTAACGGAACTATATTTAGTTGGATCATCATTGCCATCATCTTCCCAATAACAATTAGGACATACATCATAACCAGCAGATTCTTCTACAGTACGATATCCACAACAAGGGCAGGGTTCATATATCAGTGGCTCACCCTCAATCCCTATATCATGATGATATAACTCTTTGAGATCTTCTTCTATAAATTCATTGGTAACATTGAGTAATCCAGACCTGAGATAATCAACGATATCATGATTATATTCAGCACCATCTACATGTGCATCTTCGATTTCTTCATCTGCTTTATCTGATTCAATTAATATTTCTGCGACGATGTCCTTTCTTTTTTCAGGATGCATAGTGAGGAGCTTTTGCCAGGCTAGTAAAGTCATGGCATCTTCGCGGCTGATTATAATTTGATCGGGCATAACAACTATTTTTTTTAAAACGTGGGAACAGAACGAATGTAATGGATAATTATGTCCATGAGTATTGCAGCGTTACATAAATTATTATTGTATATACATGTTATTACACTTCAATCCATTTTTCTAATTCCTTATAAATATTATTGATAGCCAGGAGTAAACGGGGTCCCCTGATGGCCAGCATTTCCTTATCACCGTCTTTCCAGAGAAAATAGTCCGCAGCGGCATCGAAGAATTCACGAACGGTGGAGCTTCCCAGGGTCAGGGCATACATAGTTTCATCATCGATCTGTTCCGCAAAATCTTCAACAAAGGTGATAGTATTATACAATTCATAGTAATCATCAATATCGTCCTTCGCTGTCAGCATAAAATCCAGGTCGATCTCTGCGTTCACTTTTGAAAGCTCATCCAGCCCTTTGGCCCATTCCTTCATATTGTCCGCATCCCACAGATGATCCGCCTGCGCTATATAGGCAGCCAGTTCCGTTTTGGTACGGAAAAAACACCATTTATCCTGCCCGGTGAGTAATACCTTACTACTATTAATATTCACATCTGTAACGGTGAAATCCATGCCATGAACCGTAAAATAAGCCTGACCCTTGTAGTTGATAGCAATCAAAAATTTACGCAGATGCTGTGAATGTTCGTCAAACATTGGTATGTGCTGATTAAAGCAATGCAAAGGAAGGGAATTTCCCTCATAAACTGTCTATATATCTCATGAAAATATAGCATTCATTATCAGCAGATTACATTCATTTCGGGAACTTTATTTCTATACTACCTGGCACTATTAGGTATCCGAATAAAAAGCAGGATGTATCAAAAACAAATGAACCTCCTTAGAACTGCATAAATGGAAACCTGGCTCCATCAGGTATCCGAATGAATAGAGCGCGTATCTTACTTTTGATACACGCTCCTTTTTCTGAAAATGGTTTTCATTCCCTGTTGGTGAATTACCTCTTTCATGAAGGTTTATTCGGGTTCCTGATGGAGATCGTTCATCCTTGAAGTAATTCCGGGAAGGCGTATTTATTTTGAAACAACTACTTTTTATCTAACCTGATTATTAAACCTTCATCTCCATCCAAACTAATCGTATCACTCAATTGAATTCCTTCAGATTCCGGTATTGTAGATATTTCCACCTTACCAGAAAAACTAAAATCAGGGGGTCTGAAATAACAAGGCAAATGTGTCAGATTTAATACCATTAAAAACGTATCTGCATCTGCTGCTTCTCTTATATATGCCAGCATCTGGTTATCAGCAAACACTGGTACATATCTCCCTGCTGCCAATGCCGGTTCATTGGCTCTTAATGTGATCAATTCCCTGTGCAATGTCAGCATAGAATAAACATCATGCTGCTGCATCTCTACATTATCCCTGTGAAAGATCTTCGACAATCTTAGCCAGGGCTTGCCAGCTGTAAATCCTGCATGAACTGAATTATCCCACTGCATCGGCGTTCGCGATGGATCCCTGCTTAGGTTCTTATCAGGCATATTCAATCCCTGCGGATCTACCACTTCATTAATTGGTATCGCTACGTTGCGCATTGCTATTTCATCACCATAATAGATCGTAGGCGTACCACGCAATGTCAGTAATAGCATCGCTGCTACCCGTGCCTGTTGTGTCCCTACCCTACTCGCTATCCTGTGTTGATCATGGTTGCTCAATACCCAGTTCGGCCAACCATTTTCAGGCAAAGCCCCTTCGTACTGATCAATGGCCGAAGCGATCTGCAACGCCTGCCAGGGAAGTGTGAGCAACTGAAAATTAAATGGCAGATGCGCCCCCTTATTATCACTGCCATAATAAGTGACTAACTGATGTATGGGCAAATAAATTTCGCCGATCATCACCCGCTCATCATCGATCTCTTCCATCACCGACCGCATTTGGTGCACCAGTTCGTGTACTTCCTGCTGATCTGTTGAATACACGGGTAGCAACTGCGAGTAAGTGCTCATATGCGGTTCATAATTTGGATCAATCGGATTGTTACGAAACTGTGCATCTTTGATCATATGCCACATCACATCTACCCTGAATCCATCTACCCCCTTCTTCAGCCAAAACCGCATCACATCAAACATCGCCTGTTGCACTTGGGGATTGCGCCAGTTCAGATCGGGCTGTTCTTTTAAGAATGCATGATAATAATACTGCTGGGTAGTGTGGTCCCACTCCCACGCAATGCCACCAAACATACTCAGCCAGTTGTTCGGTGCTCCGCCATCTGGCTGTGGGTCATGCCATATGTACCAGTCACGTTTCGGATTATCTCTGCTGGAGCGGGATTCCTGGAACCAGGGATGCTGGTCTGATGTATGATTCGGTACCAGGTCCAGCAGTAACTTCATACCCCGCTTGTGTACTTCGGCCAGTAAGTGATCGAAGTCTGCCATATTGCCAAACAATGGATGGATACCTGTGTAATCGGAAATATCATATCCAAAATCCGCCATCGGAGAAGGATAAATAGGTGAAAGCCACACTGCGTTTATACCCAGCCACTGCAGGTAATCCAGTCTTTGCAGAATGCCTTTCAGATCTCCGACGCCATCGCCATTGCTATCCTGATAACTACGGGGATATACCTGGTAGATAATACCTGTCTGCCACCATTTTTTGTCCATAAGATCCGATTTAGGTTCTCATCATCGGAACAACATTTCTGCCAAACTATAACACGGCATAATCTTTTCTTATAGTCCTGCATAAGTTTGCCGCGATATGAAAAACACAGGGGCTTTTTACAAGCCGGATAATACATGTACTTTTTGCGTATGGGCACCGGAAAAAGAGCAGGTCACACTTCATCTTATCACCCCGGATGACAGGTCCATGGCAATGACTAAGGACGCGGAAGGATATTTTACTATTACGGTAGAAAATGTTCCTCCCGGCGCTACCTATTTTTATAATATCGATGAAAAAGATCTCCCCGACCCCGCTTCCGGCTGGCAACCACAGGATATCTTTGGACCTTCTGCTGTGGTGGATCACGATGCGTATCAGTGGCAGGATCTGCAATGGCATGGCTTGCCTTTTAAGGACCTGATTTTATATGAATTGCATGTAGGCACCTTTTCTCCGGAAGGCACCTTTGAAGGGATCATTCCTTACCTGGACGACCTGAAAGAGACCGGCATCAATGCACTGGAACTAATGCCCGTGTGTCAGTTTCCCGGTGAGCGGAACTGGGGGTATGATGGGGTGTATCAGTATGCCGTGCATCATTCTTATGGCGGACCGGAAGGATTGAAAAAATTAGTGGATGCCTGTCATCAACGGGGTATCGCCGTGTTGTTGGATGTGGTGTACAATCACCTTGGGGGGGGAAGGCAACTATTTTGACCATTTTGGGCCTTATTTTTCGGAGATCTATGCTATTCCCTGGGGTAGTGCTATAAATTTCGATGGGGCTTATTCTGACGGTCCTAAGGGATATTTTGCGAATAATGTAATCCATTGGTTTCAGCAGTATCATATTGATGGTTTAAGACTGGATGCGGTGCATTGTATTTTTGACAATAGTGCGGTGACGTTGTGGGAGGTGATCCATGATAAGGTGAAAGAATTAGAAGCTACTACCGGGCGGAAATACTACCTCATTGGCGAGAGCGATCTGAATTCACCGAATATAATGAAAAGCCCCTGCGATGGGGGTATGGGATTAGATGCCCAGTGGCTGGATGACTTTCATCATATACTGTACGTACTATTGGACAAAGCAGGGCAATCCCGGTATGCGGATTTTAATAAATTAGAACAATTAGCGAAGGCATATAAAGATGGATTCGTGCATACAGGAGAATATGTGCAGTTCAGGAAACGGCGGTATGGGCGTAGCTCTGCGGGTATTACAGGAGAACATTTTGTAGTGTTTAACCAGAATCATGACCAGGTTGGGAATAGAGTGAAAGGAGAAAGATTATCAGTACTCATTGATCAGGCAAGATTGAAAATAGCGGCGGCAGCGATCTTTTTATCACCGTATGTACCCATGTTGTTTATGGGGGAGGAATATGGAGAGGATAATCCATTTTTCTTTTTTGTAAGTTATAAGGAAGAGGAACATATTAAAGGAATTCAGGAAGGTCGGAAAAAAGAATTTGAGTCATTTTTGAAAGAAGGCGAGATGTTTCCTGATCCACAATCTGAGGAAACGTTTATTCAGTCAAAGCTGGATTGGGGAAAAAGGAAGCAGGGTAAATATAAAGAGCTATTAGAATGGCATAAGAAATTGATACAATTAAGACGGGATAATGAGATTTTGCAGAATACCAGTAAGGATGATTTGTTTGTGCAGCTGATAGGAGAAAAAGGGTATGTATTGCATCGGCAGAGTAGAAATGGCTTGGAGCATTTGTTATGCTTATTCAATCTTTCCGATGAGACCTTAGAATATGAGTTGCCTACCTTCAAAGAAGAATGGAATAAAATATTAGACTCGGGGAATCATGAAAATTCCCTGAAGGCAAATGAAAAAAGCGCCTTACAACCCACGAGTATTGTGATTTATGGATAGCCCCCAAATGGCGAATAACCAAACTAAAAANNTTTTTAGTTTGGTTATTCGCTGAATTTTGTAAGCTGGCCTGCGGCCAGCTTACAAAATTCAGTTCACGAAATTCAGCTTACTAAAGCTTATTCAATTTCCTTAAAATAACTCTCCCTGTGGATTCCCATTCCCCTCATCCGGCTCCTCTTCTTCACTCGCCAATTCAGCACTGATCAAATCATCTCCCGCAATCCTCGTACCTACGGTCTTCCACCCGGTCACCTCTACAAATTCCGCCAGATCTATCTCCTCTTCCTCCGGACTCCGCTTCTTACCAGTTTTAAGTAATATCACCGGCTCTGAATGCGTAGTGATCATCTCCAGATAATTCCCCTGACCTTCTTTTATAAACAGGAACTTATTATTCAGCGTCTGCGTTTCAATCTTAAAGCGCTTTGCATTAAACTGCTTCTTATCTGCATCAAAGTAAATCGCTGACACTATCTTCTCAGGATTGAACTTCTCTATATACACCAGTTCATTCGGATCATACCTGTTCGTCAACTCAAAATTCGTCAACTCATATGTACCATTCTTAAACGCCACAAACACCTTATCTTCCCCTTCAAATGAACCAATATACACCCCTCTCTCCTCTGTATTCAATCTGCCTACCTGGTCATCATACCAGAGCTTCAGCCCTGCTAATGTAGACACACCGGCTTCCTTGAACTTCACTGTACGGATCGGGTACTTCGTCACCTGGTTACCCATTGAGTTACGCCCCTTTATCGCAATCGTCTCAAAGAACAGGTCAAACTCTTTGTTCCTCGCCGCACAGTTCGGGCTTAGACGGATGCTCACCACTTCCGCTTCTCCATTTGGATTCGCAGTAAAGTAATGCACCTTGGAATTCTTCTCTCCCTTCGTAGTCAGGTCATATTCTTTATTCAGTGTAATACCTGTCACATTAAAGCGCTTCGCGTAACTGATACCAGACTTACCATCCACATAGATCATGTTGTAAGTAGTACGCTCGTCGCCCTTACGGAAGATATCGATATGAATAATATCCTTCCCTACAAAGGTCTTATCTGCTACCTTGGTCACCAGCATCTTACCATCCTTACGGAAAATAATGAGGTTGTCAAGGTCAGAACAATCTGCTATAAATTCGTCCTTTTTAAGCGAAGTACCCACGAAACCTTCTGCACGATTCACATAGATCTTGGTATTCGCCATCGCCACCTGCTGTACCTGGATGGTATCGAAGGTTTTGATTTCGGTGATACGCTCACGGCCTTTACCATACTTCTTCAGCAGACCTTCGTAGTAAGATACAGTGAAGTCTGTCAGGTTCGCCAGGTCATGTTTTACCTGTTTGATATCGGCATCGATCGCTTTGATTTGTTCATTCAGTTCATTGATATCGAGACGGTAAATACGGCGTACCGGCTTCTCAGTCAGTTTCACGATATCTTCGCGCGTGATATCCCTTTTCAGGTTCTTTTTATAAGGAACAAAGCGCTTGTCGATCGCTGCGATCACGGCATCCCAGTCCTTATGCTTCTCTTCCAGCTCCTTGTAGATCTGCTTTTCGAAGAAGATCTTTTCCAGGGAGGTGTAGTGCCATTTCTCCTGCAACTCCGACAGCCTGATTTCCAGCTCTCGTTTCAGCAGATCTTTGGTAAACTCCGCAGAGTATCTTAAAAGATCCGATACGGTGATAAAGCGGGGTTTATCTTCTACGATCACGCAGGCATTGGGAGAAACAGAGATCTCACAATCCGTGAACGCATACAGCGCATCGATGGTGATATCAGGAGAAATACCCGGTGCCAGTTGTACCTCAATTTCAACATCCTTCGCGGTATTATCTACCACTTTCTTGATCTTGATCTTGCCGGTATCGTTCGCCTTTACGATGGATTCCATCAGGGCCGTTGTGGTCACCCCATAAGGGACGTCCTTGATGAGGAGGGTCTTTTTATCTTTCTCTTCTATGTGAGCACGTACGCGTACCTTACCACCACGTTTACCGTCGTTGTAGTTCGCCACGTCGATCATACCGCCGGTAATGAAGTCGGGATACAGATCGAACTTTCTGCCACGCAGGTATTTTATAGAAGCATCAATCAGTTCGTTGAAGTTGTGCGGCAGGATCTTGGTAGACAAGCCCACAGCGATACCTTCTGCTCCCTGTGCCAGCAGCATCGGGAACTTCATAGGCAGTGCCAGCGGCTCGTTCTTACGGCCGTCATAACTTACCTGCCATGAGGTTGTTTTGGGATTGAAGGCTACATCCAGTGCAAATTTGGATAAACGCGCCTCGATGTAACGGGGTGCCGCTGCATCGTCGCCGGTGCGTACATCGCCCCAGTTACCCTGTGTTTCGATCAACAGGTCTTTCTGCCCCATGTTCACAATGGCATCTCCAATAGAAGCATCCCCATGTGGGTGAAACTGCATGGTAGTACCGATGATGTTCGCCACTTTGTTGAAGCGTCCGTCATCCAGTTCCTTCATAGCATGAAGGATACGACGTTGTACTGGCTTTAATCCATCTTCCACGCTGGGTACAGCACGCTCCAATATTACATACGAAGCGTAATCCAGGAACCAGCTTTCATACATTCCCCCGATGTGGGTAATGTTATGTAAGGATTCGTCCGTTGGTTGTGTATTATCGATGTCGCTCATAATCTATTTGTTGATCATCTTTTCAAATTCGTCTCTCCATATCCGCACGGAATCTTTGCGCACATCATCCATAGAGTTCATTTCGATAAAGCAGCAGTCGGTATCGGCTACCAACTGATGCCATACCAGGATAGGTACTTCTATTCTGGCGGGTGCAATGGCCCTGATAGTCTGAATGCTGTCGCCGCCTAATGGACACCAGTGAATGCTGGCTTCTCCGGTCAGGAGGTACAATATTTCAGGATTCTTGTGGGCGCTTTTGCCTTCATGATAATGCTGTCCGCTGCTGCTGCCAGCCTTGCGATAGCAAAGTATCATTTCGCCTGTACGGTCACTGGACCATACGTGGTTACTCCCTCTCTCATCGGCACCGACCAGTTCTACCGGCGTTACTTTGATCATGATTATACCAGTTTAACTTCGAAGTCTTTGCTTGCTTTCAGTTCGCCTTTGCTTTCCAGTTTTCCCTGTTTCACCAGTTCTTTCATACGCCAGCCCAGGTATTGGTCCATGATAGGATATTTCATTTTACCAGTTACCTGGTTGATGACTTTATTCGCTTTCTGGAACTCTGCATTACTTGCCGCCAGCAAGTCTTTATCATAAAAAGATGCTGGTTCCCCTCTCAGTTTCTTGCCTCCTTCCAGCAGCCGGATGCCCGCGTTCTCGTTCATCAGGCGGCTCCATTCATCGCCATCCAGTTCGAACTCTGCCAGGGATATAGCCCTCGCCAGTTTCTTTGCTTTCAGGAATTCCTTAGGGAGGATCTGATGCAGGTGGGTGGGATAGAATACGCCTCCTTTTTCATTCAGGAAAGGCAGGTTATTGAGATAGATGATGAAGATACGGCCAGCAAAATCGTACAACTGGCTCACCAGCCAGAAATAGCCGCTTACGTCGCGGGCATTCTGTCCGGCCCAGATCCATACCTGTAGTTCAGCATCAGCTTTAAGACGGGCTTTCAGTTCTTTGAACTTTTCCGGGTCAGGACTTACTTCTTCCACCGGCGGTGTTGCTGGATCTGCTTCCAGTAAAACCGGCGTTGCAGGTGCCTCTACCCCGGCCAGCTGGTTCCACCATTGACGGCGACCAGCCTGTCCATCTTTTGTATCAAGTATGAACAGGGGGCCGATGGACAGATCATCCTCAAAATACAGGATGTCTCCCTTCAGTTGCTCATCCAGTTCAAACGCACCTTGTATCGGAGCTACGGATGGTTCACCAAATACGATATGCACAGTTTCCATTCAGTCTTTTATTCTGCTTCTTCAATCAGGTCCTTTTCGTACCTGAGGTTACCAATAATAAATTCCTGTCTTGTCTGGGTGTTTTTGCCCATATAGTATTCCAGCAGTTTCTGGATATGTGTGTCCTTGGACAGGATCACCGGTTCCACCTTCATATCATCACTGATGAAAGTACCGAATTCCTCAGGAGAGATCTCTCCCAGACCTTTGAATCGGGTAATTTCCGGCTTGTTGCCCAGCTTTTTGATTGCTTTTTGTTTCTCTTCTTCTGTGTAGCAATAAATAGTGGTCTGCTTGTTACGTACACGGAACAAGGGTGTGTCCAGAATGTACAGGTGACCGTTCTTTACCAGATCAGGGAAGAACTGCAGGAAGAAGGTGAGCAGCAACAAACGGATGTGCATACCATCCACATCGGCATCGGTAGCCACCACGATCCTGTTGTAACGCAGGCCTTCCAGTCCTTCTTCGATGTTCAGCGCGTGCTGAAGCAGGTTGAACTCTTCATTTTCGTACACGATCTTCTTGGTCAGACCAAAACTGTTCAGTGGCTTACCACGAAGACTGAATACGGCTTGTGTTTCCACATTGCGGGACTTGGTAATGGAACCGCTGGCACTATCACCCTCTGTAATGAAGATGGTAGTGTTCAGTCGTTTACTTTCCAGGTCGCCTTTATCTCTTGTTGGAACTTCGTCATTGAAGTGCAGGCGGCAGTCACGCAGCTTGCGGTTATGCAGGTTTGCTTTCTTGGCTCTTTCGTTTGCCAGTTTCTTAATACCTGCCAATTCTTTACGTTCACGTTCACTCTGCTCGATACGACGCTTCAGAGCGTCGGCAGTAGCAGGGTTCTTGTGCAGGAAGTCGTCCAGGTGTTTGGAGAAGAAGTCAAGCACGAAAGCCTTCATAGAAGGACCGTTCTCGTATACGGTGAGGGAACCCAGTTTTGTCTTGGTCTGTGATTCGAACACCGGCTCCTGTACCCTTAGGGAAATCGCCGCACAGATTGAGGTACGAATGTCCGTCGCTTCGTAGTCTTTCTTATAAAAGTCCCTTACGGTCTTTACAAAAGCCTCACGGAAAGCCGCCAGGTGCGTACCACCCTGCGTCGTGTGCTGCCCGTTTACGAAGGAGTAATATTCCTCTCCGTACTGGCTGGCGTGGGTGATGGCTACTTCTATATCCTCACCTCTTAAATGAATGATTGGGTACCGCAGCTCATCCTCATTGGTTTTGCGCTGCAGCAGGTCCAGTAATCCATTTTTGGAGACGTATTTTTTATCATTGAAGTTGATGGTAAGACCCGCATTCAGGAAACAATAGTTCCACATCTGGTTTTCCAGGAACTCAGGGATATAACGGTAGTTGCGGAATACGGAATCATCGGGGATGAAGGTTACCAGTGTACCATTGGGTTCTTTGGTAGGGGCTTCCTTGTATTCTTTGGTGAGTATGCCCCGCTCGAATTCCGCTACTTTGGAGCGGCCATCGCGGATGGATTCTACGCGGAAGTAATTGGAAAGAGCGTTCACCGCTTTGGTACCCACCCCGTTCAGACCTACAGATTTCTGGAAGGCCTTGCTATCGTACTTGGCGCCGGTGTTGATCTTACTCACCACATCCACCACCTTCCCGAGCGGAATACCACGTCCGAAATCGCGGATCGTCACATTATGTTCTGTCACTTTAATATCCACCTGCTTGCCGAAGCCCATTGTGTGCTCGTCAATACAGTTATCCACCACCTCTTTCAGCAAAATATAGATGCCATCGTCCATACTGGAACCATCTCCCAGCTTACCGATATACATACCCGGACGAAGTCGGATGTGTTCACGCCAGTCGAGCGAACGAATGGAGTCTTCGGTATAGGCTGATGCTGCTAGATCTTTCTTATCCGTGTTAGCCATAATATATAGAAATTCCAATTTACAGTTCAAAATGGGGTAATTCCCTGACCGGGAGCAATATTACTAAAACTTTTAGCAAAATCCGGTTGCGGGCAAAAATAAAGGTTTCGTCGTATGATCCCAAGTGGAAATTATACAATATGATGAATTAAGTGGTAAACCGGCATCTCACATTACGATTTTCCTCCCTGCTTTCCGGTATTTTTCACAAAAACCCACGCAAAATTACACTTAAATGTTACTCAGCGCATTATCTTTACATGAGTAAATTTTCTATATTTACGAAGTAACGTATTTTGTCTTAACACCTATGTCCTAATCTATGAAAACACTCTTTTTTATCCTTGTGATAACTATTTTTGCCGCAGCACTCGTGGTAACTTACCTGGTAAATAAGGAGCAGCGCTCCATGAACCGTTTAAGCGATACTTTCATCAAGCTGATTCAGAAGTTCGACTCCTGGCAGATGATGAGATAGTTTTGTTTTATCTCCTAATCTTTATTCCAATTTTCCTATGAAAACCAATCTTTTATTTAGACTGGCATGTATAGCAATTGCAGCAGTAGTGCTGTCTGTGCACCTTATGCGCAAGAATTTACGTACGTAACAATTTAATCATCTCATTAAAAAAAGCCGGACCGCTTCGCGATCCGGCTTTTTTTTAAAGCCCACCCCTGGGGGGCCGGAATTTTATCTGTTGTAATACTTATTCACGGCATCCGTTCTACTTCTCACATGCAACTTTTCGTAAATATTATGCACGTGCCTTCTCACCGTTTCAATGCTAATGAATAAATTACTCGCAATTTCCTTATACAGGAATCCTTTGCTCAACTGATCCAGGATCTCCTTTTCTCTGGAAGTCAATGCCTCTAAAGCCGGATTTGGCTTCGCCTGCTTCTGGAAGTAAGCGACCACCCTTCTGGCAATCTGGGAACTCATTGGAGAACCACCTTCATGCAGGTCCCTGATTGCTTCCAGTAATTCACCCGGAGGTGTTTTTTTCAAAATATACCCGCTTGCACCTGCTTCCAATGCCTGGAAGATCTTGTCATCATCCTCGTATACCGTCAGCATCATAAAGTGCATATCGGGGTATTCATTCTTCAGCCGCGCAATGCACTCAATACCATTCATCCCGCCAGGCAGGTTAAAATCCATCAGTACTACATTGGGTAACAAATTGGGGATCTGTTCAACGGCCGTCTCCGCATTATTGAAGGCACCAATACACGCATAACCATCAGAGCCATTGATTAATAGTTCCATGGCTGTACGAATATCATGGTTATCTTCAACAATCGCCACAGAAATAATATCCATATTATCCTGCGATTTCTTCTTAGAGTATACAGTCATTTATATCAGTTGTTATTATTTTTGTATGAGGTCAAACCAATTTGCAAATATAGACTTAAATTAATGGTATATCCAGGAAAACTCTGGTACCATTATCCGATGAGATATCAGCAGACCCGCCTACCGCCGCCATCCTTTTCTGGATGTTTTTCAGCCCGTTTCCAAACAATCTCACTTTCTCCTGATCAAAGCCCTTACCATTATCTTTTAGCATAATGGTCATGTTCTTATGCATTTCTATTTGTATCACTACTTCTGTAGCCTGTGCATGTTTCACCACATTATGCAAGGATTCCTTTACAGCAAGGTAGATATTCCGCCGGGTTCCGCCACTCAACTTGATATTGGGTATACTTTCCGGAATATAAAACTGATGCGTGATATGCGCATGTTCCAGAAAGTCAGCTGCAAAGCTACGCATATATGCGATCAAATTCTCTAAAGAATCATTTGAAGAATTCATCGCCCAGATTATTTCACTCATTTTGTCCACCAGCTCACCTGCCGCTTCCGATATCCGCTCTATCTCCCTCGTCTGAGTAGGATCCTGGATCTTGCGCTTCGCAATTTCGCTGAGTAGTCGTATTGTGGACAAGCCGGATCCCAGGTCATCATGCATATCACTCGATATACGCGCACGCTCCTGGTCTACCGCCTGCTCTTTTTCCAGTTTTAGTTTCTCATGCCGGATCTTGTAGTCGAGATAGAGCGTCGAGAAATAATACGCCACACCCAGCAACAACAATAACAACAGGAACCGGAACCACAGCGATTGCCAGAACGGAATACGGATCACAATTTCCAGCGAGGTCGGCGTACTGTTCCATATGTCGTCGTTGTTAGACGCTCTTACATTGAAAGTATATGTACCCGGCCGCAGGTTTGTATAGCGTGCCATTCTAAAGGCCCCTGCCTGTACCCAGTCTTCGTCCGCACCATCCAGTTTATACTGCACCTTGTTCTTCAATGGATTAGTAAATTCCAGTGGTACGAATTCTATCGCGATGGTATTGTGGTTGTAGGGCAATTCGATCCTTCGCAGCAATGACAATGCCGTATCGGATTCATACGGTTTATCCAGTACCTCCATGCGCATGATCACTACTTTCGGTTTGGAAGGGTTGTTCCTGAAATCCTTCGGATAAAACCCGTTTACACCCCGGATACCTCCAAAGAACAACTCCCCATCTGTAGATTTATAAAATGCACCGGTGTTGAATTCGTTTGATTGCAGACCGTCTTCGTAATTGTAAGTAGTGATCTCGTCGGTAACCTGGTTGATCTGCGACAGACCTTTGTTATGACTCACCCAAATACGGTCTTTATCATCGAGTAGTACACCGTAGAAATAATCATTTACCAGTGAAGGGAAGGTGTAACTATTGTAATGCTGAATGATCCGGTTCTTTTCATCCATCACGAACAGTCCTTTGGAAGTCGCTACCAGCAACTGTTTGTGTGCATTCTTATTGATTGATTTCACTATCGTACCAGCTGGTAACGCCATCTTTTCCCAACCCGGACTATCCGCTTTTTTCACATACACCGCTACCTTGGTACCTACGTATTTATTGCCCAGAAAATCTTCAAAATATGTAGTGAGTACTTCATCTGGAAATTCGTGTATGATCGATGCTTTGTAGGTTTTACCCACCTGCACTAACTGTAGCAGATAACTGCCGTAGTTGAAGTAAATCTCGCCGGTATTGCGCTTGAACAGGAAAGGATAGATATCTTCCTGGTTGGGCATGCCCAGTGCTTTTACTGCTGGTGTGAGATTTTCAAAACGATGAGTATGTACATTGAACAAACCGATGTACATGTCAGAGAAATGGAACCACAGGTGTTCAAAATCTTCCCTGCAAATGGCATTCAGGTTCTTGGCAGGAAATACGTTGTTCTTTCCATCATCAGCCGGAATACGTTCCAGCCACTTCCCTCCTTTCTCGTAGATGTCCAATCCGTCGTGCATGAGGCCTACATAGAGTTTGCCGTCGTCATGTTTGTACACGGCCCTTACCATATTGTGCGTGATAAAGGGTGAGCGGTACAGGTTAAACACCTTCTTGTTAGGAGAATATTTTTTTATTCCATCGCCATCTGTACCTACCCACATATTGTCGCTCGCATCGCGGTATAGGTAGGCCACTACATTCCAGCTCCGGGTTTCAGAGCCATTGAAAGTAACGATGTGATTTATGATTTCGTTGCGTTTAATATTATAAACGATGATACCGTCTGTACCGCCTATCCACACATTGCCATGCTGATCGAGCTCCATACAGAGCGGTACGAAGGAGATATCTTTTTCATCGTGCTGATCAAAGGTGAGATCTGTATATTTATTCAGTTTCTTGTTGAAGATAACCACGTGTCCCTGCGATGCAATGATGAGGGTATCGCTATTCAGGCTACGTATTACAGGGTGAGTGGTAATGCCGGGTAAACAGTAAGTAGTAACGCGGAGTGTTTTGGTATTCATGGCCATCAGTTCGCCCGCCTCAAAGTTCATCCATATATTGTTGCCATCTTTTATCACGGCAGTGGCCGACAACCCTTTGCGTATCATAGCAGGTGGGTACAGGATCAGTCGTCTGATGGCGTATGTTTTGTCGTCGAGCACATACAAGCCTTTGGATGGGCGCCATACATAGAGCGCATTGAGGGTGGTATCCTCACCCAGGATCTTGAACTTTCTGCCTGAATCCCCCTCGGCACTGTTGGCCAGGGTGGTATCTTCCAGTACGTTTTCAAAACTGTTGCGGTATTCGTCGTATACGCTGATGCCGTAATTGTGAGTGAGTATAAGCTGATGCCGGGCATTGCGGTACAGGGAGTAACCTTTGTAGCCTTTCAGGGCGAAGCGGTTGATGAGGGCACGCCCACCGGTGTTAGACCGGGTACCCAGATTACCCTTTCCCTGCCCCGCTATCTCGCGGGAACTGGGGTTATACCGGTATTCGTTGAACACATAGCCATCAAAACGGTTTACACCGTCGTGCGTAGCAATCCACATAAATCCCTGATTATCCTCCAATATGTCGTACACAGAATTTTGAGAAAGCCCTTCATTCACCCCGTAAGAGTCGAATATATAAGGCTTTTCCTGTGCATGCAACACAGTCACTGGTAAGGTGCATAGGAAAAACAATAAAATAGTCCTCGTTATCTGCGCCGCCCGTTGCAATGACAATATTATAGATTAATAGAGGTTAGTAATGCATGTTAAAACTGTGTCCAAAAAAACGCAGTGCTTGCAAATATATAAATCTGCTACACACTTTCTAATGATTTTGTAATTTTCTTGCCTGAACAGTCAATAATAACCCATGCAAAAATTCAGCAAATCCTTACTGCTACTACATTCTGTATTCTTTATCCACATTTTTTCTGCCTATGCACAGCAACAGCCTGCCATTAAACTACTTGAAATCCCGCCCATAGCCAGTATCAGGGGATTATCGGTGGTAAATGACTCCGTTGTGTGGGTGTCGGGCACCGGCGGACAGGCTGGTTTGACCACTGATGGAGGCAAACATTGGCAATGGATGAAGGTTCCAAATCATGATAGTGCCGACTGGCGTAGTTTACATGCATTCAGCAGTCAGCGGGCGCTACTTTTAAACGCCGGTTCTCCTGCCCATGTGATGCTGACCAACGATGGTGGCAAATCGTGGGAGACAGCATATGAGGATACTTCAAAAGGCATTTTTTTTGATGATATCGCATTCCTGAATGACTCAGCCGGATTTGCGATTGGTGATCCTATGCCACCAGACAATAAATTTGCCGTTATCACCACTGAAGACAGGGGTAAAACCTGGACGCGCCCCATGCATCTATTAATGGCGGAACCCGGCGAAGCCATCTTTGCCGCCAGTGGTACCAATGTAGCAGTATGTGCGAATGAAAAAGGTGGTATTATTACCGGGGGACAGGTAAGCCGGTTTATTCCCGGCGATGGCAGCCAAAAACCAGTATTACTACCTATTACGCAGGGTAGTCCCAGCAAAGGTGCATTTTCACTGGCTTTCAAACCAGATGGCAAAACAGGGGTGATCGTAGGTGGTGATTATCAGCACGATAAAGACACCACTAATAATTGTGTGTACACCACTGATGATGGTAAAACCTGGACCGTCTCTCCTGCACCTCCTGCCGGTTACCGCTCCTGTGTTGTGTATGTGAAAGGAAATATATTTATTGCGACCGGTACTTCTGGTACAGATATTTCAAGGGATGGTGGTGTACATTGGCAAAAGATCAGTGAACAGGGATTTCATGTGGCTGGCGTATCGCCCGATGGAAAGAAGATCTGGCTGGCGGGTAGCCGTAAACTGGGAATGATTCAGCTTTAAATAAAAAAGGGGTATTGAAAAACACCCCCGAAAAATAGGTTAAAGCAAAAAGTATATTATTCAGAAGGGAAAGATAATCCGGGAATGCTTTACTTGTATGTGAATTTTCGCAAATGTGTTATTTTTACGGGTAAACGACGGATAATCAGCGTCGAATGATATAAAATCGAAACACTGTTATAACAATATATTTTTGCCTAATTTAGGCATCGATAGGGAAAGAGAATGGTATTAATAAAAGCGAACTATGCAAGTAACGACCTCATCTGGTAAGTATTCGGTCAAGCACTATCCGGATACCATTAAAGAGTGGAAAAAAGAAGGTAACTACTTCTATTTTTATACGTCGGAGACAATCCTGGAAGTAAGGATCATATCAGATAAGATCATCCGGTTCCGCTATGCTGCTGATGGAAAGTTTCAACGTGATTTCTCGTACGCGGTAAGCGACCGATTGGAAGAAACACCTGTCAACTTTGGACTGAGGGAATTCGAAGAAAACTTTGAACTCTATACAGACATCCTGCGCATTTACATCAACCGCGATGACCTGCGCCTCACCATCACCGACTCGGAAGGCCGCATTATCAATCAGGACGAAATGGGCTTCCACTGGCAGTATTACCTGCAGAAAGGGGGTAAGATCGTATACTGTAGCAAGCAGATACAGGAAGGCGAATGCTTCTATGGCATGGGCGATAAGCCCACCGATCTGAACATGCATGGCAAACGCGTAGAAAACTTCGGAACCGATGCCTATGGCTATCAGAAAGACACTGATCCGCTGTACAGGAACATTCCGTTTTACTACGGCCTGCACCAGGGCATTGGCTATGGTATTTTCTTCGACAATACCTTCCGTACTATCTTCGACTTTGGGAAGGAACGTGAGAACACAACCAGCTTCTGGGCCAGGGGTGGTGAAATGAATTACTACTTCATTTACGGACCTGAATTACTACAGGTAGCCGAAGGATATACAAAGATTACCGGTACGCCAGACCTTCCGCCCATGTGGGCTTTGGGCTACCAGCAATGTCGCTGGAGCTACTATCCTGATAAACGCGTCAGAGAGATTGCCGCTGAATTCCGTAAACGCGAAATTCCCTGTGATGTGATCCATCTTGACATCGATTACATGGAAGGCTTCCGCTGTTTTACATGGAGCAAGGAAGGATTTCCTGAACCAGTAGGACTGATCAAAGATTTGTCTGCAATGGGCTTCAAGATAGTGGTCATCATCGATCCGGGTATAAAGGTAGATCCTGACTATGCTATTTATCAGCAGGGTATTCAAAAAGATTATTTCTGTAAGCGGGCCGATGGCGCACTCATGGAAGGCGATGTATGGCCCGGCAAATGCGTATTCCCGGACTATACCAATCCTGAAGTGAGAAAGTGGTGGGCCAGCCTGTTCAAAGGCCTGGTAGACACTGGCGTACGCGGTGTGTGGAATGATATGAACGAACCTGCCGTTTTTGAAATGGGCACCTTCCCTGAAGACGTGCGCCATGACTACGACGGCGAGGCAGTGAGTCATCGTAAGGCACACAACATTTACGGTCACCTCATGAGTAAATCGACGGAAGCAGGTATGCGCAAATACCTCATGCCACACCGCCCGTTTGTAATAAGCCGTTCCTGCTATGCCGGTGCACAACGCTGGACCTCCCTGTGGACGGGAGATAATGTGAGCAGCTGGGATCACCTGTGGCTGGCTACCATACAGGCACAGCGACTGGCCGTATCCGGTATTTCCTTTGTCGGCAGCGATATCGGTGGATTTATCGGTGAGCCGGATGGTGAACTGTATGTACGCTGGATACAATTAGCGGTATTCCATCCGCTGATGCGTACCCACTCTGCCAGCAATGAAACCGGTTTTGACCAGGAACCATGGAGCTTTGGCGGTGAATATGAAGAAGTGGCGAAGAAGTTTATTCAGCTGCGCTACCAGTTATTACCTTACCTGTATACAACCTTCTGGCAATATAGTGTGAACGGAACACCGATGATGCGTCCGCTGGCTTTCGTAGATCAGCATGACAAAGAAACACATGACCGTACACATGAATTCATGCTGGGCGATAACCTGCTCATCAGTCATGTGAGCGAAAAAGGTATGAAGGAAAAAGAAGTGTACCTGCCCGCAGGACAATGGTATTACTACTGGAATGACCAGCTTTTCAACGGTAAACAATCTGTGAAAGTGGCAACCCCGCTGGAAGAGATGCCACTGTTTGTAAAAGCAGGGGCCGTAATTCCTCATTACAACAAAATCCAGTATGTAGAACAGCGCGATGCGGAAGAGATGATCCTGCACGTGTATTATAGCGATCAGATCACCAACAGCGTACTCTACGAAGACGCCGGCGATCACTATGGTTATAAGAACGGTCAGTACAACAATATTCGTTTCAAACAGGTGTCAACCAAACAGCAATTTGAGTTGAGGAAACGTTTCTTTGGTAATTACGATGCCGCTTACAAAAAGCATCATATTTATATACATGGTTTACCATTTAAACCAAAGGAATATATCATAGATGGCAAGGCAGTGAAACTCTCTGTTGCCAATGCAACCGGTGGTGTGTTCAAGATAATAGCAGAACGTAAATTTGAGACGCTTGTGATACGATAACAGGAACATCATTTATACAAACTACAAATCCCAAATTCNNGAATTTGGGATTTGTAGTTTTAAACCCATTTGATCTAAAAAAAAGGGCACTGTAGATTGAGATCTTAGTGCCTTTTCATAACCTATGCCAACTTTAGAGTTAATCAAAATTAACACGTTATAACGTATACACAAACACTCATATCAAAATGAACAAAATGAACGGAACGTTCAACATTGAACGAAGAATATTTAGTTAATAAGAAGTTATGAAATGGGTTTTCGCTTGTTATCACAACCTTTCCCTTAACAAATTGTTTAGAATAAGGGCACATTTGCTACACATTGTTAAGCATACTCCACGGTTTCTGGTGTGAGATATGTTGAAATAGTATGTGTAACACTGTATTACAATGGGTTATAAATACGCGGCATAATAGTTGTGCCTTCTATGACAGAGAATATGTTTTATTATCTGATGTTAAACGGAACCCATTATTAAACCTTTCAAAATTCATTTCTTATGGCTGCAGAACAAAACAATCACTTCACCCAGGAACAAGAAAAACTCGAAAGGGAGCATTCGCACGAGCACAATCATGGACATGAGCAACATGGAAGTAATGCTCACCAGGGTCACAATTCTGAAGCAGAAGACAAACCCAAATCAGAAACTCCAAGTCGAAAAGATAAACGGGGTTTTGCCTCTATGGATGCATCCATGCAGCGGGCGATAGCCAGTAAAGGCGGTCGTGCTGCGCATGCGCAGGGGGTAGCCCATGAGTTTAATTCTGCTGAAGCACGCGAAGCCGGCCGTAAAGGCGGTGTTGCAGTAAGCCGGAACAGACAGCATATGGCCGAAATAGGTAAGAAAGGCGGAGAAGCAGCGCACAATAAAAGAAAAAAAGCACAGCAGCAACAGAACGCTGATTAACGGTTTGCCCTGAAAGTTCTTGATGTTTTTCCCAAAATGAGGGATTGCCTGAAATGTGGATCACACATTGCGGTAATCCCTTTTTTATTTGGGGGAGAAGTTCTACATATAGCGGCCTGCGACAGCTGAGAAGATTTACTTTGTAGCGTAATATCTTTAGCAGATCCATTGTTAGCTGAATCCCTTAGAGTATCCTTATTGGCAGGATCCTTCTTATTAGGATTTTTATTACTTTTATCCCCATTATGAAATCTACCATTCGCCAATTACGCTTCTTCCTCATCCCCTATTCAGTTTTATTCACCATTGCCCTCACACTCAAGATAATTTTCACAAGAGAAGAAATATACTTTTTCATTAATGGATTGCACTTCCCGGCTGGAGATGTGCTTTTCAAATATGTAACAGAAATGGGTGGGGCTACTACTGCTTTTTCAATCGTATTGATCCTGTTATTTGTAAGATACCGATATAGTTTATTACTGGCCAGCAGTTACCTGCTGACCAGTTTGATAAATTTCCCTTTGAAATATATCGTGGGTGCTCCACGACCAAAATTGTATTTCACCGATTCACCTCATGCTATTTATTATGTACCAGATGTAGAAGTGCTCTCGAATCATTTCAGTTTTCCGTCAGGACATACAGTATGCGCATTCACCACAGCAGTGGTGTTGACTTTCATTAGTCCCCGCAAGTGGTATGGGTATATTTACTTTCTGCTGGCAGTACTGGTAGCTTATTCCAGAATGTACCTCAGTCAGCATTTCTTTGAAGATGTGACAGCTGGTTCGTTTGAAGCAGTAGTAGTTGTGACCTGTTGGATTGCCTGGTTTAATAATCGTGCTTTCTTCCGGCACCCTGGTTGGGAAGGTGCGCTAAGCAGGAAAGATGATTAGTGCTTTTTGTCCCTTTGCTCAATAAGGTATGATGAACTGGAAAATTTAGTGCTTTTTATTCCCTGACTGATGTGGTAACTGAGAAGGTTGCGCCGGGAGTTTTTTTGGTACCTTATTCGTAATGGTATCCAGTTCCTCAGCACTTACCGGCTCTCCCCTTTTGTAATATTCTTTCACCATATTCCCATCTTCATCATAGATCTTCCACAGACCATCGCGCAGTGAAGTCGCATTCCTTTTGATCTCTTCGAATTTTTCTTCCTGGGTAACAGGATCGATCACTCTATAGCTTTCTACCGTGTCATCCACGTCTTTAGCTACAAAATTACCTTCCGCACTTACCAGACCATTCAGATAAAAATAACGGGCCGGACCATTCAGTGCATTGTGTTTGAAAGTTTCCTCTGCGATAATAGCACCAGATGGCGCGTATTTTTTCCAGAGCCCTTCCTTACGGTCGTCTACATAGGAACCTTCCCAGGTGTAGCCGTCTTCGCCACGGGTGGCGGCAACTTCTTCGGACCATTCGCCCTGCTTACGTTTTTGGTCGTCTTTTTTGTTTAGTTTAATAGTGAAGCCCTGCGAATAGACAATAAAGCATAACAGTTGTAGTACAGAAAATGCGAGGAGTTTTCTCATTCAGAAGTATTTTGCACAAGTTAGTAATTTTTAATATATCTAGTCTTTGAGTGCATTTGCTACGCACAAGGGGTCGGGGTTGTTTTATTTAAAACGACCGTCCTTTCAGCACCACAGGCCCATCTACGAAAAATTGTAGCTTTCGCAGAAGGTGAAAGCTACAATTTTTCCCAAAAAAGAAAGGCTATATCAATAACGATATAGCCTCCCATTTTATGATGGTGTGTCTTAGTCCTTATATCCTTTTTCTATACTACTTACTCAGTTTAATCGCATCTACTGATGTATTCTTACCGATCTCAATCTTAACACCAGTGATTGTAGTATCAGCATATCCATTTGATGCATTTACATACACATTGTAAGTACCTGTGTTCAGCCCCCTGATCTTCCACTCACCACTCTTCCATGGTAAAGCATAAGCCGTATCTGTATCATTGTACACAGTCAGTACCGGATAAGCATCATAAGGAGTTACTTTACCAGAAATACTACCTGTTTCAGATACCAGGAATACGTGGATTACCGGACGCAGTACAAACTTACCATTACCAGTTTGAACGATAGAACGATCTACATCAAAGTCCAGCCACAGACGGTAGTTACCGCTCTGGTATTCTTCCCATTCTTCAGGACGGATATTCACTACCAGTTTCACCTGGCCATTTGCAGCCTTCAGCGGATACTGTACGCTGTCTTTTACAACGTAGCTGTTCGCACCCAGGTTGATCTGAATTCTCCTTACTTTACCCACAGGCACTACACCTTCAGAGAGTAAAGTATCGGCACCGTTACGCAGGGTGAGTATATCGTACACACCAGGAGAGATCGCCAGAGAATCCCATACTTTGCAGGAATCATCACGGTCGTTTTTGTCTTCTCCCCAGTGACAACGGTTGTAATCATTACCCCAGTCGTCGTCTCCGCCATTGTTATCACCTTTTCCTTTGCCATTTGCACCGTCGCAGGTGTCTACTAATACCTGAATTGATTTGATGTCCAGAAATACATTGTCAAAGCGGCTACCCGGATCATCTGCCAGGAAAATGTTCAGTCTTTGTTGGTTTGCGCCGAGGCCTGTAGATGAACTGGAGTTATCCTTTTTACAGGAATACACGACTACAGCCAACAATACTAACGTGGCTAGCCCCCATCCGGAAGTGCGGAGATAGGTCTTCATAAAAGAATGGTTTTTTTTGGTTTTAATAATAAAGATAAAGCCTACTACTACAGACTTGCACGATATTTACTGCTTTCAGTAAGCTTACTTTAGATCGAAAAAATAAACAAAAGTTTAACAGCGTATAATTATTGCTCATATACTTCTCAATAAACTATCATTCAATTTTTTACGAAGAGTGGTTTTTAATTCTGTGTGCAATTTAGTACTCTTCCTGATGGGGATTCATCGCGGAATTCAGGGATTTTGTCGCAAACATTGACCCATAAAAAAGTCCTTCCCAAAGGGAAAGGACTACTAACTTTATCAATACGAATAACATCTATACTTTTTTGAATATAGCAGCCCCCAATGGCGGCAGTCGTAACAACAGTGTATAATCTTTTCCATTATACGCCTGCTCTGTTGCTTTCACCACAGCGGTATTAACGACTCCACTGCCAAAAAACGCTGGCGCATCACTATTCAATATCTCTTTCCAGCTGCCTCCTTCATTTATCCCCAGCAAATAATTCTCTCTCGCTATCGGCGTCATATTTAATACGACTAATATATTATCCGAATCCTCTTTGCCTTTTCTTAAATATGACAACACACTATTATCATAGTCCGACACATTCACCCACTCAAATCCATAATACTCAAACTGCTTGATGTACAATGCCGGCTCTGTCTTATACAAATGATTCAATGCCTTTACAAATCCTTTCAAACCCTGATGTGACGGATGTTCCATCAAATGCCAGTCCAGCTGGGATTTATAATTCCACTCCGATGTTTGCCCAAACTCATCACCCATAAACAACAACTTCGTACCCGGATGCGTAAACATATAACTATACATCAAACGCAGGTTCGCAAATTTCTGCCAGTCATCACCCGGCATCTTATACAACATCGGCGATTTTCCATGCACTACTTCATCATGACTCAATGGCAACATAAAGTTCTCCGTAAATGCATAGGCGATACTAAATGTAAGCTGATCCTGATGAAACTTCCTGTAGTAAGGATCCCGTTTAAAAAACGCCAGCGTATCATTCATCCAGCCCATCATCCACTTCATCCCAAATCCTAATCCACCCATGAACACGGGTCTTGACACCCCGTAAAAAGAAGTAGACTCCTCAGCGATCGTCTGCACATCCGGAAAGAGTGAATAAATGGTGGCATTCATATTCTTCAGAAAAGAAATCGCTTCCAGGTTCCCCTCTCCCCCATGCTCATTGGGTTCCCATGCACCTGCTTCGCGTGAATAATTCAAATGTATCATAGACGCAACAGCATCCACACGTAATCCGTCTGCATGAAATTTATCAAGCCAGAATATGGCATTGCTCAATAAGAAAGACCGCACTTCATTGCGCGCATAGTTGAAGATGTAACTGTTCCAGTCAGGATGAAAACCTTTCCGCATATCAGCATATTCATACGTATGACTGCCGTCAAAACGGAACAACCCATGCTCATCATATGGAAAATGCGAAGGCACCCAATCCAGGATCACACCGATACCTGCCTGGTGAAACGCATCTATAAATGCCATGAATTCCTGCGGTGTACCATATCGGGAAGTAGGTGCATAATACCCCGTTCCCTGATATCCCCATGAACCGTCAAAAGGGTGTTCCATTACCGGCATCAGTTCCACATGGGTAAAACCCATTTCCTGTACATATGGGATCAATTTTGCGGCTATTTCACCGTAATTGTAAAATACCTCGTGGTCATTCGGATCTGGCCGCTGCCAGCTACCCAAATGCAATTCGTACACTGAATATGGACTCTGCAGACTATTGTGCTGACTCCGTGTCTCCATCCAGCTGCTGTCGTTCCACTTGTAATCCAGCTCCCAGGTAATAGATGCCGTCTTGGGACGCAGTTCCCAGTAGTTAGCATAAGGATCCCCTTTGCGGAGTTCCTCCCCCGAATTGGACCGGATAAAATATTTGTAGCATACCCCTGCTTCTACCTGCGGAATGAATCCTTCCCAAATCCCCGATTTGTCCCATCGGGGGTACAAATGGTGACGATGCTGGTCCCAGTCATTGAAGTCTCCTATCACGGACAAGTACGTCGCATTTGGGGCCCAAACGGCGAAATACGTACCATTCACCCCCTGAAACGTGGTTTGATGGGAGCCAAATTTTTCATAAAGATGCGGGTGTTTGCCCTCCTGAAACAATGTAATATCTTGTTCAGAAAAGAGTGAAAAGGGCTCTACGGGCTGTAATTGATGCGTGTTTTCTTTAGTCATAAACCGGGAAAGGACTGTGGATACAAGATAGTTCAAATTTTGAATTTGGAAGCCCAATCGTGATCATATCATCAACTATCCGGCCATAATAAAATCCGGCGAAGGCTTCCTTCCTAAAAACAAAAATCCCATCTCGTGTAATAACGAGACGGGATTCTAATATTCATTTAAGTCGATTAATATCTCTTCTTATATCCTGGGCGTGAACCTGCTCCACTGCCGCTACCGCTACCTTCCCAACGACGTTTGCCACCACCGTCTTCACGGCTACGACCTCCGCCACCCGGGCCACCGCTTCTGCGACGATCACCATCCTGTGACATTTCAATTCTCACGCTGCGACCATTGTAATCAGCTTTCTTGAAAGTCTCCTGGAATTTATCTACTACATCGTTTTCTACTTCAAAGAAGGAGTAAACACCTTTCAGATCAATACGACCGATCTTGTTACCACGTACGCCACTGGTATCGCACAGGTAGCGCAGCATATCGCCACGGGTAAAGTCATCTACTGAACCCAGGTTGATAAACAGACGGGTGAATTTACCAGTACCACGTGCACCACGTTCAGCACCAGCTTCGAAAGTACGTTTTTCTTCCTTCACGTTCAGATCAGGTGCATCCTGGTAGTATTCCAGGAACTGGTTGAACTCAAGAGAAGCGAAACGTTTGATGATCTCCTCTTTGCTCATGTTCTGGAACTCTTCATATATACGTTCCAGGTATGGTTCAATCTGCTCTTCGTTTACAATTACGGCGTGAACTTTATGCACCAGGCCAAACAGTTGTTTTTCACATACTGCAAAACCATCTGGCACTTCTGCCTTCACAAATTTCTTACCGATCACACGTTCGATCTGACGGATTTTACCGATGTCACGGCTGCTGATGATAGCGATAGATATACCTGATTTACCGGCACGTGCGGTACGACCGGAACGGTGCGTGTAGTTTTCTACGTCATCAGGCAGTTCGTAGTTGATAACGTGTGTTACGTTGTCAACGTCGATACCACGTGCAGCAACGTCAGTTGCTACCAGTACCTGCAGTGATTTTTCGCGGAAGCGCTTCATCACTTTATCACGCTGTTGCTGGGTCAGGTCACCGTGCAGAGCATCGGCGTTGTAACCATCACGAATCAGTGATTCTGCGATTTCCTGTGATTCTATTTTAGTACGGGTGAAGATGATACCGAAGATCTCAGGGTTGAAATCCACGATACGTTTCAGCGCCGCATATTTTTCGCGGGGACGTACGATGTAGTATTCGTGCTCGATGTTGACATTACCGCTGTTCTTGTTACCTACTGTCAGTTCGAACGGATCGGTCATGTATTTCTGAGCGATACGGCGTACTTCCTGTGGCATAGTAGCGGAGAACAACCAGGTGGTTTTCCCTTCAGGAGTGTTGGAAAGAATACTGTTGATGTCTTCCTGGAAACCCATGTTCAGCATTTCATCTGCTTCATCCAGTACAACATAACGTACGTTTGTGAAATTAACCGCTTTACGGTCAATAATATCCAGCAAACGACCAGGAGTAGCTATCACGATGTGTACGCCTCTCTTCAGGTCGCGCAATTGCTGTACAATGCTGGAACCGCCATATACCGCTACGATGCTTACATCTCCCAGGTGCTTGCTGAAGTTCTTCAGGTCATTGGTGATTTGCAGGCATAGTTCACGGGTAGGGCATAATATAAGCCCCTGAGGGTGACGCTGTTTAATATCTATCTGTTGTAACAAAGGCAGGCCAAATGCTGCCGTCTTACCTGTGCCCGTCTGGGCTAAACCTACGAAGTCTCTATCTCCGCCCAATAGAACAGGAATAGCTTTTTCCTGTATTGGTGTAGGCGCTACGAATCCGAGGTCCTGGATTCCTTTTAAAAGGGGCTCTTGTAAGCCTAATGTTTCAAATGTTATCATTGATTTGCTTTGATCAGGCTCCGTCGGGAGCCCTGGTATATCATCCCAGTGAATTCTATGCACTGGGTTACTTTTCCTGTTGTTTCTATGAACAAAACTTACGCATTCATACCTGCGTTGGATGTACACTTATACAAGTTCACCTTCCAGGTCATAATCGTAAGCCTTCGTAATTCTTACGTTGACAAATTCACCGGATTTCAGGCGCTTGTTAGTGCTAATAATTACTTCATTATCTACTTCTACCGAATCGAATTCAGTACGTGCCAGATAACGGCCTGATTCTCTTTTGTCGACAATCACGCGGTAGATCTTTCCAACCATCTCCTGATTTTTTTCGAGAGAGATTTCCTGTTGTACTTCCATGATCTCCTGTGCTCTGCGTTCTTTTTCTTCTGCCGGGATATCATCTTCCAGGTCATAGGCACTGGTACCTTCTTCATGGCTGTAGGTAAAGACCCCTACCCTGTCGAAACGCATCTTTTCGAGAAAGGCTTTGAGTTCTTCCACATCTTCCAGCGTTTCACCGGGATAGCCGGTGATCAGTGTAGTACGGAGTGCAATGCCGGGAACTTTTTCCCTGATAGCTGTTACCAATTCTTCCATTTCCACGCGGGTGATCTGGCGCTTCATGGATTTCAACATATTGTCAGCAGCGTGTTGAAGCGGCATATCGATGTAATTACAGATGTTCGGGAACTCCTTCATTACATCCAATATTTCCATTGGAAATTTGTGCGGGTAAGCATAGTGAAGACGGATCCACTCCAATCCTTTTACATTCGCCAAAGCACGCAATAAATCTGCCAGTTTACGTTGCTTATACAGATCCAGACCATAATAAGTCAGTTCCTGTGCAATGAGCATGATCTCCTTCACACCGGAGTTCACCAGTTTCTCTGCTTCTGTAATGATCGCTTCCATAGGCTTGGACACGTGTCCACCGCGCATTAAAGGAATCGCACAGAATGAGCAGGTACGGTTACAACCTTCTGCAATTTTCAGATAGGCATAATGTGTAGGTGTACTCAACAATCTTTCGCCGAGCAGTTCTGCTTTATAATCAGCGTCAAATTTCTTGAGGATGAGCGGCAGCTCCATGGTACCGAACCAGGCATCCACACCTGGAATTTCTGATTCAAGATCCCCACGATAACGTTCACTGAGACAACCGGTCACATAGACCTTGTCGAGACGACCGCCTTGTTTCAGTTCTACCTGTTCAAGAATGGTATTGATGGATTCCTCTTTTGCTTTGTCGATAAAACCGCAGGTGTTCACCACTACGATATTATGATCTTTTTTAGCACTCTCGTGTACCACATCAATTTCATTGGCAAGCAGCTGTCCGCTGAGTACCTCAGAATCTACCATGTTCTTGGAACATCCAAGCGTAATAATATTAACCTTATCTTTCTTTAAAGTTTTTGTCTTCAAGCGCGAATAATTTTTTATCGGGCAAACAAGCAGATGGCTTGTCTGATTACCGCCACGAAGACATCCAGACACGAAACTGAATAGAACAGCGAGACTTGCTGTTTAGTGACTATGAGCCTTAGTGGGGGTTATATTTGTTCAAAGAATTGCAAAGGTAATTAATTAATTACGAATTGTCAATTCTCATTTACGTATAAACGTCTATTTAGTGAACCTATTGTCAGAAATTGTATTTTTTTTGGATATATAAAAAGCCCCGCAATTGTTACAGGGCGTTTATTTAGTGCTATGCTGCATCAGTGTTTAAATGTTAAATAGGGAGTCTACAAATTCTACTTTATTAAAGACTTGCAGATCTTCCATCTTCTCGCCGATACCAATATATTTAACAGGAATTTTAAACTGGTTTGCGATGGCAAGTACCACCCCACCTTTGGCAGTACCGTCCAGTTTGGTGATGGCCAGGGCAGTTACTTCGGTAGCAGCGGTAAAGTGTTTGGCCTGTTCCAGTGCATTCTGACCGGTAGAACCATCCAATACCAGCAGTACTTCGTGGGGGGCTTCAGGCAGTACTTTCTTCATTACGCGTTTGATCTTGCTCAGCTCATCCATCAGGTGGGCTTTATTGTGCAAACGGCCGGCTGTATCTATAATGATCACATCTACATCTTTGGCAGCACCGCTCTGTACGGTATCGAAGGCAACTGCTCCCGGATCGGAGCCCATGGCCTGCTTTACGATTTGCACGCCTACGCGGTCGCTCCAGATCGTAAGCTGGTCTACTGCTGCTGCGCGGAAGGTATCTGCCGCACCGAGCATGACGGTTTTGCCGGCTTTCTTGAAGTTGTAAGCGAGTTTACCGATGGTGGTAGTTTTACCAACACCATTTACGCCTACGACCATAATAACATAAGGCTTTTTGCCGGCAGGGGTATCGAAGTCACGAAAACCGCTGTCAGGTGCATCGACCAGGAGACTGGCGATTTCTTCCTGCAGGATCTTGTTCAGTTCTCCGGTACCCAGGTATTTATCTTTAGATACTCTTTTTTCGATCCTATCGATGATCTGTACAGTGGTATCCACGCCTACATCTGCAGATACGAGGGCTTCCTCGAGGTTATCGAGGACTTCGGTATCAACGGAAGATTTTCCGGCGATGGCACGACCAAGCTTGTTTAAGAAACTTTCTTTTGTCTTTTGTAATCCCTGATCCAGGCTTTCCTTCTTTTCTCTTGAAAAAAGCTTATTGAAAAAACTCATAGCTGTCTGTTTTTTACCGCGACGGACTGAACAAATGTGGATGAAATATAAAATACAGCGCCAATTTACTGAAAAATGTGGAGCTGGGTAATAAAATAGTATTATAACCGTTGGAAGCGGTCGTTTTGGTGGGGTTCATTTGAATTGAATAGAACGATCGGCTCCAAAATTGAATCCTCCGTTTCAGTGATCAAACTTAAACCCAAAATCTCTTTTATAGAATCAATCCCGAAGTAAATCTCCCCTTTCAAACCCGAACTCCCCCTCGTATCATTCAATGCCTGATTGAACTCACTCCTCCTATTCTGCCAGTACAGACGGTCCTATTTTATTAAATCCGTACAGACCTGTCCTATTATATTATATAAATCAAAAAAGCTGCCCCGTTTTTGAACGAGACAGCTTTAAATATAGTTTAGTAAAGCCGAATTACTTAGCCATGTACTCCTGAACCTTGTCCTTGTGCACGATAGCCTCTTTAAAGGTATATGCACCAGTTTTCGGAGAACGTACCGCCTTGATTACCTTAGTCCAAACCTTGGATTCAGCGGCTGCTTTAGCATCTTTTACTTTCGAGTTCTTGGAAGCTGCTTTTGCCATAATATTTTTTACTTAAAAGTTAAGTGAATTGTCAAAAATCTATCCAGTCAATTGCCAATCGCATCAATAGGATAAACGATTAACTACTAACATTAACGATCAATTATTTGATTTCTTTGTGTACAGTTACTTTCCTTAAAATAGGATTGTACTTTTTCAACTCCAGACGCTCAGGAGTGTTCTTTTTATTCTTGGTGCTGATGTAGCGGGAAGTACCTGGCTGACCAGAAGTTTTGTGTTCTGTGCACTCCAGTATTACTTGCACCCTGTTACCTTTTTTTGCCATTTTGTATACAAATTAAGTTGAATGCTTACGATTAGATTGTTTGTCCAGCTGCACGCAATTCTTTAACTACTGCATACAAACCGTTTTTGTTGATGGTTCTTAACGCATCAGCAGAAACTTTCAAAGATATCCAGCGATCCTCTTCCGCCAGGAAAAAACGTTTTTTCTGCAGGTTAGGCAGAAATCTTCTCTTAGTCTTAATGTTAGAGAAGGAAACATGGTGACCCGTAATAGGCTTCTTTCCTGTCACCTGACATACTCTTGCCATGATAGAAAAATTTTGGACTGCAAAAGTCGCAAATTATTTTGAATTTGCAAACTATCACATTCCGTGATTAATGAATAAAAATATTTTATTGTAATGTTTTTCAACATTAAGCGGTGGTCCTCAATTATTTACATTGCGCATCGCGCAAATAAATATTAATTATCCACACCTTAAAAACCTGATTAAATGACCACCTTTCGGCAGTACTTCAATAGCTTTCCTCTTCAGCCAGTATTCGGGTACAGCCTTATGGCGGACAATACCTGCTACCTTCGATGGTTAGCCCCGTCCTGTTTTACAACAGTATTTAACCAGACTTCCGCACCTTGAAAAATTTATCCACATCAACTGTCGGCAGGCCATTCATCCCTCCGAAATGCCCATGGCAATGACGAATTTCAGGATTATTGTTCTTTCGGTAAGATCTTTCCCGGTAAGAAACCTATCACTTACAGTAACACGATTAAACTTCTCAAAACCGCGCCCAGCCTAACTGCATCTAAGATACGGTTTTGGGTGGTGCCGTGTTTTATCAGTGCTTCTTCATGCGAAGATACACACATTTCACATCCGTTCAAAGCAGAAACTACTAAACTTATCAATTCGAAGAATTCTTTTCCTAAAATTGGGTTCGCCATGATACTCATACGGATACCTGCTGGCTGGGTAGTATAGAACTCTTTCTTCACAAAGTGACGGAAACGGTAATATACATTATTAGCTACCAGCAGACTGGTACAGCTGATCACTTCTGCCACCTCTTTATCATTCGCACCTTCTGCTACTGCCAGCTTTTCAAATGCTGCATGCAACGCTGCATTCTTTTCATTTACCGCTACTGACAAACCGATCAGGTAAGCTTCCTTCTTGGTTAAGTTGATGGAATTCAGACCATTCGTCACATTTATCTTCAAATCTTTCAGATATCTTGCGTCTGAATTGGCTAATGCATGTAAACTGGTAGATAATGCACTCTCGGTCAATCCCACTGCCTGCAGCAACTGCACAGCTGTATCCTGATTGGATGTTGCGAACATATATATAATATTACAAAGTTACGGGTAAGAAAAAGTCCATAGCCGGACAACCTTAAAGGCGCTGACTATGGACCTCGAAATAAAAAATTATGCGTTCAGGGTAGCCTGACCTTTTTCCCAGTTACAAGGGCACAGCTCGTCTGTCTGCAGTGCATCCAGTACGCGCAGTACTTCCTTCACATTACGACCTACGTTCAGGTCATACAGGGATACCCAACGTACAATACCTTGAGGATCAACAATGAAAGTAGCACGGTAAGCAACTTTTTCATTTTCTTCCAGGATACCTAATTCTGTAGCCAGAGATTTGCTGGTGTCAGCAAGCATTGGGAACTGCAGACCACGCAGATCTTCGTGATCCCTTCTCCATGCTGCGTGTACAAACTCACTGTCGGTAGAAGCACCGATCAGGATCGCATCACGGTCTACGAAATCCTGGTAAGCTTTGTTGAACTCAGCGATTTCTGTAGGACATACAAAAGTGAAATCTTTAGGCCACCAGAACATCACTAACCATTTGCCGGAAGCTTTCAGCTCCTCTGAACTCAGTTCGTAAAACTCTTTTCCTTTCTCGATAGATACTACTGCCGTTTTCTTAAACTCAGGGAACTGTGCACCCAGAGACAAAGTTGCATTCTTCATGTACTTGATGATTATTTATATTGTTGGTTACTATTTCTACCTGCGGTCAAATTTCCGGTGCAAAGGTCACTGTCTATTCATAATTAGTCAAATAGATTTTTCCTAATAGGTTATTGAAAAAGTCTATATACTTCAGTGCGCCTGTACAGCATTGATGAAATTCAATTCTTGTTTCACTTTTTCCCCTGTTTAATACTTTCTTAACGTTTTTCGAAAGGAAACGTAACTTTTTGGCACGTTATTTAGTTATATAAGTATACTCATCCATTTACAATAAAACGACAGGATATGAAAGCGAAAAATGTACTCTTAGTGATAATTACGATAGGCCTTGCTCTGATTCCGTTCATTAAAAACAGTTTCAGTAAACATGATGAATTTGATGCCACTCAAGATCTGTTCATCTAATGTTTGAAGAGCAACGGTGTACCGTACTCATACCATTTTCTATTCCCAGATCGGGAAACAGAGTTTTATTGCCCTTAATTATTCCAATCTTTTTAATAATATAAAATAGCTGTTCCTTCGTTATTTATATATGGCAAAGGAACTGTGTGTTTTATGCACCCCAGTTCTACAACACGTTCCTCAAAATTGGTCATTTCCAGGCTTCCCTACTTCAGGTTACATTTCCAATAAGGTCATTAAAGCTTTTGATTCCCAGCATTTTAGCTGTCGTAAACCCTTCTGCATATTCTACCCCAACCAGTTGGCCAAATGACCTGTCACGGCTGATAATATTCTCAAAAAACGCAGGTGAAGAAATATAAGTAGCAGGCTCATTGTCCGCCGCCGGGGCTAAAAACTGTGTCTTAAAACTCCTGATCGCTTCCTTCTTCCGCTCTATTACAGCAGAGATATCTATCACAAAATCAGGGTTTTCTATTTTATTCTGCAGCATATGGAATACCTGTTTTGGGCGCCAGGCTTCCTGCTCTTGTCCATCTAATGTTGTCTCTATTCTCCTCAGACCAGATAAAAAGCAACTATCTGCCACCAGCACCGCCGCACGTCCATGATCCGGATGACGGTCCTCACGGGCATTCGTCAGCACTATTTCAGGGCGATATTTCCTGATCATCGCGATCACCTGCAATTGCTCTTCTGTGTCATTTCTGAAAAAGCCATCCGGCAATCCCAGGTTTTCTCTTACATCCAGTCCCATTATCCTGGAAGAATCTGCCGCCTCTGCGGCACGGGTTTCGGGGGTACCCCGCGTGCCCAATTCTCCCTTTGTCAGGTCCAGTACGCCTACTTTCATTCCCTGTGCCGCATGTACCATGAGGGCACCTGCACAAGCCAGCTCCACATCATCGGGATGCGCAACTATTGCTAATATGTCTAATTTCATCTTGAATTCTTTCCTTTCGGGTGCAAATATAACCCTAATGGAGAAAAACATCCTTCCTGAGAGGAATATGTGATCCTTTCGTATAAAAGATGCATATTTTATACGGAGAAAACCATCCATTTTAATAGGAATACCTGTTCCTTTCGTATAAAAGATGCATATTGTAATGGAGAAAAACATCCATTCTAATAGAACACCTGTTCCTTTCGTATAGGATGCTTATTTTAAATAGAGAAAAACATCCATTCTGAGATAAATACCTGCCTCTTCCATATTATGGATGTTTATATTATTTGTGAGTACCCGCCCCACAACAAGGTTTCATATCGTTTTATTTCGATGTAATGATCACCCCCACTTTCCTATCCTTCACATCATACGTCTTCTTCAGCGCGTCTCCATCCACCACTACCAGGCTGGTAATATTTTTCCTTTCCAGCGCCGCCAACATATTCACCGAGTTGTCATCTATCTTAGTACCATCCAGTATGTACTGGAATTTACTATCATCCCCATATTTCTTAATCGCCGCCTCAAAAGCAGGTGACAAACTGGTAAATAACCGATTATACCGCCTGCGTGCAAATGGCTTGGTCTCAATATACATGATCCCATTCGCCGCTTTAGCGCCATACTGCGCCTGTAAAGTCGGGCTTTTCACAATATTAATAAGGGCGATCTTGTCGGGTGTAAGTTGCTCAAGGCCATTCGTCGCCTCTACACTGTCAACAATGTACAATACGCTGTCCTGGGCCATGGTTGCTGCACTCCAAAGCAGGAGGCCGCCTAAAATAATTTTGAATCGCATGTGTGAAAGTTATAAAAAAAGCGGCAACCGCCGCTTCAATGTCTTGTTAAATATAGGCTGAGAGCCATTGGGTTAATCCACTAAAGTCATCAATGATAGGCCCGGAACTACCGGATTGAAGCTATCTGGCTATAATCCCTACGCTCTCTTAATTAGACGCCCTCGATCCCCTATAAATCTCTATCTCCTGCACAATCGCCTCTATATCCTTATCTTCATCCAAATCATACTCACTCTTCAAATTTCCCCCAAAAAAGAAAGCCACCGTTTGCCACATCCGTGCAGAAAACCCTCCTTTCAATTCCTTAATGATCTCATAACAGTTCTGACCAGTCTGCCTGTTTATCAACTTCATTAATATACGCCCCTGATAAATAGACAAATTCTCCAGCTTATCGCCGAACTGCGCCTTCATCTGTTTCTCTACACTTGCCAGGTAAGCCTTCCGATCCTTTTTGTCATGCAAAGCAGCCAGTCTGCTATTCACATCTTTCAGAATCCTGGAAGCCTGCACTGCATAAGGATAAGTTACATACACCGCGTTGCGCAGACGCGTCCACGCTTCTCGCTGTTTACGGAACTTCTTCGGTAATTTATCGATAACTTCTACTATGCGGAGAGTAATGCTTGGAATGGTGTCGCCATTGACTATAATAGCACTGACAGGGATACTATCCAGACCGTGTTTGGTCTGAGCAAAGACCCCTACACGACTAAAGAGGCAAAGCATGATAACAATGAAGAATGCGGATATTGAACGACCCATTTCTTAAAGTATTCCTAATACTTTGCTAAAGTTAAGGTAAATATCAATAGGAACTGATATTAATCTTTTATGATATTTCCTGCTTTCTCCTTCCGCAAAACAGGCCTGTGGCCGGCAGTAAGTTCAATTCCCTGCATCCACAAATCTCAAAACAAACTCAATTATCCACCCCCAGCACTTTCTCCATCATCCGCCCTGCGTTAAACTCAATTATCTGCCTTCTGCATCACTGTATCCATCTTCAACTTCCGCTGCGCAAACTCATTGATCGCCCTCTCCACCCCCATCACATCATGCGATGTCATATAACACCCAATCACATGACTCCCCGCCTCCGGTATCGCCACCGCCTCCTTCAAACTATCCGCCGTACCCAGCCAATTCTCCATTCTCAATATCGCGCTCACCTTCACCGTCGGATCCTGGTGTCTCTGGTCCTTATAATAATATAAATTCAATACCGGCTGCTTTATCTTCCTGAACGTAGCCGGCACCATCGTCGTTTCCAGCAATCCCTGCAACTCCCCTACCGCTTCCAGCCTGTATCGCGTATACCAATACTGCGCCCGCAGCGAATCTTTATCCTTCGACTCATTATAATCCCCATTCATCACAATCCTCGTCAACTGTAACCCCCACGGATTATTCGTCAAAAAAGCCATGTCATTATTAATCTCAATATTTGGTGACATATTGATCACCGCATACACATCATTCGGATACGTCGCCGCCAGCTCCAATGCCAGCGTACCACCTGTAGATGTGCCCATCAGGATCACCTTCTCCCCCAATGCCTTCCCGATCGCCAGCGCTTCCTTGGCATCCTTCCATAACCCCGTCGCTGTCATGGTCAGCAATGGCTCTGTCGTATCCAGTCCATGTGCATCCAGTCTGGACAGGTATAGATTACAACCATATCGCTTTGCAAAATCCAGGTGCACCGGGTTCCCCTCTCCCTGACTGGCCGAAAAACCATGAAGGTACACCACCGCATATTCCGTTCTCGCATGCAGGGAATCACGCCACACGATCCTCGCCTCATTATCCGGCTTCAGTTTATGCTGTGCCTCTTTCTGACGAACGTATTTGTCCAGCTCCGCAACATTGTCAGGTACCTGCGGAAACTTTGGATCATACACCGGCACAGCAGGCCTTGGCCCCAGGTAATATACCAACACCAAAGACGTAAGGATCATAAGAGAAACGCGCAGCCATCTGCTATTCATGGAGAGTGAATTATTATTAAAAAACAATACAGGTAATAACCGGGATTATTACCTGTATCAATTCATTTATATCGTCAGACTATTAAACTACCTTTTCTTTTGTCAAAGGTTTCTTTATAGCTGGCTTTTCTTTGTTTTGACGCAAGCGCTGGAACATACTCATAATGAATCCGATCACCGTTACGATCACCCCTATCCACAATACATTGATGAATGGGAAGATGAAGGCCTTCATCACTATGTAATCCCTGAAAACGGTGGATTCTTTTACTTCCAGTTCTACCTTTTTATCCTTTGGCAGGATCTTACTAAAGCGAACATAGAGTGACAGTGGTGCCACGGTATCCGGGATATTATATTCGTAACTACTGTCGCGGATCAGGTAAATCGGCTTCAGGTTGTACTGGTCATTGTTCTTGGTATACACTTTCAGGGTTGCACCCACAGCCAGGTCATTTGGCTCAGCAGCATAATTACGGCTGGTTGGCTGAGGATCAAGGCCTTCCATCACCATGTACCCGTTGGAGAAGAAGATAGAATCACCCTGTGCTACCACATGCGGCTGATAAGTCGCCGTATCGCTGTCATCTTCTTTCAAAGGAACAGCTGTAATATAAGTAAAGATATCCTTGTTCCAATAATGTTTTGAATCCGGGTTTGGTGTCAACGTCGCTTCTCCCTTGTTGCTCAGGAACGCATCCGGATGTAAGGTAAAGGCTTCCAGTGTTTTACCGGTAGCAGGATCTTTACGATCGTACCTTACCAGGTAGAATGTCTTCGATTCGCCCGCCGGCAAGGAGTCGCCTGCGTAGGTGACGTGGTAATCTCCCATCTGCACAGGGAAATTACGTGGCAGCATCAGGTTCTCACGTGGATTCTCCTTACTGTTGGCACCAAAGAAACCGCCATCCAGCATTTTCATCCTGTCGATTGAAATGGTTTCTTTCTTGGACGAAGTGATCACGATACCCAGCAGCACCATACCAAAACCGATATGTGCCACAGAAGCACCTGCCGCCTTCAGCTTACCTTTCTGACCGATCCAGATGTAAGCGATGTTCGCAATGATCGCATAGTAGCTCGCAAACATCATCAGGTAGATCGCCATCAGGAAACCCGCACCGTAAGCATCGTAGTTTACTTTGCCCAGCCAGCCGGAAAGCACGGTCGCAACCAGTGCCAATGCTGTCGGGATCATCAGTTTACGGGTAAACTCCCCTCTCGGCGTATCCTTGTATTTCAGGAACTGCACGACAGCGGTGAGTATACCGATCACGATCGCCACCCAGATCTGGATCTTATTATAATGGAATACACCATCCGCAGGAGGTGCAATATCATTTGTAAGGTGGAGGAGTTTCTTGATACCCAGGTTGTTAATCAGCTTGTTCCACACCGGGATGGAAGTGGTAAAAGTGATCTGGATAGCGGCAATCATCAGGATCAGGGAACCGATAAAGAGCCAGAACTCGCGGGAATAAGTACTTTCTTCCTTGTGAATGGTCGGGATCTCTTTCCTGCGCGCGATCAGCATGGCAAAAGCCGGAATGAACGCAAAGAGGAAGAAGGCCAGTTGTCCGCTCATACCCAGGTCCGTAAAGGAGTGTACAGAAGTATCGCCCAATACACCGCTACGGGTCAGGAAGGTAGAGTACAGTATTAAAATAAAGGTAATAAAGAAGAAAAAGAAGGTCGCTTTTAGCGCATGGCCGGATGACTTAAAGGCCAGCAGGGTGTGAATACCCGCTACCAGCGTGAGCCATGGCACCAGGGAGGCATTTTCTACCGGATCCCATGCCCAGTAACCACCAAATGTCAGCGACTCATACGCCCATGCAGCACCCATCATAATACCAAGACCCAGTGCAGCAGCGCTGAACAAGGCCCATGGCAGGGCTGGTTTGATCCATTCTTTGTATTCTCTTGTCCACAGACCTGCAAAGGCAAAAGCAAAAGGTACAACTGTAGAAGCAAAACCCAGGAACAATATCGGCGGGTGAATCACCATCCAGTAGTTCTGCAGGGACAGGTTCAGACCATTACCATCTTTGATAAAGTTGAGGTAGTTGGGACTATTTACCCATGGCAGCCCCTGGTTTTCCGCTGCATGACGCAACAACAGGAACGGGTTGCTACCCACTTTGTAATCTAAAATGAAAATACCGATCAGCATACTGCCCAGACAAACCTGTGCAAATGAGAGCATGGTCATCACAGGCGCTTCCCACTTTTTAGTGGTACGGATCAGTACGAGACCCAGTATGCTTTGCCAGATAGACCAGAGCATAAAACTACCTTCCTGGTCAGACCAGAAACTGGACAACAGCAAACTAACCGGAAGATCACGGCTTGAGTTGCGCCATACATATTTATATTCAAAAAAGTGGTTGTACAATGCATAATACAGGCAAGCAAATACGGCAAATACGGATGCTGCCTGAATGATAAATGCCCAACGGCCCTGCAGCTTCCAGGAACGCTTCTTTACCTCATCGTCGGTACGTACGCTCACCCAATAGCTGGCAGTGGCCACTATCGAGGCTACGAACGCCAGAACTGCAAAAAAATGTCCAAACTGCCCTGGCAATAAATGCTCTCCTATATATGTCGTCTTCAAGATAATTGGTGCTAGAATGAAGAAATAGCCCGACGGTGCGGGCCATTAACTACTATTTTAATATTATAAAGCGAATGGCTTATACTTTGTTGCCAACCGCTACCTGGTCATTTTTATATTTAGACGGGCATTTCATGAGGATCTTGCCACAATGAAATTCTCCATCTTTGATCATTTTGCCAGTCAGCACGACGCTTTCTGCTTTTTCGAAGTCAGTGGGTTTAGTACCGAAATAAATTACTTTGCAGACTTCACCGGATTTGTCCTGTACATAAAAGGTAAACAGGTTAGCATCCTTTGCAGGATCATACAGCATAGTTTTGGTGGTATCCAGTTTTCCGATCACCTGGAACTCTTTTCCTTCTTTCTGACGAGCTGTGGCGAATGTTTCATAGGTGCTGAAATCACCGGCCACTGTTACAATCACCCCAATTGCTACAGCAATCAACACCAATAAAACAATATTAGACTTCTTCATATCGTAATAGATCTTAAGCTTCCCCTTAATGTGTTTTTTTATCCATCAATGCGCATCATTCACACTTCGATGCGCAAAATTACGGCAAAATGAGGTTTGAAAGTGGAATTTTTACATGAAAGGGAACATGATATTTATCATAAAAGCCGGCTCTGCCTTTGTGTATTCATTTCGGGGCCACGCTGTGCAATACCGCTTTATATATAAAGTACTATCTTTGCGCCGAAAATTAGTATAAGAACTTCATAATCATGGCGGATTTATCCAACTTTGATCCTAATTCTGTCAGCCTGGTATCCAACAATATCTTTGGTTTACCAACCACTGAAGAGGATGCATCACTCGTCTTACTCCCTATTCCATGGGAGGTGACGGTTTCCTACTGTCACGGTACTGCAAGAGGGCCTGAACAAATCTGTAAAGCGTCGTTACAGATCGACCTCCTGGATCCTGATGTAAAAGAAGGGTGGAGAAAAGGCTTTTACATGCGCGACCCGGACAAGCATATGTTGCTCCGTAGCGATTACCTCCGCAAAGAAGCTGAGCTCTACCTCAAATTCCTCATAGAAGGTGGCGATATTTCCGAAAATGAATTTCTGAAAAAGACGCTCGTAGACGTAAATAAAGGTACTGCGCTCATGAACGAGTGGGTATATAGTCAAACCAAATCTTTATTGGAACAAGGCAAGCTCGTAGGCCTGGTAGGTGGAGATCACTCAACTCCGCTTGGCTATATTAAAGCGCTGGCGGAAGAGAAAGGTGAATTCGGTATTCTGCAGATCGATGCGCATTGCGATTTGCGCAATGGGTACGAGGGTTTCCAGTACTCCCATGCATCTATTATGTATAATGTGCTGAACGAAGTACCGGCCGTGACGAAACTTGTTCAACTAGGTATACGTGATTACTGCGAAGAAGAACTGCAATACATTGAGAATAATAAAGAAAGGGTCAATACTTTCTTTGACAGGGATATCAAACACCATCAGTACGAAGGGGGGAACTGGGCGACGATTGCGAATGAAGTGGTGGATAGGTTGCCGCAACAGGTGTATATCAGTTTTGATATAGATGGTCTGGATCCTAAGTTGTGTCCGCATACGGGTACGCCGGTGCCGGGAGGTTTTGAGTGCGAGCAGATTTATTATTTATTTGCAAAGATCCTGGCGAGTGGTCGTAAGCTGATTGGGTTTGATTTGAGTGAGGTAAGCAGCGCGCATGAAGAGTGGGATGCGAATGTGGGTGCGAGAGTGCTTTTTAAATTATGTAATTTGATGGTGCATCCGGATAATAAGTAATGCCAGCGGGGTTTTCATCATAAGTAATGTTAGCGGGCTTCATAATAAGTGATGTTAGCGTGCCTTCATAACAAGGAATGTTAGCATACTTTTATAACAAATAATGTTAGCATGCCTTCATAATAAGTAATGTTAGCGTGCCTTTATAACAAGGAATGCCAGCATACTTTTATAACAAATAATACTAGCATGCCTTCATAACAAGGAATGCCAGCATACTTTTATACCAGCGGGCTTTTATAACAAGTAATTTCACTCATGCAATCTTATAAAATAAGGATCTTACATCCCAATGCCATGACCCGCTTGCGGTTGCAGCCAGCTATGCATGGTCTCATCGGCATACTTTTCTTATTAATTACCATCGGTATTTACAACAGGCCGGATCCCAACTGGGCGGTGGCAGGATTCTTTTTCCTGCTCGGCATTGGGAGCCTTGTCTTCCCTTTTATGATGAGGAGGTTTAAGAATATACAGTCTGCCAATAGTCTTGCACGTACTGTACAGGCATTTGCCTGTCTGACAGGGTGTTTGTATGTGCTAACCCATATGCAGCCGCTGGTAGCCGGTTTCCTGTTCCTCACAGGTATTGCCACAGCGTACATTGGTTATGCAGAATACAAGATTTTCATGCCTTCCTATATTAAAGTAGATATCAATGGCGCTATCCTGCCTACCACCTTTTCAGAAAAGGTGATTAGCTGGAGCCGCCTGAATAACTTAATTTTGCGCAACGACCTGCTCACTTTAGACTTTAAAGACAACAAAGTACTGCAACTGGAAGTTTTGGATGAACCCGGTGCAGATAAAGAAGCTGAAATGAATGCATTTTTTAAGAGCAGGCTTTAATCACAACTCAGTATGTTAAAACAGTCGCCGTACATTTTATATTCCGACGGTCAGGGGAATATTTTCGAAGATACAACCATGCTTACCACCGGCCGTAGTGGCTGGGATGCATGGCCTATAGAACTGGACGAATGGATAGAACTGCCGGAAGGCGGGTCATTGTATGAATTGCCTGGTCGCCGTGGAATTGGATTGAATGCCGAAACCGGCGAGATGCAGTTGTGCGATAAAGGATGGGCGGTAGCTGCCTTTATTCCCCCTGCGCATACAGGATTTTATATAGCGGCATATGAAACCATGCCGGATGCTCCTACCCTGCCATTGTTCTGCTATACAGCAGTAGGTTGGCTGGATGGGAAGTTTTATGTACCGGCAGTGAGAATTGAAGATGATATCAGACAGGAATGTGGTGGTTTTGATGAGAAGAAAGTAAAGCAGGGAGTAAAAGACCTGATCCAGGCATATCCGCATAACAGACTGGTAAAACACCTGGCTGATAATTGTGCGCTGACGTATCATTGTCCTGCGGCGCGTAATTATTTTATGGGTCGTTGGGAATGTCCGATTCCTTCATCACCGGCTTGTAATGCCAATTGTATTGGCTGTATTTCGTTCCAGCCGGAAGAGGAAACGATTGTTTCTACACAGGATCGTTTGCGGTTTAAGCCGACAGCGGAAGAGATTGTAGAATTCACCGTACCGCACCTGGAAACAGCGCCTTTCCCGATCGTGTCTTTCGGACAGGGTTGTGAAGGAGAGCCGTTGCTGATGTGGGAGACGATCCGTGAGTCGATCATTGAGATGAGGAAACATACGTCGAAGGGTAGTATCAATATCAATACGAATGGTAGTAAGCCGGATGCGGTGAGAGAGTTGTGTAAGGTAGGGTTGAATAGTATTCGTGTGAGTTTGAATTCTGCGCAGGAGAAGTATTATACGCCTTATTACAGACCGAATAATTATCAGTTCGAAGATATCGTGGAGAGTTTGAAAGTGGTGAATGAGTTCAATGGATGGACATCTATTAACTACTTCGTGTTTCCAGGAATGACGGATAGTGAGGATGAATATGAGGCGCTGCGGAAGCTGATCAGGGATACGAATCTGAAAATGATACAGTGGAGGAATTTCAATATTGATCCGGATTGGTATCTCGGAAGATTAGGAATTACAGACCCCGGTCAGTGTTTGGGTGTGAAGCAATTGCAGGATTTGATACATGAAGAGTTCCCGCATTTGAAGTATGGGTATTTTAACCCGCCGATGGAGAGGATAACGGGAGATTACACGCAGGATTTTGCACATTTTTAGTTGGAAGAATATTTGAATTAAAAGAGCTTGTATCAGGATAAGATACAAGCTCTTTTGTTTAAGCAAACTCTTTTGTTTTAAGCAAAAATCCGAAGCGATTATTTGTGCATCAATACCTGATCAACCACATGAATCACTCCATTGCTCTGATGAACATCCTTAATCGTTACTTTTGCCACATCACCTTTTTCATCTTTGATCATCAGTTTACCACCTTCCATCCAGAGCCATAATTTTCCACCCTGCACAGTTGTTAATTCCGCTTTGCCATTCCCTTTTTTAATCAGCTCTGAAATCGCTTTACTATCCAGATTTCCGGCTACAACATGGTAAGTGAGTACACCCTGCAGCATGGATTTGTTTTCTGGTTTAAGCAATGTTTCGACAGTACCTTTTGGCAATTTGTCAAAAGCCTTATTAGTAGGTGCGAAAACGGTGAAAGGACCTGCTCCCTGCAGTGTTTCTACAAGACCAGCAGCTTTTACAGCGGCGACGAGTGTAGTATGATCTTTTGAATTAACAGCATTTTCGATGATATTTTTAGAAGGATACATAGCAGCACCTCCTACCATAACTGTTTTTTCCTGCGCCTGAGATGTAGATGTAATGATTGTTGCAAAGGCGATCAATGCAAACAGTGCCAGTTTTTTCATAATTGAAAATTTTAATTAGGATTGTTAACACCTTTATCTACGGGGGATATAATTGGCTGGTTTTCAAGAAAATGTTATTGTTTTAAAAGGGGTAAAAAGGAAAACTGAAAAACGGATTAGTGCGTATATAGGGAGTTTTGGTAACGCCGGTGAAGCTATAACGATCCTGCTATAAGTATAGCATAAGGACATTAAAAGGATTAGCAGTATGGGGTTTAATTTGCCGATGGAGAGGATAACGGGAGATTGCACGTAGGATTTTGTATATTTTCAGAAGTAAGAATATTTGAATTAAACTTCCCTAGTATTTCATTCTTGGTATAATCGTATCTAACAGAGGGCTATAATCCTCCCTGCATAACTGGCTTATGTAAGGTTGGCACTTCTACAAGCAATGCAATGAAATTTATTTGAATATAAAAAGCAAGCGTGATTTCCCCTTACGACAACATCATCCATCCTTAATACCGTAATCATATACCCATTTAAGAGCTTCTTCCGTTGAGGGTTCTCGGCCTTGTGTAACAACAAAATCTTCGATAATTTCCTTAGCCAAAAAGACTTCAAGCAAATAATGATACTCTTGTCCATTAACTATTTTTAAATTATTATCTGCCTGATCTTGCTCAATGAGAACTACATCTGATTCAGGATTGAATAAATCTAACATATAGATAGTTAAAGTCCCATCTATGTCGGATATATTAATAATGAGATCTCTTAATGTCATGTTCCAAGTTTAATTTTTCATCAGAGTTGCTCTGGAAAAACGTAGAATTAAAAAATAAAAAAGAGACAATTACGACTCAGTAGTTTATGATTTTTGGGTTACACAACCTGTATACGAATAGAAACCTGTGAAGAGAATTTCAAATTCACCGTCTTGTGCATAATTAAACATACAAACTAAGCCCTTCATTCAAATCCTTTAATAAACTCCTCATAAGAATTAAGACTCAAAAAGTCTTCCTTTCGCATAATTGTTCCGTGGTCATTATCAATAAAAATCTTTCTTTCAGATGGAATAGATGCCACTAAACTTTGTACATAACGAAAGTCGTAAAATAGGCTTGCAAAAATATTAAACGTTTCAAATTCAGACGCTATTATTTTTTTTTCATAGGGTTCCATCAGATCGAACATACTGTTATCTTTTGATATGGAAAAATAACTTTCCTGTTCATAGGGAATATAATATTCAATTTTAGATTCATTTGCCTCCTTAAACTCAAATAAGCGCTTTGCATAGGCCTTAAAGTCCGATAATTCAAACGTTGAATCTGTTATTATAATCGCATCCTTCATGATTTTTATTTATTTTTTAGGAGTTATGGCTCAATTAAGTCTTTAATGTTTGTGAACGCCAAAACAACTAAATTGTCTACCACCCATAGCTTCATTCTGTCTTGGACTTTCAAATTGTACACCCTTAATTAAATAAATTATATCTCCTTTTATTAATCTCATATTAACCATCGGAACAACAGAATTGGGGAAGTTCAAAACTGCAATTAGACCAAGGCTTGTTTGAAAAACCTGCGAAACTATAACTTCCATAATTTCATTCACTTTTTGTAGCTCCCTTTAATGTATTATAAAATTCCTGCCAAGTCTCCTTAACCTTTTGTATTTCAGCCATTTCTGATGCAGCCCCCTCTTTCTTTCCAATTTTAAGCAAATGGTCTTGAGATTCAATTTCTAACCGAGCTTTGCTTAAAACATCTTGCACATATTCTCCAACATATTTGATTCTTTGCATGTGATGAATTGCCGCTTCCAAAATTTGAGGTCGAGATGCGACATTACCTACAAGAATACTTCCCTCAGTGCCTACCCCCCTCCATATACATTGCTTGCGCTCCCTATTAGTTCTCTGACACTCTACCAAATTATTTGCCATCAAGTAATCAAGACTTAATGTAACCTCACTAAAATTCGTATTAGGAACAGAAGAATAAGTAGTTGATCCTCAGAAACAAACTATCACTTTTCCTATTATCTTATCAATACAAACAGAATCTGAATCACGAAATCCAATGCTAAAGAAATCATCCGTGTCAGTATTTTTATTAAAACAAAAACCAATAGCACAAAACTTAGACTTTTCTATCTATTTCAATTAATTGGTTGGCTTCTTTTTATCTAACTTCCAGCCAGCAATTTTTCATCATGCTATTTGATTATATTATTTGCTTTAATCAGGAATGCTTCATAGCTTTTCTCGGCGAACATAGAATCTTTGATTTGGCCAACAAAATAAAAGTACCCTCCTGAGTTGTTTACTGCCTCACCCCCCAATACACCTGGAGCCTGAACTATTACTTTAGATGGCTCCAATTCAATACGTTGTTTCTTAAACCTGTTTTCCGTTATCCACCCTGTAAAAAACTTCAAAGTGTCATAAGAATTATCTCCTTTACATTGAAGAAACAATATATCTGACTCTTCAAATACACCATCATTTGAGTCTTCTTTCACCTTTAAAACTCCGTTCTCAGGTATTTCATACACTCTAAATCCATTTTTTAGTGCAATATTTACGCCATCCTTTTGTTTAAAAGCGATAACAACCCAACCAACATATCCACGCGGAATGATATGCATTTCTTTTTCCGTACGGCAGGAACTTAATAGAAAAAATAAAATTAAGGTACGCAATTGTCGCATAGTTATTCTTTTTTTCGATTTACATCAGCATTTAAGTATTTATCATTCCATTCTTTCAAAGTCATTGAATGTGATGTTCCTTTCTCATCTTTAAATCTGACAGTATTCCCTAATGAGCCGTCTTTATTTAGATCCACTTCTATATCAAAACGGAATAGTGTTTCACTTGGCCCTCCTCCGAGGTTAAATGGTGAATCACCGCGAACATCAAAACCTAATGCCAAAGGGTTTCCCTTAACATCCTTAACAAAGAATTCGGTGTTAGGATAATCATCTCCTTTTACGACGCCGGTAAAACGGACCTTAGTATCTCCTTTTTCCCTCCAATAATAACAAAATAACTTTTTAAATCAATTTTAAGCCCAGCTCCAAATCTTCCAAGTAATGGTGTTAAAGGATTCATAGCTACATAGTGCATATCAACATTAATAATGGACAGGAAAAAAGTAAAGAAGTTAACATAGAGGGTAATAGTTATACAGCACAGTTTTGGGAATATGATTCTAGGATAGGTAGGCAATGAAATCCAGATCCAGTGTCCAGACCATTCATTAGTGATTATAGCATCGTTGGATATAATCCTCTTATCAATGTCGATCCAAATGGGGCGTTGTTTTTTGGACTTTGGGGTCCCACTGCTGCAGAAAGAAGGCCTGCTCAAGCTTATACTAAAGAATATGGTGGAGAGGTTAGAAATATGTGGTTTGGGAAATTACATGTTAACTATAATTATGCTACACGGGGAGAAAATGGCGAATACGTAATTAATAATACAAATCAGTCTTTTAGACCAGATGGTCGTCTTGAAACAGGTTCAATTATTGGCAATCATACTTTAGACGAAACATCCAATTATTGAAATTCTCATTATGTAGATCAAGCAGGGAAGACTCAAGAACTTAAGGCTTCTGGTAGAGCGGAATATTTTCCTCTTAAATCTTATTTTGTTCCTTTTGCCTCCGGTTTTAAAAATTTTCAAAGCATATCGTGCAACAAAATATTTAGATTTGACAGGCACTGCATCGGTTCAAGTTGCTTCGGAGGTCGATTTTTCTACTAGCAGTAAATTGTTAGCAGGTTACGGAAATGATGAAATAGTTTTGGAAAGTATGGCTAATTTGCCATCTAGAAAAGGATGGTTCGATGTCGTAGTACATGGAGCTAAGAATTGAGAAGAGTTAATTTTTAATGGTCAACGAATGAGTGTTGAAGAGTTGTATTCGAAAATGCTTGCTGATGGCTATCAACCAGGTACTCGTATTCGGTTGATGTCCTGTTGGTCCGGTTCATTAGAAGGGGGAGCTGCTCAACGATTGTCTACAATGTCTCAAGGAATGGTTGTGGCACCTACAAGGCCGATGTTTGTAGGGTATCCTGGTTCTTGGTTTCAGTTAGGTAAACCTATAGTTCCACGAGGTGTTTTTAAAATATTTAAACCTTAATATGAAATATGAATGCTGTCGGTTTTTTGCAAATTCATGATCCGCATATTGCATGCTCTAGAAAAATAAATTCTCTTTTTTCTGATAGTTTGCTTGATAAAGAAAAGTTATTTGAAATTTGTAATTATCTAGAAAGTGGAGTTTCGATAGTTCGTTATATATCCAATTTATACGATGAAGATGGGGAATTAATCGGCCCTAATATTATTTATACAGATGGGCTTTGGATATGGCCGAGTTATTACTCTTTTTATTTGAAAAAGTATCCTCAAATATTAATACCAGATGACTTACAATTTCACATTGGTTTAAATGCGGGAAAGATATTTATCATAAGTAAAGGCGAAAAAAGATATATAGAATACATAACGAGTAAAATGCTGGGTCTTAAGTTGCCTGACAATTATACACTATCAAATGACATTATTAATATTATAATTGAAAGAGGAGATACAATTACTTGTTATTGAATAGGTAATCTTTGATGTTACTTTAAAGTGGAGGCCACGGGATTTATTCTTAAATTGGGAGCGTTTAATTACTTTTTTAATAAATTATGGTGCCATTTGATTATACTTTAGTTGAGGGGGAAAAGATTATTATAGACAATAGCTCCTATTGGGGAGAAACTATTTTTAAAAATTGTAATATTACTATTAATGTAACCTCCAAATTCTTAGTCACGCGCAATCTTTCCTTTATTAATTCAAAATTAATATTCAAAAAAAGATTCACAAATTATTGCTGGGCTGACTGTTTCTTTGATAGCTGTTCTTTTGAGGGGCAGTTATCAGGCAATGATTTTGGAAATTGGCCATCCTATTTTGTTCGGGATGACGAGAAGAGAATAGGTGATATTGTTAATTGTGATTTTTCAAAATGTGATTTGGCTTCTTGTCGTATTTTGGATAGCAGTGCAGAAAGTAATAGATTCCCGGAATGGCCGAATTTCACTTTGTTTGATCCTGCGTTGCATGTTGAATTATTAAGATCAATCAAATGGCCTGATAATTTTGATTTTTTATTTGAGGGGCTAGATGATGATATTGGGACTAAAATATCTTCCGTAAGTTGGAATTTTAAGTATTTAACAAAATATACAACATCTTATAAAGTATATGATATGTTGAATGAGCTACCATTTGCAAAATTATGATACGGGGATGTTTTTATTATTAGAATGATGAATTCTTTAGAATATAGATATGCCTTGTATGGAAATAGAGTTTGCAAAGGGTATAATATGTTACTAAAAAGTTGCTCTTTTTTATTGTAGAATGCGGGTCTGCAACCTGTATTTCAGGAATGTTTATCGTTTACGGCAAACATAGCTCTATAAAGGTGTTATTCATCTTGTCCATTAAAATTCCGGATGGTTAATTATCTTCTTATAATTTTCATTTAAAAAAACAAAAGCCCAAGCTTCAAAAATTTGATAGTAATGTAAAAATAGTTCCAATACCAACATTATATATTTATGGCTTCGATGGACAGTTTCATGATAATTTGTAACTATGAAAGTTCGTGTGTTAGGGTCATTAAATATTATTGGTTCATCTCTATTGAAATCACCAATAACAACACCATTCAGTGTCTTACTAATAATAGCAATCTGGTCATAAAAAAACATAAATGATTTATTACTGAAGTTGTTTACACTTTTTGAAGGACAAAAAGGAAGTCCCAGGAATTAAGGATTTTTGTTTTGGCAAATAAAAACGAATAATTCTGGGACTCATAGACGAAGATAAGGTACGAGATTGGATTTTACCACATT
>NZ_MTKN01000059.1 GCF_001975825.1 [Flexibacter] sp. ATCC 35208
TGTAAACAACTTCATTATCTCGTTACAACAAAAACTCTTTGAGAATGCACAACGCTTATTTTCATTTTGCTGCACCGGCAAATGAACCGGTTTACAGCTATGCACCCGGATCGCCAGAAAAGGTTGCATTGAAAAAGCAACTATCTGCCTTTAAGGCGCAACAGGCGGATATTCCTATGTACATCAACAACCAGGAAATCCGCACAGGAAAAACCGTTGACCTGCGCCCTCCACACGAAATCAAGCACAAACTGGGTCATTTCCACATGGGCGATGCCTCCCATATCAATGATGCCATCGCAGCAGCATTGGCCGCTAAAGAACAGTGGGCTGCTACTACATGGGAACAACGCGCTGCTATTTTCCTGAAAGCCGCTGAACTGATTGCTACTAAATACCGCTATCACATGAATGCTGCGACCATGCTCGGTCAAAGCAAAAATGCCTACCAGGCCGAGATCGATAGCGCCTGCGAACTGATCGACTTCCTGCGTTATAATGTGCATTTTCTCTCTGAGATCTATAAACAACAACCTGTCAGCTCTCCAGGGGTTCACAACCGTACCGAATACCGTCCGCTGGAAGGTTTCGTACTGGCAGTAACACCGTTCAACTTCACAGCGATTGCAGGTAACCTACCTACATCTGCTGCGATGTGTGGAAATGTGGTCGTTTGGAAACCAGCAGATACCCAGGTATTTGCTGCACATGTTTTCATGCAGATCATGATCGAAGCTGGCTTGCCAGCGGGTGTGATCAACCTCGTTTATGTGGATGGTCCTAAACTGGGTGATATCTGTTTTAGTCATCCTGAATTTGCAGGTATTCACTTCACAGGTTCTACTGCTGTGTTCCAGCATATGTGGCAGACGATCGGTCAGAACATCAATAAATACAAAGCTTACCCACGTATCGTAGGGGAAACAGGGGGTAAAGATTTCGTACTGGCACATGCTTCTGCAGATGTAGATGTGACTGCGATTGCACTGGCACGTGGTGCATTTGAATACCAGGGTCAGAAATGCTCTGCAGCGAGTCGCGCTTACCTGCCTTCTAACATTGCCGAAGCGGTAAAAACCCGTCTGCTGGCAGAACTGAAGACCATGAAAATGGGTACAGTGGAAGACTTCAGCAACTTTATCAATGCAGTGATTGATGAGCGTTCATTCAATAAGATCACTAACTATATTGAGAATGCAAAAAAAGATCCTGCTGCTAAGATCATTGCTGGTGGTAACTACAATAAGACAGAGGGTTACTTTATCGAACCAACTGTGATCGAAGTAACAGATCCGAAATACGTAACGATGTGCGAAGAGATCTTCGGCCCCGTATTGACGATCTACACTTATGATGCAGATAAATTTGAAGAAATTATTGGCGTGGTAGATAGCAGCTCTGCATATGCATTGACTGGTTCTATCATTGCACAGGATCGTTACGCAATTGACCTGGCTACTAAGAAGCTGGTGAATGCTGCGGGTAATTTCTATATTAATGATAAACCGACAGGTGCGGTGGTAGGACAACAGCCTTTTGGTGGTGCGAGAGCTTCTGGTACGAATGATAAGGCAGGGTCTATGCTGAACCTGTACAGGTGGTTAAGTGCAAGGACGATTAAGGAGACACTGGTACCGCCTACGGAGTATGGGTATCCGTTTGTGAAAGAAGCATAAGTTATATAAGGGCACTTCGAAAGAAGTGCCCTTATCCATTATTTAATACCCTTCAACGCCGCCAGCGACTCCGTCACATGCTTCTCCCCATCTTTCATACTATTAAAAGTATGTACCACCACTCCCTGCTTATCCACCACATAAGTCACCCTCCCCGGAATCACAAACGTCTTCGGCACCCCAAATAACTTCCGCACACTATTAGAAGTATCGGCCAATAACGTAAATGGCAGATTATGATGCTGCGCAAACTTTTTATGCGAAGCCACCCCATCAGAACTAATGCCTATCACCTTCGCCCCATACTGTGAAAAAGCGGTATAAGAATCCCTGAAAGAACACGCCTCTTTCGTACACACACTGGTCTCATCCTTTGGATAAAAATAGATCACCAATGGCTGTTTCCCCAGCACAGAATTGATATCAAAGGTATTACCATCCTGATCCTTGAGCTGGAAAGCCGGTACTTTATCACCTACTTTCAGCTGGGATTTGGAATTACATGCAAAAACAAAGAAGGACAATGAAAACATAAGAAGCTGCTTCATATAATTTATGATTAAGTTAACCGTATGCAAGATATACGTATTTTTTGGCCCCCGGTATTTTCATATTCCTTATTTTTACCCCCTAAAACTGCATACTTTGAAGACCATACTGAGTGGTACACAAGTGGCCATCACTGTTGACAGACTCTGTCACCAGCTTATCGAAAATCATGGAGACTTCTCCAAAACTGCGCTGATCGGACTTCAGCCCAGAGGTATTTATCTGGCTGACAGAATCTACAATACCCTGCAGAAGCTGCTGCCAGGCGTAAAAATCCAGTACGGAAGAATTGACATCACCTTCTACCGTGATGACTTCAATAAAGGGAAAGCACTCCATGTGCCTAACGAAACCGCTATCGATTTTTCAATTGAAAATAAGAAAGTAGTATTGATCGATGACGTGCTGTACACCGGCCGTACCACCCGCTCCGCACTGGATGCAATGCTGGATTTCGGCAGACCTTCTGAGGTAGAACTGCTTGTATTGATAGATCGCCGGTTTACCCGCGAACTACCTATTCAGGCGGACTATGTAGGGCGTACCATCGATGCTGTCAATTCGGAAATGGTGAAAGTGCGCTGGAAGGATCGTGACGGGCATGATGATGTTATTATTGAGTAGCAGCATGATGTCTGGTCGGGATAATGAAAGTGTGCTGGAAGGAGATAGACAGGCATGATGCTGTTATTATTGAGTAGCAGCATAATGTCTGGCCGGGATAATGAAAGTGTGTTGGAAGGATCGTGACGGTCATGGTGCTGTCAGTATCCAATAAAACAGGGAACTCTCTGGCCGCAAATGGTAAAAGTATACTGGCTGGATCGTGACAAGCGTAATGCCGTCATTATCTAATTCAAACAACAACCCATCTGCCCGGAAATGTGAAACAGACAAACCATCACCGCCTTAATGCCATCAATTTCGAATAATTTTACCATACCGTCCGGATATTGATTTTGGGTTTTGTATTCAGGTCATTTATATTTGCATCTTAAATGTCATTATCAGTAAATCATCTCCTCGGAATTCGCGGTCTGAAGCGTCAGGATATAGAACTTATCTTTCAAACGGCTGATCAGTTCAAAGAGGTTTTACAGAGACCTATCAAAAAAGTTCCTACGCTCAGGGATACTACCATCGTTAATTTATTTTTTGAAAATTCCACCCGCACCCGTATCTCCTTCGAACTGGCGGAGAAACGTCTCGGTGCCGACGTGGTGAATTTTTCAGCATCAGGATCTTCGGTATCAAAAGGTGAAACCCTCATCGATACCGTAAACAATATCCTCTCCATGAAAGTGGACATGGTAGTCATGCGACACTCAGCCAGCGGTGCGCCACACTTCTTATCCAAACACATTGATGTACCTATCGTAAACGCCGGTGACGGGATCAACGAACACCCGACCCAGGCGCTGCTCGATGCCTTCTCTATCAGGGAAAAGCTCGGTACCGTAACAGGAAAGAAAATCGCCATCTGTGGCGATATCATGCACTCCCGCGTAGCACTGTCCAACATCTACTGCCTGAAGCAACTGGGCGCAGAGGTAACTGTTGTAGGTCCGCCTACACTCATCCCTAAGCACATGCAGGAAGCACTGGGTGTAAATGTCAGCTACGACATCCGCGAAACACTGGAATGGTGTGATGTGGCAAACGTACTGCGTATACAGCTGGAAAGACAAAATACACCGCTCTTCTCTTCTCTGAGAGAATACTCACTGGCTTACGGTGTAAACCGCCAGCTGCTGGATAGTCTTAAGAAAGAGATCGTGATTATGCACCCGGGCCCGATTAATCGCGGCGTAGAGTTAAGCTCTGATGTAGCTGACTCCGGACATTCTATCATCCTGAACCAGGTGGAGAATGGGGTAGCGGTTCGTATGGCAGTTTTGTACCTGCTGGCAGGGAAAAAGGAACACTAGACAATACTAACAAACCCAATAAGTAAAAACGCTTTTACCGTTTGGTAAAAGCGTTTTTTTCTGAAAATGGTTTTCATCTTCGTTGGAGAATTCCATTTCTTTGAAAATGGTTTTCATTCCCCCGTTGGAGAATTCCCTCTTTCATGAATGTTTTATTAGTGAAATGATGTAAGTAACTGATGAAAAAGGAAAGTGTTTATTAAAGACCATTCCCGTCTAAAATATTGCATTCATCCCCAACGTAAACGACCTGAAAAACGGATACTGATACCCCGTATTCGCCGCCTGCTCCGGATCATAATACCTGATCTTCATCTTATTGATCTCCCACAGATCCTGCCCTGAAAAATACACCCTCAGACTACTAATCAATGGCTGCCCATGCGCAAATCTAAACGTATACCCCAACTGCAAATTCTTCAATCGTATATAGGCCGCATTCATCACCCAAAAAGAGCTAGGCGCCAGATTTTGACTATAGCCATTATATAACCGCGGAAAAGCCGCCTTCGTATTCTCCGCCGTCCAGTAATCTGCATGTATCTGCCATGGCTGCTGCCACCCTTCTACAAACGGCATACTATACTTCGCCGGCACTATCACCTTCCGCTCCCCAATCCCCTGGAAGAACACTGAAAAATCCAACCCCTTCCACGAAAATCCCGCATCAAACCCATAAGAATACCTCGGCTGTGAACTACCTAAATACACCAGATCCCCATGATCTGCTTTCGTATTAGTACCCCCGTTAATAATCCCATCATTATTCTGATCCACATATTTCAGATCTCCCGCAGCCGTAGCCGTACTCTGAAATGCATGCGCATTCGCCTCATCATTACTCTGGAAATACCCCTCCGCTTTATACCCTAAGATCGCATTATAAGGCAATCCTTCCAGTCCTTTATTATTCCCCGCCAGCCATGCTGTATTCCCATTCGATTGCAAGATCTTATTCTGGTCGTCAAAAAGATTCGCATTCACCCAATAACTAAACGGCCCCCTGTTATCTCTCCACCCAATATTCAATTCCCATCCCCATGACCGCATACTGGCTATAAAGAAAGAAGGATAAGCATAATTATAAGGAGGTAAAGTCTGTTCTGCTATCTGTATACGCGGATTGTGCTTCACAAAATAATCCGCTGTCACGGTCAGGCGGCCTTTCAGGAAAGCCATGTCCAACCCCGCATTTGTCGTATTGATCGTCTCCCAGTTATTATTCCCCGGCATGTACCTGTCTGTATAATCCTCGTTCAACAATGGATACGCCTGCGGATATTTCAGCTGATCACGGTAATTATAATCATTCAACCCGGACCGCCAGTTGAAGTTCCCTAACAGCCCCCATGAAGCCCTCAGTTTAAACTCATCAAAGATGCGGAAGGCATGGTTAAACCACTTCTCATTATTCAATCGCCAGCCCGCAGAGAAAGAAGGGAAGATGTGCTGGCGGGTAATCGAATTCATGGTAGAACTATTGTAAAACAGCCTTGCTGCCACCAGGTTCGCTTCCACCAGGTACCGGTCATTAAAGTTATAATTCAGCCTTGCAAATAGTGATCCCTGTGAGCCGGAGGCTTTGTACCAGCGAATATCCGCCCATGTAGGCTGATTAAATGCCAGTGTAGCAATCTCATTGTCCGATACATTGTAGAGCGAAGAGATCTTCTGGCGCTGATAATGACTCTCGTAAGCATAGCCTCCAAGAATGTGAATGGTATTCAGTTTGCCGGCAGGAATATCATAATCGGCCAGTAACTGCAGGCTATGCTGTACTTCCAGCTGATCGCCTCTTTTCAGAGAGTTCGGATCATTGATGCTGTTTACATACCCATTTCCGTTATAGTAATTGATAGTTTGCTTGCCAAGCCCATCGTAGTAATGCGTGATCTGCGGACTGTACACTGCTTTCAGCGTTAACCCCTTCACAGGATTTTCTGCTTTCAGACTAAAGGTCGCATCAGCAAAAGATGTTTGTTCATCCCGTTTGCCTCCGTGCTGTAAGAGCGAAATAGGGTTATAACCGGTTGTATAATTGCTTGTATTGGGCACATATGTTGGAACATTGCCCGGTGCCTGGTATAAATAATTCAATAAACCATTGTACCCATCCACACGATAGCCGGGTGATTGTGTATGACTTTTCGCATACTGCAAACTCGTTTCCAGGCTGATCATATCGCTGAAACGGTTATTGATATTCAGTTGTACGTTATTCCTATTCGTATTATCAGGCCCGGTATTAAACAAGCCCTGTCGGGAAAACTGTCCTAATGACAACATATATTGGTGATCTGCAGAACCACCACGTGCACTGATATTAAAATTGGAAACGGAACTATTCTGACGGGTCACGTTTTTCAGCGGATCATTGTCGTAATAATATTTATAATCTCCATTGCCATCAGCAATTGCTCCAACAGCAGGGTCTTTTAGGTAACCGATCTCCTGGTCTGTCCAGATGGGATCCATGCCGGCATTAGCCGCTGCCTGGTTTTGCAAAGTCGCTGCCTGCCAGGAGTGCATACGTTTGGGCAAATTGATCGGATGCTCTAAACCAAAGAGGCTGTTGTATTCAACACTGATCTTCCCTGCTTTACCTCTCTTGGTCGTTACGAGTACCACGCCACCAGCGGCTTGGGGGCCATATATACTCGCAGCGGCAGCATCTTTCAGTACGGAGATCGATTCAATATCGTTGGGATTAAGTAAGGTAATGGAACCGGGTGCACCATCTACAAGCACAAGTGGATCGCTGTTATTGCCGGAAGAGAGCCCCCGGATCTGGAGATTAAATCCTTCTTTGCCGGGTTGTCCATTGAGGCGGGTTACGAGCAGGCCGGGAGCAGTGCCTTGCAGGGCGGCGAGTACATTCGTTACAGGCCGGCTTTTGAGGCGGCGTCCTTCTACTTTGGCGATAGACCCGGTGATGTTTGCTTTGGTCTGTATACCATATCCGATAATGACGAGGTCATTCAGTATTTTGGTATCGCCTGCCAGCAGTATATCCAGGTTTCTTCTTTGTTTGAGTGGTATTTCCTGTGGCTCGTAGCCGATGAGTGAAATCTGTAAAACAGCATCTCCATTATTCACCGTCAGTTTGAACCGACCTGTTTCATTGCTGCTCACGCCATTTCGCGTCCCTTTTTCCCTGATAGAAACTCCTGCCAGTGGCTTCTCTCCATCGGAAATGACCCCTGATACCGTGAATACTTCAGGTTCCGGTTTGGTCTGAATTTTCGGTATTCCGCTCACGGGGGCGGATTGCAGGATCGGGAAGACGATGATTTGTTTATTCCTGACTTCAAATGCGTATTTGCTACCTGAGAATAATTGTTGCAGCACGGTATTCAATGGCTGGTGATCAGCATTGATTGTGATGCTCCTGGAATTTTCTATGACGGTGGAAGAAATAGCGAAGGTAAGGCCGGTTTGTTTTTCGACGAGGCGGAGTACCTGGCGGAGGGGAGTGCGGGTTACTTTCAGGGATACGTGAATCGTATCAGCATCCTGGGCCTTCACTGATGGGCATGCCAAAAGAAGCCCTATACATGCACAAAAAAGTGCGATGTACCAGCGCTTGGTTAAAGCGGCCTTCCGGAGTGCCTTATGAGTTTCCTGCATTTTCTCCGGAAGTACTTAATAAATTTCTACGAGGCTATCTTTCTGTACGGTATGTACCTGCAGTGTTTTTGACAGGATGTCCAGTACTTCAGAAAGGGATTCCTTATGGAAGGTTGCGATCAGCTTTTTATCGGCCAGCTCATCACCTTTTAGTACGATATGTACTTTATAATAATCTTCGAGTATGTCGGCAACTTCTGACAATGAGGCATCGTCAAAGGTAAGCTGACCAGTTTTCCATGCGATAGGATTATTATTTCTATGGTGACGGGTGGTGATGCTTTCGCTGGCTAGTAGCATATCGGCTTCCTGGCCCGGGATGAGGATCACAGATTTGTTCCTGTTCTTGTAAATAGCTCTTACTTTACCACTCTGTACAAAGACTTTTACGTCCTGTTTGGTTTCTTTCACATCGAAGGAGGTACCAAGTACTTCAATGTCCACATTTTTCAGGTGAACGGTGAATGGTTTTTCAGGCATATGCTTTACATCTACGAATACTTCCCCTTGTTGTACGTATACTTCGCGGGTATCACCTTTGAAGTGGCGGGGGTATTTGACAGAAGTATGTGCATTCAGATAGAGTCTGGTACCGTCTGGCAACAGCAGGCTATCTTTATTTTGTGCGGTTTGTTGGGTCGTATACATTGGCTGACGGACCAGGAGGTAAGTTCCTGCCATCAGTAGCACGGAAGCGGCTGCTGCCCACCAGTAACGGTGTACAGGTTTCCGCATCTTTATAACGGGAGTTGAATTGGATGTGACTGGGGTAAGGGTACTGTTGCCGGAGAGTACTTCTTCCGTAGCTAACAGGGTTTCAAACCTTTGCCATTGTTGCGTGGTATTGTAGGTAGCTGCTGTAGGCAACAGATCGTCGCCCTGCCATAAGGATTTGGTTTCTAAGAAGATATCCAAATTGGCAGCATCCATCTGCAACCATTCATCCAGTGAACGTTTGTGCTCCTCATGTCCTGGTTCTTCCAGGTAGCGGATAACGACATCGATATCAGGTTGCTGTAGTTTCATCTCTTACTATTAATACAATCAAAAATAAACTTACCATTAGTCCCCGTGGAAAAATTTTAACATTTTCTTGGGCGCCTATATATATTATATATGTATGCCCCTCTACTGCTGATTGAGCAGTCCCAACCTGATTTTTTTGAGTGCGGTGGTAAGGTGTGTGTATACTGTATTGATGGAAATATTTAATTGCTGCGATATCTCTGCGGGTGACAATCCTTTAATGCGACTCATCTCGAAGACCCGTCTGCACTGTTCGGGTAGTTTTTCTAAAATGGAGAGATACTGAGCTTCCAGTTCTTTATGTTCCAGCAGGAGGTGCTCAATGGTGCCCGGTTCCTGCGTTTGTTGCTGTTCCTTTGCGTATGCCTGCTGCCTTTGGGTTTTCTTGATACGGTTCAGGCAGGTATTTACTGTAGCTCTGGCCAGATAGTGCTGGATAGGAGCGCGCTCATCCAGGTTTTCGGCAGTGCGCCACAGGTTCAGAAATACATCCTGCACAATGTCCTGCGCCTCTTCCTGATCTTTCAGGTAGCGCAAGGCAATGCTGAACATGGATGGCGAAAACTGATTGAATATAATTTCAAAAACTTGTTTATCCCTGTTCCGAACCCCGGTGACTATATCTGTATTGTTGAGCGGCAGCATCCTGTAACTATCTTTTCATTCCATTTTTAAAATAAAACTAAAATCGGCATTCAAAAACAGAATATAGCAAAATTATGGTTATTCTATCAATTATCCGGCTAATTGAGGGGATCAGCGGTCAGACAAAAAAAGTAAATAAATTTTTTATACTTGTAAATGGGCCACTGTGGCTGGTCTTTTATTTCTGAGCCCCCTTTTTTTTAAAAAAGACAAGTTTTTTTTAAAACGGACTAATGGTAAGGATATTAACGGTTGTATTATATATGTAGACAGTGAATAAGAAGCCGGCATTTAGCAGGCGCCTGCTAAAAATTATTTAAAGAGTAACCATTCTTTATTTAGGAAAGACAGAGTGGTATTGACAAATTGGGGAGGAAACCACTGCCTGAGGGCAGCGGTGATTGGAAGGCATGGATTTGCCTGTGATACGAGAGCGACCCCTCTATATATAATATAGAGGTAAGCAGTCATACCACACCGTAACATACTTGCAAAAGGCAGGTGCCTATACCTTAGATTATTACCAGAGATCATTATATATGATGCAAGAAGGGTACAAGTCCCCTTTGCGCACTCTGAAAACTTACAACTCCTAAGCATGATAGGAAAGTTGAGACCTGTAACAACCGGCCGGCTCTTTTGGGCCGGTTTATTTTTTTTATCTATTTTGCTAAAGGAAAAAGATACCATACCCAGTCCCGCTATGCTTGCCAATTTAACGGGTGGGTATTTGGCCTCCTGATAACCTTCTATTTACAAACTGCATCCGTTCATTTTAGGGGTACGACTCTGAAATGAGCGGATTTTTCTTTTTATAAACTCCCCCATACATTGCAGCGGGAATAACCCTAAAACCGGATTTTGCTCTTTTACAACCAACTGTTCACTCACTTTTGCTCTTTTACAACCAACCGTTCACTCACTTTTGCTCTTTTACAACCAACTGTTCACTCACTTCTGCTCTTTTACAACCAATTGTTCACTCACTTTTGCTCTTTTACAACCAACCTTCCATTCACTCCTGCTCTACGGTCCATAAACTACCGGATTATTCTATTTACAAACTTCCCCAATCATACCTGTTTCACAATCCCGGGAAGACTGTATTTTCTTTTCCAAAACGCTGTAAATTCGCAGCATGCGTACCATAATCTTTCTTATCATCTCCAACACGTTCATGACCTTCGCCTGGTATGGTCACCTGAAATTTACACATGTTGCTCTCTGGAAAGTTATCCTTGTCAGCTGGGGCATCGCCTTCTTTGAATACTGTTTCCAGGTCCCGGCAAACCGCCTGGGTGAACAGGAAGGTTTCTCCGGCTTCCAGCTCAAAACCATCCAGGAAGTCATTACGCTCTCCGTATTCGCCGTCTTTGCCATTTTCTACCTGAAAGAACCAATCAGGTGGAATTACCTCGTGTCTTTTGCCCTGATCCTGGGCGCCGTGTACTTTATGTTTAAGAAATAGCCCTATGGCTATAGCAAAACTTCGGTATAGCTTAGTTAAAATTCTGGTCTAGCTCTGGCATAACCCCGGCATAACCCCGGCATAACCCCGGTCTAGCTCCGGCATAACACCGGCATAACTCCGGTCTGGCTTCGGTATAGCTTCGATACAACTTCGTCACCAATCCAACATCAAAAGGGCACTTGTATATCCCCGGGATATACAAGTGCCCTTTTAGTGCCCTTATAGTACCGAAGTTGTGCCGAAGCTATATCGAACCTATACTATTGTTCCACCCACCCATTTCCTTTTATCACATTTTCATAAACACCTCCTTATTATCACTATTTTTGAGCCTGTTTAAATCCTCGAAAGTAATGGTAAAGAGCATCTGTTTAGCATTTGCAACAGGCATGCTGGCGGCCATCACGGCCCTGGGACAACCCTCGCCCGTGAACAACTCTGCCGACATTGCCCTGAAGCTGAAAAAGTTGGATACGCTGGGAAGTGTTTTATATATGGCCGCTCATCCTGATGATGAAAATACCCGCCTGCTGGGTTATCTGGCAAATGAAAAATTATATCGTACCGGGTACCTCTCCCTTACCCGTGGTGATGGTGGACAAAACCTGATCGGCAATGAACAGGGTGAACTCCTGGGACTGATCCGTACCCAGGAACTCCTCGCTGCCCGCCGTACTGATGGTGCTGAGCAATTCTTTACTCGTGCACTGGATTTCGGTTTTTCCAAGAATCCAACCGAAACCTTCACTATCTGGAACCGGGAACAGATCCTTGCAGACGCTGTCTGGATCATTCGTAAATTCCAGCCCGACGTCATCGTATGTCGCTTTCCTGCCGATAGCCGTGCCGGGCATGGCCACCATACCGCCTCCGCAATGATCGCCGCCGAAGCCTTCGATGCCGCCGCCGATCCCAAAAGATTTCCTGAACAATTACAATACGTAAAACCCTGGAAGGTAAAACGCCTGCTCTGGAACACTTTCAACTTCGGTGGATTTAATACCACCAGCGAAGACCAGTTCAAACTGGATGTGGGGGTCTTCAACTACCTCCTGGGTAAAGGTTATGGCGAAATCGCCGCTGAAAGCCGTTCTCAGCACAAGAGCCAGGGCTTTGGCGTAGCCGCTGCCCGGGGTAGCTCCTTTGAATATTTTACTACTATCAAAGGCGATACCCCCCGCGAAAGTCTGCTGGATGGTATCAATACTACCTGGTCACGTATCGAAGGCGGTAAAGCCATCGGTATGATGATCGACAAAGCCAGGGCTGCCTATAATTTAGAAAACCCTGCTGCCACCGTGCCTGCGCTGTTAGCCATCAGAAAGGCCATTCAGGCCCTGCCGGAAGGTTACTGGCGCAATCAGAAACTGAAGGAAACCGAAAACCTCATCCTGGCCTGTGCCGGCATATGGGCAGAGGCTTACAGCAACAACGAAGTCGTTGTACCGGGTCAGGCTATGCAGGGCAGCGTGCAGGTGATCTGCAATAGCAAAACCCATGTGCAGATCCAGTCTCTTACCTTTGGCAGCAAGGATACTACCCTCGCACAAAACAAACTGGACTTCAACCAGCTAAAAAATATCCCTGTCACCCTACTGGTGCCGGATAATACGCCGATCTCTGAACCGTATTACCTGCGTGAACCACACGGTGTAGGAGAATACAAAATACAGGACCCGCTGCTCGTGGGTAACCCTGAAAACATTCCAGCTATTCAGGCTACCATTCATTTAAAAATTAATGGCGAAGACCTGACCATCTCCCGTCCTGTTCAATACAAACATACCGACCCTGTGAAAGGTGAAGTATACGCACCCCTCATCATCGCACCTCCTGTGGTGGCGAACCTGGCGAACAGCGTATTTGTATTTACCAGCACCACTGCTCAACCTGTACAGGTAAAACTGCGCAACATGGGCAATGCTACTAAAGGCAAAGTGAGATTACAACTACCTGCTGGCTTCAGCAGTCAGGAGGCATCCCTGCCCTTTGACCTCAGTGGTAAGGGCGACGAGACCAGCCTGCTCTTTCACATTGCACCTTCAAAAGTAGCGGGTAGCAACCGCACCGATACTTTCAAAGTGATCATTGAAGACGAAGGCCATAGCTATGCACAAGGTATCCAGACCATCAGCTATGACCATATCCCTACCATTACTTTATTCCCGGATGCAGCCGGCCGTCTGGTGACAGTCGACCTGCAACACAATGGGCGCAAACTGGGCTATATAGATGGGGCAGGAGATCTGGTAGCAGCAAGTCTGCAGCAGGTAGGTTATGAAGTCACTCACCTCACCGAAAAAGATATTATGAACGGAGACCTGAGCCAGTACGATGCTATCATCACTGGTGTAAGGGTATATAATATTAATCCACGTATCAAATACTGGCAGCCCCACCTCATGGAGTACGTAAAGAATGGAGGTACCCTGCTGGTACAGTATAATGTGAACGGACCTTTGCAAATCACAGATATGGGTCCTTATCCGTTTTCACTGAGCCGTGACCGTGTGACCGACGAAAAAGCGGAGGTCTCTTTCCTGCGTCCTGATGATGAGATCATGAATTATCCGAACAAGCTTTCCCAGAAAGACTTTGATGGATGGATACAGGAACGCGGTCTATACTTTACTACCAATGCAGATACTAAGTATGAGTCGCTCTTCTCTATGCATGATCAGGGAGATCCGGCGCTGGATGGTTCTACCATTGTAGCAAAGTATGGCAAAGGCAGGTATGTATACACCTCACTGGCGTTCTTCAGAGAACTGCCTGCAGGTGTGCCCGGCGCATACCGCATATTTGTGAACCTGATTTCAACAAAAAAATAAATGGCGACACAAAAACAGCCAAACCGCTCCAGACTGAGTATGGCAGCAATTGTCTGCATTATACTTGGTCTGGTCATAGGAATTGAAATCAAGCGGGTTCATATCGGACTAATGATAGGACTCGCGTTGGGTCTATTGAGCGGAAACATGTTAAGCAGAAGAAAGTAATCAAAGCTAAAGGAAGTATCTTATGAAAAAAGATAAACCGCCATTACTGCCACAATGGTGGCAGTGGTATGCTGTTGTAGTCGGCTGGCTGTTGCTGCTGATCGGCGCGTTTTATTTATTCACTAAAGTTTATTCATGAGTGTAGCGGATTGGATTGTACTGGGGGGTACATTAATCGGAATTATATTATACGGTATCTGGAAGAGCCGTGGCCAGAAAGATATGGCCAGCTACTTCCTGGATAACCAGTCTATGCCCTGGTACATCGTACTATTGTCGATCATCGGTACACAGGCGAGTGCCGTTACGTTTCTTTCTGCACCGGGGCAGGCGTATACTGACGGGATGCGGTTTGTACAATATTACTTTGGGTTGCCGCTGGCGATGGTGGTGATCTGTATTGCGTTTGTGCCTATTTATCACAAGCTGAAAGTGTTCACGGCGTACGAATACCTGGAAGGTCGTTTTGATTGTAAGACCCGTACTTTTACGGCGATATTATTTCTCATACAACGTGCATTGTCTACGGGCATCAGTATTTATGCCCCGGCTATTATTCTCTCTTCTTTACTTGGCTGGAACATATACTGGACCAATGTAATCATGGGCGGACTCCTTATTATTTATACCGTGTCTGGTGGTACACGTGCGGTGAGTTATACGCAGACATTGCAACTGGTGATCATTTTTGTGGGGATGTTCCTGGCTGGTTATATGGTGGTTCATTTGTTGCCGGCGGGTATTGGATTTAATGATGCGCTGAAGGTAGCGGGCAAGATGAATAAGCTGAATGTGATAGTGACTGATTTTGACTGGAAGGATAAATATAATATATGGAGTGGGCTGATAGGAGGGTTCTTTTTAGCACTCTCTTATTTTGGAACGGATCAATCGCAGGTAGGCAGGTACCTGACTGCGCGGAGTGTAACGGAGTCTCGTTTTGGGTTGCTGATGAATGGATTGGTGAAAGTGCCGATGCAGTTCCTGATCTTATTATTAGGGTCGCTGGTATTTGTGTTTTACCTGTATTTCAGGGCGCCGATATTTTTTAATGAGGCGCAGCTGAATAAGGTGGATGGGCCTACATTGCAGGTATTGCAAACCCAATATGACGGATTTAATAAGATAAAGCAGGAGCAGGCAATTGCGCTTTCAAATGCGTTGCATAACAAGGACAATGCAACCGTAGAAGCGGCCCGTCAAAAACTACAGGCCGCAGATGCAGATGCATTCAAAGTACGTACTACAGCGATCGAGTATATTAAAAAAGCAGATCCTGGAGCGGATACGAACGATACCAATTATATCTTCCTGGATTTTGTGGTACACAATCTTCCGAAAGGCCTTGTGGGCTTGTTGATAGCCATTATATTCCTGGCTGCCTGGGGCAGTATTGCCGCGGCATTAAATTCCCTTGCATCTACGACAGTGATCGATATTTACAAAAGACAGTTTAAACCAACAGCCCCGGACGAACATTACTTTAAAGCATCCCGCTGGTGGACGTTCATCTGGGGACTGTTTTGTATAGTGGTAGCACAGTTTGCCAGCAAACTGGGTAGCCTGATAGAAGCGGTGAATGTACTGGGATCGCTGTTTTACGGCGTTATCCTGGGTATATTCCTTGTAGCGTTTTATTGTAAGCGGATCGGTGGCACGGCTGTATTCTGGGCGGCAATAGTGTCGGAGATCCTGGTGATCATCGTATTTATTACCAATATTGTTTCATTCCTGTGGCTCAATGCGATCGGGTGTATACTAGTGATCGTACTGGCCTGGATGATACAATTATTTCAGCCTTCACATGACAAATAACAGCAGGCTCATTTTTAATAAATGCAGCCGTTCACATGACAAAATTTAGCCTGTTCTATCAGGTTTATTCTAATAAATGCAGCCGTTCACATGACTTGGAATAGTCTGGATACAATCAGGCATATGCTGATGATTGAAACCTTTACATTACGAACAATAGCCCGGTCTATCAGGCTTTTACTAAAAGATTGCAGCCTATTCTATCAGGCCGTTTCTAAAAGCATACATTACGAGGCCCACAATGTTTTTGGCCCCGGTTTTTTCCAGCAGTTTCTGGCGTAGTCCTTCCACTGTTCTTGGACTCAAATAGATCTTTTCAGAGATCTGCTGCGTAGTCAGTTCTTCACAGATCAGGCGCAGTACTTCCAGTTCGCGGTCGGTAAGGGGCACCTCGTTGTGGAAAGTAGGCTTGAACTGTTGCTTTGTTTTGTGCATGACCTTCTTGAGGAGGGCCAGGTTCACATTTTCATTGAAATAAAAACCTTTCTCGTAGGTAGTACAAATAGCTTCGTAAATCTCACCTGGTTCTGCATTTTTAAGCAGGTAAGCATTCGCGCCCATTTCGATAAGATGCACGATAAAGTTGTCATCTTCATACATGGTGAGCACGATCACTTTTACGTGCGCATATTTTTCCCTAACTTTTTTGGTAGCTTCTATGCCATCCATGTTGGGCATTTTCAGATCCATGAGAATCACATCTGGTTGTTGTGTTTCCATGATTTCTAATAAATGAACTCCATCTTCAGCTTCAAACACCACACTGATGTTTTCATAGGGCTTGAGGGTATTGATCACCCCACTCCGGAAGATTTTATGGTCGTCGGCAATAGCTACCTTAATGTTGTTTGTCATAGAGGGAGCCAGTTTATATTGGTTGCGTAAATTGTCCCGATTTTCATTTCACGTGTTATTGCTCAGGGGACAAAGCTAGAATAAAATAATATGATTACTCAGCTCGCTGGTAATTTTCTACTTTGATTTCGGCAATGGTACCGGTAGGTTGCCCGGCAGTGTAGCTGATAGTACCGCCTATGATGTTGAGGCGGCTTTCAATATTCTTGAGGCCCAGGCTGCCTGTTTTATGACGGGCCATTTCCAGGGAGTTGAGCAGCAGGCCATTTCCATTGTCTGCAACGTGGATGCTGAGCTGGGTAGGCGTAGTGTGATAGTTGATCTGCACCTGGGAGGCTTGTGCGTGTTTCAGAATATTGTTGATGAGTTCCTGTACGACGCGGTAGATATTAAGTGCTTTTTCGGGCTCCACAACGTGGTGGTTACTCTCTTCGGTGAAGTGGATCTGCACCTGTTTATTACGGTTCATCATATTACAGAAGGAATCCAGCGCCCGGCTCAGTCCAAGGTTTTCAAGGGCCTGCGGGTGCAGGCTTTGTGAGATGAAGCGCAGGTGCTGGATGATTGTATCTGTAAATTCTTTGGTTTCTTTGAGTTGTTCCTGTTCGCCATTGCCTGTTTTGAGCAATGGCTGCAACTGGTTGAGGTTGAGTTTGAGCACGGAAAGTTGTGCGCCAACTTCATCGTGCAGATCTTCTGCGATGCGTTTGCGTTCCAGTTCCTGGCCCTGGAGAATGGCTACCAATCGTTCTTTTTGCAGTTGGAGGTCCTTGTCCCTGATCAGGAGTTTGTGTTGAATAACCTGTTTCTGCTGAAAGATAACGAGTACGATGACAAGGATGCCCATGGTGAGCATCACAGCCGTACCGATGATAACTACTTCGTAACTGTTCATGACCTGAATTTTTGAGCTTTGAGGAGGCCGATGTAGATCAGTACTACTTCTGCAAAGCCGCCGATAAAGGTAATAGAAAGCGTGGCATTTTGTATACCTCTGTCAAATTGGGCAAAGCTGGAATGCTGTAAAAAATTATAAGCCAGGGACAACATAAAGTTGGAGCAATGGAAAATAAACAGGCCACTATTATACCAGAAGCTGGGAAGGTAATTGACAAAGATGGATTGTTTGACCAGGTCCTCGTCGCGCATGAGTTCCCAGAAATAAATGACGCTATACAGTAACAGAAAGAGATTTTCTACGGAAAGTGCATAGGAGTTATAGGCCATTGGCCCCTCCAGGAAAAAGTAGTCAGTTATCGCAAAACAGGTGACGAGTCCAAAAACAATGAGAATAATTTTCTTGAGTAGCTGGTTTTTAATTACATGATGAAAGAAGATGGTAAGAATGAGGAATTGGATGAGTGACATGGGACTGAAAAACCACATGTTATTTCTCGAAATATGAGCGATCAGGTGCGAGCCGCTTGCGAAAACAGCACTGCTGATAAGATAGTAAAAGATCCATCTGCCACCCTTATCGAGAATTTTGAATTTCATGATAAAGGGGATCAAAAGTAAAAATTCGACCCCCTCCATGATGTAGAAAAAAATCAGAAATGAATTCACCTGCGTTTTGGTTTAAACGGTTCCTGTATCAGGGCAATTTGTCGGACATGGTAAACCCTGGTCCAGTGCTGCGAATTGGATAGGAGCTTCTGCGCCAACCTGGAGATTCATCTGCTTTGCTGCGGTTGAATCTTTGAAATGTACATTGTGTCCTTCGTTATTTACGGCATAAATAACCATCTTCTTCAGTTCCTTTTCAGGATGATCATGGTCGTCTCCGAAATAGATACGCAGTCCGATAATGTCTTCCTGACAATCAAGGAGTTGCTGTAGTTTTTCTTTTCCGAAGAAGTAGGCCTGAATGAAGTCAGGATTGTTTGGTTCTTTCTGACGTTTTTTGTTGCAGTAGTTGTCCCTTAAACGTCTCGCTTCGTCATGGTGAATGAATCCACCTGCATCTGGTGTGAAGTTCGGTTTAGTAGTACTCATACGAATGCTGTTGTTTTAATTGGCGGTAAAATTATTATAAATAATCGCTTTTCAAAGCTGTGCCTGGTATCCCATTTTAGTGCCATACGGGGGTGGTAAATGAATTTATCTTGTTTTGGGTCAGGCCGTTATGTGTTAAAAAATGGATGCTTTTATATATAATCTAACGTATGGTTCCCTAAAAAATGCGTAGAACTACGTATTCTGAAAACAACGTATTCTAACGCTTGTTTAAAAAAAGATACTTCGTAATCTTTGCATTGTGGGGTATGGCTATCCTCACAATGCGAGCAAGCATCGGCAGGGCCTTTCTACCCAAAGTTTGTTCATTCCTAGTAGACATGCAGAGAAACACAACAAAATTTGAGGTTAACCGGGTTGGCCCCAATTTTTAAACTTACGACTATGTGTTACCTATTAATTGGAAACATTTCTGCATTGCTCTCAGTTGACTGTACTGAACCGTTGGTAAACGCCCGGATCAGGGTTTATTTGCCGGATGGGCATTTATCAAATCGTTACCCCAATAAAAATACTTTTAGTGGCCCCAGACAGTTAACCCCATCAGAGGTGTTGAATAAGCACGATCGGCTATTGGCTGAAGGAGCCCTGGATCATCACGGCAATTTCAATCTTAGCTGGGAGCAATTGCACTTATTCACGGAACCTTTAGAGTTGGACATCTGTTTACAGGGCATGCCCGAGGAGGCAGGCGAGCGGAAGGAGACACATTTCCATCTGAGCCGGCTGGTACCTCAATGGAAGCATTCCTTACAGCGGTATGTAGCGGCTTATGCTTATGTAATACCGGCTGAAAGCTGGGCACAGATCCGAGCCAGCTATGGTACATGGGTGATCGCCGGAATAGTTAGGCGTACCCACGATAATGAGGGACAATCACAATTACGGGTAGAAGCGTACAATGCAGGTAACCACCGTATGCTGGCTTATAGCAGCACAGACGATCGGGGGCGTTACCAGATCAGATTCAGTAGAAAGCAACTGTCCGGCAGGCAGTTGCTTGGCCCTGATGTTTATTTTAAAGTGTATAGAGATAAGCAGTTGCTTTGGGAAGAGCAGGCGGAAGTAGCAACATTGCCTGGGAGAAGAGCGGTGGATGCATGTAGTGTGATGAATATTACGATGCAGGGTGGGGTGGTGAAGAAGGCGATGAGTTGGTTGAATAAGTTGGTGGGCTAAAATAATTGCGGGAGTTATAAAACGCCTTTGGCGTTTTATAACTCCCGCCCGATTGCAATGTGGCACTGCTGAAAACAGTGCCACATTGCAATTAGAAGTTTGTATTTAAAATAGCCGTGGATCTTGTTGTATTTGCAAAATCCATAGGTACAATACCATACCTGCCAGCCGTATGCGTCGAAAAATAAGTGTCAATTTGTGGATTGATAGTGCCTGATACAGTAGTGATACTTGGAATACCGAAGATTAAAGGTTTGTAACCACTGGTATAATTAATATATAGGGTACTATTACTGGTCGTGCTGGATTCAGTAAATAATGCAGTCACATTACTCCACTTGGAAGCGTTGTCATTTACAATATAATTATCCTGGATTTTCAAATTGGCGTTACCGTTATTAATGGTAAAAGTAGTGTTATCCGCCCAACTTGTGGCATCGATGCCTTTGGGTGTGGTGGTTGCCGCAAAGCGACGGAGCAATACGATCCTGCCTCTCACTTCTCCTAAGTTAGGCACAGTAGCATTCAGAACGATGTTGCCATATTTCGAAACATAGGTATCAAAAGTCTGTTCGAAAGTACGGGTGTTGTTGCTTGCATCATATTCTTCCTTTACACTCATCACAATCACTTCTTTTGGATGATTGGTCAGGAAGGTCTTGCAGGCAGTCAGTACATCATCGAAGTTCAGGTTCTGATAGATGGCCCCGTGGTGAATGGCGAAGGCATTGTCAATATGCCTGCAGCGGATGTCGAGGTAGCGGATACCGGCTTCCAGCTGATCTGCAATAGAGAGATCCTGGCATTTGGCGGTACCAGATACTGGTTCTACGCGGGCACCGCTGTCGTGCGTACCGGGAATAGAGATGGCTGCAATATTGGTGTTGTCTGCTAACGCCGTCATCCAGCTATTGGATGCAACACTTACAGCTGCTACAGTGCTGGTAGCTGCTACGGTGTTATTTAAACGGGGGGCAGGAATGTCCTGTTTCGAACAGCTGAACAGGACGAGGGATAACAGCATGGTAGTAGGAACATGCAGGAGCGATGACGCTTTCATTTGGTTTGTGCGTTTAATTTCAGGCAATAGGAAATGTTAACGCATGCATTGTACAGCTATAGGTAGCGTGACAGTGTAAACGTGTAACAGGTTGTAGGTTTGAATTTTCAGGTGCAAAATAATAAGGTTATAGATAAGTTGGTAATGGGTGGGGCATCATTAACAAAAGGGTAATAATTGTAAAGGGGATGTTTTAATGAACCACTTATCATTTAATAAAAAAGAAAGGATTTTTCTTTTTTATTAAATCAAATGATTTGGTTTCAAAAAATATTTCTCAAAACTTATTTCTCAAAACCTTGGATGGAACCTTTGTAACGTATCTCTTAAATACTCTCTATCCAGATGCGTATAGATCTCCGTCGTAGTAATACTCTCATGTCCCAGCATTTCCTGCACTGCTCTTAAATCTGCCCCACCTTCTACCAGATGCGTAGCAAATGAATGTCTGAACGTATGAGGTGATACCTGTTTCTCAATACCCGCCATTACTGTCAACTCTTTTATCACTAAAAAGATCATCACACGGGTCAGTGCACTCCCTCTGCGATTTAAAAAAAGAATATCCTCCTGTCCGGGTTTACAGGGCATATGCACCCGCACTTCATCCTTATATATATTAATGTATTTAATGGCATCCCTTCCAATAGGGATCAATCTTTCCTTATCCCCTTTACCAATAACACGAATAAATCCCGCATCAAAGTGTAACTGTGATATTTGTAAACCCGTCACCTCGCTCACCCGCAACCCGCAGCTGTACATGGTTTCCAGTATAGCACGGTTACGTGCACCTTCAGGTGTACCTGTTTTGACCTGTGCAATAATGAGCTCTATTTCTTCAAAACTCAATACATCGGGGAGTTGTCGCTTTGTTTTTGGTGCTTCTAATAACTGTGTAGGATCCTGTTTGACGATGTCTTCTAATAAGAGGTATTTATAAAAGGCTTTGATGCCGGAGATGATACGTGCCTGTGAGGTAGCAGTCATACCGAGTGTAGCGATCCACTGTACACAGGATTGTAAGTGTGTGAGTTCAACCTGGTGGGGTGGGAGGGGGAGATTGGCAGACTGCAGGTATTGCACCAGTTTCTCTACATCACGAAGATAGGCTTCAATTGAGTTGCCGGAGAGGGAACGTTCGAGTTGTAAATAAGCCTTGAATCCTTTCAGATAGATATCCCACATAGGTGCAAGTTAAGAAAACGGTTTCGAAAGCGAGCATTCGCCAGCGGGCATAAAATTCATGGTTGAATGGATGTCTGTTTTCAATAAAGCATTCATGGAAAAAGGGAATTCATCAACAGTGATGAAACCATTTTCAACAAATGATAAAACCCATTTCCAATAAAAAAGCGCCCTGTAAATTTACAGGACGCTCTTTTGGAATATCTGAAATAGCTTAGAATTTCTCCAGGCCAGAGAAGAAGAAGTTACCTTCGATCTCAGCATTCTCGTCAGAATCAGAGCCGTGAACAGCATTACGACCGATTGACTCAGCATAAATTTTACGGATAGTACCTTCTTCAGCATTTGCTGGGTTGGTAGCACCGATCAGTTTGCGGAATTCTTCAACAGCGTTATCTTTTTCCAGGATAGCTGCTACGATATGACCACTGCTCATGAAATCAACCAGTTCACCATAGAAAGGTCTTTCTTTGTGTACTGCATAGAATTCACCTGCTTTCTGAGCAGACAGTCTGGTCATCTTCATCGCTACGATGCGGAAACCAGCTTCGTTGATCTTGTTCAGGATACCACCGATATGACCGTTTTCTACGGCATCCGGCTTGATCATTGTAAAGGTTCTGTTGTTAGCCATAATATATTGAGTAACTAATTAGCGGATTTTGCGCGCAAATGTAACCAGATTTTAGGCAATCAGAAAAAAAAAGCGCCTGATACTCCTCACCGACAGAAAAAAAGAGCGAATTCTACTGTTAAAACAGGTATTTAGCCTATATTTTCGATCTTCTATAGGGAATTTTAAATCCTGCGACCAAAAATTTTGAAATTCTGTGCTAAATAGAGAACTTCGCACTTCATTTTTCGGTAAAAACAGTTACATTATATTATTAATATAAAATGAAGAGGATCGAGGAAATTAAGCCTTTGCTGGAAACCCCTAAAAGAGTGGTCATAACAATGCATCAGAAACCGGATGCAGATGCAATGGGAAGTTCTCTGGCCTTGTACCATTATTTGAAGCAGAAAGGACACGACGTAACTGTTATTTCGCCTACCAATTTCCCGGATTTCTTAAATTGGATGCCGGGTTCACAGGAAGTGCTGGATTTCGAATCTTCGCAGGATAAAGCGATGAAGGCATTGGAGGGAGTAGAATTGTTGTTTTGTCTGGATTTCAATGCTTTGTACAGAACCAAGAACATGGAGCCTTATCTGGCGGCACTGCAATGTCAAAAGATTCTGATTGATCATCACCTGGAGCCTCAGCCTGTATTTGAATATGGGGTGAGCGACACCACAGCGGCTTCTACGGCATTATTAGTGTATGAGACAATACACAAAATGGGAGAAGAGCGTTATATTAACGATGCAATGGCACAATGTATCTATGCAGGTACCATGACTGACACAGGTTCTTTCCGTTTTGCCTCTACATCATCCCGTGTACACCGTATGGTGGCTGATTTGCTTGATCATGGTCTGAACCACGAGCTCATTCACCAGGCGATTTATGATAATTTCCTTGAAAACCGTCTCCGCTTTCTGGGCCATAGCCTGCTGAACCGGATGGAGGTTTATTATGAGTACAACACCGCCATGATCGCTATACCATATACTGATCTGAAGCGTTTTGACCTGCAGACGGGCGATACTGAAGGTGTGGTCAACTTCCTGCTCTCTATCCAGGGCATCAAGATGGCGGCGCTGATCATAGATCGTCATCAGGAGGTAAAGCTGTCGTTCCGTTCCAAAGGAGACTTTGACGTGAATACCTTTGCCCGTAAGTATTTTGACGGCGGCGGCCATTTCCATGCAGCAGGTGGTCATAGTTCAGACTCCCTCGAAAGGACCGTACAGCGTTTTGTAGACGCGATCGCCGAAAACGAAGAAGCATTACAATAAGTCATTCAATCCTACTAATACAGTCAAATGAAAAAGAACAATCAGTTGTTAGTTGCAGCATTAGGCCTGTTAATGGCCAGCTGCGGTGCCGGCGGTCAAAAAAAGACGCCCGGTGGCGTAGATTATATCGTTCATAAATCAGGTAGTGGTGCGCAGCTTAAAGTGGGTGACACTGTGCTGATGAACATATACCAGAAGCTGAATGATTCCCTTCTGGCTAAATCTGCTGATAGAAGCAATGGTGCGCCAGTTCCTGTACTGATCCAGAAGTCTCAGCAGAAATGGGACCTGATGGACGGTTTGGCTTCTCTGAAAGAAGGTGATAGCGCTACTTTTGCTATTCCTATAGATTCCCTGCCTCAGCCACGTCCTCCTTTTGCTAAGAAAGGTGACAAGCTGAACGTTACTTTCGTGGTAGTAAGCAAATATTCCTCTGCTAAACAACTGGCGGAAGATCAGAAACTGATCAAGGAATACACTGCTAAAAATAACCTGCAGGTTACTCCTACTGCTGAAGGTGTGTATGTAGCTACCCAGGTAGCTGGTGGTGGCGAACAGCCTCAGCCAGGTGATACCGTTGTGGTAAACTACACTGGTAAACTGCTGAATGGTAAAGTTTTCGATTCTTCTGTTGATTCTACAATCAACCCAGGTAGAAAACTGGAACCTATCCGTTTCCCAATTGGTAAAGGTTATGTAATTAAAGGTTGGGATGCTGGTATCGCTTCTCTGAAGAAAGGTACAAAAGCTATCCTGATCCTGCCTTCTGGTCTGGGTTATGGTTTACAGCCAACTCCGATGATCCCTTCTAACTCCGTACTGGTGTTTGATGTGGAACTGCTGGATATCAAGAAACCAACTGCTGCGCCAGCGGTTACTGCTGCACCAGCTAAGAAGAAATAGTAATTAGCTTCTTATAGAAAAAAGAAACCGTCTCATAAGTCAATTATGAGGCGGTTTTTTATTACAGCCTCATGCCGTTATCCTTAGGCCTGTGCTGATGTGTAGTTCAGCTTTTGTTTTACTTTCTTGTCCACCTCTTCCTTATCGTCCAGTGCGGCATTGCTCTAAAGCACAGAAAGATGAGAAATGATTTGCTATTTTTAAACTATATAACACTTTTGCCGCCAAAAGACGAAATTCCCGAATTGCCAGGCTCTGAATGAGATTACAGTTTTAGTGAGGAGAATGGAATAACCAAAGTCGATATTACCATTTTTAATGAATCGATTGAACGTATGGAAAAATTAACGGAAGGCTTCAGGATCGGATTCTCATTGATGTTGAAAAATCCGGACGATCTGTTCGCCGCTTCATCGCAGAATTAATTGAAACAAAATAAACCCAAAATAAAAATCATGAGAGCAATTAATCCCTGGATCAATTTCAATGGCAATGCCGAAGAAGCATTCACTTTTTACAAATCAGTTTTTGGTGGTGAGTTTACAAAAATTACCCGTTTTAAAGACTTATCAGGCCCCGGGTTGCAGGTAGCCGAAGAGGAGGCAAATAAAATAATGTACATCGGCTTGCCACTTGGCAAAAACAATGTGTTAGTAGCTAACGACGTTCCCGGATTTTTGGGGCCGGTAAGCGAAAATGAAAACCGGTCTAAAATATACGTGAATGCCGAAAGCCGGGAAGAAGCAGATAAAATATTTAACGGATTATCAGCAGGCGGAGAAGTGGAAGGGCCCATTGGCGACAGCCCATGGGGTACCTATGCCGGAATGTTCAGGGATAAATATGGTATTGAATGGATTGTAGAGTTTGACCCGGGTTATAACGGGTAGGGTTAACAATGTCCTTTCGGTGGCGCACGCGTGCCGCGTGTGTAAAAACGGTAACTCCCAAACAAAGAGGCTGCCCCTTTCGGAACAGCCTCTTTTCGCTGAAAATGGTTTTCATCTTCGTTGGTGAATTCCCTCTTTCATGAATGTTTTTCGCTGAAAATGTTTTTCATACCTATTGGTGAACTCCCTTATTCATGAATGTTTTTATTGAAAATGGTTTTCATCCCCATTATCCCGCATATCCATCTACCAGTACCTCATACAACTTACTCTTCAGATCTTCCAGCGACACATCCTGTACTAAGTTGCCATCTTCAGCATAAGAGATCGTTCCCCTTTCTTCTGATACCACAATAGCGAGGTTATCACTGTGTTCCGTAATCCCAACAGCAGAGCGATGTCTTAAACCTACCTGCATGGGAAGGTTCGGATTTTCTGACACCGGAAGAATCACCTTGGCCGCCAGGATCTTGTTTCCTACGATGATGAGCGCGCCATCATGCAACGGACTGCCTTTGCAGAAAATGCTTTCCAACAGTTTTGCATTGATATTACTATCGAGAGAGATGCTGGAAGCGGTATCAAATTTCACACGATAAGAGTTGGACAACACGATCAGGGCACCTGTAGAGGTGGCAGCCATGCGGCTGACAGCGGTTACTACTTCGTCGATGATGTTTTCTTCTTCTTTATAGCTTTTGAATTTATCAGGTAAGAAGAGCTTTGTAAAGAAGCTATCTTTGCTCAGCGGTGCTTTTTTACCTAATACCAGCAGGAACTTGCGGATTTCGGGTTGAAAGATGATGATAATAGCGATCAGACCGATATTGATAAAGTTCTGCAGGATCAGGGTGAGGATCGGCATGTGCAGGAGCTCCACCATGAAATAGGCGAAGTATACCATGAGCAGGCCAACGAATATATTGAATGCCAGACTGCCTTTGAGCAGGCGATAGAGCTGTATCACAAGGAAGATTACAATCGCCAGGTCAAGGACATTTAACCAGTTGTAACGGTATCCGTAAAATTGAAACAAGTCATCCATAGATTGTAAAAATAGTGAATATTAAATAGATATGGTTTAAATAGGAAATTCATTCCCTGGCATGAAGTGCTAAAACTGCATGTTTTTTAAAGTGGGTTTATTTCAGGCATTTTTAGGCAGAAACCTTTTAGCGGCTTTTAGAGACCTTTCATGTACTGATGTATCTTCACTGCTTCTACCGCAGCCTTCACATCATGTACCCTTAATATATGCGCGCCTGCCTGTAGGGAAAGTGTATTCAACACCGTTGTCCCGTTCAGCGCTTCCGCTGGTGTATTTTCCAGCAATTTATAAATCATCGATTTTCTGGAAATGCCAATCAATAAAGGACAATCCAATATATGAAAAGCATCTGTGTTTTTCAAAAGTGTATAATTATGTGCAATGGTTTTTCCAAAACCAAATCCCGGGTCAATGATCAGGTCTTTGATTCCTGCCTGTAAGCATTCCGCTTTCTTTTGTATAAAATAATCCAGTACTTCCCGTGTCACATCTTCATACTGTGGCTGGTGCTGCATGCTCGCGGGCGTTCCCTGCATATGCATAGCAATATATGGTGCTTTTGTAGCTGCCGCCACTGCGATCATATCCGGGTCCATATCTCCGGCACTGATATCATTGATAATCGCCGCTCCCGCAACCATACACTGTTCTGCTACCTTTGCATAGTAGGTGTCGATAGAGATAATGACGTCCGGAAACTGCGCTACCAGTGCCTCGATAGCCGGTATCAGCCTGTCAATTTCCGTTTCTTTTCCTACAGTCAATGATCCTGGCCGGGTACTTTGAGCCCCTATATCCAGTATTTTAGCGCCTTCTGCCAGGTACTGCGCTGCCTTTTCCAGTATTGCATCCAATTGTTTGGTGCGGCTGTCAGCAAAAAAAGAATCATCAGTGATATTGATGATCCCCATCACCACCGGGGTTGACAGATCCAGTAATTTGCCTTTACAGTTAATTGTACTCATAATTGCCATTCCTCCTTTCCGTTTATCCTGTTTGCGTATTATTGATTATTTTGCCTTGCAAATTTAGCTATAATGTGTTGATGTGCCGACAGGTAAACGGACACAATAAATTAAATTATCCATGAAATTTCTCCTTAACCTATTAAGAATCATTGTAGGGGTGTTGTTCATCTTCTCCGGTCTGATCAAAGCGAACGATCCGCTGGGCCTGAGTTACAAAATGGACGAATTTTTTGAAGTATTGCACCTGGGCTTTATGTCGCACTACTCGCTGGTATACTCAGTGGCCATGAATACATTTGAAATTGTGTGTGGCGTGGCGATACTACTGGGGTATAGAATGCGGCTGTTTTCGTGGCTCATATTGCTGCTCATAGCGTTCTTTACGTTTCTCACGGCGTATGCGCTGTTTAGCGGTACTGTGCGTGAGTGTGGCTGTTTTGGGGATTGTATCAAGTTGTCTCCGGCAGAAACTTTCTGGAAAGATGTGGCTTTGCTGGTGATGATCCTTGTCATCTTCCTGTATAGAAATAAGATCGGACCATTGTTCGGTACCAGGGCCAATGGGGCATTGATGCTGTTGTCACTGGTCTTTTCATTAGGTATTCAGTGGTATACGCTGGCGCATTTGCCAGTGGTGGATTGCCTGGGATATAAGGTGGGTAATAATATTCCTGAGAAGATGAAATTGCCGCCGGGTGCACATCCGGATGTATTTGAGACGGTGCTGATCTATAAAAAGGATGGTAAAGAAAAGGAGTTTACGACAGAGAATTTCCCATGGAACGACAGTACCTGGGTGTATGTAGACAGAAAGGACAAATTGATACAGGAAGGGGATGGTGAGCCACCGATCAAGGATTTCATACTCACAGATTTTGATGGGGGGAACCAGACGGAGGCGATTTTGTCTGAGACCATGCCGGTGTATTTGTTCCTGGTGAAGGATGTGAAGGAGGCAGGAAAAGGTTGGGATGAGAAAATACATGCGTTGCAACAGCAACAGGCGCAGGGTAAATGTTATATTTATGGAGTGACGGCTTCTACGAAGGATCAGGTGGATGGTTTTGTGAAGGCCCATGGGTTGCAGTTCCAGTTTTTGAATATGGATGGAACAGCGATCAAGACGGCTGGTAGGGCGAATCCTTGTTTGATCCTTTTGGAAAAAGGGACGATTAAGGGGAAGTGGCATTATCATGATATTCCATAAAAGAGTAGTTGCTCTTTCCTGAAAATGGATGTAAGCCTGCGGGATATTTGATATTGCCGGCGAAAGGGCCGGTTTACGGAATGTGGAGGTATCGCAATTTGCCATTTGCTATAGACAGATTATGCTGAGATTTCTCTTACGGAAAATAGCTTACGGAATACTGGTGCTACTCGGTGTAGTGGCACTGGTATTTTTTTTATTCAATGTGCTGCCGGGGGATCCTGCGAGATTGACCCTTGGCCAGAGGGCAGATGTGGCGTCGTTGGAGAATGTGCGGAAGGAGTTGCATCTGGATAAGCCGGTAGCGGTACAGTTTCTCTTGTACCTGAATGACTTATCGCCCATTTCGGTGCATGCACAGGAAGAGGCGGCTAATTTACACTATATAAGTCTCCTGCATTTAAGTGGGGATCGACTGCTGGTATTGAAGACCCCTTATTTAAGAAGATCCTACCAGGGAAAGAAAGATGTGTGGGAAATGCTTACAGAAGCGCTGCCAGGTACATTGGTTTTGTCCATAGCGGCCATCCTGTTTGCAACCATAGCGGGGATCGGGTTAGGTATTTTATCAGCCGTAAAAAAGGATACCTGGATGGATACGGGGGCAGTATTTGGCAGTGTGGTCGGGATATCGGCGCCGTCGTTTTTTATGGGGATAGTGCTGGCGTATATGTTTGGCTTTGTACTAAGTGATTATACGGGGCTGCATATGACGGGGAGTTTGTTTGATTATGACGCCTTTTCGGGGAGAACGCTGACATTAAAGAATTTGATTTTACCCGCTATTACATTGGGTATCCGGCCATTGGCGATCATTGTGCAGTTGACAAGGGGAGCGATGCTGGATGTATTGCACCAGGATTATATCCGTACGGCCTATGCCAAAGGCCTGCAGAAAAGGACGGTGATTTTCAGGCATGCTTTGCGGAATGCCCTGAACCCGGTGGTGACGGCAATTACGGGGTGGTTTGCAGAGTTGTTGGCCGGGGCGTTTTTTGTGGAATATATATTTGGATGGAAGGGGATCGGGAAAATGACGGTGGATGCGTTGGAGAAGTTTGATTTTCCTGTGCTGATGGGGGCGGTGTTGTTTACGGCGGGGATATTTGTGGTAATTAATCTATTGGCAGATGTGTTGTATAGCGCGATTGATCCGAGAATTAAATTATAAATTGTGTTGTAAATCAAGGCCCTAATGGGCCTTTTTTATTTTAATCTACTTTTTTAAAAAAAAGTGGGCATCTTTTGTAACAAACCCTTCCACGAGTCGTCTTCCTTATATAAACGCACTGGTATAACATATGTCTCTTGCAATATTTGAATCACAAGTCGTCCCGGTCAGGCAAAAGCTCTATCGCTTTGCTTACCACCTGCTGGGAAACGAAGAAGACGCAAGGGACATTACCCAGGATGCGATGGTGAAGGTCTGGCAACAGAAAGACCGCATGGCCGAGCTGCAGAACATGGAAGCATGGTGCATGCGAATAGTCAGAAACCTGGCTTTGGATAAGCTAAAATCCAAAAAGCACCGTAGAGCAGAAGAGCTGGACAAAGCTGTCGAAATAGCTGTCACACATCAGGACAATCCGCATGAAGCAGCTGTGAAGCAGGATGTCATGAACAGCGTCCATCGGATCATGCGGGCGTTGCCGGAAAAATACCGTACTATTATGCAGCTGCGTGATATAGACGGTCATACTTATCAGGAAATCGCTGATATTCTGGAACTCGACCTAAGTGACGTGAAAGTGAATTTACATCGTGCCCGCAAATCAGTACGTGAACAATTACAAAAACTGCAAGTGTATGGAGTATAATGAGATCAGAGGATTGCTAACCCGGTATTGGGAAGGAGAAACTTCGCTGGAAGAAGAGGACCTGTTGCGCAGTTTTTTTGCTGAGAATCGACAGGGATTGCCTGCGGATTTGCAGGAGGCAGCGCCGCTGTTCGGGTATTTTGCTGCGGAAGCAGGGAAGGAGGTGCCGGAAATGGGATGGGAGATATTGGAAGGAATGAAGGAGCCGGAGGTAGCCGGTGATATGGCGGAAGAAGTGAGGGAAGGGCTGGAGATAGCAGGTAAGATGCCGGAAGAAATGAGAGAGGAGCCGGAGGTAGCAAGCCAGATGCCGGAAGCCTTGAGGGAGGTGCCGGAGGTGAATGCTGAAGTTGTTGAGGAAAATACATCCCGGTCTACGGTAGTTGTTTCCATGCCTCGTCCTTACCAGCACTGGATGAAATATGCGGCGGTATTGCTTTTAGGAGTAGGATTGGTATATAGCGGCCGTCAGTTCAAAACAAAACAGGAGGAAGGTAGTAATCCTGATAGGATGGCGCAGGCCTTGAACCAGGCTGATACCTATGAAGATTCTAAAGAAGCATATGCTGCGACAAAGAAAGCGTTGGAGTTGTTGGCGAAGAACCTGAATAAGGGGACGGCACAGGCGAAGAAGATCGCTTATTTTAATGAGGCGACAGAGTATATAAAGGCGGATTAGGGGAAATAAATGAAGTAGTAGCTTATATCGACGCGGAAGAGCAAATGAGGTAGTCGCTATTTCAGATTGGAAGAAATAAATGGGGTAGTCACTATATCAAAGCGAATGAGCAAATGAGGTAGTCGTTATTTGAGATTGGAAGAAATAAATGAAGTAGTAGTTTATATCGAAGCGGATAAAAAAATGATGCCGCAGCTTATATCATATAAAAAACTCGTTAAAACCCTGAAAAATCAGGCGATTAATGATTTGAGAGAACTTGGAACGTAACAAAGACAAATCTGGCCATTCTAATTCCTTTATTATAAAATTTAAACAATGAAACGGTTATGTTTATTGCTGTTGCTAATAACAGCAGGTACGGGCCTTTTTGCCCAACAGGTAAGTGTGATCGACCGCTTTTTTCAAAAGTATGAAAACGACCAGAGCTTTACCCTGGTCAGCGTCACACCGAAAATGTTCTCCATGTTCAGCAAATTTGATATCAATTCTGCTGAAGGGAAAAGCTTTATGACGATTGTCAAAAAGCTCAAAGGACTGAGAATCCTTGTAAAAGAAAACGCCAAAGAAGGGAGTAAACTTTACCAGGAAGCGGCTTCCATGCTCACGAAAGAGTACGAAGAATTAATGACCGTACGCAGTGACGGAGAGCTTGTAAAATTCATGGTAAAAGAAAACAGTAAGGGAAATATTGCGGAATTAGTCATGCTCGTGGGTGGCAAGGATGAATTCGTCGCAATGAGCCTCTTAGGTGATATCGACCTGAACGAAATCAGCCAGATTGCCAATGATGTGAATATTGGTGGTATGGATAAACTGAAAGCGTTAAACAAGAAGTAAGTATTAAACAGGAAAAGTGCGCGGTAACTAACGCATAGATGATTAAGCCCTCCGTAAGGAAAGCACTGAAATCTGGAGGTGTTCAATAGCTAAAGCACAGAATGAGAAAGTTAGAAACGGAAGTACTGAATGAGAAAATGTTCAATAGCTAAAGCACTGAGTTAAAAAAAGCATTACCTAAATCGCTCTGAATTAAAAACAACCCTTATGAAACATTGCCTTGTATTATCAATCGTATGCTGCTTACTGCTCGGTACAAGCACTACACACGCACAGGATCGCCTGCTCACACAATTCTACAATGCCCATAGAGGCGTAGCCCTGACTTTAAAAATGGGTATTGGCAGATTGCCGCTACGCATAGTAAGAGGCTTTATTCCAAATGAGCAGGGTGAAGACGGCGTAAATGCAAAGAAACTTTTCTCAAAGATCCGCAAGATGAAGGTCTATATCATGCAGGGATATGACGGGCCTATTCCGGGCAGTGACCTGACAAGCCTGAAACAAAAGCTGATCGACAAAGAAAACTTTGATTTACTGATGGAAGTAAGGGATCATGGAAATATAGTGCATGTACTGAATAAGGGGACGGAGGAAAATCTGGGGAATGTGGTGTTATTGATTCAGGATGAGAAAGACATGATCATGGTGCATTTACATACCAGTTTGCGTTTTGAGGATATCAATGGGTTGATTAAGGAGTTTAATAAGAAGCCAAAGGCAATGGCTAGTTTATAGTCCACAACCGGTAGAGAGCATTAGCTGCAGCTAATGTTTTCGCCGTTTAGAGAAGATGGTAAATCAGAAAAAAAATGACCCTTACGGATCACCACTTTGTTTGCCAGAGATTCGCTCAGGAACTTATACGAGAAAAAAAATGACCCTACCGGATCACCACTTTCTTAACCAGGGATTCACTCAGGACAACTAATTCTTACCGGATCACCACCTCTCTCACTACCTGCTCACCCAGCATCTCATTTACCAACTTAATAATCTTATCTTTTGAATAGGAGAGTTCCTGCTTCAATGGCGCTACACTGGTAGAGATCAACAACTTCCCATCTATCAGCTGAATACTTTCGGTATACCTGGAAATCGTCTTACCCATAATTTGTTCCCAATTCTCCCTGATCCGTACTTCTGTAAGCCGTGGTTTCATCCGGCTTTTGTCCATAAAATCTCTGAGGGCATCTCCCATTGTCGTAATACCGTAGCGCATGCGGCAAAGATACGGATTACTCCATCTCTACCAATTGAAAACCTGCTTCTTTTTCATTAAATGCATCGAGTAATCTTGTAGCATGTGTATCAGTGATAAATACCTGTCCATACTCAGTACCGCTTACCAGCTGTATAAGCCGTGAAACACGCTCCTGGTCCAGTTTTTCAAACACATCATCGAGCAACAGTAATGGTGCAAAGCCTTTGTGTTTTCTAATCACTTCATACTGCGCCAGTTTCAGTGCAAATAAAAAACTTTTACGCTGTCCCTGCGATGCGCTTGTTTTCATAGCATGGTCATCCAACAGAAACAGCAGATCATCTCTGTGAATACCACCTGTAGTACGCTGCATCATTGTATCCTTATAGCGATTCGCATGCAGTAGTTGTGCGAAAGACTGCTCATGAAGGCCGCAGAGATAATGAATGTTCACCACTTCATGCTGGCCGGCGATATAATCATATAATAATTGTACCTGTTGTATGAATGCCGGCAAAAAATTTCTGCGCCATTCATATATAGGTGTACCATGTTGAATCAGCTGATCGTCAAAAACATCGAGCAGGAGGTCCTGGCCGGCGGCAGGGGGGGCTTTGAGCAGACTGTTGCGCTGCTGTAGGATCTTTTGGTAAGAAATGAGATGATCGAGGTAGCCGGGGTGTAGCTGACAGAGCAGGGCATCCAGCCACTTCCGGCGTTCTTCGCTACCTCCCAGGATGATTTCGGCATCGTCGGGGGCGATCATGACAGCGGGAAACTTCCCGATATGCATGGAGAAGCGCTCATATGATTCGTCATTGAGTACGATGTCCTTTTTGCCGTCTTTGACGGTGCATACGATATGTTCTTCATGGCCTTCCTTGTCGAGCAGGGCGTCGATACGGAAGCCATTGGTGTTGTATTGGGTATTCTGGGCTTCGCTGCTGGTAAAGTAGCTTTTGGTGAAGCAGAGGTAGTAAATGGCATCCAGGAGGTTCGTCTTGCCGGAGCCGTTGCGCCCGGTAATGCCAACGATCCTTTGGGTAAACCGGTGATCAGCCCGGGTATAGTTCTTAAATTGTACTAATGTTATCTTTTTGAGCGACAGCAAATTATATTTTTTTTAACGCCTGTATGGCAGGTGCCTATTATATTATTATGGTATGTATTTCCAGCAAAGTTGCAAAGTATTTAGTTTTTAGGATTTTCCTGTTATATTTGCGGACAAATTAAGAAACAGTGGCTACAAAAACAGACGTAAAGACGAAGTTCACCAAAGAGACGTATTTGTACTGGTATGAATTGATGCTCTTGCTGCGCCGCTTTGAGGAAAAAGCCGGCCAATTATATGGAATGCAGAAGATTCGCGGTTTTTGCCACCTGTACATTGGACAGGAAGCGATTGCTGCGGGTTGTATGACTGCAACTAAACCGGAGGATAAATTCATCACTGCTTACCGTGACCACGCACTGGCGATTGCCAAGGGTATGTCTCCGGATGCTTGTATGGCTGAACTTTATGGTAAGGCTACAGGTTGTTCTAAGGGTAAGGGTGGTAGTATGCACTTTTTCTCTTTAGAGCATAACTTTTTCGGCGGACATGGAATCGTGGGCGCTCAGATTGGTACCGGTGCTGGCCTTGCATTTGCTGAGAGATACAAAGGTACTGACAATGTAGCAGTTGTCTTCTTCGGAGATGGTGCTGCCCGTCAGGGTATGCTGCATGAGACATTCAATATGGCCATGCTGTGGAAACTGCCAGTAATTTTCATTTGCGAAAATAACATGTACGCAATGGGTACTTCAGTAGAACGTACATCCAACGTACTGGACATCTATAAGTTAGCTAACGCTTACGACATGCCGAGCGATACCATCGACGGTATGAGCTGCGAAGCTGTGCACGAAGGTATGGAAAGAGCTGTAAAGCGTGCGCGCACCGGCGAAGGTCCATCCTTACTGGAAATCAAGACTTACCGCTACCGTGGTCACTCCATGAGTGATCCTGCTAAGTATCGTACTAAGGAAGAAGTAGAAGAATACAAAGAAAGAGATCCGCTGACTGTAGTGCTGAAGACCATTCAGAAAAACAAATGGGCGACAGATGCAGAAATCGAAGCAATCACCGAGAAGGTTAAACAACAGGTTGAACATTGCGTAGAATTTGCAGAAAATTCTCCATGGCCTTCTGACGATGAACTGCTGAAAGATGTATACACACAACAGGATTATCCTTTCATTGTTGACTAAGTGATATTTAATAGGTTAGCGGTCGCGTCCGTGCATGAAATGGCATGGGAGATTCGCTAACCTTTTTTATATTTGCGGGAATATGGCAATCAGGCCGTACCTGTACCCTAACAAGAAATACTTTTAAACGATCACATTTACAATGACCGAAACAAAAAATAAGGCCGCTGAAACTGCTCCTGTAACTAAGGACTTCGACTTGCAAGGCTCTGTACACAAGGCTGAAGATTTCTATTACAAGAACAAGAACGTCATCAACATCGCCGTAATCGTTATCCTGGTGGTGATAGGCGGTACTTTTGCCTACAACAGGTTCATTAAAGCACCTAACGAGAAGAAAGCAGCGGACATGGTATTCCACGCACAGAAAGCTTTTGAAAAGGATTCATTTAACCTGGCCCTGAACGGAGACGGTAACAACGACGGCTTCTTACAGGTAATCAAAAAATATGGCGGTACCAAAACTGGTCAACTGTCAAAATACTATGCTGGCCTTTGCTATGTAAAAACAGGCAAATTCCAGGAAGGTATCGATATGCTGAAAGATTTCAATGCAGGTGATCAACTGGTACAGGCTATGGCTTATGGCATAACTGGTGATGCTTACATGGAACTGAAGAATACAGAAGAAGGTATCAAATATTACAAGAAAGCTGGTCAGTACAGCGACAACGATTTTACCGGTCCAACTTACCTGTTCCGTGCAGGTGTAGCCCTGGAACTGGCTGGTAAAAACGACGAAGCGATCTCCATCTACAAAGAGATCCGCGAAAAATATCCTCAGTCAAACGAAGGTCGCGAGATGGATAAATATCTGGCGAGACTGGGTGCAGTTAGAGAATAATTTCGGAAGAGGAGGATGCAACATTGAATGGTGTATTCTTACTCCCGGTAGAATATATTCAACATGTCAATACATAATCAAAGTTTATTGGACGATACTGGCATTCTCGGAATTGAGGATGCCAGTGTTGTTATAGTGTATACCGAATGGAATGATACTGTCATCAATGAGTTGGTGGCTGGCTGTGATAAGACACTTGCCGGATATAAAGTATCTAAAGTTGCTAAAGTAAAAGTACCGGGGGCATTTGAACTGCCTTTCGCTGCGAAACAATATTGGGAGCATACCCAGAGCACCGGTGCACAGCCTGGCGCTATTATTGCATTTGGTTGTGTGATCCGTGGGGAGACACCGCATTTCGATTACGTTTGTAAAGGGGTCACAGAAGGGTTGATGCAGCTGAACCTGGAATTGCCGGTACCTGTTATCTTCGGGATTTTGACGGTGGATAATATGGAGCAGGCGACGGACAGATTGGGTGGTAAGCATGGACATAAAGGTGAAGAGGCTGCGCTGACTGCATTGAAGATGATCAGTATGATGCGGAAGTTGCAGCAGGGTAAGTAATGCTTTGTGGCCTTACTTGCGGGCTGGTGAATGATCGGCATGATAGGATAGAATTTACAGCAGGGCTGGTAAATCTCTTGTAGCTTGACGGCTGGTATAATGGGGAAGTTGCAGCAGACAATTTAAATTTTCAAGTAGCTAGCAGGTTTCATATGCTACATATAAAGACTAACTCGATGAACGTTCATCTTTTTATCCCCTGCTTTGTAGATCAGTTATTTCCCGAAACAGCCTTCAATATGGTCAAAGTATTGGAGAAACTGGGTTGTAACGTCAGTTACAATGCAAACCAAACCTGCTGTGGACAGCCTGCTTTTAATGCAGGGTATTGGGATGAGTCGAGAGCTGTGGCGACCAAGTTTGTAAAGGATTTTCACACTTTTGACTACATCGTGGCACCCAGCGGCTCCTGCACAGGGTTTGTACGCAATTACTATGGGAAGCTGTTCGACAATTCTGCCGCTCACAATGATGTAAAACTGTTGCGCAAGCAGCTGTATGAATTTACAGAGTTTCTGACGGAGGTACTGCATGTATCTGATTTAGGCGCTACGCTGAATGGGGTAGCTACCTATCATGATTCCTGTGCAGCGCTGAGGGAATGTCATATCAAACAGGGGCCAAGAAACCTCCTGAGTAAGGTGAAAGGACTGGAACTGACGGAGATGAACGATTGTGAGACCTGCTGTGGTTTTGGAGGTACTTTTGCTGTGAAATACGAACCTATTTCGATTGGAATGGGTGAGCAGAAGGTTCACAATGCAATAGCCACAGGGGCGGAATACCTGATATCTACGGATCTTTCCTGCCTGATGCACCTGGATGGGTATATCAAAAAACATAACCTGAATATTAAAACCATGCATATTGCCGATGTATTGGCGAGTGGCTGGTAAAAGGATATGAACTGATAGCTAAATCCTGCCAATGTACTGGCCAGTGATAGGTAATTCAGTAACCATGACTTGAATATTAATACCGTGCATACTGCTGATGTAGTAGCTGGTAATTTTAAAACTTTCTTTTGATGAATTATTGGTTAGTTAAATCGGAACCGTTTAAATATTCCTGGGAGCAGTTTGAAAAAGATGGAAAGACGTTTTGGGATGGAGTGAGAAACTACCAGGCCAGGAATAATATGAAGGCGATGAAGAAGGGTGACCTGGTGTTGTTCTATCATAGCAATGAGGGACTGGCGGTAGTAGGGATTGCAAAAGTGGCGAAGGAGTCTTATCAGGATCCGACTACACCTGATCCTAATTGGGTGGTGGTAGATCTGCAACCGGTGAAGCCTTTTAAAGAGCATGTGACACTGGCGCAAATGAAGGCGGAGAAGAGATTGGCGGATTTTCAGCTGATCAGACAGGGAAGGCTTTCAGTATGTGCCGTGACGGAAGATGAATACAATACGATCCTCGAATTGGGAGGGATGAAGAAATAGTTCGAAGTTGGCCTGCGGCAGCATGGGAATACTCAAATTCATAGCCAACAATAAGTTCAGCGAGATAATTAACTTCTGAATACCAAGAGGAATTATGGTACAAAATCCTTTCTGATAAAGGATTCTGACTTATTTCGATTCCTCTTTCTCTTAATAACTACTCACTAACTTTTTAATGTTACCCTAATTTTGTATCAACCGGACATCAGCTTCAAAAAAAGTTTTTAATAGTTGAAAATGTTTTTATCGACGATGAAAAACATTTTTCGCAGGAATTGACTGTTACTAAGTTGCATTGTAAAGAATAAATTGTAAATTGAACACCATATACCTTATCACTTCCAATACTTAAATGTTACCCATTGGAGGCAGAGACTTAAGCAATCATATACAAGGAATATGCGTATGAACCTACTTATGCTCCCACAGGTATCATGGCCAGCTACTTTCAGAACCCATTATTATTAAAGAGTAATAATAGTTCGTTAATTCAGTCTTTAAACACGCTCGCCGCTTTGTAGGATTTTCTATGTACATCTGAGAGATTTTTTAAACCCAAATAAAAACAAACATGAAAAGTTGTTGTCCCCTATCCTGATTTCATTTGGCTTATATGCAGCAAATTAGGTCATGCTGCAGATTAGTTTAATTTTACAGGCGTCTTTCATAGCAAAAGGTGCTTGTCTAATTCCGGTGGAATGAGTTTTTATAAACACGTATTTGTTTACCTGATATTATTTGCCTCCTTTACTGTGCACGCCCAACAAACCGGTAAAATATATGGCCAGCTGTCTGATACCGTTACCCATCAACAGCTCAAAAACGCATTTATTACTATCACACAGGACAATATTATCAGGAAATCCATCTTCTCAGATCATACAGGTGGTTTCAGCGCTGACAATATTCCTTTTGGGCAGTACACCTTAAACATTTCCTTTCAGGGCCTCGCCCCTATACAAAAAGCTTTTACCATAGACGGCAATCAAAAGGTAGTAAACATGGATACCATCTATATGTTCATCCGGGTAAAAGAACTGGATACTATTGTAGTACAGGAACCTCCCATCGTGATAAAGAAAGATACCCTTGAATATAACTCCAGTGGCTTCAAAACAAAAGAATATGCTGCACTTGTAGAACTGCTTAAAATGCTTCCAGGTATACAGATCCGGAATGATGGCACTATTACTATCAATGGTCAGCCTGTGGACCAGATCACAGTAGACGGTGAGCCCTTCTTCTCAGGTGAACCTTCTAAAGCACTTGAACACCTGCCCGCAGAGATTGTAAAAAAGATCCAGGTATATGCTACCAACTTCAACAACAATATGCCCGGGCCACCGCCCCCACCGGGTTTCTCGGGCAGCAAAACGCTGAACATTGTATTGAAGGCGGACAAAAGAAAAGGTAACTTCGGTAAAGCTGGTGCAGGTGCCGGTACAGGAAATACCTACATCCTGAGTGGTGACCTGAACCATATGAATGGCGGTCAGCAGCTTTCTATCATTGCAGATGCAGGTAATGTAGACAAAGAGAAAACCGGCACTGATCCCATACATAGCAATGGGATCAGACGGGTGATGAACGGCGGCGTGAACTACCGTGACAGCCGTAATGCTTTATTTAAGTTTGCCGGCAACTATCTGGCCAATGACACCCGCAGCGAAATTGAATCCAGATCACAGATACTCAACATATTTCCAGGTGACTCCTCTACTTCCCTGAGCCAGTTTACCACCGGAGTAAACAATATGTACGCACACCGCTTTAATGGTAAGATAGATATTAATCCGGATGAGCTGACTACACTCAGTATCATACCGATGGTAAATCTGCAAAGTTCGGATAATACCAGTGTGCAACAAAGTACTCAACATTATGCAAGTTCAGGTGATCCGCTCTATCAATCATCCGGTACAAGCAATTCTAATAGTAATAACACACAGCTAAGTTCAAATTTCCAACTCACCCATCGTGCTAAAAAGATGGGTGAATTGCTGATGGCAAACCTGAACATACGCAATAATGAAAACAAGCGTAGCTCTTTGAACGAAACCCTGACGGAATATACATCCTACAGCAAAAATATTCATCAGCTGTCGGACAATAAAAGCGGTAGCTTCAATGTCGGTGCCAATATGATGTATACCATACCACTGGGAGAAAAATATAATTTCACAGCACAGGGTAGTTATGGTTTTAACAGAGACAATAACATCTACAACACCTACAAATTCAATGATGCCAACCAACACTATGATCAGCTGGATTCCAGCCAGAGTAATAACTTCGTCAGCAACTATCACAGCGGGTTAGCACAGGCTTCCATCAGGGGGCAGGCAGGCAAACTAAATATCACTTTGGGTGGAGGCCTGCAAGGCGACTGGCTGCTGACAGATAATGTGAGTGAACACATAAAACTTTCCCGTCGCTTTATCAACCTGCTACCACAGGTGATGGTGAGTATTAGCCCGAAAGGTGGAAAAACATTGATGTTGGGTTATAACGGCAGGCCAATGGCGATATCTATACAGCAATTACAACCCGTGACCGTAACATCAGATTCTCTCTTTATACAGGAAGGCAATCCTGATCTGAAACAACCGTATACCCACTCCCTTAATCTGAGTTACAATGCCATTAAGATGGGCACTATGCAGCTCTTTACCATCAGCATGGGTGCCAGTGTCACAGAACATAGCATTGCGCAGTCTACCACTTTACTCGATAATGGTGGCCAGCTAACTAAACCAGTGAACCTGGAAGGTGCGCAAAGTGGTAACATCACACTCAATTACTCAACTTCTGCACTGAAGGGCAGGTTGATTATCAATATGATGGGAACTGCTGCATATTCAAAGAGTCCTGTGTTAAGCAATGGTGCACGGAATGACAGTCGTACCTTCACTACCAATAGTGATTTGACCTGTACCTACAATGACCAGAAAGGCTGGGATCTGAGTCTCAGTGTTGGCCCGGGGTATAATATGATGACGACAAGTAGTGGCGTAACGACCAACTATTTCCAAACTGGTATCACTGGTAAAGGATTCTATTCATGGAAGAACCTGGAAAGCGGGTTATCCTGGTATTATAACTTCAACAGCAGTCTGCCCTCAAATTACCAGCCCGATTTTCCCATTCTTTCACCGGTGGTACGCTACCGGTTTTTAAAAAACAGGGCGTTGCAGGCGAGTTTGACATGTGTGGATCTTTTGAATCAGCAGTCTGGTGCCAGCAGGAGTGTGAGTGCTTCGATGGTTGCTGATTCATGGACAAGGACGAGGGGACGTTACTTACTAATCAGTTTGATATACAATTTCAGACATTTCAAATAACCATAATTTTTTTAAACCCAAAAATCCCTCACATGAAAAAAACAATCATTTTGCTCTTGCTTTGTGCCTGTTCCATGATTGCCAAAGCAGATCCCCCTTCCAAGTATTACATTGTATCAGCCACTAATATTGTAGGCTACGTTGTAATCCAGACGACTAATATTGGTATTACGACTTCCCAGACCACCTCACCAGGTGTGACGGAAAGCTGGACCAATACGGCACCAGGTGGTTACTACACCAATCCTTCCGGACAGTTTTCTTATGGTGCATATTGGTCTGATCCAACCTTGTTTACGCCTGTGACAATACAGGTATTGTCAGGTTACACTGCGACTGTTTATAATGCCAATTCAGGATCTCAATCAGTGCGGATTGGGCTTGCGTTTACAAAGCCTAATGGTACAGAGACGTACTTTTATGGGCCTTCTGTGACAGTGGGATATGGGCAGACCGCAACGGCAAGTATTCCGGCGGGGGCTTATACCTATACGGCGGCATTGCCGATTGCTTCAGGAGAGGTTTATCCTACGCCGATGAGGATATTCCTGACTTATGGTGATTAAAAAAAATAAGGTTGCAGTCAATGGGCTGCAACCTTATTCATAAGATTTTATCAATAACTTTTACATCGTGGCTGCTCTCGCCGCCAATGCCTTCTTCCGTTCCATTTCCCGCTGATGCCGGAATACACTTTTCGTCACAAAATACCCTAACGACGCCCCTACCCATACATCACTACTCCAATGCCTGATCTGGTACATTCTCGTAGCACCAGTGGCAATCGCAATACTATACGTCACCCACGGCACCCACGGATGTTTCTCCCCATAGATCTCTGCCAGTGCAGTCGCCACCGTAGTCACCGTATTCATATGCCCTGAAGGGAATGACGTATGCTGCTTATTCATGGTAAACGGACGATTGTAATCAAACGGAGAATCAAAATAAGTAGGTCGTCCACGACGAATAACAGACTTGGCAGTCGTATAGAGCAGTGTTGAGATCAATAGGGATTTTGCTGACATGAGCCCCGCATTCTCCAGTTTCCGGTCCTTTGCGATCACTCCCGCCAGGTACATTCCACCAATCAGATAAGGGGAATACGCATTGCCAAATGGTTCGATTTGCCCGGTAATAGCATTCCATCCACCGGTATGATTGCGCAGCAGGAACTGCTTCACTTCATAATCAGCTGTGGTCATCAATATACCTGCACCTCCCACAACTACACCCAGGCGTATAAAATCGCGCTTCTCCCAATGAGCAGGGCGGGACACCGTATATTTTAAATCTGTCCAGATACTCTTCAGGTATACACCATTGATGCGGTAACTGATAGCAGTATCTTCCTCCGTCAGGGGTTTATTATGCTGTAAACTATCCAGCTGTTTTTTAGCGATGGCGCTATCTGCTGGCACATGGGTCGTATCGTTCTGAGCACTGGCTGTTGTATGTAATAATATAATCAGCGAACAGAAAATAAGCGTATAAATGATCTTCAAGGCTGGTCCATTTAGGAAATAATATATAAAGTTACGTTAAATGTTAAAACCAGTATATTCGAATCAGAAAATCATAAAAAACATTCATTGTATGAAACTTCGGATGGTTGTATTAACGGGAGCGGGCATCAGCGCAGAGAGCGGCTTAAGAACGTTCCGTGACAGCGATGGACTGTGGGAGGGTTATAATGTATACGAAGTGGCCTCTCCGGATGGCTGGAAGAAGGATCCCCAGCTGGTGCTTGGCTTTTATAATATGCGCAGACAGGATATTCTGAAGGCGCAACCCAATGCCGCACATACAGGGCTGGCGGACCTTCAGGGGCATTTTGACCTGCACATCATTACCCAGAATATAGATGACCTGCATGAAAGAGGTGGTGCCACACAGGTTTGGCATTTACATGGAGAGATCACTAAAATGAGGAGTGTATTGGATACAGAACGTACTTACCCTTATAATGACGATATCAAATTGGGTGATCTGGCAGCAGATGGTGGTCAGTTACGACCTTTCATTGTATGGTTTGGAGAGGAAGTACCGATGATAGAACAGGCAGTTAAGCTGGTCAGACAAGCGGATATTTTTGTGGTGATTGGTACGTCATTGCTGGTGTATCCGGCAGCAGGATTACTGGATATTGTGCCGCGACATGTACCCGTGTACGTAATAGATAAAAATCTGCCGCAGGTAAAGCAGCGGCCGTATTTGCATCTGATAGAAAAACCTGCTACAGAAGGGGTAAAAGAATTAAAAGAACTGGTGCAGACATACATTCAGAGCCAGCAAAACTGATATTCATTTCCGGTAAAACTGATATTCAGACAAAGCAAAAATGATATTCATTTCCGGCAAAGCTAATATTCAGCTAATCATAACCATCCTTCATTTCCATCAAAACTCATATCCACTACTAATATTAAAGGCTGACCATTTGGTCAGCCTTTTCCTTGAATGAGGGTCATTTACCATAGGAAAATATTATTCTATTCGAAACTCTCCTCAAATCGAATATTATACTCTTCCAGTTCTTTCAGAACAGGATTATAAATATCAGGTGTGACAGGTATCTGCAAACCAGTAAGGTTCACTTTACCTTGTAAAATCATCTTTGCCATAATGCCCAACGGCAGTCCCACAGTCTTTGCCATAGCGGTACGCAGGTGATCTTCACCCTGTACTATCATGTAACTATGCAACCGTGTAGTGATACCTCTGCGTTCGAATTCTATCTCATGGATCATCACGATCATATCCTTGTCAGTCGGTTCCATAGCCAGTTTGGACTCTACGATGTTCTGCAGCACGCCGGCGTTTGTAAGTGTACCCTGGTGGATCGTTTCCCCATTCAGTAAACCTAAAAACTTCAGCTGACGAATGATCTTGGACTTGGCAGATATACCAAGAAAGTGAGCGATGTTTTCTTCATTACTCAGGTCCTTCGCTGGTTTCAGGTTCTGACTCGCCCATTGATAATAGGTCATATCATCCGTCTGAATCTTTGTGTTATCATCCGTAAGTCCCAGTTTTACGAGAGTACTCCATCCTTCGCAGAAGTCAGGATACCGCAGGGTAGCGCGCATGAAGGTCTGGATATCTTCCAGCTTATAAGCTTTCATATACGCCAGTGAATCCCTGTTAGGATACCATGCGAGTTTGCCCAGTGTAGGGATCTGTATAGTTTTGCTCTGATCAAACAGGTGCGGATAATCTGTTTCTTTGACCTTCCCTTTCTCCTTATAGATAGCGCCTGAACTACCTGCCATCACGATATTGCGGGCATTCCACGAGATCTTGTACTGCCATGGATTATCATTACTCTCGGGAGAAATGAGTCCGCCGCAATAAGATTTAAACGAGGAAATTTGTCCGCCTTTCTTTTCGATAGAATGGATCAGTTTCATGGCGCTCATGTGATCGATACCGGGATCCAGTCCCATTTCGTACATGAACAGCAGACCGGCGTCTTCAATTTCTTTTTCCAGCGCTTTTATTTCCGGATCAATATAAGATGCGGTGAGCAGATTTTTGCCAAATTTCAGGCAGTCCTTTGCTACAATAATGTGTAGGGGTGGAGGGAGCAGAGATATTACAAGATCAGTTTCCAGTATGAGCTGTTGTCTGGCTGCTTCATCCTGGATGTTGATAGCTGCTGGGGTTACATAGTACGACTTGCCGGTTTTTGACCTGATCAGCATCAGGTCATGATCCGCTACGGTCACATGCCACTTCTGCCGGGGAGCATTTACCAGCAGATAATCGATCAGGCAGGTGGCCGATTTACCAGCACCAAACAATAAAATATTCTTCATGTTACCTAAATATATTCTTTACTATGGTTTACGGAACAGGGATTTAACATCAGTGGTAATAGTAATGTTCGAAATTTTAGGAAATTTCGAATTTATATTTGACTCTTTAACTGCGCTTTGTCCCACGAGAATCTGATTTTCATAGGATTAAAAACAAATTGTTTGCCAATATTTCACTTCTCCTATATAGTAATTATTTATGATATAGCATAAATATTGGCAGTGAGTGCAATTTAAAAGATTATTCAGACTCAGCTACAAAAAATATTTATTATCGCATTGTGTTTTAGCGCAATATGACAATCCCTTTTTTATTCACATTTAATGTCAAAATGGCCGTATTTCGGCCTGAAATGGCTATATTTGCGCTCATTTGTTTTTAAAGCAAAACAACCATCTAAATGTCAGAAAATACTGAAAATTCTCAGGACGGAAGGATTGTCCAGATTAACATCGAGGAGCAGATGAAAACGGCTTACATCGATTACTCCATGTCAGTAATCGTAGGTCGTGCGCTTCCTGATGTAAGGGACGGTTTGAAACCCGTGCACCGCAGGGTGTTGTTTGGTATGAGTGAGCTGGGTAACAACAGCAATAAACCCTACAAGAAATCAGCCCGTATTGTGGGTGAGGTAATGGGTAAATACCATCCTCACGGTGATGCTTCCATTTATGACACCATTGTACGTCTTGCACAGCCCTGGACACTGCGTTACATCCTTGTAGACGGTCAGGGTAACTTCGGTTCCGTGGATGGTGACGCGCCAGCGGCCATGCGTTATACGGAAATCCGTCTGCAGAAAATTGCAGAAGCCATGTTGGAAGATCTCGACAAAGAAACAGTGGATTTCTCCCTGAACTTTGACGATACCCTCGAAGAACCTACTGTATTGCCAACCCGCATCCCTAACCTGTTGGTGAACGGTGCATCTGGTATCGCTGTAGGTATGGCTACGAACATCATGCCCCACAACCTTACCGAGGTGGTGGATGGTCTGATCGCTTACATCGAAAATAAAGAGATCACCAGTGAAGAGCTGATTAAATATGTGAAGGCGCCTGACTTCCCAACCGGTGGTATCATCTACGGTTATGAAGGTGTAAAACAGGGTTTTGAAACAGGCCGTGGCCGTGTGGTAGTACGTGGTAAAGTCAATGTAGAAACTACCAAAGCCGGTCGTGAACGCCTGGTGATCTATGAACTGCCTTACCAGATCAACAAGGCGGTACTGCACCAGAAGATTGCACAACTGGCCGATGATAAGATCATAGAAGGGATCGCTGAAGTACGCGATGAAAGTGACCGTGAAGGTATGCGCCTGGTAATCGATCTGAAACGTGAAGCGATTGCAAACGTTGTGATCAACCAGCTGTATAAATATTCTGAGCTGCAGACTTCTTATGGTATCAACAACGTGGCGCTTGTAAAAGGTCGTCCACGCGTATTGGCACTGAAAGAACTATTGTCTGAATTTGTTGAGTTCCGCCATGAAGTAGTGGTGAGAAGAACACGTTTCGACCTGCGTAAAGCAGAAGAAAAAGCACACATCTTACAGGGTTACCTGATCGCCCTCGATCACCTGGATGAAGTGATTGCTTTGATCCGTGGTTCACGTACACCTGAAGAGGCGAAAGACGGACTGATCTCTCAGTTCGAACTGAGCGAGCTTCAGGCAAAAGCAATCCTGGAACTGCGTTTACAACGTCTGACAGGTATGGAGCGTGATAAGATCAAGGAAGAATTTGATGAGATCATGAAACTGATCAGCCATCTGAAAGACGTATTGAACGACGAAGGAATGCGTTTCAAAATTATCCGTGAAGAACTGGAAGATGTAAAGAAACGTTTTGGCGACGAGCGTAAAACTGAAATTCAGTACCTGGCCAGCGAAATGAGAATGGAAGATATCATCGCAGAAGAAGATGTGGTGATCACCATTTCACACCTGGGTTACATCAAACGTACTTCTGCATACGACTACCGTCAGCAGAAACGTGGAGGCCGTGGCGCACTGGGTGGCAAGACCCGTGAAGAAGATTATATCGAGCACCTGTTCGTAGCGTCTACCCACCATACCATGTTGTTCTTTACAGAAAAAGGACGTTGCTACTGGCTGAAAGTTTACGAAATTCCGGAAGGAGAGAAGAGCGGTAAGGGTAGAGCGATTCAGAACCTGATCAACCTGCCTACCGACGATAAGATCCGTGCGATCATTGATATTAAGGACCTGGGTGATAAAGACTTTATCAACAGCAATTATATCGTACTCTGTACCGCAAATGGTATCATCAAGAAAACCATGCTGGAAGAGTTCTCCCGCCCACGTCAGAACGGTGTAAACGCAATTACCATCAATGAAGGCGACCAGTTGCTGGAAGCTAAGCTGACAAATGGTAACAGCGAAATCATGATGGCGATCAAGAGTGGCCGTGCAATCCGCTTCCCTGAAAACACAGTACGTGATACAGGTCGTGGTGCGATCGGTGTAAGAGGTATCGAAGTGGACAATGATAAGGACGAGGTAGTTGGTATGATTTGTGTAAATAAAGACGAAAATCGTACGGTACTGGTGGTTTCTGAGAACGGTTTTGGTAAGCGTACAGATATCGAAGAGTATAGAGTCACCAACCGTGGCGGTAAGGGTGTAAAAACCATTAACGTAACGGAAAAAACCGGTCGTCTGATTGCTATCCTGGACGTAACTGAAAAGGATGACCTGATGATCACCTGTAAATCAGGTATCACTATCCGTATGGCAGTAGGCGATATCCGCGAAGCGGGCAGGGCTACCCAGGGTGTGAGACTGATCCGCCTGGATGATACTGATCAGATTGCGGCAGTAGCCCGTCTGGATGAGCAGGAAGAACAGGGGGTAGAGCAGGACCTGGAAAACGTTGAGCAGGAGATCGCTCAGCAGGAAATCAGTGATGCTGAAGCCACCAGCGGTGAAGAGACAACTGATGAAGATCAGGCCCCTACTGAGGAAGCACCTAATGAATAATTGATAAAATTACCGCAATTTGCCTGTGCGAACTAATGGTTAAGCAGCGGTTGGTTGTATTTATATAATAAAATGCTGAACTCGTAAATAATACCTTAACCATACTTATAGCAAATAAAAAAAATTGATCATGAAAAAACTATTGGTATCATTTGTCTTTTGCAGTGCAGGATTAGCAGCTGTCGCTCAGCGTGCTAAAGTGAATAGTGCTGAGGAGGCGTTGAAAAGCAAAGATTACGCTAAAGCAACGGCTGACATTCAGGCTGCCCTGGAAAATGATAAGACCAAGAACGAGGCAAAGACTTTTTATGTAAAAGGTAAGATCCTGGAAGCACAGGCTACTGAGCATAAGAGCTCTGCTGAAGCACTGGAAGCATTCGATGCATATAAGAAAGCACTGGAAATCAATCCTAAATTGCCAGAAGCTCTGCTGGAACTGAATCAGCGCATGTTCAACCTGTATGCTACTATTGGTAACGCAGGTTATGGTAACCTGAACGATCAGAAATGGGATTCTGCTTATATCCACTTCAAAGAAGCGTTCTCTGTTGCAGAATTCTACAACAGCAAGAGCCTGGGTGGTTCCATTCCAACTGATACATCTATGACCTTCTACACTGGTTACGCTGCTAGCCAGGCAGGACAGAAAGATGATGCGATCACTTACCTGAGAAAAGCTGCTGACCTGCAGTTCAAAACTGAACCTGCGCTGTATGTAATCCTGGCTCAGGCTTACGAAGAAAAAGGTAACAATGAAGGTTGGCTGAAAGCAATCGAAGAAGGTAAAACTGCTTTCCCTAAGGACAAGCGTTTTAGCGATATGGAGATGATCTACTACTCCAAAACCGGCAAGACCAACGAACTGCTGGCTATCCTGGAGAAGAAGATGGCTGAAAATCCAAATGATTTCAATACAGTACTGGATTACGGTATCCGTGTAGATAACGTAGCTAACCCACGTGCAGAAGATGGTAAAGATGCTGCTAAACCAGCTAATTACGAAGAACTGATGGGTAAAGCAGAAGGTGCTTATAAGAAAGCAATCGAGCTGAAAGCGGATGATGCTACTGCAAATTTCCAGCTGGGTGCTCTGTACTTCAACCGTGCGGTTGGTTTCAACAAGGAACTGAACGATATGGATAGCAAGCAACAGAATTCACCTAAGGCAAAAGAACTGCAGACTAAAGTACAGGCCCTGATGGATCAGTCACTGCCTTACTTTGAGAAAGCTGACCAGAACTTCACTGCGAAGGCTTCATCATTAGATGCAAGCGATAAGCAAACTTACCAGAGCTGCCTGTATGCATTACAGAAGATCTATGCGATCAAGAATGATAATGCAAAGGTAGAAGTAACTAAGAAGAAGCTGGATTCACTGAACTAATTATAAGGGTTCCAGGTATATAACAAAGGCCCGTAGCATTCGCTACGGGCCTTTGTTATTGTGATAAGTTTAGAATTGGCTTGCGGAAGGAAGAATTAATTCTCTTTTTAGCTGGCGTGGGTTTGAAATTAATTACCTCGCAGGATGTGTCACAAAGTGAAACGCCCAGAATGCTGCCAGCAGCATAAATAGTATAATGATACAGATGATCGCCAGTTGTGTATGACTCGCTATCAGATCTTTCTTTTGTTTTCTGTTTTTTAATTTCTTCATCATCTGCCATTTCATCTGGCGCAGATACACTGGAATAATTTCCTTCTTCTCAAACGCACTTAAGCCTTCCACTGCTTCACTGCACAATTCACAATCTGACAGATGCAACTCCACTTCATGCTGCTTCTCTGCCGACAACTTCCCCTGCACATAATCCAGCAGCTCCTGCTGACTCGGACACTGTGTCGTCGTGAACAAATCATTATATGCATCATTCATAAAATCGTCCATGATTATTGCTTTCCTTGTTTGCTTAATAACAACTTCAAATTTCTTTTCCCGTTTTGAATATAGCTCTTTACCTGTAGCAAACTATATCCTGTCTTTTCCGTAATCTCTGAATAAGAGCATTTTTCAAGATAGAACAATTTTACGCAGATACGTTGTTCATCATTCAACTGTTCCAGTGCCTGTTCCATATTAGTAAGGAGCACTTCTTTCTCTGCTAAGTTAGCTTTTTCTTCAGGAGGGGCAGGATCGTTCAGGTGTTTTTCGTTTACTTCTTCCTGTCTTACATGGTTGCGTTGTCTGAGTTGCATGAGACAATGGTTTTTGGTGACCATATAAATCCATGCCCTGAAAAACTGTACCTGGTGTTTGTTGATATCTGCTAATACTTTCAAAAAGATCTGTTGTACACTATCCCTTGCATCTTCCTCATTTTTAAGGTATTTCATGCACATACCGAGTAGGAGGATGGCATACCTGTCAAAGAGGATGCCTACCCATTGGCTGTTGTCATCGGATTTGTACCGTTGCAGCAGTTCTTCGTCTGTTAATTCCTGGCTGTTCTTGATATTCACGCGATAAAGATAGAAACTTATAATATATAGATGCAGGGTTGGAGGAATTCCATAAAAAACCCTCATGAACCGG
>NZ_MTKN01000060.1 GCF_001975825.1 [Flexibacter] sp. ATCC 35208
GACTTTTGGGTCAGCCCCTTTTAGGTGGGATGATGACTAGCAAATTCAATACAAAAAAGCCTTCTGAAGGCTTACTGATCAATGAAAGTTTTTTAGCGGGCCGAACATGGGATCGCATTGAGATACTGCTTTTTATAGCACCAGCCTGATACATACCCCAATAATAAATAGTTGTTAATCAAACAATAAGACTAACTTACATAAGCTGCAGGTTATTCTACCAGCAGATAAATCAAACATTATGTCAAATGTTGTGGAAGTAATTGTGGTGGATAGAAATTTGACCACTATGTCAAAAAGCATACAAGCGGCGGGATTAGATGAAAAGTTGTCTCAAAAAGGACCTTTTACAATTTTTGCGCCTACTAATATTGCGTTTGGCAAACTACAAGCAATTAAGATGAATGACTTGTTAAAGACAGAAAACAAAGAAAGTTTAATTACCTTTTTGAATCACCATGTGATAGATGGGATCACCAACTATAAGGATCTGAAAGATAATCAGAAACTAGTCACTACAAATGGCAGGGAATTAACAGTGAAGTTTGTTTCCGGAAAGGTTACAATTAATAATGCTGTCTTGCAGGGTAGGGATAGTATTGGATCTAACGGCATAGTTCATTCATTGGATACAGTTATTCAATTTGACTAGAGAGCATATTGTGACAAAAGCCATTGGTAAAATACCAGTGGCTTTTTCCATTTAAGGATGACCATAGTAGATAAATGAATGAAGAATGTTTAGTTGAGCAATTGGCACCTGTCATAATGATGAGCCAAAACCGCCAGGAAGAAAAGGACCGGATGAGAAATGAAAATGATTACCTGATCAATATGAAATCTGAAATCGTAATTCGAAGCCTGGATCAGAAGATGGACTTATTATTGAGGGAACAAATTAAAACCCTTTACGACATGCAGGTAGAACAAATTGCGCTGCTTCAGAAATTAACTGCAAATGTAGAAAAGGAATGATACTGCGCTGAGTACTTCATCAACGCAGAAATAGCAAAGGGGGCATCTCAAAACTTCGAGACGCCCCCTTTTTATTCGGGTACCATATGGAGAGAATTCCCGTACCTGCAATTCTCATGACCTTCCTGTTACTTAGGATACTTCGCCTTTATGTTTTACTAAACGTTAACTTAATTAGCAGACCATGAGGGACAATTTTCGCACCTTCCGCAATTTACCAAATCCTGATCCGCTTATTCTCCTCCAGGTACATCTGCTGTCCTGGTTGCACATTAAACGCTGAGTAAAAAGCCGGAATATTCATCAGTGGGCCATTTACACGCCAAATGGGTGGAGAATGGGGATCGTTATTGACCCAGTAACGCAGGTATTCGTCTTTCATTTTCACCCGCCAGATCCTGGCTATTGAAAAGAAAAATCGCTGATCTGGTGTAAAGCCGCCGATCCTTGTTGTATCCTGGCCTTGTTTGGTCATTTTAAACGCATCATATGCTACGGCAATCCCACTTAGGTCTGCTGTATTTTCGCCTACTGTAAGCGCACCTTTTACATGAATGCTGTCTAATACGGTGAATTGGCTGTACAGGTCAATCACCTGTTGTGTCCTGGCTTTAAACTTCTCATAGTCCTGAGGTGTCCACCAGCTTTTTACATTACCGTCTTTATCAAACTGGGCACCCTGGTCGTCGAACGTATGCGTCATTTCATGGCCGATCACCATGCCAATACCACCATAGTTAAGTGCGTCATCCGCGTTGTTATCAAAGTAAGGCGGTTGCAGAATGCCGGCGGGGAACACAATTTCGTTGGCGTAAGGATTGTTATAAGCAGTAACAGTGGAAGGTGTAGTGAACCACTCGGTCTTGTCAACTGGCTTACCCAGTTTGGCCAGGTTATATTGGAAGTTGTTCGCGGCTGCCGATACCACATTTTCAAAATATTTATTCCTCACCACGGTTACATTTTTATATTCGCGCCACTTATCGGGGTATCCGATCTTTTTGGTGATGGCAAATAATTTCTCCTTGGCTTTTTGTTTGGTGCTGTCACTCATCCAGTCCAGCGAGTCTACCCTATTGGAGAATGCTTTCTGCAGGTTATTCACAAGCTCCAGCATCCGTGTTTTGGCAGACTCCGGGAAATATAGCTTCGTATATAATTGTCCCAATGCCTGGCCCAGGTAGGCGTCTACAACGCTGGACATGGTCTCGCCGCGTGTTTTTTGCATAGCCTGCCCCGTAAGGGCTTTATTATATTCAAAGGATGAATTTACAAAGGGTTTGCTGAGGTAGTCAGCATAATTACTAATATAATTCGCTCTCAGGTATATTTTCCAATCCTCGAGCGGGATCGATTTGAGGAGGGTGTTCAACTTATCATAATAACCTGGCTGGGCTACATCCAGCGAATCCATGGAAGCACCCAGATGTTGGAAGTAACTCTTCCATCCTATATTAGGTTGTTGCTTATTTAAATCAGCCAGCGCTACCTTATGGAAATTGTCTTTTATATTCCGCAGTTCAATATTGGTTTTATGTGATGTTGCCAGTTGCTTTTGGATATTGTAAACAAGTACTGCATTTTTTTGCGCTAACGCAGTATCGCTTCCCGTCAAATTAAAAAGATCTGAGAGATATTTTTTATATGCTTGTTGTATAGCAACGGTGGCAGTGTCAGTCTTGAAGTAATAATCCCTGTCAGGCATGCCGATACCAGTTTGATAAATATGCCCCATATTCATGCTACTGTTTTCCTGATCGGGTGAAACCTGAAAATCAATAAGAGATGGGTTTGACAATTTGGTTTCTTCCACTATGAATGAAAGCATATCAGCAATACTGGTGATGGCATTGATCCGGGATAACCCGGTTTTGAGAGGTTCAAAGCCACGCTGATCGACGGTATTGGTATCCATTCCGGCTGCAAAGAAATCACCGAGCTTTTGTTCAAGGCTGCCAGCGGGGGCATTACTTTTTGATACGCTATCAAGGATACCCTGTAACCTGAGACGTTGCTGATAGTTCATAAACCGGTATGCTCCCACGCCCGACTGGCTGGGTGGTATTTGTGCGGTATCATACCATTTTAGGTTTACATAATTATAAAAATTATCGCCAGGCCGGATGGTTGAGTCGATGCCTTCAATAGCAATAAAGGGTTTTTCGTTAGTTCGTGGTTGACAGGCAACAAAAGAAACTAAGAAAACGGATAGAAAGAACCAGTTTTGCATATGGATTAGATTGGTTGCGAAATGATGATGGATCTTTTATAAAGATATCGTTTCTATCTTATACATCATACATTCAGATGCCGGGGCTAGATAAAATTGGGGATGATTCCGGCAATTAAATGTCGTTGGATTTTGTATTTCAGAATCAACAGCTACAACTTTAGAACAGTTGCCCACGATAAAAACAATCATAGACCAAATTAAACGCTGGGCTGCTTAAGCACCTCACCCACCATTTACTACATAAAAAAGAACACCCGTGTAAGAATACACAGGTGTTTACTTAAACCTACAACTGTAATTCAGATCATTTCGGACCTAAAAAAGATTTTATTACGATAATACCTGGTGTGAAGCTAATAAACCTTCACTTTTAAAAGTTTTAGTCTTACGTTTTTGCAATTTATCTTTTATCATATCCACAACATAATAAGCCATTGGAACTACAAACACTGTCAGTACAAGACTGGAACTCAACCCACCTATCAATACCCAGCCAAGACCATTTTTCCATTCAGAACCTGCACCATGTGCTATAGCAATAGGAAACATACCGGCTACCATGGCTACAGTTGTCATCAGGATCGGGCGGAGCCTTGTTTTCCCGGCATCGATCAGTGCATCAAATGTCGACTCCCCTTCCTGTTTCCTGTGATTGGCAAAATCTACAATCAGAATAGCATTCTTTGCTACCAAGCCGAATAACATGATGATTCCAAGCATGGTAAACATACTCATAGATGATTTTGCCAGGTTCAGCGCTAAAAAGGCACCAATAAATGACACGGGTATGGAAAACAACACCACAAATGGATATACAAAGCTATCATACAATGCTACCATTACCAGGTACATCAATACCAGCGCAGCCATCATGGCTATCCCTAACGCACCCATTGATTCCTCTTGCCTTTCTGCATCCCCGCTCCATTTCAGATCAACACCCGGAGGCAGCGGATGCTCCATTAAGGATTGCTTTATTATATCGGTCACAATACCAGATGTCACTCCTAATACATTACTTTTCACAGTCACTGCCGTTCTGCGATCTTTCCTTTCCAATACACTCGGCCCACTTCCCTGCACTACATCTGCAAACTGAGACAACCGGATCTGCTGATTGGCTGTGTTTACAAATACAAGGTTTTTCACATCAGATACATTCTGTCTGTCAAAATCATCAAACTTGATATTGATATCATACTCATTTGTACCTACCCGGAACTTCGCATCTGTATTTCCGGCATATGCATTCTTCAAGGTACTTCCTACTGTATTTATATCCAATCCCAGCTGGGACATTTTATCCCTGTCAATATTTACTTCTACCTGAGGATTACCGTCTTCCACGCTTAACGAAATATCGTTGGTCCCAGGCATTTCTTCTATCCTGCGTTTCAGCTCACCTGCCGTCTTCATCAACAGATCATAGTTTTCCGAACTCAATACGATCTGGATAGGATCTCCCATATTTACCATCCCCACCACGCTGGAGCGAATTTTAACACCCGGAAATTTCCTTTCAATTTCATGGCTTTTCTGAATCATATATTGCTCAGTCGTCAACGAGCGAACAGCTTTATCCACCAGTTTAACTGTCAATTCAGACTTATATTCACTGCCTACTGCTGCCACAGATTGAAGCCCTGAAGTACTGGGCCCTGCTACATTTGAAAAAACGGATACTACTTCAGGTAATGATAACAGATAATTCTCTATACGCTTTGTAGTCAGATTATTTTGAATGACCGTTGTATTTTTATCATATTCAAGTTTTAGCTGAATTTTCCCCTGGTCCCCACTCGCAACTAACTCACTTCCCAGTATACCCATATTCATAACAACAGCAGTGGCTACAAACAAAAAAATTACTATAGCTGTCATTATCAACTTATGATGCAACACCCATTTTAAAGCATTGGTATACCAGTTTGTCAATTGGTGAATAAGCTCCTCAAACCCGATCAGGATCTTATGCAACCAGTTTTTTTCATTCAGTGTAGTTATTTTTCCAAACCTGGATGCCAACCAGGGAGTGAGCGTATAACAAACGAAGAGGCTGAATAATGTGGCAATAACAATGGTAAGGGAATACTGCCTTAGCATAGGTGCGATTGTTGTATTGACTAAAGCGATAGGACCAAATACAACCACATCTACCATTGTAATAGCTAAGGCAGAAAATCCAATTTCCATCCTTCCATCCAGTGCAGCCTGCCTTTTAGGCTTCCCCATATGCAGGTGACGGTGTATATTCTCCAGCACAACGATGGAATCATCTACCAGTATACCTATTACCAATGAAAGGGCCAGTAATGTCATCAGGTTCAGCGAATATCCCAACAGATACATCAATGTGAATGTTGAAATAAGAGATGAAGGAATAGCCACCAATACAATTAGTGAATCGCGCAGACTATGCAGGAAAAGAAGCATAATTGTGGCCACCAGTATAATTGCAATCAAAAGGTCATGTTCTACCGCTTCAGCAGACTCCATAGTAAAATCTGCAGTATCATCAGCAATGGTAAATTTTACATTTTGTGAAGCATATTTTTTCTGTAACAGGTTTAATTTGGCTTTCACCTGCTTACTAATTTCAACGGCATTGGCTCCATTCTGCTTTTTGATCAATATACCAATCCCATTGACACCATTATAACGACTCACAGCCACAGCGTCCTTTACTACATCGCTGACAGTAGCAATATCCTTCAGTTTGATTACACTGCCTGTCACAGGCTGTGCAACCACTAATTCTGAAATTTCAGCAACAGATGTAAACTTGCCGGTTACCCGAACCGTCATTTGTTGCTGCCGTGTCTTGACTTTTCCCGTAGGAAATTCTGCATTGCCACGATTCACAGCATCTACTACCTGCGCAATAGATAATCCATAATAGTCCAGTTTTTCCTTATTAACATTAATCTGAATTTCCCGCTCCTGTCCACCTAAAAGTGTAATTTCTCCGACCCCGCCGATCTGTTGAAACTGTGGTTTTATTTCATTTTTTACAATGTCGTAAAATCGGGCATTATCCATCGCAGAGGTGGCCGTTAGCTGCATGATCGGTTGATCACTGGGAGTGATCTTAGAGATGGAAGGGGTTTTTACATCATCGGGCAGGTCAGACATAATATTATTGATTTTACGCTGCAATTCCTGTTGCTTATTATCAATATCAGTGCCCATCGTAAATTCAGCCTGGATAACCGAATTACCCTCCATAGATTGAGATGTCATATTTTTCAATCTGTCTACCCCACTTAATACATCTTCGATTTTCTTCGTTACTGTCTGCTCTACGTTTGTTGGTGTCGCGCCCGGATATGACGTAGATACTACCAGTGTAGGCTGGGATATATCCGGCATTAGCTCGTAATTCAACATGGTATAACAAAACAATCCACTTCCTATCAGAATGGTAAAGATCACAATGATCATGGAAGGTCTGTCTATCGCTATTTTTGTTAATGACATAATTACTTGTTTAATGATTATTAGGGATCGTCACTTTTGCCCCTTCAAAAAGGTTTACCAGTCCGCCTGTCGCAATGATCTCTCCTTCTTTCAGTCCACTTTTTGCCTGTACTTCCGTCTCATTGCCCGCCCCATTTTCAATAACCCGAATATGGGCCACACCGTTTTCAATTACAAATACTTCCGGTTCTTTAGATGATCCGATGAGTGCAGATCGCGGAACAGCAATAACAGGAGCATGCCCCGTTTCAGAAAGTTGAATACGACCATACATACCTGCTTTCAGTAAATGATCACTATTATTAACAAGGATCTTTAAAGTATAATTATGAGATGCATCCGCCTTTGCACCTACCATATCAACAACACCAATAAACTTTTTATCAGGATACACATCTGTACCGACAGTAATATCCTGGCCTTTTTTGAAAGAAGTAATGTTACCCTCCGGTACATTTATTTCCAGTTTAAGCTGATCGATATTCGTCAACTCCGCTATCTGGCTACCCGCAGCTACTACAGCTCCCAATTCAAAATTTTTAGCGGTAATGATACCGCTGAATGGGGCTTTGATCGTACACATACTGATTTGTTTTTCCAGTTGTGCTACCTCCGCTTTACTGGTCATGATCTGTGTGCGTGCATTATCCATTTGCAATTTAGTAACCCCACTGGCAGCACCTTCATACCGTTGTAGTGTAGATACCGCGTTATCATAACTTGCTTTTGCAGAGGCCAGCTGGGCTTTTAAAAGATCAGTATCTAACTGTGCCAATAAATACCCGGCCGAAACAGCATCGCCTTCTTTAATATTGATAGTAACAACTTTCCCGGCAGTTTCAGAGGAAATACTTACCTCCCTTACAGGTGTAAATGCTCCCAGAAAAGTAGTATTCTGAACCATCGATGCCATTCTGATGGTGTCTGCCTGGATGGCGACTCTTTGTTCCGGATCTTTCCTGTATATTTTTTCTTTGACTTCTTCCTGATTACCTTTCAATTTGACGATGACAATGACTACAAGGGTTACTATGATCCCCCCGGTAATAGCATATCGGATAATAGCTTTCATGTTTTAATAGTATTTATTGATTCAGTAAGGTGCCTTGTGCTTTTTTAAGCTCCAGTTCTGCCTGTTTGATGTTGATGATGGCTTTTATATAATTGTTTTGCGCGGTATATAATTCACTTTGGGAATTGATGACATCAGTAATTTTTGCAATCCCATTCTGATATTGCAGTTTAATATCATCCAGTACTTTTTGTGCAAGGTTCAGGTTTCTTTTCTTGGCCTGTAAAGTGAGGATATTCGTTTTTAAATCAGCATTCGCGTTAGCCACATTTTTCAGGCTTTGCTGTTTAATTTGTTCGGCTTGTATATCATATTGTTTAATGGCGATAGACTTATTCTTTATCTGGTACTTTTTACTAAAACCATCAAAGATGGGTATACTCAAGGCAACCTTGAAAGAAGAAGATGAGTACCATTTATCATTCAGGTTGTTAAAAGGATTGGCATTTGAGTAAAAGGCGGATATGCCATAGTTTCCACTTAGCGTGAGAGATGGCAGGTATCCTGCTTTAATATTCTTACGTTGAATTTCAGCCAGATGTCTATTTTCAAGCACCTGCAGATAGTCTGTTTTTTTCATAATATCCAGTCCGGGCGGCTCCGGTGAAATAAGAGGCTGATTGTCCTCATACTCACTCACGGTTAACTTTGTATCCAGCGGAACATTCATGAATAGTTTCAGCACGTTGTATTCCTTATCAAGGTTATTGGAAGCAGTTTCAAGGTCAGCCTTTGTATTGTCTCTTGATACAAACAGGCGGTCGACATCAGTTTCAGTCGCCAATCCTGATTTATATTGATCGCTGGTCGATTGTAAGAGTTCTTCAGTATTAGAGAGGTTTTTGGTTGTCAGTTCAATTTGCTTCAGGATGGTTTGGATATTATAATAAGTAGCTGAAACGTTATATACCAGGTCTTCTTTGGAGCTTTGAATTTGTAGTTGGTTGATGTTCAGGGAAACTTTTGCAGCCTTAAGGGCGATCAGGGAGGAAGCGTTAAAAATAGTCTGGCTAATATCCAGGGACCCTGATTTTGTTTGCGGTACGCTAAACTGTGCTGCCTGGTAGGTACCTGGGGTGCCACCGAAAAGATCGGCAGGAATCATTTGCACCGGTACTTTAAACTGGTATTGATAATATCCACTGGCACTTATGTTTGGCAACAGGCTGCTATAGGCTTGTCCTACATCAGCTTTTGTTTTTTCCAGTCCATATTGGTCGGATTGTATTTGCAAGCTATTTTTTAATGCAGTATCCAGGCATTGGTTCAATGTAAAAATTTGCTGCGCAGGGGATACTGAAGATACTATTAGACCGGCCGACAATAACAACAACCGAAGCGTTCTCCTGTTTTTATTTATCATTTTTGCTAAATTAAATACCTAAAAAAAGCGTCTATGTAGACGCATCGATACGACGTTTTTATTTAGCATTTTTGCTAAATAAAAGATAAAAAAATAAGTGCCCGGGCACCTATCTTTAACTAATTTCTAAAAAGCACCTTTAGCACCAGCTGCTTTCGTTCTTTAATGAAGATTTGATATTTATGTTCGTCCATTATCATCATTTCCTTAAGCAACGGCTTAGAAATGATTGGATATGCGCATAGTGAAATAACATTGGCCATGAACTGCTGAGCTGACATATCCGGTATATTTCCCATTTTTATTTCTTCTTTCAGCTCCTTTTCAATATTTACTAATAAGAATTTAACTTCTTCTGATGCGGGCTTTAGTACATTATGTGCGCCACTATTCACCTCTGTAATGAGAAACATTTCGAGATAAGGATACTTTAAGTTGTTGTCTATAAAGAATTCAACAAACTGCCCTATCTTCTCTCTAAATGACATATTGCTTCTAAAAAACAGCTCCCGCATGCGCATATCTATAACAGACAGTGCTTCTTTGAAGACCACCTGAAGTAATTGCTCCCTTTTTTTAAAATAATAATAAAGAAGGCCCCTATTTACGCCAGCAGCATCAGCAATAGTCTGTGTTTTAGCATGAATATTGCCCTCCACGAAAAAAATCCGCATAGCGGTTTCTATAATCAGTCTCTCTGTTTGTGCATCTTTTACCGGCATCAATATTTTTTAATACATGACAAAGATAAGATAGATTTTTAATGCTCCAACTTTTTTTTAGCAAAAATGATAAATATAATCTATCAGGACACTTACTGTCAAATCGTTCTTGATAAGACCACTTGAAGGATTTCAAGTTTTCTGCAGGCTCCCCGGGACAAGTTTCCAGCCAGCGCTCGGAAACAAGGAAGGTCCATCATTCCTGATGAACCTTCCTTACAATTAGTACTTCACAACCTTTTTACTCAAAACTTTGTCACCAATCGTAACATTGACAATATAAAGCCCGGCAGGCAATGCAGACAGATTAAACTGCTGACCGCTGTAAATCTTCCGGGCCGGACTCACCAATGTTCCGGATGCATTGTAAATACGCATATAAAGCTTTTCTTCTTTTGTAGCAGCCAATTTTATCGTTATCATGCTTGTAGCAGGGTTTGGATCTACAGAAAGTGAGGACGTAGTTTCTGCGGCAACAGCAGCCGCACCGGCGGTGAATGCCCACTGACCATTTATCTGTCCGATATTTGACCATTGATGTACCAGTCCTCCGCCTGAAACACCATTTACCTGCAACACCTTTCCGCTGTGTTTAGCAATAATCTTATAGTAACCGTCTCCGGTAGCAACGATGATAAAATTCTGATGACTTTCAACCGGATCATGATATGGGTGCTGAATTACATTGGCACCATTTAAAAGAGAAGCGGCATTTACATCCAGCGATTTGCTGCTGTGTTTAGCGAGGATCTTATAATTACCATCGCCCAGATGTGTAAAGATAAACTGCTGGTTGGCGTTACCATTATACTCAGAGTGAATGACACTGGCACCATCGGCAGTAGATGCTCCGTTTACATCCATCTGTAAACCACTGGCCCTGTTCTGTATAAAATACGTACCTGAGAGATTGGTAACGCCATTCGTCAACACACGTATAGAGGTCGTTTTATCATGGAGTGCAGACCAGGTAATACAGTTATTATTTGCAGTCAGCGTTTCTGTCTGACCAGTAAAGTTATCATCTGCATACAGAATTACTTTATATCCTTCGGCTACTACCAATGATGAAATCGCATCATCAGGTATACCTTTTGCATTCATCTGCGCCAGGGTATAGTTGCCTACAGGGAGACTGACAGCAGTTCCGCTGTAATTACAATCTACATAAGTGATCACCGGATCTGTACTACTAAATGGCAAAGCGGTGAACTCCCAGCTTCCCGGACTCACTTTAAACTGTACAGATACATCATTCTGCTGAAAGAACGTAACACCACTCACGCCACCTAAGAAAGTACCATTTTTCCATACGGTTACACCTCCTACCTTAATCTCAGAAATAAGGGTGGACAATACATCTTTTGGAACACTTACAATGGCAGTGGTGCCTGAAGGAGATGTGAGGCTTTGTGTAAAACCAGTGCTGCCAAGAGAGAAGCTGGCGATGATATTTCCTTTCACACTGGGTACTACGCCAGCAAATTGCGTAACGCCTCCCGGCTGTGGAGCAAATGTAAACTCAACATAAGCAGGCTGTGTAGGACGGATACCCAGGAGGTAAGCACTCATCACATACAAGGGACCGGCAGACCATGCATGGTTATTACTGGAATATCCAGCATTACTGTTACTTTCTGTAAAATCTTCCCACAGGGTAGATGACCAGCTGTTGATCATCGGTGTAAAACGATTCTTCATGCGTGTAATAGCAGCAGTTGGGTCCAGCTTAAACAGGTTTTCTTCAACGTACATTTCCTGGTATGGACCTGCATCATTTCTGTTTTTCAAAACACTCAGCGCACCGGCTTTCTGCTGATCATTGGCCAGTCCGGTAGATAAAGCCCAGGCATTACTTCTGTCATCAACCAAACGGGATGACACATTGCTGGACATATAGGCACGTGATGCGTTGTTCCAGAAATAATTATTGAAGTTGTTCTTCACCTTTGTCTGCAGTCCCTGGTAATAAGTCGCATCGGCAGTCTGGCCTAAAAGGTTTGCCGTATTAATAGCGGTTTCCAGAACAGAGATATAAAGTGCGTTGAACACCGTATTGGCACTGCCTACAGGTACGGGATCAATGTTAGTACCCCAGTCAATCCAGTTCCATGCATCATTTTGCAACAGGAGCATACCGTCAGCATTAGAGCTGGCTACACAAAACTGGATGTATTTTTTTAATTGCGGATAGATTTCCTGTAACAAAGCTCTGTCTCCGCTATACATGTAGTACTTCCAGATCATGGCAACTGCGGCCAGGTTCTGATCAGGCAGATGAAAGGAGGTACCTGGTGCTGTTGTATAGAGGGAACCATTTCCTTTCTGTGTATTCATCAATTCGCGGAAAGCTTTGCGTGTCAGTTTATTTACACTGGTATCGTATAAATAGAATGAGTAGAGGATTTGTTCAGATACATCTCCCCACCATTGGCCACGTTCACGGTCAGGACAATCATAGTACTGATCACGCATACATACTTTGGACGTGTTTTTAGCCTTTGTCCACAAAGTATTTAACGATGCATCAGAAGAATTAAACTGGCCGGTGATATCTACATTATAACTGGACTCTCTGTATTTCAGACCCAATATCTGTACTGTCCCTGTTACGTTTGAGAACTCGTAGGTAACGGTATGATTACTTGAGTTCTGCCATGCAAAACATTCAAATTCCTGATCACCGGCTTTGGTAATATATTCCTGCCAGTAATGCCTGTTTACAGTAATTTTTATTTTCACGCCTGCAGGGGCATTTACGTGCAAATAGGGACGCAACTGTATATTGGTACCAACAGTTCCGGTAATGGTCGTATTAGCTGTAACAGAGGCTGGTATTGAATTCTGATAATTGCTTAATTCAGCCTCTCTCCAGAATGGGATACCGCGGGGTACGAGTGAATTCCAGGGTGCAACTGGGGGGAGACCTTTCTTTACGGCTGTGGCCCATGAGGCATCGTTAAAACCTGCACTTGTCCAGCCGGCGGGTTCATTTGCGGCATCATAGGAAACAGGGAATGCAATCCATTTGTAATCCTGTCCGTTCAGAATTAATTGAGTGGTAGCTCCAAAAGAAGGATGCACGCTGTACTTCCAGGTATCATCTGACACAACTACGGAACCGGCATCAAATAATAAACCGCCATTGCCGACAGCCCGTTCTGAATAACCATTCTGTCCTCCTTTATACCATACCAATACGGCAATGGTATTCTCACCAGCCTGCAGATAGGGTGCAATATCTACTTCATCATAATAGGTATTCACCAGATCAGGACGAATAGAGAGCCCACCATCTTTTACCACCAGCTGATTATTTACATACAGCCAGTACTTATTTTCTGCGGCAATTTTAGTGAGTGCGGAAGCGGGTTTGGATGCAAGGCTTAGCTTTTTCCTGAAAGCGATCCAGGTGTTTGCCGGACCAGCATTGGGGGACCAGATCCAGTTGGCCGTTCCCTGTGAAGGGGGAATCATGCTGACAATAAAAGAGGTTACCTGGTCATTCCATTCAGTACCAATCCATGTAGAAGATGCAGTGGAACTAAAGGATTTTCCGGTAAAATTATCATCCGCAAAAAAGGTAATCTGATACCCTGAAGGGATGGAAAAAGAGGAGAGGCCATCATCCGGGAAACCGGCCGCATTCATATCTGCAAGCCTGTAATTTCCAACGGGGAATGAGATAGCGGTGCCTCCATAATTAATATCACTGTATAGTACCACTTGGGCATGGGTGGCTAACGTACAGACCAGCAATAACAGCATTATTGTTTTTTGCTTCATAGGTTATTGATTTTGAGGGTTTATTGGTGAAAACGTGAACTACAGATTATAGGATTTCATAAGGGAAATTGACTTAAGCCTTGAAAAGTAAAAATAAAATTCCGATTAACTGTCCTTAGCTGTCTATGATCTTATATGGTATATGATCGATTCAATGATAGCTGATGCTATCCTTGCATTAATTTAAAAGCCTGAAAAGTGAGGTAACAAATGAAATTCAATGAGTTAAGGGAGTATCCCCCTGACCTGAGATTGTCAATATTATGTAAGCCATGAAAAAAACATTTGGTTTCAAACGCAAAAAAGCCTCGGGATTTATCATCTGAAGGCCTTCAATATCACCGGCTGTACCTTTTGCTATTCCCTTTTCGCTTCCAGTACAAATAAAAACCTGTAAGCGAAAGGATCCCGGGGGTCAAACCTATAATCACATACATCCACCGTAAAAGAAGACTGTCAAATTCGCCAACATGCAACCTTTTAAGCATCCAGTAAAAACGGTCAGAAAATGGCTTTTCTTCAATCCGATTAATCAGCTTGAGCTGGTTTGTATTAGCATCAAAATAAAGGTCACTCCCTTTTCCTTTATAAAGGGGATTTACGGTGGATGAAAAAGCTCCACTTACAATAACATCTTTTTCTTTGTCAGCCGAAACCATCATCGCAACAGGCGTAAACCCAACCACTTTCCCGGTATTCTCCAAAATGCTGTCAAGGTTTCCTTTGATCATGACGGTTTTATTTTGATAAGGAACGATTGCCCATTCAGCTGGCAGGAAAAGCGACTTATTCATCCAGAAACCAGTAAAGAACAGGATAAAATTAAACACCAGGCTCCATACACCCACTATCCTATGTAGCGATGAAAAAGTCGATGTGCTTTTCCCAAACTTAAACTTCACCTGGAATGTGACCACCTTAATTATTTGTTTCCTGTAAATGATGAAACCTGTTATGATGCTAATGATAAATAAAATGGAAATAATTGCTGTCATCAACCGTCCGGGTTTATCAATCTGGAAACAATAATGAGCGGAGTATAGCCACCTGAAAAAAGAAGTCTGAAATGAACGGAAATTTCCCTCCCTGATAATTTCACCAGTATAAGGATTGACAAATACACTATACAAATAGTTATCAGTAGTTTTCTGCTGATATAGATACAGCATAAATTCATAGCAGTCTGATGCCCTTTCAGGAAATTGTCTGACCATCATTCTGCGTATATGGGGGTGTTGTAGCAGTACCTTTCTATATAATGAATCTAAAGAAATTCGTTTGCCAGCTGCAGGTACACTAATCTGATGCAGATCCTTGCACCACGATTGCTCAATTTCTTTCTGGAAAACCAACATACTGCCGGACAATCCAAAAAAAAGGTAAAGCAGTCCCAGCATAAGACCGAGCCAGCTATGCACTTTAAATGATAGTTTGGTGAACTGCTTTACCTTCATATTAAATTTTGAACTGATTAAAAATGCATTTTTACAGATAGTATACACTGACGTAAAGCTCCGGGGCTGATAAAGCCACGCCCGCCATAATAATACTTTTTGTTGAATAAGTTATCTGCCGTAAATGCCCAGGTAAAACGGCTATGCTCATAGCTGATCATACTGTTGCATACGGTATACTCATTCGTATAAAATTGTCCGGCAGACTTGCTATCAATAATCAGATCTCGACCTACATAGTAGCCTCCAAATCCAACGGACAAACCACTGACAGGTCCATTTGAAAATCGATAATTTGCAAACCAGTTAGCTGACCATTCCGGACCGGAATTAACAGGTCTTAAGCCCTGCGTATTTGCATCTGCCAGGGTAAGTTTACTATCGTTATTTGCGGAACCGGCATGAAGGTACAATCCGCTGAGAGGTTGCACAGTAAGATCGGCTTCCAGCCCCCTACTATATTGTTTACCATCCTGTATGTAAAGGGTATTGTCATTGGGATTAGTACGGACAACATTCGTCACATTGATATCATAATAACTGAAGGTTGCATTTATTTTTCTGTTCCTGGTAGAAATTTTTATGCCCCCTTCCAGCTGATTACCATATTGTGGCTTAAAATTCATAACAGTACCATTTGTTTGTGATGTTGGTGCTACGTTTTGAAAGCCATTCATGTAATTAATGAATACAGTAAAGGTTTGTGGAATCAACTGATAAGTAATCCCCAATTTAGGCGAAAATGCTGTCTGGTCATATTTCCCGGACACAGTGCCTGCATTCTGATCTAATGTACCTGGATTGTTTAGATGATCAACTCTTGCACTTAGTGTAATGGATAGTGCTTCTATTGGGTTTATAACATCCGATAAATAAGCGGAATAAATATTTTGTTCTGATTTAGTCCGGTAAGGGGTAGAACCACTTAGTAAGTTTAATAAATATGGTTCAGACAACTTCGCAGCACTGCTACCGGGGTTAGTGATGGCCACAGTATCAAAATTCTTTCCCAGACTACTATAATCAGAAAGATAGATATAGTGGTAATAGTCCAACCCTGCAACTAAACGGTTCCGCCAGTTGGCTATCCTAAAATCCCCAATAAAATTCTGCTGGATTTGCTGGCTAATTATATTTTCCGGATTATAGTATAGCATTTTCCGAGCTACGGCTGTATTGTTTTGAACTAACGTATTGGTCTGGTAGGTGCCATCAGAGGAACCATATACACTTACAAAATTTGTTTCAGACCTCCATTGATTTGAGATGGTGTAAATTGCCTTGCCATAGAGATTCAACCCTGTAGTTCTCCAAAGCAGGCTATTATCCGTATATGATCTTTTGTAGTCCAGGTGCAAAGCTCCGGAACTTTGAGCGTTCGTCAATACACCATTCACTAAAGGATTAGAAGGAGTAAGCAATGTACTATTGGTAGATGTTCGTCTCTCAAATTCAGCCTCCAGCTCAAGTTGTAATCTCGGGGTTACTTTATAAGATAAGCTGGGGGTCAGAAAGATATTCCTGTATAATCCGGCATCCTGAAAGCTTTCTTTATAGGTATAGGCACCCATCATACGAAATAGTACATCATGGCTGGAATCCAAGGGTGTGTTTATATCCATTGTCACTCTCTGGAAATTGTTATTACCGCCTGCAATTTCAATATTGGTAAAGGTAGCATCTTCCGGTTTATAGGTAATGCTGTTAACAATCCCACCAAATACAACATTCGCACTACCAAACAAAGTACCAGCTGGTCCTTTTATAACATCTAACTGTTTTATATTGATCGTTTCACTGTTATAGGCCAAAAATGCATTTAACCCATTCCTGAAATTGGACCTTGTTCTAAAGCCTCTGATAGTGATATTAGGAGCGATACCAGCCCAGCTTGGCGTTACGCCAGCCACATTATTAAGTAGCGCGGATTGCGTATAATTATTCCGGTTTGAGATCAATTTTCCGTTTACTGAATTGACCACCTGTGGGTTTTCACAGTCCTTTATAGGAAGTCTTGCAGCCTGAAAGCTCGAAGAATCAATGGCTTTGATGTTTTTCGTACTGATCGTAATTGTGTCTAAATCTTTTTTACCATATTCCTGAGCGATTACGCTGGTAGGAAACAAGGCAATAGAAATCAATATAATTAGCGTAATTTCTTTCTTCATGTTGTTCAATTAATCATTGTTTTCATGTCCACGTAATAATGCACTTATGCACTATTAGAAATTATCAAAAGATATGATCTAATAAAGCATTCCTTAAATAGATGAATGATAATAATATTATGCGCAATAAATCTATACTATATGCGCTGCGTGTTATGATTATTACATTGTAGCATATTTCATCCAATACTGCTCTCCTTAATATCTTCCAACGTATGAAGCAGGATCTTGCATAAACCCATCTTTACATCCCTTACTACAAAATCCATATATCTTGCCATTATAATGTACCGTATCCGTAACTCCCATATTTAATGGCATTCCACAGAATAAGTCTTTCGCATTATCAAATTTGATGTCTTTGTAGGAAGTTACCGGATGCAATACTTTTTCCATTCCCATATCATACATGGAGCGCATTGCATTTACAATAGAAGTATCAGTGTTATAATCACTACCACCTTTAAATATCGGTTGTGGATCATATTCCAGATCAAGCATAATCGCTTTGGTATAATTCTCACCTCTGATCTCATTGATCAACGCAAGACCCATATCCATTCCGGCAGTAATACCTGCACTTGTCCAGTATTTACCGCTTCTGACATATCTTTTTTGTTGCACTTTAGCCCCAAATTCATCAGCCAAAATCTTCTTTCCCCACCAATGTGTTGTAGCATCTTTACCATTTAACAGACCTGTTGCACCCAGAATCCAGGCGCCTGTACATACACTTGTAGTAAATACAGAGGATGAGTCTATCGACTTTATCCAGTTGAGCAATGTTGTGTCTTTGGTTAATTCATAAGTCTCTTTAAAGCCACCTGGAATTACAAGGATATCTAAGTGCTTTACGTCAGCAATCGTAGTATCTATTTGTACCTTCATACCTCTTGCATCTGCTATCAAACCTCTATGCAAACCAACAAAAAAGACATTTGTTCCCATCAGCTCTCCCAATACATTATAAGGTCCCATCGCATCTAAAGTAGAATAGCCATCATATAATAAGATACCTACTGTCCTGACATCTATTTTGGGTTTTGGAAACATTTCCGCCAATTGCTCGTCGTGACTTTTTGTGGACCGGGCAGTTTCTTCTATTTTGTTTTTGCAGGATGCAATAGTCATCACTATTGCAAAAGCTATCATATTTTTTTTCATTGACTATTTTTAAAATGAATGACTGGTTTAAAACCGTGCACTTAATGTAACACCATATGTACTGGGAGATGACATAATAACATTTCTACCAAAACTACTATCAGCGCTACCGTATAAGAGATACCTTTCACTGGTTAAGTTCTGGCCCCAAAAGAACAACCCATAACTATTATAATTTAATCCGATTCTGGTATTTACCAGGGTATAAGTAGGTTGTTTGATAGAATTTTGCATATCAGCATAATATTTACCTATATTTCTGATATCTCCATGAACCACCGCTTTTAATTTTTTCGTTATTCCAAACTCGTATTGTGCACCCAGATAGATGGTATGGCCTGGCGTGTTAGACAAACTATTGCCGGCTACCTGTGTTTTTGTTTCTACCCCAGTGGTATAATCTACTCTGGTCAATTCAAAGTCTTCATATTTAGTTTTATTCAAACCAACACTACCATCTACCTGCAAACCTTTTACAGGTATAGCAGAAACTTCTAATTCCAGACCCATGGACTGTGAATTACCAACATTCTCCAACGCATAAGTAAATGGGGAAACGATGTTACTCATCTGCATATCTTTCCATTTAATGAGGAATGCTGATGCAGCTATACTGACCTTATTTTGTGCAAGGCTAGTCTTATACCCTATTTCAAAATTATCAGAGTATTCAGGATCGAATGTTTGCTTTGCGTTAGTACTTGTTGTAAATCGCTGTGCATTGATGCCTCCTGCACGGAAACCGCGATTATAAGTAGCATATACATTCGCATGATCATTTACGGCATAGCTAAGAGCAAGTTTGGGCGAAAAAGCAGAATAAGTACCTTTGGCTGTGGTATCAGCAACATAGTTTGTTACTTCTCCATTTACCAGTACAGCATCACCAAAACCGTTGAATGTTGACTGCCTGTTTTCATAGTCATAACGCAAACCAGCAGTGGCTTTAAATTTATCTGCCAATTGATAGCTCAGCTCTCCAAAACCAGCCAGTCCATAGTTTTTAGCATCGTTCCTGGAAATGATGTATGAACCTGTGGCCAAACCATACGCTGCAGCATCAGACTCTGATAATTCATAGACATTATCCCCACCATGGCTTTTCTGTGAAAAACCGTAAATGCCTGCTGTATATTGGAACCTTTTATCATTATTGGAGTTAATGCGTACCTCCTGACTATAAACTACCTGTGGTGGTAATAATTCTCCCGGTTTCTTATCATAAAAGGAACTATAATACCCCGGGAAATAAATGTCCTTATATCCCATACGGATATTCTGGTAGGCAGAAATTGAAGTGAGCGTAAAGTTGTTACATGAATATTTAGCCACCAGGGAGTTATTGAATATATTTCTTTGATCTTGTCCAATTCTTCCAAGATTCAATTTATTTGGATCAGCAAATCCGACGGAGTCATTAAATTGCGATACCATATAAGTAGAATTATTACTCCAGTCCCTTTGCCCTTTAATGTTCAGTGTAAGCATCAGGCGACTTGAGGGCAACCATTTTAAAAATAAATTACCATACAGATTTTTCGTACCACCCAATTTTTTCCCGTTTATACTACCATCTGTTGCGCCGGTCCCGGTAGTATCATTTATATAAAATCCATCCTTTGTTTGAAACAATCCGGTAAATCCAAAAAATAATTTGTCTTTCACAATTGGCGTCTTAAAGCCAGCACTATAGCGTTGCAGACCCTGATTTCCTACTCCTGCTTCGACAAAGCCCGATGTTTTATTGGTAGGTTTTTTAGTGATGATATTCACCACGCCTCCCATTGCATTCCGTCCAAATAAGGTTCCCTGAGGGCCTCTCAATACTTCAATTCGTTCTATATCTGTTAAAGCTCAACCATTGGCCAGAATATCAAGGTTATTGACATCATCTATATAGGTAGAAACAGCAGGGTTTTCACTGAAAGCCTGGATACCTCTGATCGATTGAATTTGTTCGTAGGCAACACCCAATTCCTGATAAGCATAATTAGGTACTAAAGCGGCCAGATCACCCAGGCCCCATATACGGTTATCTTCTATCTTTTTTGCAGAAAGGGAAGTAATTGAAGTGGCGACCTTCATAATATCTTCTTCTCTTTTGTTAGCCGTTACGACAGCCTCACTTAATTGACGGTTTTGCTCAGTTAATGTGATATTCAGTTCTATTGCTTTGTTAGCAACCACCTTTGTCCCGATAAGTTTTGTTGCAAAACCCATAGCGCTAATACTTAATTGATATGTTCCAGGTAAGATGTTGGCAATTTTAAAATCCCCTTGCTTATCGGTAATAGTTGATTTGTTTGTATTTAAAATGGTAATAGTGGCTCCTTCAATGATATTACTATTGGCGGATTTCACTGTACCACTGATGGATTGTCCCTGTAGATCCGTGAATAGAAACAATCCAAGTAATATGCATACGATTTCTTTCATTTTTATTTATTGAATGCACAGTTTTTTAGTGTTGATATATTACTATCAACACTATTTATTTTATAGTGCATAGAAAAAATAATTCCCGTATTACAAGTAAAACATATTTACCGGAATAAGCGAATTGATTCAGTAAGTTTTAATAGCGGAGTGTCTAAATAAAAATGGGAGGTTTCAGTAATCTTTTATCGATTAAAGGCTGATATAGGGAAGTCTTATTGGGAACAAAGGGATCTGCTAAAAATTTGTTTTCGTGAGAAATTTCTACAGGTATCATTGGAAAACCAGGCTGAAAAACAAATAGCTCATTCTTGCCAAAAGCATCAGCAAGTGCCTGCTCCTGTTGCTGTTCATTTTGTATCTGCTTCTTTAAATAACAATGCCCATTGCAATGCATCATTGGCTTGTCTTTGTTGATACAAAATTGCGCTGTAATTGCCTTTTGATTAATATAGAAGTTTAAAAGGATAATACTTTTGCTAAAGGTTGTAATAAAAATCGCAACCATTGTTAGAAAAAGGACTATATGTTTAAAGCAATGGTTCATGAACAGTTTTGCTGGCAATTGACGAGCAAAAGTAAACATATTTTATATACTCTGCCGCAAAAAGGTGAAATAGAAAATATTTACAACAAATAAAAAATATCCATGATAAAGGTTATTTTTGCCCCAAAATCAGGAATTGGCAATTTTTAAGCAAATATCAGTATTCTTATTAATGACTGCCCTTATGGCCCAGTCATTAAACAAGGTTCTTATTGTGTTTGATTATTACGCCAACACAGCCACATTTGCCGAAAAATGTGAAAATAAGGCCCGCCCTTCTATGCATTGTAATGGTAAGTGCCAGATGATGAAAAAGCTAAAACAGGAAGAAAACCGGGAAAATAAAGCCCCGGAAAAAAGAAGTGAGAACCGTGATGAGCTTGTTGTCTCGAATTACCCCCTGTTTACGCTGAATATCAATTTACCCGTAATTGTTGCACAGGAATACATTATCAATAATGATAGTACAATTGTTAAAATGCCCCGTTCCTGTTTCCATCCTCCTTCCTGCTAATTGATTTATGCTTCGCTGTTATGCCATGTAAGTAATTTACATGTGCTATGTATTTCCGATCACCCAAAAAATATGTATGAAACATTTGTTAAGTTCTGTATACAACAGGATCAGGGCTAGCTATTTCTACCCGGAAATGAAACAACTGTTCCGGTTGGCTATGGCAGTCGCATTTTTATTCTGCATCTACAATTACGGAAAAATATTGTTTACTGAACAAGGCAGTGTGTGGTCAGCCGTGTTTATGCTGGCCGTAGTGCTCGCATTGGTGATCAGAATTTACTTCCGGATTATGATCATAAAGTATCATGAAAAAGATATTCATATCAGGCTGTTTGAAAACATACAGGACCGTGTCTAACCTTTAATAACTTCTATGCCAGTTATCAATTACCAGTGGGATTAGGAATAGGCGCCGGAGGAAATTATGCCTCCCGTAATCTGATCATTAATAATACAACGAACGGCCAGTTTTACCTGGATAGTTATACGCTTATCAATGCATCGCTATTCTACAATCATGCACGATACAGGTTTGCTATTACAGCTGATAATATTGGTAACAAGGCTTATTATACAGGTGGTTCCGGCACCTTTACTCCCGGAATGCTACGTAGATTTGCAGGTAGCATAGCAGTGCGATTCTAATGGATGAAAGGTATGCTGCTCCTGGTAGCAGCATACCTTTAAATTAATTCTTATGAAGACAGGAGTACCAATAGTATTATTTATCGTTATTATCAACGGGTTGATTTCCTGCCACCTTCAACCAAAGCGATTACCTATCCTTGGCGATGCTGATTATAGGCAGCATCCAATCACTGGTAAAACAGATACCATCTATCCGGTTATTGCAGACTTTAGACTTACGGATCAGGATAGTAATCTGATCACAAACAGTACGTTTGACGACCGGATATATGTTGCCGATTTTATTTTCCTCTCCTGTCCAACCATTTGCCCTAAAATGACAAAGGAAATGCTGAAGGTATACCATGCCTTTGATGATAATAAACATGTGAACTTTATCTCACACACAATAGACCCGGAATATGATACAATTCCACGCCTGAGATCTTATAGCACATCCCTCGGCGTACAGACCGAAAGATGGCATTTTGTTACAGCCCCTGCAGATACTATTTACAAGCTGGCAGCTTCCTATTATGCAACCGTATATCCTGATAGCACTGTGCCTGGAGGCTTTACACACAGTGGAGGCTTTTTATTGATAGACAAGCAAAGGCATATCAGGGGAGTTTATGATGGCACCGATACCACCGAAACCGGAAGATTGATCAGGGACATTCATGTACTGTTAAAAGAACGTATATAAGTATACATATTGAAGAAGCTCGCAGCCATATTACTTATCTTTTCACTATTCATTCAGACAACTGCCAATGTCTGGCTGGTAGGGCTGTTTTATTTGAAACGGGACTATATTGCGACCAACTATTGTATAAACCGGTTTGACAAAATTCCTGTATGTAAAGGTTCCTGCTTTCTTGAAAAGCAATTGGAGAAAGAACAGGAAAGAGAGAAAAGAAATCTGGAACTTAAACAAACCCCAGTTACTCTTTGGGTGCATGTCATTCAGACAACAGGACAGACATGCCCTATTGCTATTATTAAAAATAATTTCCCCGATATCAGCATCGATCTATTAACCGGTATTAAATATCCTATCCTGCGCCCCCCTATCGCCTGATCCTTTCTACATATTTTTTTTGATCACCAATTAGTACCCATGATAGTTATGAGGGAGTCAATCCCGGTTTACTCATTAGGTACTTTTGGCCCGGACTCAAATGATTTCCGTATAGACAGACTTTCTTTTCTGTTACAGCAATATCCTTTCCTGGAGCATCTGTACAGGCCATCTTATTATATGCTAATATGTATATGGGAGGCCGTGGGATGGGTGACTATTGATAATGAAAAAATCAATGCGGAAGGGCCAAAAGTAATATTTGTAAAACCAAACAACATCTGTTGCCTGGATTTAAGTAACCTGGCAACTGGCTTTATTGTGTGCTTTACAGATAATTTTTTTTCATTGAGGTATAATAATAATGTGCTGCACAGATTTGCGTTCATGACACAGCATGCGTCAATAACAACAAGAATCAGTCATGAACAGACAAATAAATGGGATAACCTTTTACAGCAGATTCTGGATGAGTTTGAAAATATGCTCGAAGGAAAAAACGACCTGCTAAGATCTTATCTCAATATCCTGTTACACGAACTCGACCGCACTATATTTAAATTACCTGTTAAGGAAGAAAAGAATATAAAGCATGCAAAAATCATCCGGTTTGAGCAACTGGTAGAAGATAACTATGCACATCACCGGCATCCTTCTTTTTATGCAGATCAGCTACATATTACAACCAATTACCTGAATAAGCTCTGCCATGAGTTTTATCATATCACCAGTGGCAGCCTGATAAGGGCACGGATTGTGAAAGAAGCCAGCAGACTGCTGCACCATACCTCTCAGTCTGTAGCTGAGATTGCATATGAACTGGGATTCGAGAGTGCATCTTACTTCAATACATTTTATAAAAAGGAAACCGGCATGACACCGGAAAATTTTAGAAAATCAAAAACATTCAAATCATGAACAACAATAACCAAAAAACTATAGGATATATCTATTTCATCAATCGCGTAGCACTATTACTTTTTATATGTGTGTTAGTATTCTTTTTTATCAGAGTAATGATTGTAAAAAAGGACAGTCACGAATTTGAAAACGTCAGGATTGAAAATGAAAATATCGAGTCTTCATTATCTATACATTCTTCCCTTTAATCGGAGCTGGACCAGCGATGTTATCACGAACTTTGTAAGATAAATGTAAGCTTAGTATGGACTTTCCATTATTTCACCTCGATTGGCTGAACGATAGGTTTTTGATAGCTATGATTGCTATCATTCATGTGCTCATTAATCATGGACTCGCTGTAGGGTTTATCCCATTGGTTACCTGGCTGGAACAAAAAGGGGTAAAAAATAGTAGTAGCGCAGAAATCACAGATTTTACCTGGGATAATATGGTGTATAAGATGATGAAAGTCGGTTTCATCATTACCACTACACTGGGCGCTATGACAGGAGTTGGTATCTGGTTTTCTGTAGCCCTCGTAAGCCCTGCATCTATAGGTAGTCTTATAAGAGTCTTCTATTGGGCATGGTTTACGGAATGGCTCGTGTTTGTAACTGAAGTTGTATTGATTGTTATTTACTTCCTGACTTGGAAGAATGCGAACAAATCATTGACTTCCAAACTCAGGCACATCAGGTTTGGCTGGTTTCTATCTATTTTTTCCTGGATTACAATGGCCATTATTGTATCCATTCTTAGCTTCATGATGGACCCGGGCAACTGGAAAACACATCATAGCCTGCTGAATGGCTTTACAAATCCGATTTACCTGCCACAGTTAATGTTCCGTACCCCTACTGCAATGCTGGTTGGTGGCGTATTTGGCCTTATGTTGATTACGCTCTTTACAGATACAGGTACTGCCATGCGGCAAAAGGCTGTGCGGGCAGCTTCTGCCTGGATACTTTGCTGGGCTCCATTTTCACTGGCAGGAGCAATCAATTATTACAGGGTGATGCCCGCTGCCATGAAAGCAAACATGAGTACGGCTATAGGCACTATTGATTTTTCACAATTTTACACCCTGTTGCAGTATGTCATAATGGTTGCAATAACCATCGTTTTACTACTGGCAATACTAGGCCTTTTAAAATCCGGGTGGATGAGGTTCCCTTTAGCACTGGTGGCCTGCATCATGGCTTTTGGTTTCCTTGGAATTTTTGAGCGTGTCAGGGAGTTTATCAGAAAGCCTTATGTAATTGGTGGTTACATGTATAGCAACCTGTTGAGAGAAGAAGATTATCCACTTTATAAAAAAGACGGTATTCTCAAATATGCGACCTATACAAGTACGCCGGAAGTAACTCCGGATAATAAAATTGAAGCAGGTCGTAATGTATTCATGCTGGCATGCAGCCGTTGCCATACCACACAGGGAGTCAATTCTATCACTTATGTATTTGAACGTATGTATGGATTTGGCAAACCACTGGATGAAAACTCAATGGCCGCCTATATACCTACAATGCACAATGCACGAACTTATATGCCGCCATTTCCTGGTAATAAACAGGAGCTAAAAGCACTGGTAGCTTATATCAAATATGTTCAGGAAACAAAAGAAGTGATCGAAGGTGCACAGACAGAGGGCGTAACAGTCAATAAACTAAATGATATGGAAGCTGCCAAAGTCGTCATGGAAAAACAACAGGAAGAAAAAACGCGCTGACCAACAGTAAAACAATTTAATTCATTTAAACAGAACTTAGACATGCTTTATTTTTTGCAGGCAACCACACCTGTACCAAGAGATATACCATTGGATTTACCATTGCCGGAATGGTTATTAGTAGTACTCCTCGTCATTTCATTTCTGGCTCATATCGTATTTGTAAATCTCATGCTGGGAGGCTCAATTATCACATTATGGGCTGAAATAAAGGGGTTAAAGGATAAGGATTATGATACCCTGGCAAATGAAATTGCGAAAACAATAACGGTCAATAAGAGTCTCGCAGTAGTGCTGGGAGTAGCACCGTTGTTAAGTATTAATACGCTTTACAGCATTTATTTTTATTCTGCCAATGCACTGACTGGCCTAATGTGGATATCCATCATTCCACTTGTTACCATTGCCTTTTTGCTGACTTACATGCATAAATATACCTGGAAAATTCTGGCACAGAACAAAGCATTACATCTTTCAATTATTGCGGCGGCCGTTGCTGTTTTCCTATTTATCCCATTAATATTCCTGGTAAATATCAACCTGATGTTGTTTCCTGAAAAGTGGGGTACAATCAAAGGTTTTATGAGTGCACTGGTATTGCCCAATGTATTTCCACGCTATCTGCATTTCATTTGTGCATCATTGGGTATCACCGGGCTATTCCTGTTCTGGTATACCGGGAGGAAAAATTATCCTTTCGAGAGTTTTTACTCCCATCTGAACAGATACGAAATAAAGAAAAAGGCTTATTCACTTACACTGGCTGCTTCTGCTGCCCAGTTTCTGATAGGCCCATTGGTATTGATGACATTACCCTCAAAAGGTATCGGCTGGAATCTTATTGGAGTGATCCTGACAGGTGCCGCTATTGCTATTCCTGCAATGATCTGGATATGGAAAGCAATTACCGGACCAGCAGAAAAAATAGACCGGCATTTTGGCAAAGTTGTATTGGCGTTAGGAACCACTGTTTTATTCATGGGTAGTGGCAGACATATATATCGTGCCAATGCGCTTGCACCTCACCGACAACTGATGGCTGCCAAAACTGCGGAGTTCGAAAAATTATCTGCTGAAGCAAGAGCTAATCCACAGGAAGAAGAAGAGGAAATGGAAATAGATCCATCACTGGGTGATGTTGCCAAAGGGGCCGCTCTTTTTAAAGCAAATTGTAGTGCCTGCCATCAGAAAGATACTAAACTGGTAGGGCCACCCATGCTGGAAATGGTAAGCATTTACCATGATCAGCCGGACAAGCTGAAAGCATGGATCAAAAAACCTGGTAAAAAACGGCCTGATTTTCCACAGATGCCAGCATTCGGCGACAAATTTTCCGGAGACGATCTGAGCGAATTAGCTAAATATATTTTATCAATAAAATAATTATTTATGAGTACCCCAGTTTTTGTGATTGCTACGTTGCTGCTCATAGGAGCAATTGTACGGCAGCTGATCATCATGTATACAAACCTACTTTCTTTACAAAAGGATGCAGAAATATCAAGAGTGAAAGTGAAAGAAGAAAAAGAGTATCTTTTTATAAAAGGATTGTATTGATCAATTATTTTTACTTGACTCTAAGGTTAGAATATGTCGAATCAAAGATGTCATCTGGACTTGGATACTACTGGCTGAAGGTTAATAATCAATCTTATCGTATAAGAATTTTAATCAATAAGGATAATATTACAGGTTGATTAAATGCAGGCAAAGATCATAAGGTCTTTGCCTGTTTCTTTTAATTGAGAATTACAGTAATCCTCCTGCAACAATAATTCGTTCACCGGTCACCAAACCATAAGTTCGGGGTTAGTACGAACCTAATGATTCTATAGTGTATGCGGGGGGCCTTTTAAGATTCATAAATACGTTGTCTTATTGTATATCCCAAATACCAGCTGAACGTTCCAGATTTACCAATGCCTCGGCATAACTGAATAATGACTGATAATAGTTTTGCTGCACGTCGTTGTAAGTACGTTGTGCATTTAATACTTCCAATAAAGAAGTTTCGCCACGTTTGTAACTATATATTTTGCCTGTTAATACTTTTTGTGCTTCAGTGAGCAAACCGCTTTTAAATTGTGACACCTGTTTTTCTGCTGCTTTATAATTAAAGTAGGATTGTATTACTTCTGCCTGGATTTGCAATAATATCTGATCGTATTGGACTGCAGCCTGCATGATGGAATATTGTGCGGCTTTCATATCACCTTTATATCTGTTAGAGAACTTTAATGGAATGGAAATGCCTGCATTGATACTTCTGTAAGCCGGTGTGGGGGCTATGGTATTTGTTGATTCACCGTTATATTGCATACCAGCTGAAATGCCCAGATCAATTTTCCTGTTGGCCCTGATCAACTGTAAGTTTTTATCGGCAACAGTTTTACTATTAATTGCTGCTAGAATATCAGCCCTGTTATCCTGTGCGTTAGTGATTAAAGTACCCAATGCGAAATCCCTTTCCAGGTTATCTGAATTCGATATCGGAGTAAGTAATGTATCGGACTGCGCTTTGCCTGTATTAATACTTAATTGTACTAAAGCAGTTTTCCAATCGGCTTCATTTTGATAAAGACTGTTAAGTAAGCTACCTGCTTCTAATTTCGACTGTCTTGCATCCACTTCTGTTATAGCACCTAATTTAAAACGGATAGCATCTGCATCAGCCAGTTGCTCCATGGTAACATAGGAGCTTTGTTGAACCTGTAACAGATTATATTGTTGCAAGGCATTGAAATATGCAATTGTGGCATCTGCCTGAAGATTGCGAAAGTAATCCTGTAACATGGCTTTGCTTAATTGCAACTGGCTTTGTGCGAGGTCAATTCTTGACTTTCGTTTACCTCCCAATTCTAACGTGCTACCAATACCAGCATTATAACCCTGTCCTAAATGTTTACTGGCTTGCTGATTATCATAAAAACCAATAGATAATTGAGGATCAGGGAAAACTTTGGCAGATTCGACACCCGCTTCAGCAATACTGACATTGTATTGCTGTGCTACATAACTGAAGTTTTGCTTACCTACCAAACTCAAATATTGGGTAAGTGATACCCTTGTTTTCGCAAAACCAGTATCTAGTTGTGCATGTACTCTGGTACAGATGCACAGGATTATCCATGTTAATAAAATATATTTCTTATAGAATTGCATGCACTTTTTTATTCGTTGGATGATGAAAACTGTTTATAATCTTTCTTTCCCCATTTACTTTCCATCATATAGTATAAGGGAGGTAAAACAAATAGCGTGATGGCGGTTGCTACGAAAAGACCATATACAATTACGGTTGCCAGTGGCCTTTGTACATCAGAACCTATACCTGTTGCCAGAGATGCGGGTAATAAACCCAATGCCGCAACTGTGGCAGTCATTAATACAGGACGGAAACGGTCTTCAGCACCTTCCACAACGGCGGTAAGTAAATCATAGCCTTTCTTTCGCAGGTCATTTATGTGTGAAATCAAAATCACCCCATTCTGTATGGCTACACCAAACAATGCAATGAAACCCACTGCTGAAGAAACATTCAATGTCATACCTCTGATGTTCAACGCCAGCATACCCCCGAATAATGCCAGCGGCACAATGGATAAGATCAGTCCCGCCTGCCGGAACTTGCCGAATGCACCATAGAGTAATAAAAACATGATGGCCAATGCCAGTGGAACAATTATCATCAACTTGGCATAAGCCCTGTTTTGGTTTTCAAATTGTCCACCCCATATAATATTGTATTTTTCATGATCGTACTTTACCGTTCGTTCAATATTGCTTTGCGCTTCCTTTAAAAAAGCTGTCAGATCATTGCCCCGCAAATTGAGTTTTACAGTCAAATGTCTCTTATTTAATTCTCTTGTAATAGTGCTTTCTCCGGTGGCGGTTTTTACAGTTGCTATTTGCGACAAAGGAATTTTTGCCCCCGTCTGAGAAGTGAGCATCAGGTTCGATATTTTCTCAGGCGTATTTCGGCTTTCTTCATTATAGCGGCAGATAACATCATACACTTTATTGCCAACAAACACCTGGGATATAGCTTTTCCGCCAATAGCGACTTCAATCAGCTCTCCTACGTCAGTTACATTCAAGCCATAACGTGCCATAGCATCCCTGTCAACAGAGATCTGTAATTGCGGCAATGGGGGCTCCTGGTCAATGGCTACATCGACAGCACCTTTAATGCTTTTAATGGAGGTCATAACGTTTTCTGCGATATGGCGAGTTTCTTTAAAATCATCCCCATATATTTTTACCACCAGTTCGCTGTGTGCCCCTGCAATCTTATCCATTACACCATCGATCATGGGTTGACTGAACCCGACAGTATAACCCGGCATGGTGGCATATTCTCTTGCCAGATCATCAATCAGGTCGGCTTTGGTCCTGCCGTTCTTCCATTCACAATATGGTTTAATACCAATGCTGCATTCAAAGTGAGAGGCGGTCCATGGGTCGGTACCATCATCGTTACGTCCTGCCTGCACCATCATATAGGTTACTTCATCATACTTCATGGTATGCTGCCGTAAGGTATCACTCATTTCTTTCGATTTCTGTAACGATACACCCGGAGGTAGCTGCACCTGTAACCAGATAGAACCTTCATCCAAAGGAGGTAAGAAATCTTTACCTACGGTGATGGAAAGAATAACTGCACTGATTAAAACAAGTACCAGGGGAATAAATACCCGTTGAGGAGTTTTCATCATTTTTTACCACCTTCAAAATAGGCATTGGTCAATTTTTCCAGCCATTTATTGTGGAATAATTTTCGTGGCTTCCGATAGACTGCATAAGCCAGTCCCGGTATCAGCAACAGTGCAACTGCCAATGCACCTAACAATGCAAAACCAACGGTAAAAGCCATGGGTGTAAACAGTTTCTTTTCAACCCTTTCAAAAGAGAACAGGGGCAGGTAAGCTGTAATGATGATAACGGTGGAGAACAAAATAGGTTTGGCAACAGCCAATGCCCTTTCCCCTATGGTAGATTCCTGCAGCTCTTCGTTGGGGCTATCTTCTCTCTTTTTCAAAATGGTTTCCATCATTACAATGGCCCCATCCACAATAATCCCAAAGTCAATGGCGCCAAGTGAAAGCAGGTTTGCCGGAATATTTGTAAAGTGCATCAGGATAAATGCAATCAATAACGCCAGTGGAATGGTGATGGCTACAATTAATGCCCCACGCCAGTTGCCGAGAAAAACAATCAGCACAATAATTACCAGACTCATACCTTCCAATAAGGTATGCGATACAGTGTGCAGGGTTGTTTCTACCAGGTTAGTTCTGTCTATATACGGCCGGATACGTACCCCTTCGGGCAATATATTTTTATTAAGGTCCTCCACAGCAGCATGGATACCTTCCAGTACTTTGGATGGGTTCTGGCCTTTTAATAACAATACGATGCCTTCATCGCCTTCGCTATAATTTACTTTCCTGTCGGTATACCCTAAGATGCCCTTGCGTTCCAGGTTCCCGTATTTTAATGTTCCTACATCATTTAGAAATACGGGAACTCCATTTACTGATTTCACCACTACCTTGCCCAGGCCTTCCAACGTTTTTACAAGGCCTATACCCCGCACCACATAACCCAGATCACCTCTATTTAATACACTGCCTCCTGAATTGGCATTGTTGTTATTGATAGCAGTCTGTATATCAGTCAGGGACAATTGATATTGTTCTAATTTTCTGGGGTCCAGTTCTATCTGGTATTGCGTTGTGATACCACCAAAATTGGTAACATCGGCAACACCTGGTACCTGCTTAATACGGGGGATAATCTTCCAGTTCTGCAGGTCGGTGATTTCTCTGAGATCGTGGCCTTTGCTCTCTATAATATAACGGTAAATTTCACCTATGGGAGATGTAAGCGGGTCTAATCCGGGCTTCGCGTTATAAGGCAGGTCCACATCGTTCAGCCTTTCTGAGATACGTTGCCTTGCCCAATAATCCTCAATACCGTCTTCAAACACGATAGTAATAATGGACAATCCAAATGTGCTTTTACTACGCATTACGTGCATACCGGGCATGCCATTTAAAGCCCTTTCTACAGGAATGGTTATTTGTTGTTCTACCTCTTCAGCAGCAAGTCCCGGAACCTGTGTTACAACTTGTGAAGTAACATCTGCGATGTCGGGATAGGCTTCAACAGATAGTTGTGTCCATGAATAATAACCAAAACAGACCAGGAGTATAAATAATGCAACAAAAAGCCAGCGTTTTTCTATTGCTGTGAATATTAATTTCTTCATGAAGATTTGCGTTATTGTGGTTGTTATTTTGCATCCAGGAGATAAAAACCACCTTCTGAAACAATCTTATCTCCATTGTTTAATCCAGATTGAATGACTATTCTTTCTCCTTGTGTACCCGCAGTTTCCACTTTACGTTTTATATATTTCCCTGCGGCAGTTTCTATGAAAACAAAACTGGCATCATTCATCTGCAATAAGGCTTTTGATGGAATAAGAATGGCATTAACGGGTGCAACAATGAAATTTACGGTTACATACATACCCGGTTTCAGTGTATGATCGGCATTATTAGCTTCTATAAGCACTTCTACGCTGCGTGTATCTTCATTGACAATCTCTTTTACATGATATACCTTGCCCCGGATATGTTTTTCCGGAAGAGCTGCAATTTCAATATTACAATCATCTAACTCATGGATAAAGCGAATATCTTTTTCTTTTACCTGCCCAACAATCCAGATCTTAGATAATTCTGCCACTGTGGCTACACTTGCTGCATCGTCTTTTATGAACTGTCCGAGTATTACTTTATTTTCAATTACTTCTCCGGCGATAGGAGAATGAACTACTAATGCTTGCCCTAATGAAAGATTATCAGGGTTTGCTTTGAAAATTTTAATACCTATTACTGCATTTTCATACTCCTTTTTTTCTACTTCGTAAGCTGTTTGGGCTTCTTCCAGATCCTTTTGTGTTCCTACACCATTGGCAATTAAATCCTGTTGGCGTTTCAACGTTTTTTCAGCCTGTTGCATCTGTGATTTTTCCTGGAAGAAAATTTTTTGTGCCGCAATAAAATCAGGGGAGCTTATTTCGAACAGTGGTGTTTCAGGTGTGGTCTTTAAACCCAACCGTAAATATGATTTTGTTACTCGTCCCTGAAAGGGTGGAGCTATTTCTGCATATTGAGTTGGGATGGCTTTTACCGTACCGGTGGTCAGCATTTGCAAACGATAAGGCTCACTTTGAGCAGTTGTTGTTGCAAGTTTGTTTTGCAAGTTTGAATTTTCCGGAATAATGATGGTGTCGCCCAGCAGGGTATAATTAATGTTTTCTGTTTCAGCCTGGGGGCTATGGCAGGAGTAGTTAATCAGGAACATTCCATTGAATAACAGTATTGATAATATTTTTCTTTTCATTTTCTAATTGAGCAGCTGTTTAATGAGATTTTGCTCCGCGAAACTAAAACAGCCCCTTCGAAGGGGCTGTTAGAATTGCTTTAGAATGTTATTAGAAAATCATTAGAGATATTAATATCAGATATGAGGCAATGTGATGGTGAAGGTTGTACCTTCGTTTTCTTTGGATAGAACTGAAAGGTTGCCATTATGCAATGCAATGATTTTTTGGGTGAGAAATAATCCAATACCATTACCATCTGCAATTTTTTTATTTTTCCCCCTGTAAAAAGGAGTGAAAACATGTTGCAATTCTTCATTACTGATTCCAATACCGTTATCTGAAAAGCTCAGGAAAATTTGTTTTTCATTGTAAGAAATAGAAGTTATGCTCTGCTTATTGTTTGAAAATTTGCAGCCGTTTTCTATTAAGTTTGCAAAGGCCACCTTTAACAGATATTCATTGCCATTTACTGAAATAAAATCATCATTGTCAGTTTCTTTTTCAAAAACGATATTCACCTTATAGTCTGGTTGATTGTGAAGTACGTCATTTCGTGCATCTAATAAGATTTCATCCAACCTGACTTCTTTAAAGGAAATTTCTGTTTGATCGTAACTGGCTTTTGCTAAGTCCAGCAGACTATTGGAAAGACGCATTAATTTCTGAATATCAGAAATAATATGTTCTATTGACTGTTGGTATTCTTTATTGCTTCTTTCTTTTTGCATTGTAAGCTGCATTTCTGCCAGCATTGCAGTAAGCGGCGTTCTTAATTCATGAGAAATATTTGAAACAAAATGTTTTTGTGCATCAAAAGAATTTTCAAGCCTGTTAAGCATTTCGTTAAAAGTGATGGCAAGAGCTGCAATTTCGTCTTTCCGGTTCCCTTCCTCCACTCTTAGATCAAGGTTGGTAACGGTGATCTTTTTTACCTTTTGTACCAGCGATGAAACGGGTTGCAATGCCTTTTTAGACAGGAATTGTCCGACATAGAATATAATAATTATAGAGAAAAGAAAGGCTATAATAATTGTATTGCGAAGATTGGCAAGTTTGGTAAGTCCGTATTCATCTTTTGCGGCAGCTGTTATTACATAATGTTGCCCGTTATGTTCATATAAGAAACCTACTACCTGTACATCTTCAAGGTAAAATTGAATTTCTTTTTGAACAATAATGCGGTCTATCATGTTCTGTGTTTCTTTCACCTTGTCTATTTCAACTGCATCATGGTATAATAGATGAAAAGCAGTATCGTAAATGGCTACTTCTTCCTGGAATAAAGCATTAGGTGCATTTTTATAGATGAGTTGTAAAACTACAGGGGCAACCTTTGTATCAAATAAAAGGTTAGCTTTAGTAGCTGCCTGTTGTTTCAATCTTTTAAAATACTCATCTTCCCTGGTTGCAGAGGAAGTGAAATAAACAGTTAATGCAAATGCCAATAATAATGCGGCGACCAACGAAGTAAACAATAGAGTAAGCCTTGTTTTAATTTGCATTGTTAGTCCTGTTTAAAGATGAAGCCAAGGCCTGGCTTGGTATGAATGAGTTTAACATCAAAATCCTTATCTATTTTCTTACGCAGGTAATTAATGTAAACATCAATAAAGTTGGTTCCTGTGTCGAATGTTGTTTCCCAAACCTTTTCTGCAATTTCTGTTCTTGACAAAACCCTTTCCGGGTTTTGCATCATATATTCTAAAAGTTTTAGTTCTTTTGGGGTTAAGGAAATTTCTTTGTTGCTACGTTTTACAATTTTGGTATGCATGTTTAATTCAAGGTCTGCATATTTTAAAATAAAACCCTGTGAATTACTTTTGCCGTTATTACGCTTCAATAAAGCACGGATCCGTACATGTAACTCTCTTAAGTCAAATGGTTTTAATAAATAATCATCTGCACCTGCATCAAAACCCTCTACTTTATCATCGGTGGTTCCTAATGCGGTAAGCATAATAATGGGGGTATCCGGTAGTACGGTTCTGATCTCTTTGCAGAGATCGAGTCCATTCACTTTGGGCAGTATAATGTCAGTTATAATCAGGTCAAAGCTGTTTTTTAATGCCAGTTTTTTACCTAATTCACCATCGTAAGCAACAGTTACCTCATAAAGGTGCTCTTCCAATCCCCGTTTGATGAGTTGTGCTACGCGTTCTTCGTCCTCGATAACGAGTATTTTCATAAAGTTATATTATTTTACCAGTAGAAATGGAAGCTAATAAATATATTATTGATAATCAAAAAGTAAAATTCTAGGTATATATTTGAGTACTTTAAACAAGGGAAATAATGGAGCTGTCGGTACAAAACACACAGGAATTTCACAAGCAGATCAAAGCAGCAGGTATGCTAATTGCCATTGGAATAGTCTTTGGCGATATAGGCACTTCTCCACTATATACCTATACAGCATTATTCAAGCCTGATGAAATTATCAATCCTGCTAAGGCATTAGGTGTATTAAGTTGTGTAATATGGACACTTACTTTACAAACCACGTTCAAGTATATTTTCATCACTTTGCAGGCTGATAATAAGGGTGAAGGTGGTATCTTCTCCCTGTTTGCACTTATAAAAAGATACTACAGGAGGTGGCTGATTGTTGTTGCCATTATAGGTGGGTCTTTTTTAGTGGCTGATGGTATTATTACTCCTCCCATTTCTGTAGCGTCTGCTATTGAAGGAATGAAAGCCATCTATCCGAATATTGATACAGTGCCTATTGTAATTGCTATTATTATTCTGCTTTTTGTAATTCAGCAATTCGGTACGCAACAAATAGGAAAGTTCTTTGGGCCGGTGATGATGACATGGTTCACATTTATCGGAGCGATTGGAGTGATGGCATTGAGCCACAATTTTAGTGTACTGAAAGCATTGAACCCTGTTTATGCTTATGAACTATTGACATATTATCCAAAAGGTTTTTGGTTATTAGGCGGAATATTCCTTTGTACTACAGGTGCAGAAGCTATGTATAGTGATATGGGCCATGTAGGAAGGAATAATATCCGGGTTAGCTGGATCTACATAAAAATAACATTGATTCTTTGTTATGCTGGCCAGACTGCCTGGCTGCTAGAGGCGGGGAAAGCCAATACGCTCAGTCCTTTTTATAATATTGTTCCCCAGGCGATCTATGTTCCCTCAGTAATTCTTTCTACGCTCGCCACTATTATTGCCAGCCAGGCATTAATCAGTGGTTGCTTTACCCTGGCCAATGAAGCTATTCACCTGGGTTTCTGGCCACGCCACAAAATCGTCTTTCCCAGCAACATAAGAGGACAGTTATATATTCCTTTCTTTAACTGGGCATTAATGATAGCCTGTATTGGAATGGTACTCCACTTCAGGGAGTCTGGTAAAATGGAAGCTGCTTTTGGGCTTTCTGTAACACTGACAATGCTTACTACCACAATATTAATCGCACTTTGGTTACGAGCCCGTAGGAAGCCATTAATAGTAGTAGGCATTATCACAGCATTATTCCTTACAGTGGAAATCTCTTTTTTGATTGCAAATCTTCAAAAGGTCAAAGAGGGCGGTTGGATCATGCTGTTTGTTGGGGCTTTCCTTACTTTCATAATGTTGGTTTGGCGCACTGGTCGTTTACAACAGAAAAAACTTATTACTTTTAGTAAATTACAGCCTGAAAACCTGCAACGGTTGATAGAACTAAGTCACCATAATGAGATAAGCAATTTTGCTACGAATCTTATATACCTCACCACATCAGCAGATCCCAACGAGATTGAAAACAAAACGCTCCGGTCAATTTTCAGTAATCCTATTAAAAAAGCAGATGTTTATTGGTTTTTCCATGTGGAAATTGATGATGAACCTTATACATTACAATATTCAGTTACAACATTATCCGTAAATGATGTTTATCACGTAACGCTCAGATTAGGATTCCGTGTTCAACCCCGTGTAGATCTCTTCTTCCGGCATATAGCAAATGAACTTGTCAGTAACGGAGAACTTAAACTTGAACGCAGCCCTATGATGGAATTTGCGATGAATGATATCGGCGATTATAAATTTATCATCATCAATTCTTATCTCTCTTTTGATAATGATCTGCCTTTCTGGAGATCCATCCTCATTAAATGCTATTATAATCTTAAAGGAATAGGGGTAACAGAAGACGTAAATTATGGACTGGATACAAGCAACGTGATAATTGAAAAATATCCGTTGGTATATACCAATAAACAAAACCTGAAAATACAAAGGATAGATAATTGTTCCTAATGCTTTATTAATTCATTAGTGAATGGTTTGGGGTGCGTAAAAGATAATACAAACACCTATCAGGGCAACGAGTGCACATATTAAATCATAGAAGTATGGTTTAAAGTTGTCAGCTAACCATGCCCATAATAAAACAACACTATGCCCCCTCCATAAGTTGCATATACCGTCCAAAGCCGGCAACCTGCAATGTGGCATTAACTCCGTATGAAAGGAGAACGATTCCGCCTAATATTCTCATCCAGATATGGTACCCTTCTTTGAGCTATTGCCATATCAGATACCCGCATCCGATTTCACAGATACCAGCTAATACAAAAGGCACAACGATTTAATTACTTCCATAAAGAGCCTTTTATGCGCCCTTTATGATTCTATAAATAATGCCTGATATAATTATCAGGGAGTAAAATCCCAATAATATATTCCAGGGAGTAACGTGCTTTTTTAAGTTCACTTTAAAGGTTCGCATATAATTAGTTTGCTACCTTAAAATCAATTGACGTTCCTAAAAGACATAAAAGCGTAAAAACAGCTACTATAGCTATTTTATTCTTCCAGATGGGGTGTTGTGGGAAAATAAACTCTTTCACTTTGAGAGCATTTTATCATTTTGAGAGGATGTAATTACATTAGAAAAGCTTTAAAGCTTGCAGAGAAAGAAGGATTCGCCCCCCGGACCTGTTACAGTCAAAATCATTCGCGACATGAGCGCCAATTTCGATCTCAAACCTCCTAAATACAAAAAGGCCTTCAGATTTCTCATCCGAAGGCCTTCAATAGTGGGATAGCCATTGAAGAAGTGGCTAAACTTAATCTTTCCAATAATAGCTATTATCACGGGCTAATGGGCTATCTGTATAGCGGCATCAATCACGAACAAGCACTATTCCATTATGGGCAGGCATTACAGTTTACAAAGTCTGCTGTTGAAAAGAAAGTGCTGACAGGCAAAATAGACCAACTTAAAAAATAAACAAAAACCAATAAAAATTATTGCTTAGACTGTAGCTGCTGTTTTTATGATGATTTGGTTTATTCCTATGCTGAATCACAATCACTAAATAACATTTTTGGTAGAACTATTATTTGAATAGCCTTATTATAGGATCGATTAAGTAATTGAGAGGTTAGGTGTATCAAAAGTTACCGCCTCTAAATATCTGAAAGGATTGGCAGAGACAGGTAAATTAGTTACCCCCTTACTGCTTTAATAATTTTCGAGACTGTAAAATTCGCCCCGCCGAGTATTTGACAGCCAAAACCATCCAAGGCATGACCATGCACTAATTCTGCGGAAAAAGAGGAATTCTACACTAACATTACTTGAACAAAGACAGGTTTATTCCTTCGCCTATTAAACGGTAACCCATTTCGTTAGGATGGAGAAAATCATTCGCTCCGGCTTGTAGCTCATATTGTAAAACATCCTTGTCATTGGGATCTCTCATCAACTGATCAAAGTCGATGACTGCATCGAAATGGTTCGAGCTCCGGATCCATTCGTTGACCTTGTTGCGAGCGGAATTTTTGTAGCTCTCATAATAGAAGCTTTTTTTGAAAGGCATGATGGTGGCACCGTAAACCTTTATTCCTTTGGCGTGCGCCAGATCTATGAATTGTTGATAAGCGGCAATGAGATTTTGTGCTATGCCATCAGCGGCCAAACTGTCCCGTGCACCGCCAAGGTCGTTAATTCCTTCTGCCAGAATAAGCCATCTGCCCCCTTTCTGATCAAGGACATCATGTTCGAAACGTAGCAATCCGGTAGGTCCTAATCCCCCTTTAAGAATGGCATTACCACCGATCCCCATATTGATTACACCTACCTTGCTGGTAGCTGGATTTTTTAACAAATTCTCTGATAATATATCGGGCCAGCGATTCTGTTTATTGGTCCCTGAACCACGTCCATCAGCGATTGAATCACCGAAAACGACAACCGATCCCGAATTATTTTTGGCTTCTACTTCAATTCCTGCAATAACGTACCAATGATCAATCCTGATCATATCCTTATATTTCTCACCGGGTTTGGCAGCGTTGCTGGCAAACAGATAAGAGGTAGTTCGGGAGCCTGCATGCCCTGTGAGAATTGAAGGGACTTCGCCAAAAGAAATAGTGATAGCGATTCTGGCCCTCGGCTTTAGCTCAAACGATTTGGGGTCGGAATAAATTTCTGTACCTGGTTGCAAAATAACTTCCTGTTTCCCATTGAAGGTTAACAATGCAATGGTTGACATATCAATCGCGCTGCTGTCTTTCGCAGCCGCAATCTGTACCGATCTGATCACGAGCGGACTATTCCCAAATTTATTGGAGAACTTCAGCCTTAGTTTATCAGCACCGATTGAGACGCAGACGATCTGTCTTAAGACATGGTTAGCAATTCCTGGTTTGGGAGGCATGTCCTTAGGATCTGTTGCCAAAAGTGCTGTTCCCCAGGTACCTACCCATTTCGTTTTGTCTTCTGTGTGATATTGGCTAACAGGAGGATTAGCTGATACAGAAATACAATACAGCAACAATAGTGTCGGCCATCCAATTTGCAGAATTCCGAGGGTATGATATCGTTTTTTCATGATAAATAATTAATATTTGATCGTTAACGTGGTCAGGAGGCAGAATTGTTTTGATTAATATGTATTCGCCAATTTTGATTTGAAAGATAGAAAGTGGTTAATTTAATCAACAAACAAGGGTTAATGCTACCAGCAGCCGGTCATTGCTTGTGCGATAGTTAACTTTTACGTACGAAATAAGTTTCGTTTTGATGAAATTAATAAAATTAACTATACCCTCACTCCTCTTACAACTAAATCCAAAATCATTCGCGACATGACCGGCAATCCGGTCTCAAACCTCCCAAATACAAAAAAGGCATTCAGATTTTTCATCCGAAAGCCTTCGATATTTACTAAACCCGGTCAGTTTATTTAGCGGAAGAGTTGGATGCAATTGTCGACCCTTTTTGCCAAAGATTTGGGGAAGATTACTGATTTCATTGAAAGGTATTGCCGAAATTGGCCGGAATGGAAATGTTAAGGCTTATCAGGGACTTGGGATAACACTTCTCCGTAATATACAAGCAACCTTCCGTTTGATCAGACGTCTTTAAAGGCCGGCTCGAATTTTTTTAGCTTATTCCATTTTTGCGTGATCCTGTCCAACAGGGGTTTCAGGTTATCCAGGCATTCCATCATGGCGCTTTCGGGCATATCGCCGTATAACTCGTAATAAACGGTGTCCAGCGCCTCATGCCCATCCTTAACGACCTTTCTACCTTTAGCTGTGATCGTAACCATTTTTGATCTTTTATCATGATCGTCCGTCTTTTCATCAAGTAACCCCTTTTTGATCAAACGATCAATTACTAAGATACCCGACGATATTTCGATAAAATGCATATAGATGAGATCTTTTTTTCGGATTGGCTCTGACCGCTGTAAGGTGAGCAGGAAAATGAACTCGTCGAAACTTGTCAGGCCCAACGGTTTCATCTCGGTCATGGTAAAGAACATCCATAGCCTGGACAGGCGATTGATCACCTTAGTAAGTGCATACCGGCAGGAAAGGTCCGGCGCATGGTCGGGCATATCTCGCTCATTTTCCTGTACCAGCTGTCTTTTTAAATAATCCCTGCAAAAATCCTCTATTGATCCGGCCGGATTCTGCTCCTCGAACCCTGCCCATTCCTGTACTATTGCCAACGTCTTGTTCATATTATCAATTAATGGTTTAAAATTAAATAAATAAAACATAAATGCTTCATTTAAGACATAAATGTTTTATATTTGCTTTTATAGTACATTAATGATTTAAAAAATGGTAGCTAATAAACCGTATTCGGATGAAGCTTTAATAAGGTCATCGGACCGGAAGATATAAGTAATGATTAATTGATCGAAGTGTTCAACTCAAATAAAAACCTTTATGACTTCAGAAAACAATAATATACCCCTGACCGGGAAACTCATCCTTTCATTTATGGGATTATTCACATCGGTTTCGCCGTACCTGGCAGATTGGAATATTACCCATATCTATAACCCGACCTGGCCCCCTCATGCTAAATTCCACAATGCACAAACTATGGTACTCGGGGCCCTGCTCGGCTTACTTACGCTGTATGTCCTTTGGATCAGAAAAGAGGTGAATGCTTTACAGCGGCTGCATGAGGCTGTGATAATCGTATCACTCTATTGGGTCGCACAGTTACCAGCTATTCTTTTCCCGGGAACCAAACTGGTAGATCCAGGCATCAACCATGTTCAAATGCCGGTCATACTTGGTGTTCAGTTCAACCAATTAATAATGGACATCGTTATTGTTCTTCCATTGATCTTTTTAGGCTGGTATATCAGCTACAGAAAATTAAAATAAACAACATAACTATGAAGAATTTCATTTTAGTCGCAGGCGCTACGGGTGACCTGGGCGCAAGAATTATTAAATCACTGATCGGAAAAGGGGCAGAAGTGCATGCCCTGGTTCGTTCAGGCAGTGATGAAAAAAAAATCGATAAGATCGCCGCATTGGGTGCTCAAATTATTGAGGCTGACCTTACCGACGCGACAGCGCTTACTAATGCCTGTATGGGCGCAACCTGCGTTGTTTCTGCACTGGCGGGCTTAAGGGATGTGATTGTTGATACCCAGGTTTTATTACTTAAAGCTGCGGTGAAAGCCGGCGTGCCGCGATTCATCCCTTCGGACTTTTCTTCTGACTTTACTAAATTGCAAGAAGGCGAAAACCGCAATTTCGACCTGAGACGCGAGTTTCACACTCACCTCGACAAGGCGGACATCAAAGGAACATCCATACTGATCGGCGCTTTCGCTGATATCCTCAGTTACAATACGCCCTTTTATAATCTAAAAGAACAATCGGTAGCTTATTGGGGTGAGGACCCGAACTGGAAGGTGGATTTTACGACCAAAGACAATGCCGCAGAATTTACCGCATCTGCCGCCCTCGACCCAGATACCCCACGGATACTACGGATACACAGTTTCAGTGTAAGCCCCGTGGAACTCACCGCTTTTGCCAAAGCATTCAATAAAGGAGAATTCCGGTTAATGCCGATGGGCAGCCTTGCCGACTTCGCCGCTTATAACAAACGGGAAAGGGCAGCACATCCTGAAGGAGAGCACGAACTGTATGCCAAATGGCAACAAAGCCAGTACATGCACAGCATGTTCAGCGTGCAGAACACACCACTTGATAACGACCGCTACCCAAATATCACCTGGACAACAGCCACTGAGGTCGTTTCTCAGATCTAAGTCCGGGAAAATTAATTTTAACATCATACACCATTACCATGAAAGCAAAAATCTGGAAATCAATCTTTACTGCAATGCTTATCGTGCTCAATTTTGCGCTTGCAGAAGGGCAAAACAAGACAGTACATACGCCTATACCGGCAGCCTATACAGACGAAGCATTGATCAAAAAACTTCCAGGTTTCATTAACCGGACTGAAACTGTTAACGGGATCAGCCTGCATTATGTAGAGGGTGGCAAAGGAAAACCTCTGTTCTTAATGCCGGGCTGGCCCGAAACCTGGTATGCCTATCATTTAGTAGCACCCGCACTTGCGGCGCATTACCATGTTTACATTGTTGATATCCGGGGCATGGGTTCTTCTGCCAAGCCGCAAACCGGCTATGATAAAAAAACCATGGCGGGTGATCTTTATGCATTGATCAAAAAGCTCGGTGTCGCCAAAGCCTACATTTGTGGTCATGACATCGGTGCCATGGTCGCTTACAGCTTTGCGGCCAATTATCCGAGCGCGACCGAAAAATTGATCATCATGGAAGGTTCACATCCTAATCCGATGATCGAGAAAATGCCGATGCTACCCGCAAAAGGCACCTTTACCTCCAAGATGAGCGGACAAGCCCCCTATGCCTGGTGGTTCGCTTTCAACCAAACAAAAGGGCTACCGGAAAAAATGACATGATGCTTAAATAAAGAAGTGGATATAATTAAGCAAGTTTCTGCTCAAATATATCCACTTTTACTTAGTTGCAGGGTGTGAGGGACAATGTTCGAACTTTTTTTCATTGCAGAAATAATGGGTAGGCCTTCAGGAATTGACCCGCTCCGGCAGCAGGTAGCACTGGCAGCGGTTCAAAACCTATACCACCAATATCATCCGGGATTGGACTTTGCCTACACATATGTGGACGACAGCTACAACAGGCTCTATGCCTCGGAGCAGCGGGTAGAGGTACTGACCCGTTATTTCGCGGGTATGGCGATCCTGATTTCCTGCCTGGGATTATTTGGGCTGGCTGCTTTCACCGCGCAAAAACGGCAGAAGGAGATCGGCATCCGCAAAGTGATCGGCGCATCATCCGCCCAGTTGGTCGCCATGCTATCCAAAGATTTTCTTAGGTTAGTATGCCTGGCGCTGGTGATTGCCATGCCTCTTGGTTGGTGGACATGTCATCATTGGCTGCAAAGTTTTGCCTATCGTATTGAGCTGAGTCCGATGATCTTCGTATTGACAGCGCTGCTGGTAGTGATAATCACCCTGCTGACCATCAGTTATCAGTCGCTTAAGGCGGCGATGGTTAACCCGATAAAAAGCCTGAGAACAGAGTAATGCAGAAAGAAGAAAAATTTGTCGTCGTCGATCAGTAAGGCCAGCCATCGATTTCGAACATATATACAGTCGATAACAAATGCCTTAGGAAAGCATCAAAATATATTAAAAAGCAAGACCTGCTCTATGAGCGGGTCTTGCTTTTCTGTGGGCTACGGCGACAACAATCGAACCTATTTCAAGATGATTTGTTTATCATCATGGAGTATATTGAAATGAAACAAATGAAATTCTTAAAATAGTGAAGTTCTTATCTACATTTGAGGCAATTCCAAGTAACCGTTAATTTCGAACTCTATTTTGTATAATAAATTGCATACAGGAATAGCAATGCCCCATTGCCAATGGTCCTGCAATGAATGTCCGGAGAGTAAAAAAGTACCCACATCAGTCCAATATGAAAACGTTCATACATGTAGGTTTCTTTAACCCTTCTACGGATCGTCGATTTGTCATACAGGATTCGATAGTTGGGATAACGGCATCGGATTTTACGATTGATAAGACCTTCCTATGCATCCCAATAAAAGTGAACAATACTACCCGCAGCAATATCTAATAAAAAACAAAACAAACGAAAATGAACCTACGTTTCAGCAACTGGTAGCATGCACAATTTAACAAGCATATTCTTAGTTTCATGCCAAGGGAATTCGAACGTATTGTAGTTTGATAATCAATAAAGTATAGAATTAGTAAAAACTAAAAGCGCTTCAAGTCATTGACCTTGAAGCGCTTTTATATTCTGCGGAGAAAGAGGGATTCGCCCCCCGGACCTGTTACAGTCAAAATCATTCGCGGCATGGCCGCCAATTTCGATCTCAAACCTCCTAAATACAAAAAATGCCTTGAGATCGTTCATCCGGATCAGATCTGGCTGCACCTTCGCCTTCCTCCATCAGGTAAATAAAATACCTTTGATAATACTGATACCTTTCGGAACGCGACTATCCACATATACTTTTGTACGAGTGGTTCCTGGTGCGAGATAAGGCATTCATTGATGATTCTAAAAGGGCCGGTCATCAGACCAGCCCTTTCTTAATTATACTGTCCCATTCGGGCATTTATCATCTATCCATTGAATAAGTGCAGTGATTACATCATTCTGTTGGGGAGGAGTTTTATTAGAATTATAAGGCGGGCTGGGTGGTGGCATTTGTTGCCCGATATTTCCGCCTGGCGCAAATGGTCCTTTGCCTTGCAGGGCCAATACAATATTTGATGAAGCGCCATTGCCTACTTCCAGTATTAACAAGCCATCCGGTGGGTAAGAGTTCGGATCAAAGCCTGGCACATAGCCGGTCGTAAATTCTTTGTAGGTCATGGGATTATTATTGGCATCGAAATGCCAGAATATACCGTGGGGGGCAGGGCCAGGAGTGACACCGCTGGATTGTACAAAACTGTCTAACAAATTTTGTACATCCTTGAAGCTTGTAAGTTTAGTTACAGACATTTGAATGAAGGGTTTTGAGGGTGAAAAATTATTTGTGTCTTTTACCAGGTATGGCATGTGGATCGGAAAATGCCTGCAGCGCCGGGGACAGATGTGGTAAAGGGAATCCGGTAGGATTTTGTTTGAATACAGGTGCATTGACCGGATAAGGATGTGGAATGTCTGGCTCGAAGAAGTTGCCGGTAGCCGCAATAACACTGAAGTCACCTCCCTGAAATTGGCCTTGCGATCCGTGACAACCCAGGCAACCACCTGCGGTAAAAGGCGTGTATTTTTTAGTGGTTTTGTCCAGGACGAAGACGTGTGCAGCATCGGGATTAGGTACATTGGAGTATACGCCAGCTAGTCCGCCCTGGAAAAACTGGAGCGAATTGTTTGTTTCAGTTGCAAAATTTGACAGGAAGAATTGTTGGGGTGGAACGACTTTCGTAGGATCGTTCGTAACGACCGCCTGTACACCTATTAGCTGATAATTGGCCCATACATTTGAGCTTCCGAATTGCTTACGTATCTGTGCCTGTGCTGCACTGTTGTACGTGTTCAGGTAGGCAGGGATCGGGAATTGTCTTTGTGCTTCGATGACACCAGAGTCGGGCAGGGGGCGGGGTACCCCCTTTGATGAATCCGTGCGGGGATTGGTATTAATAAATCTGAAACCTGTTTTTTCAAGGGTGACGTGTTCAAAAGTGGCAAAAGTAAAGGTAGGTACATTGGGCGTTTTTTGAATAATATGCAATGACATGAGCAGGAAGGTATCATTGTTGGCCACCAGGCTTCCATTCTTGTCCTTTGTGTAATAGATGCCCTCCGTCCAGTGAAAATCTTTCAGGTTGTCTGCAGTATGGTCGAAATGCCGCCAGGTCGCTTTTATTTCAGTGGAGGCATTAGGTAGGCTAAAAATGGTGCTATCGGGAGGGGTAGAGAGATTTTTAATGAGTGAAATAGCACTGTCAAGCGCGGGTTGACGTGTATTGGAATTGTTGTAACCTGTTTTTTTGAGATAGTCATAAATTACGTTATTCCCCTTTGCTTCGTATAATATGCCTGCATTGGCAGCATTGTCTTTTGCTATCAATGGGGTATAGTACATATAGGCGAGGGAGATTTCGCTGGTCTCATCGAGGTTGTTGAACAGGTGTTGATTTACAGTTTTGCTGGCAGGGGTGACGACTGCGTGATAGATATAAACTGGTAATGTGTCAGGATTGGGCAGCGTGTGAGTACCGTAGTAGCCGGGATACAATTCTGTTCTGTGGTAAAATGTTTCCCATACGACAGTGCCTCCGGAGCCGGTACCTCCATTGATGGTGGTGTTATCTGGCTGGCCACGGTAGAAGCCCGACATATTAGGAGTGGGATTGGGTTTCGCAGGCCATGTGAGGGCTACGAATTCTTTCCAGGCGAATGCGGCGGCTTCGATTGAATCGGATAGGTCCTGGATGTCTTTGGGCATGATGGAGGTAAACGAATCGATCGAAGCATTTAAGGCCGATAATTGGTTATCCTGTGTGGTGTTGTGAGGGGCTGTATTGCAGTAGGTGAAATAGGTAGCAATAGCAGCGGACAATAGAAGGGCCACTCCCTTTGGGGTTTTAATCATAATAGGTATTTTAAGGTTTATATTTTGCTGTTTTTAAAGGGATGAGGGGGGGGTATTTTTGGTATTTATTGGACTTTATGAATTTAGAAAATATAATGAATAGAAAAAAGTATTTGAGGGGATTTTATTTATTGTTTGAGAGATGTGATTTTTGGGCGTGAGTGTTATAATGAGGTATGCATGTACAAGTCAAAATGGTAGCTTACTTGTTATTATAATCATTCTGCTGCGTCATTACTGCATTGAATAATTATAATGATTTAAATAATATTTCTAGTTCCTCAGTTGTGAATGGAATGTAGTCATCCTCTTCTGAATTAAATATATGTGTGGGTGAAGAGGTTTTTGTTCGAACATAAGGGCTGTTTCGAGCAAAGATTTATTAAAAATTATAAATCCACTGGATGATCTAAACCTGACTTGAGTCGTATTTGAGTTACCTTTTCATACCCCATTTTTGCTAAGAAGCTAAAAAACGCTTGCAAAAAATTGTTTTTTGGCTTAAGATAGCATATAATAGAGGTATGATATGCCATCAAAATCATCAACATGGTAGACAAGGAACGTAGAAAAAAACTCGCACTTCATTTGCGCCACTTATCCGTTGGGCTGATTTCAAACGACGACTTTGAGGAAGCCGTTATGGAAAATGTATCTGCTGGATGGCTCCCAGAGCAATATCACCGTTCAAAATTAGCAAGGAGTGACGGTGACGATCCTATTATTAAACCAATGCTTGAATTGTGTTGGGGGTTATATGACGACACAAGAAATCATAAACTAGTGAAATCTGATGCATTAACAAAGGATGCATTGAAAATCATTGCACGGTGTATTTTATTTCTATATTCCGACAAAAAATATGAGTGGCCTTATTTTAACACGAACAATACACTTTTTCGATTTTCATTAAAGGAAATAATCTTATCAGTCATAACACTCGGACACCATTATAGGAATAAAAGAGAAGAGCATATTATTTCATTTTACGAGTGGCAAAAGTTAGGCGACTATGATGTATGGCCATTCTTTAGGAAAACTGACTACCATGATCAATTGACGAAACGGCCATTTTTAAGTGGACAACAAACGTAAACAACTAAGCTTGGCTGGTTACACAGTACCAACGATGAAGCCTGGTTGTTTGCTGTAATGTTTGACAGATCCTATCATTCAATAATGACTTTACCCAAATTGACACTTTTCTTTACATGCTTGTTTGTTCTAACAAGTTGCAAGACACAAATCAAATTGCCCCAAAATTTAGATGAAGCAGTTTTGTATTTTCAACAGCAATGGACACCGGCAGAACTTGACAATTTTAAAAACAAGCCTGAAAGGGATGCTTTAGTAGAGTTACACCAAAGCACTGGAATGTGGATACGAAACAATTGGGTCTACGGTGGCAGAGACACTGCACTGAGAAACTACTTTAAAGCATTAGGCATTCATGCCCCTGACGATATCTCGTCAATCATTTTGACCTCTCTGCATCGGACGTTAAATAAAAAGGAAATTGAACTTGACAAACAAGTTGAAACTTACAAAGCATATTGGCAGCTTATAATAGACTGCAATGAGAAACAGAAAACTCAAGCGGTCTCTAATTCTACTTTGACAACTTAGGATGAGTCTTTATTAAGCTTCTCTAATCCTCTCTGCTCGTGCCTTTTCTTGATTTGGTCAAGCACTTCATCAGGAGAAAAACTTTTCTTAGAATAGACTCTTATTATTATATCTCGTATATCATATGCACTCAATAATGGATATTCATTATTATACAAGATTTTTTCACTTAGTATAAAATGTAGTGCCATCATTACCAATACCATATGATGATGCCACGCCATCCATCCTCTAACCTGATATTCACTCATACCTGCCTCCTGCTTTGCATCTTGGAAGGACCTCTCGATAAAATAGCGCTGAGATTGCATTCTGACCAGGTCAGCAAGTTCAAATTCATCTTCATATGCATTGCTAAGGGCATATTTATATTCAATATCTCCTGAAGGAGTTTTTGTCGCTCTTATAATTAATAAATGTTCTCTATAATCTTCACTCTCCCCGTCCCATGTATAAACTGTCTGCACATACCCTTTACATACAAGATCGCCCTTACCTGTTTTTCGAAGTCGTATGGTCTGCCATTTTTTTGATGATTTACCTGGGCATAGATTACTTACTTCTATGGCTTTACTATCTGTTTTGTACCGGCTGGGATTACGACCCGGATTACCCTGCTTTTCAGGAAGATAAAGATCCGGAACTTGTTCATATACATGCTGATCAATGTGAATATCTACCACATATAATAGCTCCATATCATCCAGTGTCTGTCTGAATTTGTAACTATTACCATATAAACCATCTGCACCAACAAAATCGAATTCTGTTCCAAGACTTACCTGTCGCTTTACAATATCAAGAGCCAAATCAACCTTACTTTGGTTAACATATCTTTCCTTGGGTACACCAGCTGCTTTGCAACGTTTCTTATAACTTGTCCAGCTCTCCGGTAAATACAATTCTGTGTCTATAAGACCATAATATTTTTCAGCACTTAATGCTCCATATACTGCGACCTGGCAATTATCTACCTTGCCTATAGTACCACACCATTGACGGCTTACTCCTACTGAGTGTTCTCCTTTTTTAACATGAGCACTTTCATCCAATAACAACCCTACCCAATCACAATCAATACTGTTAAATATGGTGCTTGTATCACGTGACAACTGATCGAATCCGGCACGATGGTCCCACGGCGATTCACTAATAAAGTGATGAATACGATTATATTCAACGTCTGATGTCTGCTCTGCTAAGCGTTCTATGTTTCTTTTCCGACTTTGAAACAAACCCCGGATGTATTCAAATCCCAAATCCATCTTGTTATGTGTCTTTGTTTTAAAAACAGAACCACAATGCTGGACATATTTTTTGAGCCGATGGATGTCGGCTGGCGATGTCTTCCTTTGACCATGTCCTATATTTATTGCATTGATTTACACAGCACTAAGATCTGGATTTTTCTCCATTTTAACTTGGCAAAGTAGAACTAACTACAACAAGTTTAAAGTAGGCGACAATATAACGATATACATGCCCGTTGACACATCAGAAAGAAATCGTAACGCAGTTCTTTATGACTGTCAAACAACTGAATGGGCATTTAACGCAGGGAAAGACTTGATCATCAAAGGAACAGTTACAAAAAAGTATTTCATCAATGACACAGCCAATGTGTTTTTTACTGTCCGGGTAACTTATTTGAACCGCAATGACACGCCCATTTTGATGGATCGGGTTAAGACGGGTAACGAGAGAAATTTCTCTTTGATAGGACTTAAAATTGAATAACACTTACCCTCAATAGTTGTTAGCTTCAATCAAAATGTACAAATGAACCGCCTAAAACGTCAAAGATATAAGCATTAGAAGTGTTTAGTCACTACGTTTAATTTTCATCTATCTTTCATACACTTCGAATCTGCTAATTATTTGATAATCAAATATTAATCAGAAGAGGGGTTAACATTTGTGGAATTAATTCAAATAGTTCTACTTTGCCAAGTT
>NZ_MTKN01000006.1 GCF_001975825.1 [Flexibacter] sp. ATCC 35208
TTTCCTGGCCTCGCATCCGGCGGCAGACGGAGATACGCTGACGTTGACAAAGCAGGTGCCATTGTCAACGGTAAAGCATATTTACTCATTCACGCCTGCGTCTACATCCGTATATTCTCTGGCTGCTGTGGTGGGATCTACCTCCTGGAATGGATCAAGTATTTATTATAACCTTCGTGACAATGCGATATTTAATTTGAGCGTATTGGCAAGGGATGCCAGCATCACTAACGCGACGTTGAATTTATTTGCTAAGCCTGAGCAGATAGAATTGTATAATTCGAATCCTGACAGTGCACATAGGAACTCTACGTCCAGTGAATTATATGGATATTTTGAACGTTTATTAGGGCCGGTGACAGTGGATAGTACTACCTGGGCAAATCAGCCAGCGGTAACAGAAGTGAACAGGGTTACCATTGGTCCTTTCCCAATAGGATATAGTAATAGTGATTATACAGATCAGGAGTGTACGAACCTGGTGAAAGATCTGTTCAGTGCCTATCTGAACGGTACGAATTATGGCATGCGGCTTAGGTTAAGTGATGAGGATACAGAGAGTAAGGACCTGAAGTCCATTATATTCTGGAACAACAGTACGACTATAGATTATGATGTTGAGCCACCGTATATAAATGTCACCTATACAGCCAGCCGTTGTGAAGAGTTTACTGCATATGTAAATGAGCAGATGGGCTGGTCTTATACAAAGGCGCAGCTGAATAGTATTATTCAGAGAGCTTGTAGTAGTACGACTGATATATGCGAGTATGTTAGTTATACTTCTTACGATGGAGATCTGTTGTGTGGTAAGTCCACGGCTATTTTTGGTACGGTCAATGATTCCATTACCAATTGTTCAGACACGGCTTTCTTTGCATATACGTTAGCATATGAAAAATACCATTCGTATCGAGATTCATTAAGGAACAGTTTTGATAAATTATACAGGGATACAGCGTTCGCTGGGGGAGAGCGTGAGTTGTTTACGATGTCTTATGCCACAAGTGAGTATCATTATACTTTGTACTATTATGATCAGGCGGGTAACCTGGTGAGGACGGTACCGCCTTCAGGTGTTGTGATCAACCGGGCCGCTTCCTGGCGGGCTGCGTTGGCAGCAGCACGGGCATCAGGTAGCACTTATGTGCCTGCACATACGCAGGCGACGGAGTATCGGTATAATACGCTGAACCAGGTGATATCACAGCGGACGCCGGATGGAGGAGTGTCTAATTTCTGGTATGACCGTTTAGGACGGTTGGTTATTTCTCAGAATGCGAAGCAGATAGGTGTAAATGCATATAGTTATACCAGCTATGATGGATTAGGACGTATTAGCGAGGTAGGGGAGATTACGAGTTCGACAGCGATGACGAATGATGTCAGCCGGAGTGAGGCAGGTCTTTCTGCGTGGATGAGTGCTGCCAGAGGGACTCGTACCCAGATTGTCCAAACTATTTATGATACATTGTATACCCCGATATCGGGTACCTATTTGACGCAGGAGAACCTGAGAAACCGTGTTTCCTGGTCCTCGTATTTTAATACATCCGGGGCGCAGGATTCGATGAATTTTGCTACGGCAACATTTTATAGTTATGACATACATGGGAATGTGGGTACGCTGTTGCAGGATTATAAGGGCGGGACCATGTCGCGGTTGTATAACCGATTTAAAAAGATTCAGTATAAGTATGATCTTATAAGTGGAAAAGTGAATTGGGTAGGTTATCAGCCAGGAGAGAAGGATGCATTTTATCATCGTTATAGTTATGATGCGGAGAACAGGTTGACGAATGTTGAGACCAGTCATGATAGTATTTATTGGGAGAATGAAGCCTATTATGAATATTATAAGCATGGACCACTTTCACGTACCGTATTAGGGCAGCAGCAGGTGCAGGGTGTTGACTATGCATATACATTGCAGGGTTGGCTGAAAGGGGTGAATAGCACAGCCGTTACACCAGTTTTTGATATGGGAGGTGACGGATCCAGTGGTAGCCAGGTTGCGAAGGATGTGTATGGATTTGGTATTCATTACTATGGTAAGAGGGATTATACACCAATTAATTCTGCTGTTACCCCATTTGCTACGGGAATCGGTATAAAGGTGTTGTTTAATGGGAATATAGCTGCTATTAGTCAGAATATTCCATTACTAGGTAAGCCCTTAGAGTATACATATTCATATGATGTGCTTAATCGCCTCAAAGGGATGGTGGCTTGTAAGGGATTTGACAGTTTAACGAATGCATGGAACAATTCGTTTGCAACACTTTCTGATTTTAAAGAAACGATCAGCTATGATGGGAATGGTAATATCCAGACGTATGTACGGCATGGGAATAACACTTTTGCAGGTTCACCATTGGCGATGGATAGCCTTGTATATAATTATCGTCCGGGTACCAATAAGCTGAGCTATGTAACAGATGCTGTAGATTCTTCTTATTATGGGAATGATATAGATAATCAGGATGCCGGGAATTATGCTTATGATAGTATAGGTAATGTACTCTCCGATGTCAGGGCCGGAGTTGATAGTATTAAATGGACTATGTATGGTAAGATTGCGCGTATATATAAGCATAATGGAAAGGTAATTTCTTATAGTTATGATGCGGGGGGAAATCGGATCAGCAAGACGGTAGATAGCCTTCAAACCTGGTATGTACGTGATGCAGGCGGAAATGTGCTGAGTGTTTACAATTATGGTGATACAGCAATCAACAGTGGAGATTTAAGCCAGACGGAGGCACATTTGTATGGAAGCAGCCGGTTGGGCATGGCCACGATGACTGTCAATGTAGAGGATACGACAGCTGGGGCAACAACGAATATTACGGGACTAGGTACGGGGAAAAATATTATTTTTAGGAGGGGTAAGAAGTTCTTTGAATTAACGAACCATTTGGGGAATGTTCTGGCTACGGTGTCGGATCGTAAAATACAGGTAAGTGGAAATGGTACAACGGTAGATTATTACAATGCAGATGTAGTGTCTGCGCAGGATTATTACCCTTTCGGAATGATACAGCCTGGTAGAAGCTATAATGCTGGAGGGTATAGGTATGGGTTTAATGGGAAAGAGAATGATAATGAGGTGAAGGGAGAGGGGAATCAGATTGCCTTTGAAGCTCGGGCATATGATTCTCGAGTAGGGAAATTTTTGTCTATTGACCCATTAACCAAGAACTATCCAAATAATTCTCCTTATATTTTTGGGGCTAATAACCCAGTTACTTTTATAGATGCGCTTGGAATGTGGCCTGATTGGCCTGGTTGGCTTAGTTTGCCAGATCATGCTCCTACGAATACGTGGGAATACATGCAAGCCGCATTTTGCGATGCGTGTCAATTTGTACAGGAAGGTAGACTTACTGGTTGGACAGAGGCCGGAAGATATAGGCAAGGCGTGGCATATAATGCAACGATGTCCACATTAGCAGGTTCTGTAAATGGAAATCTTAGCAATTATAGTTTTGGCCTTTTGAATAGATCAGCGGAGAGTATTGGAATAAATGATGATTACGCTGGTTATTATGATAATGCGACCCTAATAACAACATTATTACATGGTGTATCTGGTGGTACGGGTACATCTCCCCGAACAGCTTTTGCTAGTAGCGGAGAGGCTGTTGTTGCCAACGCGGCAAGCCTGAAAATTAATCCTTCAACAGTTGTATTAGCGGAAAAAATAAAAAATAAGGTGGATGGTGATGCAAGAGAAGATGCTGAATTTGAAAGTCTGAAAAAACAAAATCCTGATGCAAAGGTTTGGAGGGAGCGATATTTGCGTGATGCAAATGGGAAGATTGTAAAAGATCCTATTACAGGAACGGGAAGGAGAATTGATTTTAGTGTTGTAATGAATGATAAAGTGAGTAATTTAGTCGAAGTAACCAGTCTTACAGCTAACAAAGGTCCTCAGGCTTTAAAAGAAGAACGAATTAGAGAAGCTGGTGGTACATATATTAAAGCCCCTGGTTACAAAGGTATATTATATCCGGTTCAAGATATTGTAACACAATTTAGTAGACGTAAATAATGAAAGATTTTACAATTGATAAAGCTAGTTGGCAAACTCAGAGACCTAGAAATTATGAGTTTGATAATACTATAGTTTATAAGTATTTCCGAAGTATTATTGATTACATGGCAGCAAAAGGGTTGTTAAATAATCCAATACTTGCAGCTGATCAGGAGGTGACAGATGATACCCGGATCATGGCATCTGATTTGACGGAAGAAGGTCTTGTATTTGTAAAGGCTGTTTACGACAAATGGATAGGCAAGGTGGTTGATGGGAAAATTTCTCCGGATGATTATAAATTATTAGATAAGGCTTTAAAAAAGATTCGGGAGTCCCAATAACTGAAGGAGGTGCCTAAAAAAGCAACAAAATTATTAATAGATCCTTTTTTCTGAAAAATATAAAAGGATCTATTAATTCTAATTTGGCAAGTTAAAACGGATAAAAAAAACGGAACTTAGTATTGTGTAAATCAATACACTAAATAAATAGATATAAAGAAGGAGTGATAATAAAGTATCAAAAAATGAATGTTTGACTTTCTGAGATAACTTAAAAAAATAACCCGCTGAAAATCAATCATTCAGCGGGTTATAAAGAGTTCTATTCTTTTGTTGCCCTTGTGTAATTCGGATTTCTGAAGGGCTTTAAGATCACTGTAATAAAATCCTGTGTAAACCTGCAACAAAAATATATCCCGAACCTTACCCAGTTTTTGGTTGGCGTCATTGAATGTAAATTCCTTCCATGCTTTTATTTCATTCACATACAGGTGATCTTTAAGCGTCTTCCCTCTGGAAATATGAATGTTTGAAAAGATTGCGTCCTCCTGTAAAGGACTTAGATATCCATACAACTGTGCCCAATGAATTACTTTTCTATAAGCATTGAAATAGCCAAAGATCGTAGATGCTTTAAGGTGCATTTCTTTTTTCAAAAACTTACAAAGCTCCAAAAGCAATTTTTCATTTAAGTCATAGAAAAATAACTCATGACGAAACTTATTCAGAGCAATAAGCGCAGATTTATAGCGACCAATGGTAGCTGGTTGAAGCGCTTCTGGAGGATCGATGATGATTTGGTTGAAGTAGGTGTTTAATATGGATGAACAAGCTTCCTTTTGAAGCTCCTTAAGGATGATTGCAAAGGTCAACTGTCGTTTAGCAGTGTAGTACCTTTTATTTAGTTCACGCAATAATGTGAGTGTGTTATCAATAGCATTATTAATTTCAAAGTGGTAAGGATGACTTGGTTTAACCCAGGCATTCTCTTTCCCACTCCATTCGTCTACCGTCACTTTTTGAGGCAGCTTTACGTCGTGGTAACGACAACTTTTTCCAATACGTATTCGGATATGAATTTTATAGCGCCCGTTTTGGTTAATATGATTTCGCCAATTATGTACGGGACGAAAATCAGGTATTTCCATAAAGGCCTCCTTTCTTGCGCTAATGCAGTACAAATTTCGTCAAAAAGGATAGATTTTGATTAAGTGATTCTATTATTAGATTGCCTATAAAGTGTAAAAAAAAGTGTAAAACAATACAAGGCTAATGAGATGAAAAAGTAAGGTCATCAAAAGAGCAGAATGCGAGAAGGAGTTTGATAATTAAATAGATACAAAAAAGAACTAGTAATAAAGCATCGAAAAGTTCAAGATTCGACTTTTTGAGAGGTTACAATCTAAAAAAAATAAACCGCTGAGAATGAATTCTTCAGCGGTTTAAAAAAAGATTCGTTTTTTCGGGTTGCCTGAATGTGGTTTGAATCATGTATGATAATCAGTTAGTTGTGAGAATGGTGTAAAACAAGGTGTAAAACAGCAAAAAGGACCTATTATTCGAGTTTTAGAGCTAAATTTATAGGTTTATCTACTTACGCATTTTTATCGCCGATTATCAACACCATGCCAAATTTTTCACTCTTCATTGAAATTGGTCAATTTCGGTGGATAACTTTTTAAGAGGAATTATATATTATGGCTAAAAATGTAGTTGAACGACTATAAAATAATGAACTATGGGCCAATGGCATACCCTACACCTATTTGATGATAAGCGCTTCTATACTGACACTGTTCCGCTGCTCAAAGGTCAGCAGGGAGATATTCAGGCGTATTATATCATGTATGAACAAACTTGTACTAAAGGAATATGCGATATTCCATTAGCAGAACTTGTAGCCGTCTTTAACCAGCTTAAAGGCTACCGGCTGGATTATCTTCCATTTATGGAGGTGATCCACAAGGAATGGTATCCATTTCTGTCTACCCTTCCATGGACTTATCACCTGTCTGCCTTCTTTGAGTATGTCGTATTCTCTCATTGCGCAGACTATGCGCCATACTTCCGATTAGGAAAACATGCTGCTTTACATCGCATGCCGGGAATCAACAGCAATGGTCTGAGCTATGAGATCCTTGGTGAATTAAGCATGATTTACCCAGGCATCTTCACCGTTGAAGGAATGGGCGTAACAGGTTGGATCACCAGTGAGGAAGTGAAAGAGCTACTAGCAGGATTAAAAAATGAAGAAACTATTAACGATATAGAAGACTTCATTGCCTTCCTGGAAGTGAGTGCCTCTCTGGACATGGGCATCATAGCGGGGGTAGATCTCCGGGAAGATGCACTCAGGAAATTACCTTCATTTAAATTCAGTAAGAGAGACATGTGGGACTTGCAACTGATAGAAAGACTCGCAATCGAATAATGTATAATCCTGGTTAATAATCGGTTGAGATGCTATAGCGGATGATCTAATATTGATTTTAGGGATATCAAATGGTCTGGTTACCATTTAGAACAAAAATGTCAATAAAGGTTGCGCGTATGGATTGCTTGTGGATATGGTCTGTGAATGGTTTCGATAAGGTGAATATTCAAGAACCTATACCCAAAGCAGACTTTCTCTTAATTGCGCTCTGCTAACTGCAGAACGCTGACTTCGCAGCTGTACTGGAGCAGTTGAAGGCGTTCCTCACCCAGCAAATGTTTGTTGATATTCGGTGCCCCTGGGATGGGGCAAATTCATTCCCAGGCGTTTACTATAGGACAACGACTGTGCGCAAGCAAATGCTTGTTATTATTATATCCGATTCAGATAATAGATATGCAAGTATCTTCATAATGTATGGCAATTCCCGGAGCATTCGTTTTCCCACAATTCATCCTGTTTATTAAATACTACCTGTTCCAATGGCTGTAGACTACGATGGATATAGCATTGCTTTTTTATTCCTTTATTCGTACTGTCTCTGATAGCGTAGTTTACCTGTGCCGTATCATTGAAACATTTTAACCGCTCGTAGGAATTTTTACTCCATGCGTAACCTGTGAATGGATAAGTATGTATTTTCCAGCTAGATGTAGGCTGCGACATCCGATCAATCTCATCAGTTGTAATTCCTTTCCAGATGGAAGTAAGTGGCCGGCGTTGATATGGCCGAAGCCCATACAAGGATCGGATCACCTTATCTACGACTGCAATCTTGTATTCGGAAGTACATTGACGTCTGAGCATTCCCGGCTTCACATTGTCATTTCTTACAAAGCATGGAATAGAAGCAAAACGCTGTTGAGTACTGTTTGATTGTTTCAGCAGATCTTTGTATAAGTTTTTATCTGTTGCAATGATAATGGGAATGCCCTTATTATTTATTGCCCATTGTTGCAGAAACTGTAAGTACTGATATGTAGCTTTGGATTTGAATTTTACCGGTCAAGTCTATGGACAGCCAGGCACCCCTTTTAGAATAGTTTAATTTCCCCTGGTTTTTCCGGTAATTTATAATTAGCTGTTAATACCTCTGTTTTAGGCTTAGTTTTCCCGTTCCTATTATTAACGATTACAGTTTTTTCTATTTGTATTTGATGCCACCCGTATCGCTCGACGAACTCCTGTAATGCAGTTGAGGGATATGAACTTAGTAGAAATTTCCCTTCAATGTGAGCTAATGTTTCAAGAAGCAATAAATAGTCTGATTCAGTATATCCCTTGTAATGTCCAAGATTTGAATTAAAGTAAGGCGGATCACAATAGAAGAATGAATCAACACTGTCTCGTGACTTAATAATATAAAGTGCATCACAATTTTCTAATTGAACACGTTCCAGCCTTTTGCTATATTGACTAGTGAATTCAAGTTTATTGAATGAAATTTTTCTTGCAGAATTATTTACCAATATGTCATATCCCCAGGTGCTATCAAACTTAGAACTAAATGCCTGGTTGCTTAACACCCAAACTGCCCAGGCTCTTTGCACATCAGAAAATAAATCGGGATAATTATAAATTAATACAGCATGGTCGAATTGCCTTCGTGAATGAAGTGTTTTACTTACCATGGCATATAATAAATCGAATTTTTCTTTTACAACGTAGTAGAAGTTAATCAATTCACCATTGGTATCATTGAGAACCTCAGCATTAGATGGTGCCTTGGCAAAGAAGACGGCAGCCCCGCCAACGAAGGGTTCTGCATACAAAATGTGTTCTGGAATTAGCAGAATAATAATTGGGGTAAGTCTCTGTTTGCCCCCATAGTACGTGATCATTGTTTTCATACCTCTCATATTTCTACATCCTCATTGAAAGTACCCGTTTGTTGAACCTTCATAAATAGTTACTGATTGATAGGTGATTTCATGTTGTGATGATTTAGTAAGCGGTTCTAACTGATTTAAATTTATGTTTACCAGATGAGAAAAAGCAGCGCGTAAAGATGGATAATAATGCCTTTCTGTTATTCTTGGCTGCAACCACTTCTCATCTACCTGATACGGTTGGTTGAAATTTACTCCCAAAAGCGCCAACCTCTATTCGCTTTCAAGTTTATCCATAATTTTAATAAGGAATTTTTACAAATAAATCCTGTAGTTACAGAGCGCATTATTCAGCCGGTTTACATTTTTTTCCCCTTTTTGGCTGATGCAGGTTTGGCCACCTGTACTTTTTTTTCCGGAGGTAATTTTCTTGCTTTTCGGTTTTTAGCGATTGTTTTGGCCAAATCAGTTTTAGAAACGTGAGTGGATTTAGCAACCGGATTGGGCTCCATCATAAATGAGTTGATATATTCCGTATCATTTAGAACCTCTAGTTGACCGATTTGATAATGTCTTCTTGCTGCCCCTATCGGGTCCATTTTATGCCAGACTGGTAACTCAACTAAATAGAGATTTTTGGGAGTATGGGTAATATATTCCTGCTCAATATTTTCAATTTCTTTTTTCTTAAAGTCGTACCAGCCTTGTACGATGCCTAATTCATCATCCCTGTAAAACTCCTTGAAAGAAAATTGTTTTTGAAAATCCTTTGTTGATACCAGCATTTCATCCCGCATGTTCAGGATATATTTATCACCCATAATATCAATCTCCGGCATCTTTCCTAATAAACGATTTCTTATTGTTTCATTGACAACTACAAAACCCAGATCATTTTCAAAGCTATCTCTATTAATATTATTTAATACCTCGTTATCCTTAATCGGACCCAAAGATAGGATTGTAGGTAATTTGATTTCATGCTCATAGATTGTTTCTGTAAGAACTCCTGGACGAAGAGAATCTATCTTATGGTTATAAATTAAAGGAAAGTAACCTTCGACTGATTTTATGTTTTTTAGGCTTATTGCATTTTGGATTGCCCCTTGGGGATACATAAGACCTGTTTGATGTTCCAGATCAAAAGGCTTTCCTTCAATAAATAATTGAGCTTTATTAGGATCTCCTATTTCATTTAGTTCAATTGGCATAAAATGATAGATTGTTGATAAAGACTGCAACATCATTTTTTAAATTGATGGAAAACGGGAGTTTATCGGAGGTTGGAGTTTTATCTATAACCATTTACATTTTTGGGATTTGAATGGCGGAATAATTAGACCTCTTTTTTCCAGAGAGAGATTATTTTTTCACCTGTTAATAGAGAGTTGCTTAAATGATTTAAGACAATTAATCTAAGTCACATGAAGTGATATTTTTAGAGTTGTACATTAACTGCAACATCTTTTTGGCTAAAGAGATAGCAGAATTTCTTCAGATATGGGAAGAAAAGAGGTACTAAATATTTCATTAGAGTACTACTTATTTTCTTTAAAGTCATTCTTTGATTTTTTTACATTCAGATTAATATCTGAACGGTTCCCATAAAATTATAACCTATATCCCTGATTCTCCCATTTTTCATGACATGTCCTTTTCATATTTACAGCGATACTTTTCATAGGGAAAAGTATTGGGTGAATAAGAAATTTGAAGTAAGGTAGGGTTCATAGATATCTTTTTTTCTGGGCCTGGCGGGTTTGACCTGGCAGCACAGTGGATGGCCCGGAGATGCTTAGAATCATTAGACAGATTCAACCTAATTGGGTCGTGGCAGAAAATGTTTCTGGCCTACTTAATTGGAACAGAGGGTTGGTGCACGGACAAATTCAGGCTGACCTGGAAGATTCAGGCTAAAAAGTCACATCAGCCGGTATTACTGGCTTGTGCCGTTGGCGGACCTCACCTGCGATTTCGACTCTGGTTTGTTGCCTATGCCCACCAGTTCGGACAGTTGGGATATCAAACAACCGAGAAAAAGTTCAACAATGATGACTGGTGAAAAGTATTCAACCTCACTGATGTCGATGGAACATGCGGGGCTTTTGCTAATACCAGTAGTAGCAGACAGTGGGAAGGGGATCTTCTCAGGGAAGTTATTCTGTAATTACAGATTTGTTTAGGCATATTTTATCGAAATGTAAAAGGAGCATATTATTTATGAAACAAGCCGAGAAAAGAGATGCTTTCCGGGCATTCCGAGATACTAACTACGCATTATTCTTCTGTGGACAGTCCATTTCACAGATCGGCACCTGGATGCAACACACCGCCGTAAGCTGGGTTATTTATTCCATCACCCATTCTGCCTATATGCTGGGATTGGCAGTATTTGCGCAGCAATTCCCTTCTTTTCTGTTTTCATTATTAGGCGGAATCGTTTCCGACCGATATCAGCGCCGCAAGATATTACTGATTACGCAAACCGCTTCACTGGTACAATCCATATTTCTGGCCATACTCATTTTCACTAATCAATACGTAATATGGGAAATATTATCATTAAGTGTGGTACTGGGTATCGTGAATGCATTCGATAACCCCGCCAGACAGCCGATGGTACATGAGCTGGTGAGTAACAAGGAGAATATATCCAATGCAGTGGCGCTGAATTCTGCTATGGTGAATATAGCCCGGTTGATAGGCCCCACCCTCTCTGGGATTGTGTTACAATCATTTGGCGCACATATCTGTTTTGCCTTGAATGCACTAAGCTTCCTGGCGGTGATCACCTCCCTTTTATTAATGAAGCTGCCTGCTTTCATACCACCTGCCAATAAAAAAAAAGTGGTGACAGAATTATCAGAAGGATTCCTGTATTTGCGGCAAACACCCCGCATTATGATCATTATCCTTTGCATCATGGCAATGGCATTACTGTTACTCCCTTATGATACCCTGATGCCCATTTTTGCGAAAGAGATCTTCATAGGCAATGTACGTACTTACGGCTATCTTGCCAGTGCCGGGGGACTTGGTGCCATTGCAGCCAGTTTTTTCCTAGCAGCGTTGAAAAAAGGTACTGACCTGACCAATATATTGCTGATCGGTATAGGGATACTGGGTGTTGGGATGATAGGTTTCTCCCGTTGTACCTCCTTCTACTGGAGCTTACCTTTCGCTGTTATCATCGGGTTCTCATCGCTTACACCAATGACCGCCAGTATCACCATTGTACAAATGGAAGCAGCCACACATATGCGTGGCAGGGTGATGAGCTTTATTGCCATGGCCTACTTTGGTATGCTGCCATTGGGCAGCTTACTGGTCGGAACCGTTTCTCAAAAAATAACTGCCCCCTTTACCATGCTGATTATGGGTGGCATATCTATTATCACCATGCTGATATTTTCCCGATATCTCAAACAGGAACGATTGAATAAAAGTGTGGCAGCAGGAAGCGCTATCGTAGAAAAAATTTTATAACCATAAATAGACTAACATAAAATGAATAACACCGCTCCATTTGTAATGGACAAGCAGGCAGCTATATTGCCGATGATCACCAATGGTCCTGCTGTAACCGGCAAGGTCGCCAACGCAGCCACAATACAGAAATTCCTGTGATCTATGTAGTTGTAGGTTTCAGACCTTGGGCCACAATATCATTTTGTCAATATTGGAAAGATGGGAGATTGTCGTAGGTACGAAAAAAAATCTATTATAAGGTTTTGAATGTTCTACATTTTATAGCGAAGAATGGAATTATTGTGAAAATGAATATTTAAAAAAAAAATTAATGATAATGTAGTGCTTTTAATATCGGATTCCTGATGTGTAATCAAACATGTATTGAATAGGTTAAATTTTAGTATCTAGTATACGTTTTATGTATGACCTGGCTGGGAGTAGATTCTGATAAACACAGGATGCAAAGCTGCATGCATATAAGGAAATTGTATAGAGGTGAATTCGATCACAAATGGATAATCAACTCAGAAAATAATATGTAATAAGGGATCGGAAGGAATAATTTTTTATATCCCCCATGCTCCAGCAAGCTGCTTTAAGTCAATTATATTATCTGTATTAGTTTTCTTATATATGCGTTGGGTATGGGTAAATACTGTTTGTGGACTCACCGCTAACCGGTTTTGAATTTCTCTAGGTTTTAGACCCAGTAATAAATAATGTAGCACCTCAAGTTCTCGCTGTGAGAGATTGTCAAATGGAGTTTCATTTGATGGACCATCATAAATCTTACACTTACCATCATTTAAAAAATCAGTAATTCCCCTGACTACAAACTGATGCGGAGAGGATTTTGTGATATATTTTTTTACACCATAGTTCTCAAGGAAACCAAGGTAGGGGCCAGGTGTTTGTTGGCTGAATATGGCAATTATTAAACCAGAATACAGATTCCAGATATTGGGAAGCACCTCCAGGCAGTGCCCATCTGGCAACATCATATCTAAGATCAGGTGGGTGTATTCCTTTTTATTTAAGGCAGCCATCAAGGCACTACAACTCTCCACCTCATCTACATCATTATAGCCCAGCATGTCTGAAATTATGGTCTTCAATCCTTTATGAACTATACTATGATCATCAACAAGCAGCACAGATTTCATCTCAACAAAATTTAATTATAAAATTGGATAAATAGAAACACTTACTGATTATATATATCTACCTCTAATGTGGATTTTTAATTATTATTCCTTCGTAAATTTCTATACCAATCAAAACATTAATTCATTCAACCTTATCTGTATGCAAATACACAAATTGTCCATTGATGTTCCCCAAGCCTTAAATCGCGTTAAACTTCAATATGAAGAGTTATTGAATGCAAAGCGCTCATTTTCATTACATTCAATATTCAATTGCGGAAAATTCCAATTTGATGAATATTGCAATGATTTTGCTCCCCACACAGATACAATTATAAAAAACAGTACAGCCAGCTTTGGTGAACGATATCAAATTTTATTGCCAGATGCGGATGCATACATTACCTGTTGCATGTTTTTGTTCCCGAATGCTCCACAGGAAAATATTCTACTGCTATCAAAAAACTATGCAGTAGATTTTTACCTAAACGATAAAATGGGCCGTGACGTGAAACCTTCAAGTCAGGAAATGAAAGAGCTCTATGAAATTCGAGATCGCCTGGCTACCTTAACAACCGATCTCAAATTATACCCCAACGCCTCTGCGGCAGAAATTGCTAATATTGAAGTGCTAAAACAAATCTCTGATTTATCTCCTTCTCAATGGTTTAATAAATTCCTAAAACAGTATCTGAACCACATAGATATTGCCCACCAGCCATATGACATAGTTAGAAATGGCAACATGCAATCTATAGAGGATTACATCCGCATTCGTGTCGAAATTTCCGGAATGCCTCACACAGTCACTTTAATAGAATTTGCCCATTCTAATTTTTTGGACTGGGAGTTGCTTGAAAGCATAGGACTCGCTGACGATATGCGAAAACTAAATGAAATAGTTTCCTACGTAGGAGCACTTACTAATGATTTCTTTTCCTTTGAAAAAGAAGTTATCGATAGGCAGAGTGACTCTAACCTGATATTTGTGGTTTTAATAAACAACTTTCGGATGCGTTTAGACGAGGCCATTGAAGTTGCAGGGCATATAATCAGTAACTTGTTAAATGACTACGAAAATAGTCTCACTCAAATCCGTGATAGACTAAATGTCAGTAATATTTCGGAAGTTTCAAAGAACCAAATAAATAAATATCTCAACGGCTTAAAGTCAGTTTTACAGGCATGCTGGACTTGGCAGACATATACGCAACGCTATAAAAGAACATATTCACTTTGGGAAGAAACAAGAAAAAAAGAGGCCATAATTATATAGGTGAAAGCCGCCTCTCGTATGGAAATACGATTTCAAACATAGTGCCTTCATTTAATTTGCTAGCAACTGATATCTCTGCCCCTAAAATCGTCACAAGGTGTTTGGTTATGAAAAGCCCTAACCCAACACCTTCAGGATTTGCGGGGCTTTTTTCTGTTACATAGGGTTGGAATAATTGTTCAACCGTTTTATTAGAAATGCCATGCCCCTGGTCTTTAATTATTAATACCCATTTATCACTGCGTACTTCTGCCGCAATTGTGATCCGTGTATTAGGTCTGGTAAATTTAATGGCATTGCTCAAAAGATTATGTATTATCCGGCAAATTTTTATTTTATCAGTTAGGATAAAGGTGGGGAAATCTGGGGAGACAATTAGGCTAACCGTTAGCTTATTTTGTGAAGCCGGGTATTTATGCATTTCTATGATCTTCGCCAATTCAGCTCTTAAATCTATCGATGCAATTTCAATTTTATTGAAGTCGGCATTTTTAAACCTGGACATTTCCATGAAATGCTCCAGCATATATTTATAATGGTTAGCTACATCTACCAGCTTTTCAATATCAGATACAGTTATGGGTTGTTCCTGTAATCTCTTACTTTGTAAATAATAACAACGAGTCAAAACACCGAAGTAGGGACCTCGTAAATCATGTGAAATGTGTTGAAATAACAGATTTTTCACCCTGTTCGATTCTTCTTCACTATTGAGAGAAGCACTAATCGTCTTGGAATAGCTATGTAAAGATATTAGTAGGATAGTGTTTCTATCATACAGATTAAAAATCATTAAAGTAAGACTGATTACAACTACATATACCAGCCATCGAATAATGTGTTCAACAAACACAGGAAACTTAGCCGCCGGTATAAAATGCAAATCACCATTTAATTCTATAGCAATTAGTAAAAGGATATTAAGCACTATACAATACAGACGCAATTTCCTGTCATTAAATAAGAAGAAGATAAGCCCAAATAGAAAGAGGATCATCAATTGCGACTCTGAAACCCTACCCAGTACAGCAGAAAAATAAAATGTGGATAAACTTATAATTAGATAGAAGACGAAATTGGCTATCGTATATTTCTTCATTTTATTAAGCCAGATGACCCCGAATACAACTATTGCTTCCAGATAAGCGCCAATGAAGATTAAAATATCACCGCTTAAAGTGTAAAAAATAGGGCCAGTTATAGCATTAAGCACGATAACACAGATACAAAGAACGTTGACACCCGTACATATGCTTTTCTTGATTTCATATTCAGGTAACTCACTGGCACCAGCAAACTTTAGAAATTTAAAAAGACTTCGGATCATCATAAAGGTTTAATGATTTGATTGCAGGAACTCCTGCCCCCTTAAGATCCAACAGGGACGGCGATAGCCGACCACAAATCTTTGTAAAAAATCTTAATCCCGGCGAAAAAAAAACATTATTTTTTGGGCTTCGTTAAATTTCCTTCAAGTTGATTCAAAATTACATTGCTAATGAGTTGAGGTGAAACCTTATATAACCTGGCTATAGCACGGATCTCCCTAACCCTTAGGGGATCGGGGTTATTGGACAGCCGCCCCAGGCGTTTGTAATTCATCCCCAGTTTATTGGAAACATAAGTCCTATTACTGTATATAAACAGAGATTTAAAGGTGGTTATTTCCCCTTTTTGAAGTAAAGTACTTGTGAGTTTAATCTTTTCCAGATTTTTATCTACCAATTTTTTCCCCTGGCTCATGCGTCAAAAGTGCATGTAAGTATGGGAAAATCAATGAAATAGGCCATTTTTGTTTATAGTTTGGGTCTATAAATAACCTATATTGGGCTCAAGATTGACCTATCATCGTCATAAATTTATGACAACCCTTCTAGTAATTACAATCTATGTTTGCGCTAACTGGTCGGCAGCAATGCTGGACTAGTGACTGTTGGATTAGGGCTCTAAATTGGTAGCGCCCCCGCTTCGGTGGGGGTTTTTTTATTATATAGCTTTAACGAATAACCCCTAAAACTGTGTCAAAAGGACATGTATTATATTGCTTATCATAGCAATGATCCAATAATTTAGAAGTATCTCTCTTTTATGTAAATGGTCTTCAACTAACATAAAACAGCAAAAAAAATCCCAGCTACGGAAAACACACAAAATACCTTTACCTGAAATAATACTTTTGTTCATAAAAAATGACTGAAGATGTCACTTGAAAATATGCATACCCTTCTCATTATTTCATCAGGGGAAAAAGATAAGTTGATGGCTTCCGAGCAGAAGAAACTGAGTTGTATCCAATAAAAGAAATCCAGCCCCCCTGCCAGGGGAACCGGTAAATTACACCATGGGGATAGTTACCGGTATGAGGGGAAAGCAAATTTTTGAAATGGTAAACCGAAATAATTACAGGGTTTTTAAAAAAAATCAGGAACATCTATACCCTTTCCTCTGGGATTAATAGATCCTGAGTGAGCATAATGTCAAAAGGATTTTTAAAACGCCTTTGATGGTGGCATTAAACTATTGAAAGATTTACAGGTATCGTTACATAAAATAGTATGTTATGAGTTTGGTTTATCAATTACTAAATGAACAGGAACACCTCCTTACATCCAAGGGATATGACGAGAAATCCTTAAATAGCCCTGATAAGGCAGGATATTTATTAAAAGAATTACAACGTCAGCTTGGAATATGCCTGAGAGATTCATTAGTTGATGACGGACCTTTTGAATTTCAACTCCGAACTGTTGGTTTTTATAATAATGATAGAGACTGCGTATCGTTTAATTTACATTATAGTTTTGATCCGGAAAAAGTAGATTTATCAATTACCAGACTTGATGTAGGTTTTAATCATCAAGCTGCTACTGTTAAACTATGCGAAAACTCCATGTTACCTCATGCCAGCAAGGCAATGGAATTGTTTGAAGTAAAAGATCTGACAAACAAAACCCGAAGACAATTGTCTCCTCTCAAAGGTAAAAGTAAAAACCGCAATAGGTAATTTGCTAATAAGTTCTAACAGGGATATACAAATCAAGGCAACAAAACAACCGCAAAGCAGAAAGGCCGCGCCATAATTACCTTTGGTACCTTTTGGAATGCGGATTATAAATACATCAACACTGTACATTTTACCGACTCACTCAAGAAATATGCGCTGCAGTGCGTTTGGGCAATCTTTATAGAAGGGAAAGTTGTGCAGGATTATAAAAAGAGCATCCCGGAAGCATCAAGTATGATAAGGTTGCCCATACAACCAGACCCGGTAGGGAAGAGTAACGGATACTACTTTTAATCCTGGTCGGTGGCCTCATCGAAATCTCTTTCTTTTGAAAAATCTTTGTTTGCGAAAAGTGCAGCTATACCACTTAACTGGGACAGTCGTAGCACCTCATCAGGATCCATACCAATATGCTTTACAATCCAGTCATTGGAGGCTCCACATTCTACTTTTAATATCCTCACAACCTCAATCATATCATCAATGGCATGCACCCCTCTGGCACGGTTATGACGGATCGTCGCAGCTATTCTGTCTGCTCTTCCTTCTTTCCCTTCTCTAACATTGGTGATTGGCACCCTGCCAAAAGTACTATTACTAATTTTTTTGAAATCACGCACTACCTGATGGCGGTGAAACCCATCAACTATAACTCTTGTATCATCCTCTATCTCCCTGGCTCCTACAATTGACATTGTGTAACCATCCTCAAGAATAGAAAGATATAATAATTTGCTCTCCGGAGGAGCCACATGATTGGGATTATAATCATTTGGTCTGACGTTTTCGACTTTCTCCCATTCAACAAGGTCCACCGGGTGGTGATTTAAGGGGCTGATTTTATGTAAATGGCGCCTTACCAAATTTAGTGTATCAATCTTATTGTCCTCACCATCCAATGCGGTAATAAGAGCGCATAATTCTTTTACTTTTTCTTCTATTAACTCCGTCATAGGCTGTTTTTATACTTTTCTCTAATAGCTCTTCTATTATCTTGCTGGTACTTGGTAGGACCAAAACCCATAAATGCACAGAGGTGATCATTTTTTAAAATACAGAAAGCCATCCGCTTCCAGGAAGGTATATCAACGGTACTCTTTACATCGTCTGTATTGTCAGGAACGCCATAAAAGATAATCTTAGCCTTACCATCCTTGGTATAATTGCTGACACCATTCCGTCGAATTTGATATCCGCATTCTTCAATTTCTTTAATAATCTCGTCCGAAAATCCCCCGCCTGTACGAGCCCAGAACTTGATGCTGGTTTTAAATATTTCCACATAATTATTTCTGATATCATCTGGCAACGTCGCCAGAAGAAACTTGGTATAAGATTTCCATGTGTGCCCTTCGGGCAATGTGAGATCACGATATCCCAACGCTTTAGTCTTTCCATAAATTGCGGCAAAATTAGCCCCCTTGACACGACCAACTAATTTGGCCCATGTATCCGGCTCTATCACACGATATAGGTTTAAACTATGCTTGGCCTCATCGGAAAATGGGCTGGCAACACGCATTTCTTTGATATTAATACCAGCGAGATAGAACATGTCATATAGCTTATTGTAAGGATAGCGGAAACGGCTATTGGCAATCCATACATCCTCCACCCGCCAGTCATAAATAGGAGATGCGGTCCACGCCTGGTCGGCAATGACATTCGTGATCCACTTTTTCCCCTTATAATCATAACGTTTATTGACAACACCATTATACCTGCGCAGGCTTTCGTCCATTCGTAGGCCCAAAAGCCCGATGGTTTTGCCCCCGCCATGCTTCTGACCATACCAGCGGCCAAATTGCTCTGCATGTTCTCTATAGGTCATCCTATATTTATAGGTGCTCATGGGATTATTGGAAAGGCTATACACGTAGGGCTTCTTCGGTATAGAACGGATCCAGGCATCAGATTTTTCCTCATCCCACGGGTACCAATACATCTCATAATTACCTACCGCTGTGCGGGTTGCCATGGGGACACAAAACCAATAGGGCTCGACGCGTGAAAGGAACTTCTCGTACATTGCCGTTACATAATCGGTAGTGTGGGAGTACTGCGCTTCAAAATCCTGATGAAAGAGTCCTATTTTCTTAGTAATCCCTTTCCGCATCATATAATCCATAACCAGATGCAAGAGGACTCCGGAATCTTTGCCACCGGAAAAGGAGATATAAATGTTATCAAACTCCTTGAATAGGAAATCCATACGGAGCTGAAACGCTTCGTAAACATTAAGATCACCCTGCTGCTTCATATTGATAGTGAATATAGGCTAGGTCGGTCCAGTTTTTTTTATGTTTTACAACTTCAAAATTTTCAGCTACAAAAATATCAACAAAATCCTTAAGAACAGAAGCCGTTAATTTATGTCGTTCCGTCTTCCTAAAATATTCAATGACATCTTTGATCAGCAACCTAAGGTCCTGTTTATTTGCCTCAACCTCCACAAAGGACTGCAACTTTATATTGCCGCCCAAGAGAATTTCCATAGCCACAAAAGCCTTCACTTTTTTTCCATCTTTTAGCACGTGCCAGATATATGTATCTTTTGTAATAATTGGCAGGTTGCCCCGCTGCCGAATCAAATGAGGATCCATAGCATATGGGCCAATAAGCCTAATCACTTCAGCGGAGCTACCAGCGATGCGCCGAACTTTCATAATTATCAATTTGACAGTTATTAATAAATTAATGCAAGACCTGGACCTAAAGTTCCAGTACGAACTGTTTTAGTAGCGTCTTGTCATACAGCCGTTCTCTGATTTCATCGGCCAGGTCTTCTTTTCTGGCAACACATTTACGCATTTTCGAATCAATACCGGCAATGGTATAAATTTCCCATATCTCCATGGGCTTATCCTGCCCGAACCGCTCGATCCTGGCAATGCACTGGCGACGCTCGATGGATTTATAAGAGCCGGAGAAAAACACCAGCCGCTGGCATCCCTGTAGCCCATTTAATCCCACTCCACCACTACTTCTGGTGGCAACAAAATATTTTTTCTTCCTGTGCTCAAATAGATCTTTTTCCTCATAGCGCTTCTTTTTATTGCGCCCGGTAAAGACTGCGCAGTTTTCGGGGCCCAGAAATTTAGCCAGCATCTCTACCTCATAGAGGTATTTACAATAAAAGATGGTCTGCCCTTTGTCATATCCTGTCTCACTTAACATACCCAGCTTTTCTGTACCTAAATCCTCTATTTGCCCAGAAAGATTATTTTTATAAAAGCCACAGACAATCATCTGCATGCGGCTCAAATAACCAAAAATGGTATGCGATGCAATATCTTCATCACGGGCCAGCAACTTTAAGAGCGAATCTTTCTGGTATTGGTAATATTCATCCTGTTTATCTGTCAGATGACATTCCAGGTCAGAAAAGCTCTTTGCAGGAATATCCAGGCATTCATTTAACTTAAGCTGATAAGTGTAGGGTTCCAAAAGGCCCATAAGATAATCCAGGTTCTTATACCCAATCACCTCATCACGTGCCGGGCCGCCCATCAGCAGATACTGCTCCTCGAATTTGTAATAGTTGTTACATTCCGTTATCAGATCTGACAGCATTGCAAATTGCATGTATAGATCCTTCAAATGCTCAGTAGGTGTACCGGTAATGATCACCTTATAACTTGTTTTGGAGGCACAAAGCAGCAGCCTTTTGGACCGCTTGGCAAAAGGGGCCTTCACCTGATGGCTTTCATCGATGATGACCTGGGTCTCTGAGTCAACAAAATCCAGCGCATCAAACAGGGTCTTGGCGCTAATGCTCATGCTTTCGGTGCCTACTATCTTCCAGGTAAGCCCAGGTACAGAGCGCCACAAGGTCAGTTCGCGCTCAAAGTTGGTAATGGTAGACACCGGGCAGAAGACTATGACCTTATTAATCTGTCCTGCCACATACCGGCTTTCACATAAATGAATAACAGGCTTGGTTTTCCCCACTCCTGCATCAGCAAAAAGTGCGGACACCTTCATGGAACACATAAAGCGCAATGCCCCCAGCTGATGTAGTTTGCAATGATCATCAGAAATGGGTGGCACATCATCGCGTAGCCGCACATGCAATGGTACCTGTCGCCGCTCCCATTCACAATCATTAATGATCTCATAAAACTGAGATTCTATATCTGCCTTATAGCGGTGTGCGAGATTAGTATCAAAGCCCTGGCTTTTTTTACCATTTTTTGTCTCCACCCGCACAAAGACAGTAAGCCTATCGTTTACAACTTCAAACCAACACATTGACTTATAACAACGGTTATTTATACCATACCTGATATACAGGCGCTGGATCTGACGGCCCCGACCATTATAGATTTCCGTGTCAACTAACTTTGCGCCGATCAAGCGTTTTTGAAGCGTTTCTAAGATCATTTAAAAACGTTTTAAAAAGCATTTATAACCGGGTACCGCGTTAGCCCTCCATTAAAAGTATTCGGGTAGGATGCACTTCAATATCTTCACCGCCTTCCTTCCTCGTCCTGGTAGTCAATACCTCACACCACCCTTCAGCAATAGCCCTCCTTACGTCGGGCAGTTTAAGGGCAGGAACAGGAAACTCCCTTATTTCAAAAGTGGCGTTTTTAACAACGGTTTCCCAGTTGTTAAAATCACCACCAACTTCAAAGGTGCCATCCATAAGATACACGCCACTGCCAACTAATATATTACCGATCGCGCTGTTGGCCTTGGCGATCATCCAGTTAAACAGATATACCGGCTTAAGCCTGGCACTATCTGAATAGTTCTTAATTAATAAATCACAAGCTTCATAAGGGGATTCCCCCGTAGTATTCCATAAGCTAATCAGCAATTCCCTAAGTGGCACTATTGCGGCTTCATCAAACCACCAGGCTTTATCTTGCCATCGACCACGCAGCAAATGCGCTTTGGAAACAAAATGCTCATTATATGGTGTATAGACTTTTAGTTTATCATTAATTTTTTGAACTGAAATTTTAGTGTACATAGAAATAAGATTGAAATGGTTTTTGAGAAATAGGAATGGAGTATCCTAGAAACTTTTAAAGGAAGGCCAACTGCCATCAGTGGCCATTTTTAACGCGGTCTTGTCATCACTTATAGGCACCACCCGCGCACTCTTTGGAGCAACAGCGTATCTACCAGCGAACTTCAGCTTCCTCTTTTCCTCACCATTGTCTAAAAGAGCTGCTGGCTTAACTGCATCCAGGGCAGGCGGATTTTGTTTGGCCATAAAACGGTAGCTGCATAGTGATTGACTTAATACATGCGCCTCAAAATTATCTACCATCCTTACAGCGCAGGTCATATTCATCGTATAAAAAAATGACCTTATATTCTTTACTTCTTTTTCTGCCAGCTTGTAGTTGCGTCGATACTGATATGTTACTCTCTTCAGGATCAGGTCACGGAAAGGTATCCTGGAAGCAGTGAACTGCTGATAAACCTCTTTCCAGTCATTAACCCATGGAATAGAAAATGGTAAGGATAACTTAAGGACTTCCGTAAAAAATACCTTGTCTAATTCCGCCTGGTTTTCATATATCGGCATATGCAGTACTTTCTTCATAGCCACAGTAGAAAGGTACTTGGCAATCTTATCGTTTAATGAACCTTCAGTTGGTCCAATACTTTTGTAATATTCAACAATTTGTTTTCTGGTATATGTAATATTCCCCACTTGCACCTCGTTAAATGTTTTGGGGCCCAAGATATACTCCAATTTACGTACAGACTTGCTCATGACAATAGGATTAGTATCCGGCCAATTAAACATGACCGAACAGTGAAAAATTAAAATGTCAAATACAGCGCCTATCAATAATGGAAGTATATTAATCAGGAAGTAGAATAGTATAGGATCATGTTTTAAGAATTAAGGTTAATGATTAGGTTTCTTATTTGTCAGAGGTAAGCCTGTCTAACACTATCTTAACCGCTTTGTAACCGTACACATGTCTCCAGTGGTTCTGCCAATTGAATAACCCTTCTCGCGTAGCAGGCGAACAAAAAGCTCATCTTCTGCACAAACACGGATAGATATATCATCGATATCAGTCAACAGGGTAACCGCATGAATAAAGACAAGAATAAGAGGCTCAGAATAAATATTTTTTTGCATCGACCGAAAAAGCAAATATGCCCGTCTGTTTTTTTTAATTATGTCATATTCAATATAGTCGTCCATTTCCTTTTCTCCCTTCTCAAGCCCAGCCTGACTGCCATCGAACTCTTCTTCGGGCTCACCAACGTGGCAGGCATTAATCGATAAAATATATTTTTTCAACTCTCCTGTTGTGCCTCTCAATTCAGGGAAATCACCAATGTCATCGATATTATCTGAATCGTCCACTACACACACGTAAAACCGCTTATCACCCGTTGAAAAAATCTTTAGTAGTAAAATACCTCCGAGTTGAAGCTCCATACGATTAAGCGATTCTAAATCCATTTTCATCAGCATATCTTCATAGTCTCCGGGATATTTATTCTTAAAGTCTTTTCTGGTTAACTCTTTCAACATAAGGTTCTTATTTAGGATTAAGTAAAAATTTGATACTTAAAATTTCAATCTACCTGAATGAGTTCTTTTGGAGGACCAGGAGTCAAAGACATTCCAGCTAAATGCGATTACTCCCTGTTTGTTGGAGGCCACAAAGTCCGGTGAGACAAAGGTACCCCTAGAGGACACCAGCGGAGCATGCAGCGTTATCGAGAACTTTTCTGCTCGCAACATGACATGGGCACCGAAGGTTACTAACCCCCTAAAAAAATTGGGACTAAATACGTTAGAAATAAAACTATCCGGCTCGTTTTTCATTTCCCTGACATTTACGAATACCGCGTCCAGACTTAAATATGGACCTGCATATAATGAGAATGGCCCCCAATTATCATCAACCCGCCAGTTAGGGGAGACACTAATATTAGCAACGGTGGCATCAAAATCAAACGTGTATTTGCCGGTATAGAGTCCTGCCTTCAAAACACCCTTCCCGGTTTGAAATCGGGACAAAGACAAATAAAACCTTGTTAAAAGAGAGGAAAAGTCCTCCCGGGCCTGTAAATCCACACCCATCGTAACTACAGGATATACCTTCCGCTGGAAGCTGGTATTGATTGTTTCATTGTGGGCACAATAGAGCCGAAACCGGTTATAGCCCATGCCGGCACCCACAAATAACTTTACTCTATACCTTGGAAATATTACCGGCTCCTTAGGTATTACCTTGGTGTTGATGTAGGTAACAATCCATCTTAAATAGGTTTCAGTATATGGCAAAAACTGAAACGGTTCATAGTCCAGGCTATCGGTTAAAAAAAACAATTGATGCAGATAGCCATAAAACCAAAGCGATTTCCTTTCCCTTCTAACCCATTTATCTTCCGTATGCCAGAACCGGCTGTAATCAATGTCAGGGATAGCATTATTAGCGTCATAATCTTCGGGCACCCAATATAACAACTGTTTAAAAGCAGGTTGAGCTATTAAGCTATCGCCCTTTTTTTTAGCATAAATGAAGAATCGCTGCTTTTCTCCATTATAGGCATATAGGTCAACGATCGGTCCAGCAGCTACCCTGAGTAAAAAGCACTCTATCTGATGCTTATGGCGTGAGATAGTTTTATTGTGAGGATTGATAAGCGGCTCGAAAATTTCCACTGTTTGTTTATTATAATACCTGTCACCTACCTGGAAACGAACCACATCAGCAAAAGGCAAAAGTCTCAACCTTCTATTGCCCCCATTTTTATACTCTAACTCGAAAAACTTAGCCGGTGCCCCATTATAGCTTAAGTACCCCGAAAGGGAATCACCTGTATTTAAGATTACATAGCCCGGCTCAAATATGCGCTGGGCATAGGAATAATGTGAAATTAGTAAGGCCGAAAATATGGCAAGTGATTTCATGTGATAATAGGTTTAAAAATTATATAAAAACATCATGGACCACTTTCTCAGTTGGATGGTGCCGCTGCTCTCTAATGAGCTACCATTTACCAGTGTACCGGATCCAACGACACTGGCTCTGGGCAACTCAAACCTGACGATTACATTTCCTCCAATCATTGTCCCACTGACAGTTCTGCGGGGGATGTGATCCCATATCTCCCTGTCATTAATAGAGGATTTCGTAGGAGAAAAAACGGCGACCTGGATGTATGGTTCAACTCCCGTATATAAGCGGTAGTTGAACTTATCTAATATCCTGTAGGATAGTATGAACGATAGTGAACTGATATAGATATTGTGGGTTTTACCACTTGAAGAATCCGAATGCTGGTTGATAGGGGGATACCTGGCCTTCCCAAAAAACTGCATTGAATTAAACCCGGTAATTAGCCGTTCCGTTCCGCCAAAAAATGGCCAGGGAGTGGTATAGCCGGCAGATAAAGATATACCCAATATAGGGCTCAATTTTTCTGTTGAGACTGACCTCACGCCCATATAAGAATACAAAACAATGCCCCCGGCGCCGACATTCCATCTGCGCAGTTGCGAGTTTGACTTAACAATGGGGCTATCTCCTTTATTTAGGTAACAAAAAACCTTTTTTAGTTCATCCTCATCATAGGGTAATTCGTCAATTACCTGCCGATAAGAATCTTCTACTGGAATCAAGGTAGATAACTGCTTTCTGAAATTTTGCACTACCTCATAGCCTGGGATTTCTATATTGATAAGCTGTTCAACATTTCTTAAGCCCTCCTCATATCGAATAAAATACCGAGGATTGCGGGTTTCCATTTTATACAAAGAATAATTAGCGCCTTTAACCAGCTCCTTTAAGATCACCATAACCGGAACATAATTCAAATAAACAACTTCTCCTTCTGCATGAAAATCGTTTGACACCAACAATGTAGGAGCGCTAATAAACTTCCCTTGCCCCTTAATCCAAAGAAAACAAATGTCATCGGACTTGAGATTGCTATCTGCGGCCTCGGCACGTCTTCTGAAACGTACATCAAACAATGGCCCCTTGTAATAGTTGAAATAAATGAAACCACGTAAGGTATCAGCATTTTTCAATACGACATATCCTCTCTTGAAAGAAGGCTGGCCATACATACTAACCACAGAAACCATCAGCACCAGGACAAGGGTTAATTTCCATTTCATAATTGTGTTTTTCAAACGTGTTTTAATAACTACCCTGCAGCTAAACCTTACAGGTTATAGGCACAAGAAGGCATGTGGCTGGCTGGCAGCACATAAAAGAGGTGTTAAGGAACCTCACCTTTTTAGATTGATGATTCATGTGGACCGCTAACTGATATCGTGACCTTACATCCAGTTAGCCACAATTTGCCGTAATAGAACATTAGCGGCCTATTGAAGGCTTATCGCTCTCCATAGGAATGGGCTGCGAACCGCTAACCAATAATTAGTTTTATCTATAGTATATACTGGTATCCCGATATGAAATCCGAAGTCACACATTTGACAAAACATTTTTCAAGCTATTTCTAAGAGAGTACTGTTTTTCAAAAATAACTGTCCCTGACCAAAATATATCAAAGGCTAAAAGCCTTATCAACACCCCGTGCAACGTAAATCGATGCTGGCCATAAATTAATAAGACCTTCGATATCCTCCTATAGATTCGACGGTCATATTAATCCAGGTCCATTAAACTGATTCGACTATTATAGCGCGTGGAGAAATAACATTTGCCATGGAGGATCCGCTGGCAATAGCGTAACTTAAACTGTCATTGCATAAAACATTGGTCATAGTATTGAATGCACGTAGCGAATGTTGCTTAGAAAAGGTTCTCGTTAGCATGGTTTCTAATTGTTGACATTTAGCAATAAGGTTTAAAAACCCGGCAGGTGAGATTCAGCCCAACGGCTACCACCTCTTCCATCCCAACCCAACGGCGATTGATGCGCAATCGCCTTAAAAACTTGATGGACCTGCCGGTTCGATATTACCTGGACTCAACAGATAAAATATAATAATCGAAATATCACTATTTTGCCAAAGCGTATCCGCTTAAGTAGCTCTAACAAAAAACCGGCAGGTTTAACAAGGAGGCGGAGAGCCTCTTTTCACAACATCAACCTATCCCGGGATGATCGAAGTGTCTATTGTATTACCCCCACCGAACGGACCTGCCGGTTTTAAGTTAAAACGGCTAGTAAATATTACAAAGCCGAAGAAAATACCGCTTTGTACATAGTGATAATTAACACATCTTCATAGGGTGGCAGGACTATTATAAACACCAAACAGAGCATAATACCCTGAGCCGGTTTTCATTTACTCCTACCTACCAACTATCACCCACCCTCAACTGCATTTTAATATTACATTAAACACGCCCATTGCGTGATCCGTCAAAAATCCTTCCTGTTCAAAGAATTGCTTTCTTTGGATGATTTCATAAACTTCACCAACACAGGGAAAAGATCCAACGATGGCCTGAGCGCCATTGCTACGGGAAAAATTAATCACTTCAGCTATGATGCCAATTAACAACAGGTCAATCATATAGCGTGAATCCATATTAATACATTCCAGTGTATAAACCTCTCTTATGGTATCCAATACAGCAGAGGCCAGCGGAGTTCTCCCCACGCTGGCCGCGAAAATATGAATGCCTACCTTATGCTTTACCAAATTATCATTCACTAATATCTGCAATCTAATATTGTCCACGGTCTTGGAATAAAAACGGGCGCCTTTTGACTGGTACAGGATAGCCTGAAGATTCTCCAGCTCAAATTCAAGCTCTTTATTATAACTAACGGTGCTAACCAGTCGCTCATCCAGACTTATATGCTCCTGCTCTACAACAGCATTGGCTCCTGGGTGTGTGGAATCTTGTAAGTTTTTAGCAGTAAGCCCCTGTTCTTTATACTGCAAAAAACTACACAAAGTTCCCAGCTTTGCCAGGAATCTACCTGATGGTTGACGAGACAGAATGGATAATGACGGCGACAAATTGCCGACATAGTGATGACCTCTAAGGAATCGGTTCATGACGATAAAATGATTGATGACAATCGAGGTCTGACAGAAAAGAAGACTAGTGACTTGAGGATGCCAACAAGTGGCTGAAGCGGTATAAAACTACAACTAAAATGTTATATACAAATTTTTTTTTAGAAAATTTTGCCAGAGCTAGTGTACTGGGTTGATTTTGAATAAGAAAAAAAAATATCCCAACACCTGCAGATAGGGTCTGTAGAATAGGTTCATCGTTTATCTAACCACATCCAGGTAATAGCTTGATCGCATATACCACTAAGTGGTAGTTAGGAAATATTTGGTTGCTTTACATATTTTAAACATCGGTGGATGATTGCCCTGGCGGCATGCAATATTACGATGGCAACGGATATGACCGGGGAACAAAAGCGTTCGAGATCACCGATCAGGTACGTAATGTACTGGCGACGGTAAGTGACCGCAAAAATCCAGTGATGTCTACCGAGAATCAGAATGTAGTAGACCATTTTGATCCTATTATCCTGACCGCGACCAACTACTATGCATTCGGGATGCCAAGCCGCGAGGCGCTGCCTAATAATGGTTTGATTACAACTTTTTTCCTTTGGTCCATTTGGGCGTCTTTCTAATCCTTTCCGGAGGTAAACCTTTTCTTATTCGATTCATTTTGATTGCATTCACCATTTCAGTTTGGGAAATATGGGTTGCATTTGCGGTGGGATTGGGCTCCATCATCACCGTATTTAGAAACATGGTTTCTTTTTCATGAAGCCTGGTGCCTTCAAATTGTTTTCTCCACACCGGCGAAACCGGGTCAATTCTGAACCAGGATGGTAGCTCCACCAGGTAAATATTTTTTGGTGTGCTTAGTATTCCTCTTGCATCAATGTCAACTACTTTTTTATTTGCTTTATCATACCATGCATATACCTTATCATTGTTTTCACGGAATTTTTCAATTGAAAGTATATGCTTATCATCACTTATCGACCAAAGCTGATTTAGGGTTAAATCCAAAATATATTTATCTCCCATTATATCCACTTGTGGCAGCAATCCGGCTAACCGGTTCTTAATGGTATTATTTACGATTACAAAGCCAGCATTGTCTTCAAAGCTTTCCTGATTAATTTCAGTTAGTACATTATTTTCCTTTATAGGGCCCTTGAACAGTATCTCTGGAAATTTGACATTTATTTGCAAAAAGTGGTCTTGAATATCACCTTTATAAATCGCCTGTTTCGCCCTGTCATAAATAGCATGGTAATAGCCATCAACCGGTTTTTCTCCTTTGAAAGAAATGGCATTGTCAGGATTGTATTGTGGATATATCCTGCCAGTTTCATGTTCCAGATTAAAAACTACGCCATAAACCAATAATTGAGCAGCATGAGCATCTCCTATTTCACTAAGTCCGGTATGTATGTTATTGCTTTCCATATACAAGAGATATTATTATATCAAGTGTGATATAAGCCTGTTATATTAATGCCTACGCCCTTTTTTAGGAATTTTAGAAGATATTACCAGCTTACTTTCCGGAGGTAAATTATTTTTGATACGGTTTGATTTAATGACACTTGCCATTTCTGTCTGGGAAATATGAATGGATTTGGCAGTAGGATTGGGCTCCATCATCACCGTATTTAGAAATAATGTTTGTTTATCGTATAACCAGGTCGTTCTAAAATCTTTTCTCCAGGCCTCAGAGAGCGGATCAATACTGAGCCAGGATGGTAGCTCCACCAGGTAAATGTGAGGAGGCGTTCTGAGTAACGTCCTGGAATCAAGATTGACTATTTGCCCGCTTGCCTTATTATACCAGGCATATAACCGGTCATCTTTATTTAGAAACTGCTCCGTGGAAATTATGTGTTCAGGATTACTGGCTAATACCAGTTGATTTAAATTGAGGTTCAGCAGGTATTTATCTCCGGCTATATCAACAACCGGTAATATTCCTTTTAGCCGGTTTCTGATGGTTTCATTTACTATTACTACGCCTGCGCCGTCTCTGAAGCACTTTTCGTTTATTTCGTTTATTTCGTTATTATCCCTGATCGGCCCGCTAAACAGTATTTCAGGCAGTTTGATTTTCATGTCCATTTCGGGATCTTCAATAAGACCTTTACGAATACACTCATGAACCCTGTTGTATACCGCATGGTAATAACCGCCTACCGGTTTTTCTCCTTTGAAGGTTAACACAGCATCAGGGGCACTTTGCGGATATATTTTACCGCCTTTGTGCTCGATGTTAAAAGGTATGCCGTCAATAAATAATTGAGCCATATCAGCATCTCCTATTTCACTAAGTTCTATTTTCATAGTTTGTTATTCAAAAAATTATAAGAACTAAGCATTATCTTTTACGCCCCTTAGGTTTGCGGGCCGGGATTTTCCTTGTTTTTTCGGGTGGTGTTTTATTCTGAACCAGGTTATCGAAAGCTTTTTGCGCCAGTCGTGACTGGGCGATGGGAATATGTAATACAATTGGTTTAATTTCCATCATTACCTGATTAATGTATTCTGTTATATTATTAGTTTTTAATGTCCCATTAGCAATGTCTTTTTCTGCATAACCTATTGGATCAATGTTTAACCAGGGTTGGGTGAAAAAAATGTGATGAATATGCCGTAACGTCTGAAAATCCATCGATAGGTTAAGGGTAACTAATTTCTTTTGAGATTGATCATACCAGCCATACATGGATCCATCCTCATTTTTGAATTCATTTAATAGGATTTTATGGTTATTATCATTTACTAATCTTAATTCCTCTGAACATACATCTAAATAAAATTTGTCTCCCATTATATTAACCTCCGGTAACTTTCCTTCAATTCGATTTTTAATCGCTTCATTTACAACAACAAGCTTTGCATTATCTTTAAAGCACTGGTGATTGATGTTGTTAAGAATAGCATTGTTGGTTACTGGCCCATGAAGTAACTTTTTAGGAAACAATATCATAAGATCATGCTGGCTATCTACATTATTGCTGTTATTGTGCAGGGTATTCGTTACATCATTATAGAAGGCATGCTCATATAATGTATGCTCATCTCCCATATCCTTTATTTTTACAGGGGGAGCGCTTTTGTCCTGAGGATACACATCACCGGTACCGTGGTCTATATTAAAAACTTTTCCGTTAATGAAAACCTGCATCCTGTTAGGATCTCCTATCTCATCAAGTTCTATTTTCATTTTTTTCTATTTACGGATTGTTGCAATCAGTTTTTATCCCAGGGAGGAATAACAGCGGTCCGTATAATTTTTATATATGCTTTTTGGGAACTTCAGTTATCATTTTCCTGCCATTTTCCGGGGGGAGTTTTTTTTGAATACGATTGTTGAAAATAACATCAGCCAATGATGTGCGTGCAACAGGAGTTGATACGGCAGTAGGATTGGTATCCATCATTGTTACATTGATATATTCTGTTACGTTATTGTTTTTTAATTTGCCATCTGCAATTTCCTTCATCGCATAGCCTATCGGATCAACCGCAAACCAGCTATTGAGGCGAATCAGGTATACGTCTTTGGGAGTATCTACAATTGTGTGATAATCAAATTTGGCTAATGATTTGGTCGGCTTATCATACCAGGCATAGGTAAATTCTCCATCATTTGAAAAATCCTTTAAAGCGATGGAATATGTATCATCCTTAACAAGTCTTAACATATCTGCGCACATATCCAGATGAAATTTATCTCCCATTATATCAACCACTGGCAGTATTCCTAAAATTCTGTTTCTTATAGTCTCATTTACTACAACAAGATTGGCTTCACATTCAAAACATTTTCGATTTATGTCATTAAGCATTTCATTGTCACTGATTGGACCCAGGAGAATACTTTTGGGAATAGAAATCCGGTGTTGGTTCAGATAATCTTTAATTTCCCCATCCCTATACAGTGCTTTTTCTGATTCATCATAGATCGCGTAGAACTTGCCGTCTCTATAATTTAACTCTGTTGCATTTACCGGCAGGCAGCTTTTATCTTGCGGTTCAATATCACCGGTGTGATGATCAATATTGAATACCTTCCCTCTTATGAATACCTGCATCATATTATGATCCCCTATTTCATTGAGTACGATTTTCATTTAGCCAGATTAATAAGTAGTGAACAAGAACTGTAATCCGGTTGAAAATTAAGTTTCTGGAAAAAATTAAAATGGGAGTTTAACGGATTAGGGAAATTTTTATAAACATCATTAGCGATGATATATTAGGATTTTGACTTTGTTTCTAAACTTGGTGAATGATCAATTTGTTATAATAAGAACCAAAAGCCATTAGCGAATTATTAGGGGGATGGCAGACAATTCAAATCGTTAATTACAGTGTTTGAAACAATGGCTTGTCAGTAAATGATTTTTGTGAGAAGGGTTCAACCCCGCGGATATTAAATTTGGTCTATTATGCTTGTGTCGTTTGCTTTATGATTGGCAGCCACAGCAAAATGTATTTTTGTAACGAAAAAATACAGTAAATTTCAACTTTAACCTCTAAAACTACTGCTCATGCAATTCCGCCTTGGTTTTGTTACCTTCATTTCGATCATTTGTTATTGTTCCTGTCAACCAAAACCGGAGAAGATCGTCTTGGTTGACCCTGAAGAAACCGTGTTACAGGAAATCAACGATTCTATTCTTTCACTGGCAGCAGACACATCCATTAATCTGATACAAGGGACTGCTGCAACGGGAGATACCTGGGAAAGCTGGGAAAACGCGTTGTTTGCCTGTTTCAAGGACAAAACATTCCGCAAAAAAATTGTATACCTTGGCCCATCCAACCTGAAGTACTTGGGGACTATTTTATCAAAAGACAAGACACTCACACGTAGAGAACTGACCTACATTGTTCCTCCGACCGAACTGTCCAAATTCATAACGGTGGGTACTCCAGTTGATAACTGCGATTTGACAAAGATCAAAGATATGTCACTTAACTTTTTTCTCTCCGCTGCCATCAATCAGATGTCTGATTCATTAGGAACAGCCATCACCAAGTATGATAGTGTGAAAGTAACAGGTGGTAAATGGCAGATAGATGAGATCCGGACTGATGATCTGATTGATTACCTCAATGAGAATGCCACCAATCCCAAAATTGCAGGTTACAAAAAGTCTTTGCTCGATAAAAACAATGTTGTCATTACTAAGGTTGTAAAGATCACCGGGTTCAGTGCAGAAGTATACACCAACAAAGCACTAAGTACTGCCGTTAAAGCCGAATTAGATCCTTCTAAAGTGCTCAATATCGCTAATCCCGATTCAGCAAACAATCAGCTGTCCTTTAAGCTCAACCTGTCGAGCAACTCAAAAAGTGTGGTGAAAGTTTCCTCTACCGGTCAGTTCTATATTTTTGGAAGTGTATTAAAAGGCACAAAGCTTGACTAAGTAATATGGTTCAGAAATACATAGTTTGCCTGCTAGTAATACTGGCAGGGTTGCGAAGCAATGCCCAAGACACATTGGTGACCGGTTTGAATGATCCTTGTCCTGATGATATCAACAGGAACGTTACGCCCGGCGCGATAGTTCTTTCGTCTAATGTGGTTAATCCGCCCAAATCGGCCGATATGAGCCGTTTTTTGCCGGCTGTGTGCAATCAGGGACAGCAGGGAGCCTGTACCGCTTTTGCCGTAGCAGGTGCGCTTACAATTCTCCGAAGCCAGTCCAGGAACAAAACCTATGACCTTAACAGGGTGCTTGACTTTAATAGTTTTTATAGTCCCGCTTTTATCTTCAACATCGCAAAATCTAAATATCCCTATCCACGCAGTGAACAGTGTGTCGATGGCATCAGTTTTATAGATGCTTTTTTAATAGCCAGGGATTACGGGAGTGTTCCTTGGCTATCCTGCAGGTACAACCCCGCCGGTACCGCAGGCTGTCTTAGCATCAATTATCCGGACTCTAAAGCTATTAAGGACGGCAGGCAAAACCGGATCATCACTTTTCAAAGGCCAGACCTAGACCTCAACGTGTTTAAGTGTCTGCTGGCAGACAAGCCTGGCTATCCAATCTGCATCTCTGTAATGATCGATCAACTGTACAAAAATGCCAGCAACAATAGGGAGGGAGCGGCGATTTGGGCCAAAAAGGGCCCGCCCATCGTAGGGCAGGCCAATAACCGGCATGCGATGCTGATAGTTGGTTATGCTGATAGTATAAGATGCTTCAAAGTGTTGGACTCAAGAGGTTTTGAAAAGGGGGACAATGGCTTTCTCTGGCTTAGTTATGACCTTCTGCGGGACAAGGTTATCTACGACGCATATGTGTGCTCGTTCGATGACAATCTGCTGAAATCCCAAAAGTCAGTGGGGGCAACGGACCTTGACCTAAAGGTGGGTTCAACCAAAACGAGCTGGCTGAAGCAAGGATATTACAGGAAATTTAATGGCTTTAAGGTGTTTTGCAGCCGGATCGATAGACGTGCAGGTACTGTTAACTTCAGTATATCGGATGCCCATACTGACCAAGTATTGGTACCCAACATTTTGCTGACGCTCAACCAGCAGAAATATTTCACTTTACGTGGCAAAACATTTTCCCTTTATCTGAAAGACTTTACTTTCAAAGGAAAAAATGTGTTTAAGAAAGCGATCGAATTTGACATATCCCTTTCTGCAGAAAGGGTAGATGAGCAGTTCTATCGTTTAGGCTCAACCAAAGAAGATTTGGAACTACTGTTTTCCAATACATTTATTCGTCAAGGCAGGGAAGAGAAAAGAGCCATGTTCTACATCGGCCACAAACCTAACATAGGTTTAGGTGATCAGTTAGACGAAAACAATGACGTCACGAATCAGGCCACTCTTTCCGGGACTGATTCTAGCTTGATATATCCAAGTCTCCCTTCAATCTCCACCTACAGCTACAGCGGGGATACAACCATCAAATCACCATTTGACTTTAGAGTCAACAACTTCCTGGCAGCGATGTCTGCTGATATGGATGACTCGCTGCGGTCATTCCTCAACAGCAACAGTCATTTACGGGTAACTAAGTGCGGCTGGCAATATGATAACTTAGATATTGGGAAATACTGGTTTAGTAAGGAGGACACTACTGCGATGTATGATTCTGTAGATGCAAAAGGAAATGTAGTGCCTCCGGTACTTATTTACGGTATTTATAACCTATACTCATTGGAAGGTACTTTGCACGTCGATTCAGCTATGTCAAACAACATGCGTAATCGGTTAGCAAAAGGGGTGACGTTCGTCTTACGACAAAACAAGCGGTACCCACTAGCAACCATTACGTTGCGCCTGGAGGGTGAAGACGTTCGGATCAAAACAAATGGTAAGATCCCGGTTTTTGCTTGTAAAATGCCTGTTTATATGGTACAACATCCGAGCTTAGTGCGCCGGGTGTTTACTAATTTATTTAGTAAGCCCCATTACAAATAAATTCTTAGTAAAATGTATTAACTGATTAAAACTATTTAGTTAGTTTATAAGATGATATCTCTGCTCATTCTATACTTATATCGCAAAACCTTAACGTTCATCATAAAGTAGTTTGAAATCTTTACTTTCATCGCCTACTGAATTCTAATATACTATTGCTTAATAGTTTTAAACGGTAAATACGTCGATGGGTATCGCTTCTCAGGTTGGTGATGGATCAGATTGTTTTCACAAGTGTCCGTGCATTCACGGACCTTTTGGGATCAGTCCCTTTTTTATGCCTACTGGATAACCGAATTATACTGGAGGCTCATGCTTTAACTACATGAAATTATATTTGAAATTTTCCATGGCAAAATGGAAATGGGAGTTTTATAGATTAGTGAAATTTTTCTAAACAGCATTAACGATGATATATTAAGGATTTACTCTTTTTTTAAACTTGCTGAATGATCAATTTGTTATAATTAAAAACCGTAAAACTTATTTAATACTTAGTGCATGAATTTATCTCATGAAATCAAAAAGGTACAGGGACTCCTGAAAATCCCTGTCAGCTATCTTGAATTTGTAAGATTAAATAGTGTAACTGTTTATTCTGACGGGCAAAGTATTGGAGGTCTGCCTTGTTACATTATTTCGGATATCTATAACTATGATGTTTCAGAAAATGTGGTCAACCGGCTGGAATGGTATAAGGTGTATCAGAAGCGCAGGCATGAAATAGATCCTCTTATTGTTGAGAATATGGGAAGAAAAGATATTAACGGCTACGCCCAGCTATTCAGACAGGTGAGAGTTACTGAATATGAAAAAGATATTCAAGGAAGGCAACTGGCGCTTTATGAATGCTTTTTTGAAAGTGAGCAGTGGCGGGTACACCGGAAAAATTAATATCCATACTTTGCGCTTATACCACACAGGGCTGTTATGATGACAGTCCTGTGTGGTATTAAGCCTTTTTATGAATGCTATTCCGGCTTCCTTTCTGCAACTTTCCGCTTTTCATCTATTTCAGTCAGCCTTGCTTTCAGGACGTTTAATCTTTCGGTAACAACTGTAAAAGTAGGTGCACCGCTACCTAACATCGCGTCAAACATTTCCTTATAATCGGCCTCCCAGTTATCTATTAATGCAGCCGGGGGGATGAAGTTGATCTGCCCTATTGTTAATGTATCATATTCAACACCTTTGATAGGATTAAATGTCTTCCGGTGCGTTAGAATGGTAGTAAGCAATTCATGGTTATTTGCCGCTACTTCCCCATGTTGGCTATCCATGACAGCGTGAATATCATATAGGTGTCGTGACAACCGGTAGTGGCGTGGCTTTTCTTTTAAAAATTCTTCATGGAGCAACATGAGCTTTTCTAAAAAGGTCCTTTCCGGGTTCACGGTTGGGATTTCAAATGCAGGGGCCCCATATTGTGTACCGGGGAAATTACTACTTATCAAGGAGGTGATAGGGCGCATGGTATAAGGTTCTCTTAAACTTCTTGCGCCGATCTCGATGGTAACCCTGCTTTTTAGATACCCATTTACCGGAAAGAAAGTATCATATTCCAAAAAGATATTCCTGGGGTCGGCGTCACTGGATGTTATATCCTCTGCCCATATGCGTAATTCACTACGTTTTACGCCTAATTCGTCCATTTTCTGCTGCAGGACTTCTAAAAATTCACCGCCCATAAAGGCTGCACTTGCTTTGCGCAGCCTCTTTACATCACCCGGTGCCAGGCTATGATCTCCAAAACCCAATACCGATCTGTCAATCGCCAGGTCAATGTCTTCGGAAAAGCGGGTAATCAATCCCCAGCCTTTACTAAGGGAAGTGCCCCCCTTAAAGACCAGATTAGGCGCATATCTTGTTTGGAAAACGGCGTATAAGGCTAAAGTTACCCACCAATCTTTCTCTACGGCAGATGATGAAAATCCCTCTTTAATTGCTGTCTGCTCAATAAGTAGCTTTCTGCGATCGGCTGGTACCTGCAGCCAGTTAACTATGCTGTGTTTTTCAGGTGTTGCAGTATTAGATTGTTGATCCATTTTGGTGCTTTAACCGCAGCCTTTTTAACTTTATCGATGGGCTCGGCATCTAATAAAGATAACAATAAATTACTTTCTTTGTCGGTAATGGACTTAGGACCAATAGATTCTATCGCGGTTATGATTGAACCTATCTTTCCTGTTCCATACTTTAATTTCTTATTCGCTTTACCCTTGAAGACAATTTTATTCTTACCTATATTGATTGTTTTACTAGTTCCATTTGTTATATAAACAGTATTAATTGGAACCTGAGTAGATAAACCTACATTATTAATTGTCTGTTCTCCTGATGGTTTTATTTCAACCTGATCTCTTCTTGCAATAGCTTTCGCTACTTCATCCATCCCAGGATATAGGATACCTATCTCCGGATCTCTCTTTGGATTCAGGTAAATGCCATTTCCTAAACGAACGATTTCTCCATCTTTTACTAACCGGGACAAAATGATTTTGAGGGCTACATAATCAACTCCGGGGAAATCGCCAGGGAAAAAGATATACCCTTTGGGAAATCGTTTAATCTTTTGTGCCACCTTTTGTTTCAGGGACATTTCCATTATAATACCTCCAGGATTGGTTTAGACTCGCAAATTAGTATAGCAAAAATGTTACGCAAATTTACCGATTATTTTGATAGCCCTGATACCTATTTTGATAAAAAAGGTATCAATTTGAGCATCATATTAGATACCATTTTTTAGAAAAAAGGTATCATGATTGAAACTTTACCTGTGTGAAATATTGATTTAAATAATTAAAAATCAATTTAATAATATTGAATAATTTTTAATCTATTAATTTAAACCTAAAATAATATCTGTTTTATTTAAACCATTGAACCTTAAAAAGGTGCTTGCAAAAAGCATGTCCTAAAAAAAGCGTACCTTGCGAACCTCCTATGGTTCGCAAGGCCCAGTTGTTTTAAAATTGGCTATTAGTGTCTAATTGATTGAAATTCAATTGTTTTAAGGCTTTTTGAGTTTGGAAAATCAGACGAAAATCAAAACCTATCTCCCCAGTCCCTGACCTCCCTTGCCAGAGCTTGTAATAATTCGCTTGTTGGGCAGGATTTTTCTTTCAAAGCCTTCCTTTTTACTGCCAGCATTGTATTCAATGCCAGGCTCGGCAACTACAGGAGCGACCTCATTAACAGGCTGACCAATAGCGGAAGACCCTTCACCGGCTCCTACCGCTTCCATTTGAGTAGCTTTTAATCTTGCCTGAATTTCCCGTTCAAGTTTTGCCAGGCTTTCCTTAAGTTGTTTTAACTCTTCTTCCTTTTCAAATGGTTTTTCCAGAAAGGCCGTTAATAGAGGTGTATCACGTTCAATATCACCAATGTGCTTTTCGTATTTTTCTTTATGCCCCTCAATCATGTCCAAGGCATTAAGAAAAATCCTTGCGGTGAGTTTTGGATTTTCAAAAATTGGCTGGCCATTATTATATGAATATTCAAGACCGGTTGCAGGGCTATGCACATAGTACTTACTGTGATTTGATAAAATAGTCGTGCCATCACCTGTGATGGATTCGTGCCAGTTTTTATTAAAGTAAAGATCAAACCCATATAGGCTACCAATCTTATTGTTGCCTGGCTTGCCCATGGAAACATCCCGGTAAAGGGAAAGCAGGTGATCACCAATTTTTTCGCTATCGGCTTCCCGGAGGCCCAGCAGCTGAATAGGATTGCCCTTTGTTCCTTCCTTGGTCATAAACAACTGGTCTTTATAAGCGCTATGATCTTTACTATAGTTTGCTAACTGGTCCTGGTAATACCCCTTATCTTTCTGATATCTCTCTAATGTAATCCGCGAATAGCTTTTTTCCCGCAGATAAGCGGTCCGTAAGCTTTCCAGGGAGGCTATTTTTTTCTCCATCTGGCTTTTTTCCAGTAATGAGGTATCACCGGATAAAATAGCGATATACTCAGAGAGGTTCATTCCGTTTTGTTCATCAAAGGCTCCCTCGTCAATGGTCCTTACACTAAGTGAATTATTTTTGATCTGCGATATGTAGGTTTGTTTGATCTTAAGAAGGTTAAATTTGTAGTTGTCCAACGTTTGTTCAACGCCATAAATGAACGAATATACCTTATTGCCGTAATGGTGTTTTGCAACAAGATTTCCTTTTCTCTGACCGCGACCGTTACGCTGTTCCAGCTCAGAAGGTTTCCATGGTATGTCCAAATGGTGCATAGCAACTATTCGCTCCTGATAGTTGTTGCCTGTTCCCGCCTTTTCGGTGCTCCCTTCCAATATTCGCTTGTCCCCGCAATTCAACATATCAAAAAGCTTTGCCTTATTATTATCATTCCAGTCATGGATAAATGTTACCTGTTCGGCAGGAATGTTATATTCGTACATGAGCTTATCTTTCAATGCCTGGTATATGTTAAATGCATCAGGCTTGGGAGTACCAATATCACAAAATATTACCTGTGTGCCTTTATGTTCAGCGGACAAATGGTAGAATTCTGCCACTTTTGCCCCACAGGCGCTTACTTTATTACCAGGGTCATCACTATAAAGTACCGGATTTATTAACCGCATATCAGCAGTCATTTTCTTCGCATAATTGGTGGCAATGAGCATTCTCCCTTTATCCTCATCTTCCGTAAGTGGTGCCCGGCCCAAAAGGGTCGCATCCCCTGTGGAGGCAAACTGCATGAGCGCCTGTATGAAGGCTTCCTGATCTTTAGTAGGTTTCAAATTGACTAACTGTTCCACCATCTTCGGCCTGTCCAGATTGATGTCATCGGCAGTCTTATAGTCAGTGATGTCATTGTAAAACACGCACATTTCAGGTACCTTAATAAAATACCGGTACCGTTCCTTGGAAATAATCTGATTGGTAACAGAAAATTCAAAATCGGTGGACTTACGAGCAAACACCGCTGCCCAGCTATCAAAATTGGCTATCTGCTGGCGTTTCATTTCATTAGGGCGTAGGTATTTGAAGATCAGATACATCTCCGTCAGGCTGTTGGAAATAGGAGTGCCGGAAAGGAAGGTAACACAAAGGTCCGCGTCAAATCTTTGCTGTAGTGTTCTGACAGCGAAAAGCATATTCAACGCCTTTTGTGAGCCCGCCATATTACCAAGCCCTGCTACCCGGTCATGCCGGGTGGTAAAGGTGAGATTTTTAAAACGATGGCTTTCATCCACAAAAAGATGATCAACACCCATTTCCTCAAAGCTGATATCTTCGTCCTTTTTGTCTTTGATAGCCGCAGCAATTACTTTCATTTTTGCTGCGAGGTTTTGCTTGCGTATTTCAAGCCCTTTCAGTAAGCGCCTGCTAATTTCGCCTCCCTGTTTTTTTATTTCATCTAAATCCAGCGCGACATTGCGCAACTCTTCACCAAAAATCTGCTGTTGGATATTTAAGGATTGTGGGATTTTAATAAACTGATCATGGGTTAGGATAATGCAATCCCAGTCATTATTTTTTATCTCAGCAAAAATGCGCTGCCGTTGAGCGGGAGTGAAGTCGTTTTTCCCGGGGAAGAGCACCTTTGCTTTGGGGTAGGCTTTTTTAAAAGTGTCAGCTATCTGGGCAACATTGCTCTTTAAAGCAAGTATCATCGGTTTATTAACGATCCCCAGCCTTTTCATTTCCCAGGCAGCCCCCACCATGATAAAAGTTTTACCACCTCCTACCTCATGATCTATTAAGGCGCCCCTGTTTTGAATTATTCTCCAGATAGCGCCCTTCTGGCTATCATATATCTTATCATACCCTAACCGCTGCAGATCCAATCCAGGAAATTTTAAGTGGGAGCCATTGTATTTCCTGAGTACATAACAGTTATATGTATTGTTATATATTCTTTCAAGCCGTTGTTTATCTTCATTGGAAAGTTCAAGTAGCCAGGAACCAAATTGAACCCGGATATTCTCAATTTTCTGGTGGGCAAGCTGGATGGCCTCATTGTCCGGTACCCTGGTTTTTCCGGTTAGTCCTTCTACTTCATAAGTGAAAAAGGGGCCAGTATTTTCCAGCGCATGTTCCAGCAATGTATTGCCATACATGGTGTGCCCCTGTTTAGGGGTCACCGCATATTCTACCCTGACCTTATTGTTTTCCCTACCCGCTACTACCTTAAAGCTATCCACAGAACCAGTATAATGAACAACTGCATTTGTATCGAAGAGTTTTGTGGCAAATCGGTTATAGAAATCTAACGGTATCCACCGTTCTCCTAAATTAAAATCCAGCAACTCAAAGGGGATAGGTTCCGGTTGTACTTTTGTTAATGCTTCAAGACTGCGTTTAAACTGGAAATTGTCAGGATGTACGGCCACCGCTGCCTGAATGATCGCCAGCTTTTCAACCACATTACCGCTTAAATATTTGTCTGAAGTCTCCCAGGACTGTGAAGTGGGGTTGATATAGATATGCTCACCCAGGGCCGCAATGGTAGCCTCCTGCTGCTGATCAATTATTCGGGCGATATAGGCAATATCTACCTGGCCTTTGTCATTAAGGCACCGGGCCAATGCCTCCAATGGATCACTGGTGTGCAGGTCCTCCACATGCTTTTTTAAAGGCGCAAGGAGGATATCGCTTTTTACATACTGTTCGTCCTGCTTGCGCTCCAGGGATGCCAGCATGCGCGCGCCGAAACCTTTGTCATTGAGCAGGAGTTTGCGGTTGTCCGGTTTGTTAAGTGTTCCAAATCTTTTGACCAGTCCATCATACTGCTCATTCAATCTCTCCCGTATGGCAGCACCACCAGCCAGGTTCTCCTGCTCATTTTCCATCCCATACAATTGCAGGTAAAGATCCCTGACCAGGCAGTATGCCTTAAGAAAGGATGCCTGGGTACCTTTAATATCAAATGGTGTAAACTGGCCGGTACCTCTCTTTGAATCATAATCAGTAAGCTGCCCCAGCCTGTCTTTATGAACGACCAGCATATTTTCCATGCTATAGGGTGGAAGGGACCGTAATAGATTTTCCTGGGAAACACCTATTCCAAAAGATGACTTCAGGTTTTCATCTCCGGTATATATGTAGGTATAGTCGAAAGTATTTAGGTGCTCACTTACCTTTTGTAGCTGATCATTTAGCATGGCAGGGGTAAGCCAGGCATCTGAAACCTTCATTTCATTGACATTACTGATAAGGTGATATAAGTACTTGTCACTGGATTTAGCTTTGGCGGTAATCAACAGGAAGACCTCATGGTCGGGGATTTCTTCGATTTTGATAGTAGAGATAACCCGGGCTGTGGCGGGCTTAATAAAACGGTTATCACCAGCCGTTAAATAATCCCCCGCCCGGTTGCTTTCGGTGACGGGCGCAACATCAAATAAGCCCAACTGGGTAACCGAGATATTGGATTTTGCAGGTGGGAGTGGCTTAAGCGTGAAAGCGTTACTACGCTTTATAGCAGGGGGCACCGGTTCCTGCCGGATGCTTTCAAATGCCTTGCTGTCAAAATGATGGGCGATGTCATGGAACAGAATTTTTCTTAAGGGTTCGCCGATTTGATCAAGCGGGCCATTCTGCCAGACGGTCATATGGGCTTTGCCGTATTGATTTTTTCCGGGGATAACTTCATTGCCAATAATAACTGAAGGGTTTTCATGTATATATTGGTTAAGCGGGTAATCCCCGAATTCATTATTAAGCTTTACAGTATTGATAAGCTTGTGTTCGAGGTCCGACAAGGTTTTCTCTCCAGCGACTTTTTGCACGATCAGCAAATGGGAGGGAGCCTCGGTATTTGCCTCATCTTTCATGAGGTTATCGGGCATAACAGCCAGGCTGATAAAATTGGATTTAGAAAACAGGTATTGCCTGGCAGGTTGATTGGAGGGCGTATTTAAAAAAGCATCTGTCGTAAGAAAAGCCATCAACCCGCCCGCATCTATTTTTTCTAAACCTTTAGCAAAGAAATAGTTGTGTATCTTATCAGTTAGCAGAGTTCCGCTAAAAGCCGGATCGAATACTGAAAAGTCACCAAATGGGATATTGCTGCAGATAAGGTCATATCCTGATTCCTGGTTGCTTGTCTCTTCAAAGGGAGAAATATTGACCCTGGTAAGTACAGGAAGTGTTTTGGCAATCCCCTTTAATACAAGACCAGTCATCATATCCTTCTCTACGCCGTTGATACTTAAAAGAGAGGGAAAGGCATGAACAGCCTCGGTAATAAAAACACCGGCACCACTACTGGGTTCATATAGTCGTTTGGGCGCAATATTGAGATCATTGAGGGTATTAAATAAAACTGAGGGAATTATGGAAGGCGTATAAAAAGCAGTAAGGGTACTGTTTTTTAAAAGCTCAATGGTTTGATTGTACTCATGTTCAGAGAAATGTTCTTTTAAGAGGTGATGAAATTCCATTATCCGGCCGTAGTGACGCATGTCATTTTGGGAAGCTCCCATTTTGCGCCACTCCTCCTCATCACCTGCAGGAAACAATATTTGCTTTATACCACCAAACCCGCGATAGTTTTTTAATAATAAAACCTCCTCATAGGTAGGCACATGCCCTTTTTCACAAGCCAGCGCCACACGGCAGGCAGCAATATTTGCCACCAGCCTCTCTTCCACATTAAAGGCCATGACATCAATTTTAAAGGTGTTCGGAAGTCAATATGTAGTCATTGATCCGTTCGAGGACCGCGTAGGAAATAAGGCGGTCTTCTTCATTTTGCTCGGAGAATCCAAACTGATCAAATACCTCATTACAGTGGGTTATCAGATTGATGATTTCATACGTGAGGATCCCTGCTTCTCGCCATTGCAGATAATACTTTTCAAAATCAGTCTCCAGTAAATTCTTAATGTATAAGTATTTAGAAGGCCGCAATTCGCCAGTGAGCACCGCCATACATTGCGCCTCGATCTCATCGGCAGGAAGGTTTTCTTCCAGTAACTCATTTAGAAAGGATGAGATGCTATTGACCTTGGTATCCAGATAATTGTTGACACCTTGTTCTTGTTGAAGCCTGACAATCATATCCGGATTATTGTCAACCAGGAAGTTGTATAATTCTTGTTTAAGTAATTGTTCCATGAGATTATTTTTTTATGTAATTAATCAGCTACTTATGGATAGCTGGTAAGTCAATACCTTTTTATACGAAATTGCTAAAGGGGTAATTATAATAATGGGACATTGCCGGAGGTGGGAGAAAGTTTGCGTTATCTTAGTCAGCATGCACTGATCGTAAGCCTGATCGAATACGCATCCCACCGGGTTATAACCGGGAGCATTAAAGGAAAGAGATTTATTTATCTATGATACTGCAAATTGTAATAGCGCAATCTTCTATATTGTATTGGCAAAGCTGTCATATAACTGGGGACAATTAAAAGGCCAATAAAAATCAGCCTTCTTCCATTCGTTCACTAACAAATCCTCATTATTCCGGTTTATAAGTAATTCTATTTATTCTTAACTTAATTATAAGTCAATAGGCTATATAAAAATTCAAAAGTTAGTTGTCGAAGCTATATTGTTTGACTAAATCTGTCGTAAATTCATAGACGACTTTTGTTAACCAATTCTTACTACCCACAAAAAAATAGCGGACACTTATGTCAGAAGTATCCGCTTTTTGACGACAACGAGATGAATCATTGTTGGTCAGGAACAAAACTAAATTTATGATTCCTGACTGCAAAAATCTTATTCTCTTCAAAACGAAATTGTTCTCTTCAAGAAAAAAAAGTCTCCTTTCGATAAAGGTATTATTAGTTCTATCTATCATATTTATTACCAATCAGAGTGTTTGGGGGCAGGGAAGAATAACTATTTCTGGAAAGCAGTTAACGCTATCAGTTGTGCTCCAACAAATAGAATCGCAGACCGGTTATACATTTTGGATGGAAGATGGGGCAGTCGATAAATCCAGGAGAGTAGATATAGAGGTAAGCGATATCCCACTTGACCAGTTGTTAGGGTTTGTCTTCCGAAATCAACCAGTGACTTATAAAGTCATCGGACAAACGATTGTTGTTAAATCCGGTCCGGTCATTTCAAAAAAGCAGGTAATTCAGGGCATAGTAGTATCGGACGGACAACCGGTGGAAAGTGCGTCTGTTCAACTTAAAGGTTCTCTGAAAGGTGTTATCACTAATACCAGGGGAGCGTTCTTATTGACTGCAAATCCCGGTGATACGATACTGGTTGTTTCCTGTGTGGGTTATGAAATTCGGGAGGTGAATACTGTCGATAACAAGTTCCTGCAGATTGAAATACACCGGACAGTTCAGCAATTGGATGAACCGGTTGTAATTGGATACGGTACGACTTCCAGGCGATCTAATCCTGGATCAGTAGGAACATTAAGCAGTGGGCAAATAGATATTCAGCCGGTTACTAATCCCTTGTTAGCTTTGCAAGGACGTATTCCAGGATTATACATTCAGCAAACAACCGGATTGTCAGATGGTGGTATTATAGTGAATATTGGAGGCCAAAGTAGTGTTGAAAGTAATAATACTCCTTTATTTGTTGTTGATGAAGTCCCATTTTCTTCTAACCCATTGATACAAACAGGTAGTAGTATCGTTCCTCAAGGTAGTCCGTTATCTTATATCCATCCACTCGATATTGAGAATATTTCGGTTTTAAAAGATGCCGATGCGACTGCAATTTATGGCTCCAGAGGGGCTAATGGTGTTATCCTTATTTCAACTAAAAGAGGCGGTGTTGGAAGAAATCAGATGTCTGCTACTAGTGAATTGGGTATTGGTAAGATTGGAACTCGTATGAAATTACTTAATACCGCGGAGTACCTGATGATGCGCAGAGAGGCGTTTGCTAACGATCAAGTGCAGCCCGATCCGAACGTTGATGATGATTTATTGTCATGGGATACGATTCGCAACGTAGACTGGCAGAAAGAGTTGATAGGCAAGACGGGTTATATTATGCAGGATAGACTATCGGTGTCGGGCGGAAGTAAGGCGATAACCTATTACGCAGCCGGAAGTTATAGAAAGGAAACAACCACATTTCCTGGTAATTTTTATAATAAAAAAGGTTTTATTAATTCAAATATTAGTACTACATGGGGGAAACGTAAAATAGCGTTGAATTGTTCTTTATTAGGGACTATCGATGATAAGACTTTGCCATATGAAGATCCTACATCGATCGCTTTACGTCTTCAACCAAATGCACCGCCAGGGTATAATCCGGATGGCAGTTATAACTGGGCATCTGGTTATAGAAATCCGTTCGCAGCCCTTCATCAATTGTATAAAGCTCATGGGAGTAATTTAATTGTTAATACAGGAGTGACATATAGCCCGTGGAAGGGAGTCAGGTTGAAAACGAACCTTGGTTTAACTTCAACTAATATAAATGAAATTACACCAGTTCCAGTATCAACAATTGATCCTACGCTAGGTTTGACCACGAGTTACAGCACATTTGGTAAAAGTCGGGTGACTTCATGGATTATTGAACCACAATTTGAATACGTCAAATATTTGGGACCCGGTAAGATGACATTTTTTTTAGGTGCTACTCTACAGGGAATTAACCGCAGTTCAGAGTTGCTGTATGCAACAGGTTACACTGATCCGGCAGCGTTAGAAACTACAGACGGTGCTGCCAGCATTACTACAGTAGACAAAATGTATACTGAATACAAGTATATGGGTTTTTATATGCGTTTAAGGTATGACTTCTATAACAGGTATATTGCCGAAGTTACTGGTCGGAGAGACGGGAGTAGTCGATTCGCCCCAGAAAGACAGTTTGGAACATTCGGAGCATTTGGATTAGCCTGGTTATTCACTGAAGAACCATGGTTTAAGTTTAAGAAAAGAAAACTATTGAATTTTGGAAAGCTAAAAATAAGCTATGGCAACGTAGGAAATGATCAGATTGGGGATTACAAGTATTTAAGTGCCTGGTCACCATTAATTTATACTTACAGTGGAATAGTCGGGTTATCTCCTACAAGATTATACAATAGTGACTATGGCTGGGAAAGCAGTAGGAAGATAAATTTCGGTTTTGAGGGAACACTGATGAAAGACCGCATACAATTTAGTATTAATTATTACCGCGCAACAACATTCAATCAATTAGTCAGGTATCCCTTGTCGTCCGTTACTGGTTTCCCTTCATTGCAAGGAAATCTACCTGCTGTTATTAAGAATACTGCCATTGAGTTCGAATTAACTACAATAAATGTTAGAAAGCGACTCTTTACATGGACGATATCTGCAAATGTTACTCTCCCTCGTAATAGATTAACATCGTTTCCTAAACTTGCTGCCAGCGATTATGCGACTGTATACACTATTGGGAAAAGCGTTTATTCAACGAAAGCCTTCCATTTTACCGGGGTGGATAAAAATACAGGTGCTTATACATTTGAAGATACTGATAAAGACGGGCAGATATCTTTTCCAAATGATTTGACTTCGTATAAAAATGTTAGTAAATCCGTGTTTGGTGGAATTTTGAATGAATTTTCATATAAACAATTTTCAGTAAGCTTATTTATTCAATTAGTAAAACAAAATGGTTTCAATTATATATATAATAATAGAGGACTTACGACCCTTGTACCTGGAACGTCTGCTAATCAGCCTAAGTATGTTATGACCCGTTGGCGGCAGAAGGGAATGAACACTAATGTGCAACGTTTTACACAGCAGGGCGGATCTGATGCATATAATGCCTATGGGGTGTATCTGGCAAGCGATGCTGGAATCAGTGATGCTTCATTTTTACGCTTAAAAAATATCTCTTTATCATATCTTCTGAAAAAACAACATTTAATCACTACCACACTACCGAAGATAAAATTTATGTTACAAGTACAAAATCTTTTTACCCTAAGTAGTTATAACGGGGAAGATCCGGAAATTCAAACAAATTTTGGAATTCCAGTTGTTAGAGTCCTGTTGATGGGAGTGGAAATGAACTTTTAGAATAAAAGAGCTGCTATGAAATGTATAAATAAGTATATCCTATTAGTTCTATTATTTGCACTTTTTCAAAGTTGCAAAAAGTTTCTGCATGTGAAAACTCCAGAGGGGCAGTTAACGGATAATATCATTTTTTCCTCTGATTCTTTGGCAACAAATGCGTTAATAGGAATCTATACAAATTTGGTTTCTAATAGCATCTCTTTTCCGTCAGGCGTTTGGAGTATTTCGTTATTGGCGGGATTAAGCGCAGACGAATTGGATAACTACTCTGCATCGCAAATCCAAGCACAATATTATCTGAATGATATTAGCCCTACAAATTCGATTAATAAATTGATGTGGCAACAATTTTATCGATCCATTTATCAATGTAATACCGTGATGGAAGGAATCGTCAATTCTAAAAACATCTCTTCATCTGTTAAGGGGCAATTATTGGGCGAAGCATTATTTTTAAGGGCTTATTGTTTTTTTTATCTAATTAATATGTATGGACCAGTTCCATTATCACTCACAACCCGATATCAGGAAAATGATACCCTCTACAGAAGTGCAATCGATATCGTGTATAACCAAATAGAAAATGACCTGAATAAAGCCAGCCAATCTCTTTCTGATGAATACCCATCAGGATCAGAGAGAATACGCGCTAACAGATCAGCTGCAAATGCTTTACTTTCTCGTATATATTTGTATACAGGTAACTGGAGGCAATGTATAGAAAAATCTTCCGTAGTAATTAACCGAAAGGATCAGTACCAATTATGTTCGAGTTTAAGGGATGTTTTTTTAAAAAATAGTAAGGAAGCTATATTACAGCTTCAGCCGATTTTACCAAGGTACAATACTTTTGATGCCCCCGTATTTATTCTTCAAAATGCGCCTAGAAATGTAGCGTGTAGCCGTCAGTTAATATCATCTTTTGAACCCAATGATCTGCGAATGATTAATTGGATCGGCATTATTAAAGTGGATAACGATTCCTTCTATTTTCCCTACAAGTATAAAATGTTGCCGGATAGCACTGTTGGCGAATACCTTATGATACTTCGTCTAAGTGAATTGTATTTATCTCGATCAGAAGCATATGCACGACTTGGTATTTTTGACAGCGCTTGGGCTGATTTAAACATCGTTCGCCAAAGGTCAGGATTGCTGCCTTTATCCAGTAACTCTGCTAATATCCTGGGCACTATTTTTCAGGAAAGGCGGGTTGAGCTTTTTACTGAATGGGGAAATCGTTGGTTCGATTTAAAAAGAATTGGTAACGCCAACCTTGTCTTGGGTTCAATTAAAGGATCTCTTTGGCAGCCAACTGATGTCCTTTATCCAATTCCCATATCGGAGATAGTCCTAAATCCTCGTCTTACTCAAAACCCAGGGTATTGAGGGAGGATAGTTTTTAGTTAGAAGGGCTTTAACCGTGTCTAAGGTTTGGGTAATGCAGGAATCTTGTATATAGTGATTTCATTACCTCGGAGTGCTACCAATTTGTCACGGTCAATTGCAAAATCTCTTATACCCTTTCCATCATAGTTTGGAACGTAGAAACTGCCCATATAAGCAAAATCGGCAATTCTATAGACGTCGATTGGTGATGATTGTATAGCTACTCTTCCTTTTTCATTATCCGCTTTTAATCCACTATAAATATATAAATATCCGTTGCAAGCGCATGCGTGTCTATTAGGTTTCACTGGGGGGGCGGAAAATATCATGCTTTGTTCACTTTTTACTTCATGGAATTGAATTTTTGCAATGGAATTGGTATCGATTGTATGACCCCGAATAACATCACTAAGCATTGTATTAAAGGCTATTAACTGATTTCGATACGAGTAGACATAAACGAATCGTCGAGTTATATTATCATATAATAAAGTCCCATCCGTAGAAAATACACCGTCTTGTTGATTAACCAATAGTGTAGGACTGGCTATTCCCCTTTCACCGAAATTGGCGTATGCTATTTGGTTACTGTGCGTTATAGTGTTATATGTTCGGTAAACGTATTGACTATCTAAGGGAACAAAAAGATCAAAATGGTTGTTTCCTGGATTGACAACAATTCCTGTTGTTCCTATCCAGGAGAATTGAATAATACGGGGAGTGATCCCTTCCACCAAAAAAAAGCCTTTATCATTTTTGTAAATTCTTGCAGCTCCCCACCCAAACTGAATATTATTAGGAACATCCAACCAAAAAGTTTCTATGGTATTTAGCTTATAGGACGAAATAAGAATTTGTCCAGATTGACGATGGTTTCCCAGATAGATGGAGTCTTTGCTAAGACCAATTATATATAATGAATTTGCATCTAACTTCTTTGTATTTGGAGAATTTAGCTGTATGCTAAAAACTCTTCTAGTAAAGCCGTTTGGTTGTCCTTCTTTTTGCTGAGCATATTGTTGTAGAAATCCAACAGTCCCTAAGCCCGCAAGTAAGGTAACAATAATTTTAAGCACCGTTTTCATTTAGGGAAAGAATTAATGAGAGGGCCAATAATCCGGCCCCCTCTGATAAGTATTAATTACTTGGGAGAGCATACCGGATCCCAGTATACGCAGTACTGCATATAGAATTACTATAATAATTTCCGTCATCTGATACCACTGAACAAACATTATTTATGCTATTTGAGCATAATGCTTGACATTGTCCGCCAAGTTTCCCATAAACAGCCAGTTGTCTTTTACTATTAGCCTTTACAAAAATGGCCATGAAGGATGTCGCCATTAACAAGGCGATCATGATACTTTTTTGGAACTTCATAAAATTTGGATTTTGATGATAATTATGTCTGCATTAGTTTGCAGAATTTACCTGTTTGAAAGATTTTATGTGATTTGCTTCACCAAGGATTACTCCTAAAAGCGCAATTCCTGTATAAATAAAGTTGAATGTCAAATGTTGGCTCCAGTTCATGTTTGAGAGTATTCCACCGCATGAACATGGAACGTAGGAAGCAAACCGCATAATGACAATGATGTATGTGGTGAATGCCGTCATCAAGAATAAACTCAAGTACAGGCCCAACAGCCTGGTAGAACCAAAGTATAAGAGAGCGACGATGATAAATTCAAAAGCTGGCACAGCTATTGAAAACAACCCAACAAAGTATGTGAGCAAAGGAGATTGCCCAATTTCTGTTCTGAATTTTTCCATATCCGATACTTTGCTCACTGCTGCGTATAGGAATAGCACCTGCAAAAGAATTGCGAGGATAAATACAAAGCGATCCCTTTTCATAAGGCAAGAATAAATCAACAAATGGTGGCTTAATGATGGAGAGAACCTATTCCGTTAGAGAGCAAGTGTAATTGAAGAAAAAATTAAAATTTGCTCTCAAATTGGATCTCGATGCATAGAAGTAAAAATCATTGTTGTCTTCTATTGCAGATTTGGAATAATTCATCCTCTCAATTCAAACCACTTTCAATAACCAAAGTTATATTTCCATTCATTGATCGTAGTTAGGAGCGAACACACATATACTTGTGAACGAGCGTCATGAAATTTAAGAACAGTGGTTGTTTTAATCTGGTGTCATAATCGTAATTTAGACATAACGGGTAGACTATTACGAAGCTCCCTTGGACTTTTTCCCCACCGACGTTTAACTGCGGCAGAAAATGTCGGATAGTCCTCATAGTTGAAAGTGGCTGCAATATCCTGAAGCGATTTCCTATAATCAAAAAGGCTACGGTAGATCGCTTCCATCCGTGCTACCTGGTAGAATTCCAGCATGGTAGTATTGTTATACTGCTTAAATACACTTTCCAGTTTTCGTGTATTTAACCCTGCCATTCGTGATAGCTTTTCAAGGGAAGGTGGTTTTCTCTCATAGATATGATTCAGTATAGTAGACCGGACAGCATGTATAGCAGGCTCATAGTGCATAAAGCCATTCTGTTCTGATAGGGAGAACAATTGAATTAATGCCGCTAATAGAAGCTGCTCCATAATGTTTGGGTCGCTGTTTATTTCAATGTCGCCATTTCTAATTTGTTTACCCACCAGTTGGCGAACCCGACCGTCATCTTTTATGTCGCAATCTATCAGCTTTGTTAGATCGTTTTGTTCTCTTATCAAAAGAGAAGTAATTATAGGAAAGGTTTGCTTATAACATTCAAGGATTTCAGATGGAATAAATAAAAAGAATATCTCACTGTTTTCTTTAATAATCAACTCATGATTAATCGCTGATATCATATTCATGTTGGTTTCAACTGCAACGTACTGCTCTGTTGTGTTGCGATATTCCATGCGTCCTTTCAATACGTAGTAGAATATAATATACCTGTCATCTGATTTAACGAAGCACCTGCAAGGTTTCTTTTCGGTTAAAAAATGATTGGTCCAGGCAAATGCCTGCGGTTGGTGTAATGGTTTTGCCATTATGTGCCCGCATCGGTTTAATCCAAGGTAATATGTCAGGTGATTTGGAACCCAATAATTCGTGAGCTCTTTGGGTAAAACTTTACCCCACATGGCGGCAGGCGCCTTTTTGGATAGATAAATTTCGGAAGGCAATACACAGCTCATAGAAATTCACTTTTGACGATAACAAAATAACCACCGGTGGAAGGTATGGTTAGGTAAAATGAGGTGAAAATTCTATGACAACAGCTGGTATAAAATTATGAAAATTAAATCAATATCGTATGTTTTAAGGAGTTAGTAAATTGACTTTTTTCGACCATTCAGCAAATAAGTGTGGATTCTATTATTTAGTTTATAGAACCAACCCTGATATTCACTTTTGACAGGTTCATTTTATACACAAAAACACCGGGCCCGGTTTAAGTGAAATGCCTGTCAGAACACCTCAAGTATCATATGACTATTGGTTTATTCTGGTGTTTTAGCATTCTGATATATATTGATTTTTAATAAAGTAATAATGGTTTGAGTTACAAGCACAAACCAATTTGAGCGCAAGATCTGATAGGAAACCGTAACAAATTGTTGAAAGGAGACTTTTAGTTTCATGATTGATAAATTTTGAAGTGACTTGCGACATTATTTTAATCTTTCCATCGTCCTGGGGTAGTTACTTGTTATCTCCAATCAATTTCCTGCTCAATTACCATAACCGGTAGTGACGGTTATTTACTGTTCAAATTATTCTTTTTGGCATGAAATAAATAATTGAAAAACTGAAAAATAGACATGAAATATTTTTTATTGAATTAAGATTTTTAGGTTAATTAAAAGTTGCTCTACTTAACATGTAGAGCCTATTTTAGATGTACATTTATTGTACAACCAAACCAGTATACGTGAATTCTCCCTCATTACTGGATCCGGCTTTTAAGGAGCTTTATTTAAAGTATTTCCCACGTGTGTATGCGACTGCATATTCATTACTACGGCAACATGAAAAGTCTGAGGATGTTGCGCAAAATGTTTTCTTAAAACTATTAGAACACTGGGATACAATCTTACCTGATAATATAGAAGGATACCTGGTTACAATGGCCAGGAATGCTGTGCTCAATGAATTTAGACGAAACAGTGTTACATCTAAATACCACACTTTTATAAAAGAACGCTTTCAGGAAGAAACTGATAATTTGGAAGAGCAGATAATTGCCCGGCAAGAATTCAACCTACTGGAAAAAGCAGTGCAGGACTTGCCCGTTAGGCAACAACAAGCCTGGCGCCTTTCACGTCAACAGGGATTGAGCTATAAGGAAATAGGTGAGGTCATGGATATTTCCAAAACCTCTGTGAAAGACCTGCTGAAACGGTCCGTCCAGGCACTAAAAAGCTCGTTAAGTGCATTACGGTCATACTTGGTTTTATAAATAAATTTATTTTTTTCATTCACACCCCTCCCTTGATAATGGGAAGAGTGTCTATTTAAAAGAAGGGGCGCATAGAAGAAGATGACAACTAATAAATTTCACCGGCTTATGGAGGCCTATATTGATGGACGGCTATCAGGTCGTGCGTTGCATCGGTTTCTTGAAGCCCTTAACGAGCCTTTATTTCAGCAAATACTGAGTGATTATTTACAGTCTCAACTTCAGGAGTTTAGAACTGATGAGGTAGATAATGGTTTTGCTGAAGAACACTATCAAAAATTTATTAGTCTTGTCCGAAGTGGATTGATCACTGGAGAGCAGGAATCTGTCATACCAATGTATAAAAGGCCTACAGGGTTACGTTTTTGGAAGATTGCAGCAATAGTGATTGGTATGCTCATTGGAGGATTACTATGGTATCAGTTGGTCAATAAATCACCCCATACCATAACTCCAACTGTAGTAACTATACCGTCCGTGTCCGATACCATCCGGCAACCTTATGTAGCCTTTGCAGACGGATCGATCCTTATTCTTGATAGCCTGGCTGGTCAAAACGACCACCTACGTCAGATTGGAGGTACGGTAGATTTGAAAAATAGGCGTTTATCGTTGTCTGGTAATATTCGACGAACAGGAGACGGCAATCTTATTCATACCCTTGTTACACCGCGTGGAACTCAATACAGCGTCGCACTGGCCGATGGTTCAGTTATCTGGTTAAATGCGTACTCCCGATTGCAGTTTCCGTCTCACTTTAGCGAAGAAAGGCGAGGTGTTGGCTTAAGTGGAGAGGGCTATTTTGATGTGGCAGAGTCCGATAAGCCATTCCTTGTTGTTGTAGAGAAACTCACCATAGCAGTAGTAGGCACACGATTCAATGTACGGGCTTATAATGGCGAGCGGTCTGTTCACACCACTTTACTGCGTGGAAAATTGAAAGTGGAAGGTGATAGACAACAACATCTGCTTTTACCTGGCCAGGCGCTATTAATAGAAGGTGCCCGTTGGCGGGTACTCAATGGAGTGGATACATCCCAGGTAGTCGCCTGGCGGCAACAACTTTTTGATTTTCGTAAAGCAAACCTGCGAAGTATTATGCCGGAACTTGCCAGATGGTATGAGATCTCCTATGAGATACCTCCAAGATTTAATAGAACTTTTTCCGGAAAAATTTCAAGGTCCTATGATATTGCGACTGTCCTTCAGATTTTAAGAGAAGGGGGAATTAGGTGCCGACAGGAGGGAAAGAAAGTGGTATTCTATGATTAACTGGTTAATATCCGCTATCCTATGAAAACGTCTATTAGGTGAGCCTGATTCTCTGCTGCCTTAAAGCTTTTGAATTATTGTTGTTTAAAAAGTTTGTAAAGCCAGTTAAAGAAATTGCATTTAAACTAAGGTGCTTCTTTAATCTTAACAAATGCGTAAAGTAGGTCCTTGGTTTAATGGGTTTACATAAGCATGTCAAATCAATTTAAATGTTATCGGATAATATAAATTCTAGGTTCAGATGTGTTTTTGATCTTTTATTTCGGATCCGCAGGGGGCCAAAATGGTAAGGTCGTCAATATTAGATGGTCTTAATAGTTAACGGGAGAAGCCCTCGCCTCTTGCTTCCTCGCGTGCACCACTTCAGGTGCACGCACTTTTAAAAGTGCTATCTGCAGTGGGAGTAGTGAGCGCTTTTAAAGGTTATGGAGGAAATGAATAAGGTCATTTCTGTACTCGGTTTTAAAGGAGAAGGCCGATGTTAACAACCGTTGACAGCGCTTATCCTTGAATTATGTACTCTTCGATTTTTTGCGGATATAAATAGTTATGGTCACGAAGGAGTGGGCGAGGACTGGAATTAATTTCAAACAGGAATCTGAAGCATTTGGGTTAAGTCCACCACGGCGTGGGCAAGGTACTTGTTGTAAAAATCAATGGGGAAGAAGTTAATCAGCCCCATTGAATAAAGTGTTCCTACTCCGTAACATTTTTTAACGCCTCTGTGAGTGTTTTACGATCATCGCCGCTTAAATGAGCGCCATATTTATCGAGGTAGGTTGATGCAAGTGGCTTATACTCCTTCCAGTTCTTTTTATTGAAAAGGTAGATAACCTTAGAACGCAGGTAAACTTCCTGCCCGGTTTCACCAAAAGGCTGTAAGCGTCGTTCAATTAAATTCCAATCCGGTGTATTATCCCGGCGTGCGAAAGCAGGTGCTACATGTTCGTTATACAGGAGGTTAAATATTTTATTCTCTCCATACCGTATACCATAAAGGGCATTAATTGCCGGCACCTGACTGGTGATAAGAGCATAACCTGCACTATCACGCACCCCATTGGTAAACTGAAAAACATAGTCAAACAGTTCTTTGGAATAAGGCGGATGTAGTGATGCTATGTAGGCGTTGGAGATCCTGGCAGCCCCGGCTTTATCTCCAACCCGGAGGGCTGTAATGGACAGCGCACGCAGGAAGGCAGGATTGCGTTCTCCCTGCTTGTAGCGCTCCAGGTCCAGGCTATATGATTCTGCTGGATCGGAAAGATCAGGCGTGTTAGCTGATACTGTAGGAAGGGCTGTGGAGGTAGGCACCAGCTCAGCATGTATGGCGCGAAGATCGGCAAATGGAATCTTAATGATTTCTCGGTCGTAGGTCATCAGCCCGTTTTCTTCGCCTTCCACATCGAATGGCTCCGTGTAAATTGAACCAGCAAGTCCTTCGGTTTCCAGCATCTTTACATGCTGGTACATGATCTTATATTTCGTTTTGAGCTGTGCAGGTGTCGCCTGTACATAGCCCCAACCCTGAAGCTCGTTCCACTGATGACCGGGTATGGATACGCCAATACCACCAAACTCTCCCAGGATACGGACTTTACCACCGTCACCAGGAGCGTTCATTGGATCAGGATATGAGTGTACATCGGCAATATCGCTACTGACCCAGTTTTCTTTACCGGTTTTAGTTTCCTTGCCGTCTATGAAAATGTATTCACCAGAGTGGGCATTGACCAGGCGGGTAGGATCATATGCTTTCATCCATTCGGTGAGGCGCTTCTGGTCATAAGAACCCCATTGCTCGTTAAAGAGCACCCAGGTTATAATACAGGGATGGCTATAGAGTTGGTCTACATTATCACGGCTTTCTTTTTCAAAAATGGTTTTTGTCTCAGGGGTAAGATTAAAGGCTGCATTGGGCATATCCTGCCACACAAGCATTCCCAGTTTATCGGCATGATAATACCAGCGGTCCGGTTCTATCTTGATGTGTTTGCGGATGGTGTTAAATCCCATGGATTTTATGGCCTTTATATCGAAAGCAAGCGCATCGTCGGTGGGAGCGGTGAGTAGCCCTTCCGGCCAAAAGCCCTGATCCAGCACACCAAGATTGAAAGTATACTTATTATTTAAATAAATGCGGGGATATCCCTTCTCATCTTTCTGAATAGATACTTTACGCATTCCAAAATAGCTGGTTACCTGATCTACCATTTTACCGTTTTTTATCAACCGTACCTCTAAATCATATAAAAATGGATCGGCAAAGCTCCAAAGATGTGGTGAGGGAATTTTAAGTGAAACAGCGCTGCCGGTTTTCCCTTCTGCTTTGGCGACCTGTTTGCCCCCTGAAGAAGCAACAAGTGAAATCTGGTAGCCGGAAGGGGCCTTGATCATAGCTGTTAGTGTGGATCTATCAATATCGGGCGTAAGTCGGAGATCCTCAATATGGGCAGTAGGGACTGTTTCTATCCAAACAGTCTGCCAGATACCTGTAGATGCGGTATACCAAATATTCTTGGGGTTTAGTACCTGTTTACCATGCGGGTTTGGACCCTGGTCAGTTGGGTCGTAAACCTTTATCACCAAATCGTTATTACCTGGGTGTAAAGCGGTAGAGATATCAAAAGAGAAGTGTTGATATCCTCCGGTATGCTCACCGATTTGCTGACCGTTTACAAAAACGGTGGCCTGCCAGTCTACTGCCCCAAATTGTAGCAGCGTTCTCTGTCCTGGAACTTGGTGATCTATAATGATGGAAGTTTTATACCATAGGTTTTGTGTGGGTGAAACAGCTTTCTGAACGCCACTAAGTGATGATTCTATTGGGAATGGGACAAGTATCTGTCCCTGATAGGTGTTGGGCATTGCACTGTCTTTGGCAGTAATGGCATATTGCCATAGACCGTTCAGGTTTTGCCACTGAGGGCGTATCATCTGAGGACGTGGATATTCAGGAAGGGCGTTTGTAGGAGTTACTTCTTTTGCCCAACGGCTTTGAATGGGTGTGCTCATGGGATTATAACCCGACTGTCCATGTAATGATGAACTAGCGATGGCCATGCATGCGCATAGCAATAGATTAATTCTTGTCATGAAGAGATGACGTTTTGCGTTACTGAAATTGTTAAAAACTGCTGATGGAAAAGGACAGGTAATACGATCAGCTTGTGAAAAAAAATCCTGGCAAAAGCTACACGTATTAACTGATGTAGCTATGCAAAGGAGGTTGCTTGTCTAAAGTAATTGTCAGTGGGAGACAAATTTATTTGTTGACGCTTTGATACTCTGAATTGTAGAATGCAAGATGCATGAATTTTATTGAAAAATCGCAAATGCCATATAAAAATTTTTAAAGAGCATACAAGCATTTACTTACGATGCTCTTCTGTAAAAACAACCGCCTGAAAAATGGCAAGCGAATTTTTAAATCAAATCGATATGGCAACGTTATTAGAACCTTATTACAGAGTAGATACATTTCCCAATGCGCGTGATTTATTACTGGAGGAAAACCCTTTTCTTATTCCAGGCACATCAGCCGCTGTTGTAAAACTTCAAAGCGGGAGTATGATTAGACAGCAATTAAAGGTAGATGCCTTTAACCTTCATTATGCACGCTTGTCTCTCAACTCAACGGAGGAGTTTTCTTCGGTTGTGGATCCGGGTACCATTTGCCTGTTTTATGTCGAACAAGGGAAAATGGCGTTTTCCCAGGTTCCTGATTTAAATATTCAAGAGGGGCATATGCTGCTCTATCATCTGGCAACAGGTTCCCAGAAAATTAGAATCAGGGAAGGCAGGTCATGTTGTATGCGTTTTGATATTGCCCCTCAATTCCTTACCAGTTTTGCAATGCTATCAAAACAAGTACAATTATTAATAGATTGTGTGTCCAGTAATGATACGCGCTATTCAATACCGCACAAACCAACCTATAAAGGGCTGCGACAGTTAAAAGAAATACTGCAGTGCCGTCTGGAGGGCAGGGAGCGCGAAAAGTTTTTGGAACTGGCCTTTCAATTATTGTTGTTTTCCTATACCTATGCAGACCTACCGGTTGAAAAAGATACAATTCAATCTCGTCAGGCGCAAATGGCCGCAGAAATAGCTGAGTACATAGAAAACAACCTGGATACAAAACTGAGTGTTGAACGCATCAGCCGAAAATTTAAACTTAGCGAGTACTATATTGGCCTTTGCATGCACAAGGTTTATGGTGTAAGTATACCTGAATATATACACGATCTGCGTGGCAAACGCTTGGAACTGCTTGCTAAAAAAACAGACATGAGTGCCAGCGACGTAGCCGTAGAGCTCGGCTTTTCAGATGTCAGCCATATGAGTAAGGTATGTAAGAAGGTATTTAACTGCACTTTTTCTCAATTGCGAAACGGCCAGCATAATGATTTGTTGGATTAAAGCCTTCGTTAAAAAATACCTGTAAATTTTATAAATTATACAACGAACCCGCCTATCCTACGCCGTACCTTTATATCGACAATACAACAGTTGTAAATAATTTGTGTAAAGGGTCTTTGATCGCTTAGTAAGTTGGCCAGCTTTCTTTTTCTTCAATCGTTCATTAACTCGTTCATGGATAAGGTGCGTCACCTAAATAAACGCCGGCGGTGAATCCGAACGCCGGCGGGGTGACCATGCCCGCAAATTAATCTCGTCCTATAAAATTCATGAGGGTGATAAAGATAAAATACCCAAATCGTATCCTTTGTTTGAATGATTTCTCACCTTATCAATCGTTTGCATTATGAATAAGACCGCCATTATAATCGGAGCAGGGCCGGCAGGGTTGACGGCAGCTTACGAACTACTCACACGCACTGATATAAAGCCAGTCATTCTGGAAAAATCCCATGATATAGGAGGCATATCACGTACGATCCGGTATAAAGGTAACCGGATGGATATCGGCGGCCACCGTTTTTTTTCCAAGTCGGACCGCGTTATGAAATGGTGGTTGCAGTTTATGCCATTGGATATAGATTCCGATCCAGCCACACGTATTCATTACCAGGGCAAGTCCAGGACCATCAGTAAAAGCTTGCAGGCAGAACTTGAAAGCACCGAGAAAAAGTCTGCTACCCCGCCTACCCCCAATACAGAGCCTTTTGTGATGTTATTACGCAGGCGGCTCTCACGCATCTTCTTTCTGAGAAAATTCTTCAATTATCCTTTGCAACTTTCTTTTGATACGCTGCAGAAGCTTGGTTTTGGCACCACCATGCGTATCTTCTTTTCCTATGTATATGCGCGGGTCTTTCCCCGAAAACATGAGAAGTCGCTCGAAGACTTTTTTATCAATCGTTTCGGGCAGACACTTTATCAGCTATTTTTTAAAGATTATACCGAAAAGGTATGGGGCGTTAGTTGCAGGGAAATTTCACCGGAATGGGGTGCCCAACGTATAAAGGGACTGTCAATAACCAAAGCCCTTGAACATGCAATAAAATCGGTTACCCGCAAGCACTCTAAAGATCAAGTATCTCAAAAGGACACAGAAACAAGCCTCATTGAAAATTTTCTGTATCCGGCACTTGGACCAGGGCAATTGTGGGAAGAGGTAGCCCGTCAGATTCAGGTGATGGGAGGTGAGATACACTTCGGACAAAATGTGGCGGGGATTGCGACAACCGTAAACGTAGGAGGGAATAGCATTGACCAAATGGTTAAGGCAGTTAAAACGAAGGATAGTGAAACCGGTGAATCGTATACTTTCTGTGGAGACTACTTTTTTAGTACGATGCCTGTTCAGGAGTTGATTGCCGGAATGGGAGAGGAGGTACCTGGTTCAGTAAGAGAGGTGGCCGCCGGTTTACAATATAGGGATTTCATTACGGTTGGATTGCTTATCAAAAAAACTGGCTTTGGGACATCAAATACCACCCATCCGCTAGAAACCCTTCAAGATACGTGGATATATATTCAGGAGAAGGATATGAAAGTAGGAAGGATACAACTCTTTCATAACTGGAGCCCCTATCTAGTAAAGGACTCAGACACCTGTTGGGTAGGCATGGAATATTTTTGTCAGCAAGGGGATGAACTGTGGCAATTAACTGATGAACAAATGAAACAGGTTGCTACCTGTGAATTGGAATCAATGGGCCTGATATCCCCTGGCGCGGTGATCGATGGTACCGTTGCCCGAATAGAAAAAACATACCCAGCTTACTTTGGTACCTATGATCAATTTAATTCTATCAAAGAGTATGTAGATCAACATCAAAATTTATTTCTTGTCGGCAGAAATGGCATGCATAAATATAACAATGCCGATCATTCTATGTTGACAGCCATGACAGCGGTAGACAATATTATTGATGGAATTGTTACGAAGGCAAACATTTGGGCAATTAATACAGAACAGGAGTATCACGAGGAAAAAGCCACTGCAGGTCAACAGACAGCTCAACCCGCACCAGATTCAACCCAAATAGAGCGGCCTTACTGGAAAGAGTGGCTTCAGCAGCCCCGTTACAAAACATATGGTTGGCTTGCTATTGCGGCGGTATTGATTCAGTGGATTGTTTTTAAATATTTGTACCCCTATGCCAGCTTTATCAATGGAGATTCTTATGCTTATCTGGAAACTGCTTACCATAATTTAACTATCAATACTTATCCAGTAGGGTATTCAATGTTCCTGCGATTGGTTAGCGTATTTACCAAATCAGATACTGCACTAGTTACAGTACAATATCTGATACAGCAGGCCAGTCTTGTAGGTTGGTTGTTCAGTGTTTTTTATTTCCTGCGGCTAGGTAGAGCAGTTGAAATAATACTCTTGTGTTTTTGGGTATGCAATCCGGTATTTCTTTACCTGGCAAACTATGTATCGAGCGATAGCCTTTTTCTCACGCTTAGCCTGGTTTGGTTTACGATACTGCTCTGGATCTTATTTCAGCCCACCAAACAACTATTGTTCTGGCATGGTATCGTCATCATACTGGCTTTTATGGTTCGTTACAATGCCATGTGGTATCCAATAATAAGTGTGTGTGTAATATCGCTATCCCAACAATCCTTGATACGAAAGGCGGCAGGTATCATGTGGTCATTGGCACTAATTGGACTTTTCGGGTTCTATACTGCTGCAGAATACCAACGGACTACGGGCATACGGCAATTCTCTCCGTTTTCTGGATGGCAGTTAGCTAATAATGCGCTTTATGCTTATCGGTATGTGGATGGCACAGCTGTGAAAAAAGTACCTCCACGATTTCAGGAATTGGACAAAACAGTTAGAACCTATTTTGATACGACAAGGGATACCGATAAATACCCACAGGAATTGTTAAAGGCTAGTACAGTATATATGTGGGATATCCGTTCTCCGCTACAAATTTATATGCTGAAGCAATTTCGTAAAGACCCATTAGCCAGTTCTTTGAAACGATGGGCGAAAGTAGGACCACTGTATAAAGAATATGGTTCTTATCTAATTCGCCAATATCCTGTCACATTTATTCAAATGTATGTTTGGCCCAACTTCCTGAAATACTATGCACCACCAGTAGAATTTTTAGAACAATATAGCACGGGGAAAGATAGTGTAATGCCAATAGCAAAAGCTTGGTTCGGATACAAAAGCCTTCGGATAAAAAGCCGCTTTAAAACAATGGAAGTACACGTATTGGATTTTTTCCCCGTTTTTACTGGAGCAATCAATATACTATTCGTGTTAAGTATTATTAGCTTTTTTATACTCGAAGGATATAAGCAAAAAAAGGTGTTGACAAAACTAGTGATTATAGCTGGTTCCTATTGGATGATGAATTTAGCTTTCAGTGTGTTTGCTTCACCGATCGCATTGCGGTTTCAATTGTTAAATATCATCATCGTACTGAGTTGTACTTCAGTAATTATTGAATACATCGTAAAGTCCATGAGAACGATGAATATTTCTGTTTCAGAAATTAATGCAGAAGAAAATATTATTCTGATCCATTAACCCCTATAGTTACAAATAATGAAAAAAGATCAATATATAGAAATCGTTTCTTTGCTGTTTTCTGCTCTGTTTCTGTATTCAGGTATCGACAAGTTAACCGGATATTCAGTTTTCCGAGAACAAATAGGGTTGACCCCATTAATGTCTCCGATAGCCGGTGTGTTAGCCTGGCTGGTGCCGGTAGCAGAAGTAATTATAGGTTTGGGGCTACTATTACCCTCTTCCCGTGTTCCTACATTAGGCATGGCACTAGGTGTGATGCTACTTTTTACAGGATATGTAATTTATCTATTGAATTATGATGACCAGTTGCCATGTAGCTGTGGTGGTTTGCTTGAATCGCTAAGTTGGACTGGTCATTTGATATTCAATGGCATTTGTATAACATTATCGACTACGGCATTACTGTGGCATTATAGAGATAGGCAAACCAAGTCGGAGGGAAAATCATTGTTTTATAACTAACAACACATTGTTATGAAAAAAATTATAATAGCTGAATTTATAATTCTACTCATTGCGTGTAATTCTCATCGGCAAGATGTCTTAGTTACTGGCCTAGAGGGTCAACCATTGCCAACATTTAGAATATTATCACATGACAGTACTTCGAGTTATTATACTACTGCCAATAGAAGGTCCGGCGCAACGATACTGTTTTATTATTCTCCAACCTGTCCATATTGCCGGGCGCAGATGAAGGATATGCTACAGACAATGAATAGGATGGTGGGAGTTCAGGTCTATGCAATTACCTCAGCGCCATACAAAGCGATGAAACAATTTTACGAGCACTTCGAGTTAAAAAAATTCTCTAATGTAATTGCTGGCGTTGATACCGGTTTATCTGTGTCGAAATATTATAAAATCAAAAGCGTTCCATACACAATAGTATATGGGAAAAATGGAAAGCTCAAACATGTTTACAGCGGGCAAATTTATAGTAGCCAGTTGATAGCTGTTGTAGGAAGATAATTTTGGATCATATTACCTGAAGGTAGTTCCTATGGATAAAAAATTGGCAAGAGGAATTCAGATTTTACGCATAATTTATAATTAAGGCAGATATCCACCGCCATTCAACAAAGCATTAAACCATTTTTAGTCAATAAATTTTATTACAATGATTTATCAGAGAAGAGCCCGCACTTTGCTGGGCATATTGGCAGTGTTCACCTTCTTGGGAAGTATTTTCGCATTTAAGGCCCAAAAGGTAGCCCGAAATGGAAAGCTATATTGTACTAATGTACCTGGTCCTTGCCCTAACCATACTACTTTGACTCCTACAACTCTAGGGGGCTTTTTATCTTACTGTACTACAACTAACTCTGGTCCAGGATATAGTTGTCCGAATTTGATACGAGTAATCGAGGATGCAAATTAACAATGTCCATCTGCGAAATATTCATAAATGCTGAATAATATCCCTATTTGTATAAAATATTGATAAGTGTTAAAGAATTGGAAACTCAAATTTCCACAACACTTACTGAAGCTACTATACAAATCCAGTTGATCTTTTTAATAATCAATATTTTTTGCGCAAATTCTGAGCAGTCGTAGCTAAACTGTTCAGGTAAACCTGAAAGGTTATGACATAATCGTATTCCAATTATACATGGCCTGGAAGGAAAACGGGAGCCGCCGAATACCCGTTATCCATAGTAGGCAATAAACTTTAATTATTAAATAGAATTACGATGAATTATCAAAAAAAGGCCCGTACAGTATTAGGGGCATTGGTGGTGTTAACTTTAGTGGGAAGTACTTTTGCTTTTCAGGCGCAGAAGGCAACACGCTCTGGGAAACTTCATTGTACCGATGAGCCAGGGGCATGTCCCGATACATATCAATTAAAAACTACAAACATCCCAGGGGTTCCGTCTTACTGCACAACTACTGGAACAAATTGTACGACTACGATTCTTGTAACATTTGATCAATAGTTAACGTATCATTTGTTGTGATAAAAGGGGCGTGCTTACCGCGCTCCTTTTAGTGTTTTTAACCCTCAAAATTGTATCCTAGGTAAGTGCCTTTCTTTTTCGCAGGAATGCCTTTTTTTATCCAAGAAGGGCAGGGTTTCGATTTTAAATAATAATCAAAGAATTGTGTTATTCGCAAAGTTAAGTCCACTTTATTTTCTGGTTTGGATAACGTATGATCCTCATCGTCATATTGCAACATCCAAACTTCTTTTTTAAGTCTTCTTAAGGCCGTGAAAAATTCAACTCCTTGTTCAAAATTCACTCTACCGTCCATTTTATTATTCATAAGTAATAAAGGTGTGGTTACTTCATTTGCAGAAAAAATCGGTGAATTTTTTATAAATAAATCAGAGCGTTCCCACAAAGAAAACCCGATTCGGTTTTGCGACGTTTCCATTTGGAATTGATGGCTTTTTCCAAAACCATTAATTCCATCAAGGCTACCATAATAACTTATGCAATCGGAGATGCCGCTTAATGAAACTGCGGCAGAAAAGCAATTAGAGTGTGTTACTATGTAATTCGTTTCATAGCCTCCAAAACTATGGCCTTGAATACCAATTTTTGAAGAATCTATCCAAGAATACTTATACAAAAAATTAGCAGCTCCAACTATAGCATTTTTAGCACTCTCTCCTGTAGCTCCAACTGTGTAATGGATGTCTGGAGTAAAGACTATATATCCCTGGCTAACAAACCAAGGAATATTAAATTGCCCATCCATTGTCTCTGGTTTTAAATATTGGTTTAATCTATCCGATAATTGTTCATAGTAATTAATTATTGCCGGATACTTTTTTGTGCTATCGAAATTTTCAGGAGTGTATATGATTCCCTGAGAAATTGTATTGTCAAGCATTGGAAATGATATCAATCTAGTACTTAGCCAGTTATAGTTTCTCTCTGGATATATATATGAGAGCTGTTTGAAATGTTTGAAATCTTTGGTTGTGAAATAGTTTTTATTATTTCTAGCATCTTCCCTTGCGATCAAATATATATCCTTATCGCTTGATTTTATTGGTGATTCACCAGCGGAAAAAGAAGCAGGGAAAGGGTATGTTAAATCGTAAATATATGGACCCATTGTTAATAATTGAGGATTTCTATTACCTTTAAGTGAAAGAAAATAAAACCCATTATCCTTACTTATCTTATTAAATGCGCGTATCAAAACATTTTCATCACCTTTAAGAATTTGCCCATCCTCATTATTGGTGAATCTTAATATTACTTGATTTGCCCGTCCGTAGCCACTTGTGATATTTACTGGTGCTAGTTTATTAAGAAGATCTACTTTCCAAATGTCAAATTTATCATAAATTAAGACTGCATTTTCTGTAGGCAACCAACCTGCAATTGAGAGGCCACGAGGTTTAATTTTTTGGGGCCTATCAAAGTCGAAATCTTCGGAATATAGAGGGATTTGTTTAGTAAGGTTAAAAACCTTACCTGTTGTTAGTTCAAAACTAAATTCATCACTGCCTAAACTATCAGTTCCGAGAATAAGATGACTATCTGGCGATACTTTTTCAGGGATAATAGGTATTTCTTTGCGTTTACCGCTTTTTAAACTTACTAGAAAATAATGATTTTTAGCTGATTCATTCCAATATGCCTCGGTAAAATCCCCATTATTGTGAGTTACTAATACGAATTCACTCAACCGGTCATCAAACCTAATTTCTTCGTCTTCCCAGTTTAAGCGTAAAATTTTTTTATTTAAAAGATTTACTACTGCCCAGTATTTTTTGCTATTAAGTTCCGTTAGTTGTTGAGATTGTAATTTAGCATCTTGCCAATTCCATATATCTACCTTAACATGATTATCAGCTATGGACAAAGGCTTTTCCTTTATGGGGAAAAATAAATATTCTTCGTTCTTACTAAAGAAAAATGGATAACCAGGTTCAATTGTCAGTGAATCACCTAACTCCGGTATTTGATCAGTGACAATGGGAGCAACTGGAGCCGCTCCATATTTATAATACCATATTTTATTCCCTGCAGGTTGATTTTCAATAAATGCTGCTTGGCATCCGCTTGTATCTATTGTTATTTTATTTAAAGCATTTCCTTCCCATATTTGACGCTCTATTCCTGTTTGTAAATCAAACCAAAAAAGCATATGATTTTTTACGCCCTCTTTATATAACACAATGGATTTATTATTGAAGGACTGTACATAGCTCGTCACATTTTCAATTAATTGTTTTTTAAAGTTCTTTAGATTCATTATTACCATGCATTTTTCTGGAGTTTTTGTTTGATAAAGAATATATTCTTGTTCCTTTATGGTAAATAATTTGAAGTCGTTTACATTACTAATACTAGAAGTGTCGACAAATCCCAATCTCATTAAGCAAAGATTATTGGATTGATTTATAAATATTGCCAAATGGGAATCTTTACTAAAACACAAATCTTTTGCGTCAATGATTTTTCGTTTCCAACTACCAATGTTAGATTGTATTACTAATGTTTTTTTGCCTGTAGGCTGATTTTCTATGAAATAGGCAGCATATTCTCCGTTATCACTAATTATAGCGTTGCTTACAGCTGGCCAGTTGTTCAGATCTTCTATTTGAAAAGATCGTTTTTGAGCCATAGAGGTTTTATACGTAAGACCAATAATAGCAAAAAGAAAAATAATGTATTTCATAATATGTTTTTCCAAAACTTTAAACTTCAATAATTAATAGGTTATTGTCGATAATAAGTAAAATATAACGAAGATGATTATGCTATTATAATTATTCATATTGGGGCCACGTGGGAATGCCTTCCTTCATTTTTTCAAGTGCGTCTAATAAATCTTTTTCTTTTGGGTCCATTACAACTGCCTTTTCTTCTAACTCAAGGGCATCTGATGCACGGCCTAGCTTGTATAAAAGGTTGGCTTTGGTATCCAGATATTGCGGAGAAGGATTTTCAAGCGCAATAGCTTGATCAATCCAATTGACTGCTTCTTTTAATACGTTAGAATCGCGGCAATTTAAAAATGCATCCCAAGCTGGCATATTATACTCCATAAAGACATTCAATCCTTCTACTTTGGGGGGGATTTTTTTGAGTTTTTCAGTCCTATAATTTCCATAGGTAAACCAATCATTTATAGCGCGGTAGTAATCTATTTGTCCATTTAATATAAGCTGGTCTACATCTAACATGGGATATTTTTGTGTTATTGCTTCCCTAATATTTAGCCAATCGGGGTTTTGGGTAGTTGGCTTCCCTGCGTTCCATAATTTACTTGTAATTTCTTCTTTTGTAATAACAAATGAAATCATAAGATTTGCCCATCCTTTAAAGTTAATTATGCTATCCAACTTTTCTGGATGGTTAAGACAAAACTTAATAATTCTATCAGTAGAGGCTATTTGAGTACTGAACCGTTGAAAGAAATATAGATTTTCCTCTGTTAAGATTAATTCATTATTAATCTGGTCCAGATAGTTTTCTTTGTAGTTTTTTGCAATTTGGGCTGCCAATTGTTTATTCCCATTTTTATTGGTTGTAATAGCTAGCATTCCCATTTTGGAATGATTAACCATTCCCTTTTTGTATTTTTCAGCTAGTAATACATTCTGCTTTGATGAGTCAATCGCGTCATTTAAGATTTGTATGAAAGCACTTGGCGAGAAGTATCCGATTTCCTTATGCAATAATTCGCCGTTAGGAGAAAAGAAAAGAAACGTTGGGTAGGCTGAAATTTTATAATTTTTACTTATTTTATCTATGTCCGCATGCCATTTTCTTACCTGTTCATTATCTCCTAAAGTCGAGTCCATTTGAACTTTTACAGAGATAAAGTTACTATTGGTTTTATTACCCACCAATTCATCTGTATAAACATTTTTATCCATTGCTTTACAAGGGCCGCACCAGGTTGCAAAGCAGTCAAGGAAAATGTATTTATGCTCAGCTTTTGCTTTTCTTTGGATTTCCTGCCATGTTAATGCAGTCTCAAACAAAATCCCCTTTTTGTTTATTTCCTGAGCAGATAGTAGTGTGAAACTGTGACAGCATAGTATAAATAATAATGCTAGTTTATTTTTCATTTATTATATTAGTTTAATATTTTATAATGTATACTATTTAAATTTTTAGCCCACTTCTATGCATTGTTTTATTTTCTAAGAAATTGTCAGTTTAAATTTTATCCTATGTAAAAAAAAACTTACAAAACATGATGATAGGATCTTTATCCATTACACTTTATACTCTCCATACAAGCGCAATTTTCCAAATAAAGTATGGTTGAGATTACTAAAAAAATTGACAACTGCCTTTTTGTGAATCAATGGTTTTACCGATGATAAAAAGAGAGATATTCAATTATATCCCAACGAATCGAAAGGATTAATAACCTTGAGTTTGAGTGAGGTTTGGATCAAAACGTAATTGGTTGGCTAAAATGGGCAGAAATTGCCAATCACTTTGCCAGGTTCCGCCCTTTATGGGTGTTACCATACCCATAACTTCGTCTACTGCTTTTGTTCTCTTCAAGTCAAACCAGCGATGTCCCCATTCGGCAAATAACTCAACCTGTCTTTCATGCGCAATATTAGTTAGTAAGATTTCAATGTTTGGAGAATTATCGTTGGGTAGACTAGCACGATTACGTATGGTATTCAAATCAGCCTGTGCCTCAGTAAATTTCTCTTGCTTTGCCTTGGCTTCTGCTCTTATCAGATACATTTCTGATAACCGAAATATAACTTGGTATTCTTGTGTTGATGTATTGATTGCGCCTATTTTATACTTATAAGGATAGTAATAAGTTGTTGTAGTATTATCGTTTGATAGAGAGATATTACCCAACCATTCTTCTTTTCGTTTATCACCATCCTCAAAAGCATTAAGTAAAAACTGGCTACAATAAACTGGTCGACTGCTACTGTTAGGACCGCTTCCTGATAATATGAAAGTGCGACCTTCTATTGTATTTGCCTTAGTGCCTGATCCGACTGGCTGAAGTGCCCAAATGGTTTCGGAACTATTTTTTTTAAAAACATCATTTAGCGGGACAATATCATATAAACCGTTATGAATCACATTTGTTGCTTCTAGTTCAGCATCTGCATAGTCATTCATGTATAAATAAACTCTTGCCAGTAATGCTTCGGCGGTGGATAAATTGGGTCGTACTCTTTCTGTGCTGGTCCCAGATATACTGCCGTCTACGTAATTTACTCTTAATAGATTTTTTGCATCTTTTAAATCCTTGACAATTTGTTCGTAAATAGTTGAAGCTTCAGTTCTGGATAAGGTAGTATTTATCTGATAGTCGGAAGTTGTTGATAGGCATGCATTACCATATAGGTTAACTAGTAGAAAATGGAAAAATGCACGTAGGAATTTTGCTTCTCCCATTAATTGCTGTCTAACAGGTGGTGTTAGTGACGGGGCATTTTCTAGCCCTTCTATAGCGGAATTTACATAGAATAAAAAATTATATAACCCTCCCCAGTAGTCTGCGCTTATATTTTGGGCGTTTAGTTTGTTTTGATAGAAATTGATAAAATTGCTGCTATTCAAGTCATATAAAGTCAGTTCATCTGACAATAAACCTCCAAAAACAGAGAGTCCATTTAATCGAAATAATCCATAGGAACCATTGGCTGAACTGATTTTTGTATAAATACCTGTTAACACAGCAGCAGCTGTGGCATCATTACTGTATACATTTCCGGAACTTATAGATGTATTAGGAACAGTTGTATCCAAAAAACGTTCACAACAAATGTTACTTATGGTAAATATTGCGCTAATGGTTATAATCTTTGTTTTACCAATTTTATTGTGAAACATGTAACGCAGTAAATTGGTTGTCTTATAAGTGAATGACATATAATAATATTTAAGATGGGAGAATGAGTATTTTCTTACAACGTAGCTTGTATCCCACAGGTTATCACACGCAGGGGGGGCAATGTATTGGAACTTCTTGTTTCTGGATCTAATCCTTTATACTTGGTAATCGTAAGTAAATTTTGTCCTAGAGCAATAACACGGCAGCTAATTTTCCATTTTGAGGGTAACGGTATTTGCCATGAAAGGGATACATTTTTAATACGGATAAAGGAAGCGTCAGAATAGGAAGAATTGCCATTATAAGCTCCATCAAAAGCCTGATAAACTTCAGTATCATATTTAGTAGAATATTTTTGAATGCTCTTGTTTTTATCAGTTTCCCTCCAGCGGTCTAATACGTAAGAAGGTTGATTACCCCTATTGTCCATACCAGAAAAAGTGCCTGGTAAACCTATTCCGTAGTAAATATTCCTTCCTGTCTGTTTCACAAATTGGACTGCCAAATCAAGCTGTATTGTTTTATAAGTAAAACTATTTTGAATTCCTCCATACAACTTGGGAGAAGTATTAATGAAGATTTTTCTATCAAATGAGTAATCTGGTGAGGATGTTAGTTTTCCCTCTCCATTCTCGTAACTCAATATTTGGTATAAACCTGTTTCTGGATTTACCCCTTCAAATTGATAAGCTCTTTCCATGTTGATAGGTTGACCAATAATTAAATCAGCGGCATAACTTGATAGTTCCAATTTATCAAACCTTACTAATTTGTTTTTAGGTATAGTGAGGTTGAATGAACTTGTCCATTGAAAGTTTTTGTTTTTTATATTTATTGTTAATAGACTTAATTCATATCCGTAATTTTGAACAATAGCTGGAAAATTCGTAGAAATGTTGGTTACTCCAGTGGTTATTGGCAGATTGTATAATAAAAGCTGATTTGAGGTCCGGTTATTGAAGTAGGTTAGGTTTATGAGAATTCTGTCTTGAAGAAATCCTAAATCAATGCCTCCTTGGAACTTTTTCGTTTCTTCCCATTTTAAATAAGGATTACTTAGACCGTTTGGCAATAAACCTGAAATACCTTGATAAGGATTACTGATGCCAAAAGGTGTTGTATATATACTTAAAAATTGATAGTCGCCAATTTGATCGCTACCTGTTATTCCGAAACTTCCTCTTAGCTTTCCAAAACTTAATTTTGGTAAAATATCTTTTATCCAGCTTTCATTTGAAAATACCCAGCCAATGCCTATAGCTCCAAAGCTGTGAAATTTATTCTTTTTCCCAAACCGAGTACTTCCATCCCGTCTTATACTTAAGTTGATTAAATATTTTTCTGAAAAATTGTAGTTGATTCGTCCATATACTGCAGTGTACTTGTATATTGAATTTACTCGATTGTATGGAGTAATACTAGCTGCTGCGTTTAAATTGGTCAATAATTCATCAGAAGTGTAGCCAGATCCAATAAAAGAAGAACTATTATTGGTACTCTGTGTAAATGTCATTCCCGCTAATATGTCTACATTAGATTTCTTCCATTGATAATTGTATGTGGCTTGTGGCTCAGTTATCCATGTACTTAATGTTGAATTTGAAAATAAAGATTGAGATGTATTTTCTGCACCTTCTTGTGGGGATAGGGAATTTTTAGGAACAATGAAATATTCTGAATTCTCTAAGTGGTTGTATCCCAAACTTGCCTTGAGGTAAAGACCTTTTAGCAATTGGTAGCTTAATAATGAATTACCTACCAGATTATTTGTATTGTTATTGTAAGATCGTAGAAGGTTAGCCAAAGGATTCTGCCATGTGGCATCACCGCTAGAAATTGGAGCCCAGTTTAAAGAACCATCGGTTTTTCGTAAAGATGGCGCATTTGGAGCTAAGGACATGGCATTCATAGTCTGATCATCTGACATTATATGGTTATCATCTATTAGGTAACTTCCTGAAAATTGAATTTTAAATTTCTGGTTCGAAGTTGAATGTTCGAGATTCAGTCTTACAGATCCTTTTCGATCTGCAAATTCCCCTGGAAATACAGTTGTTTCCTTGTGGTATCCTGTACCTACCAAGAATTTTGTACTGGAATTTCCTCCTGATATAGATGCATGCACGTCGGTGTATTGTGCTGTACCTCCTATTAATTCCTTTTGCCAATCGGTATACCGGGTGGTATCCCATGTACCGTTAATATCGTAATCAGTGCCCCCTGGAGTTATACCATCATTGGCAAATGCTTCATGGCGCATTTCCAAATACTGCTTGGTGTTTAATAATTTTATTTTCTTTGCTACTTTACCCCACCCGCGTTGCACCTGTATGTTTACTTTGGTTTGTCCGGCTTGTCCTTTTTTAGTAGTAATTAAAATGGCGCCATTAGCTGCCCTGCTACCGTAAATGGCGGTGGCATCTGCATCCTTTAAAACAGTAATACTTTCTATGTCGGAAGGGTTTATGAAGCTGAAAGGGTTCCCTGCACCTGAAGGAAAAGGAGTAAGACCTGAACTTCCCAATATCCCAGATAAACTTGGTAACAATGTGGCTGAAAATGGTACCCCATCCACGACATAAAAGGGATCATTACCATTTCCGATGCTGTTCTGTCCCTGGATACGCACTGTCACACCGCTGTTTGCAAATCCGGTGCTTTGGGTAATGAATAAGCCAGGTACTCGTCCTTGTAACGCCAGTAATGGATTGGTCACCGGTTGTTTTTCAATATCAGCCGCTTTCACTACTGCAATATTTCCGGTACTGGTTCTTTGAGTAGTTGTGCCATATGCAATAACTACCTTTTCATTTAGCGTATTTGTCTTTAATTTTAGCACAATGTCTAAACTATGTCTACCTTGTATGGGGATAGTAACATTTTCGTACCCTACCATGGATATTTGTATCGTTTCAGATCCAGAAATATCTTTCAGCGTAAACATCCCACTTTGATCTGCATATGTCTTTTGATTGGTGCCTATTACCTGCACTGTCGCTCTTTCTAATGGGATGCCTGCTTCATTGGTGATCTTGCCGGTCAGTGTATACCCCTTTTGTTGTTTTACCGATTTTACCTGCGGTTCCAGCGTGATATGTTTGCCGATTATCCTGTAAGTAATGGGTTGATCTTTAAAACATACATTCAGTGCCTCATCAATACTCATGTTGATGAGGTCCACTGTTACAGGCTTGGTTGATTTAATAATATCGCTGGAATAAAAGAAAAGGAAGTCACTCTGTTGTTCAATCTCTTTGATAACCTTTTCAATCGGCATATTGCTTCCCCTGATGGTTAGCTTCTGGCCAAAACTCAGCGCGTATGTGTGCATGCATGTTATCAGTAAAAGTATAGTTGACAGGCGCATAACTCTTAATATTTGCGAACCAAACTGCCGGTGACGTTTATTTCCTTCACGCCTAATTCTTTGTTTGTTGTCAGTCCAGACAGGAGCTTTGTGGCAAGCCCTTATTTCTTCAACCAGAAGCTGGTTCTTTGTTATAGGTATAATGGCTTTGTTAGCAATGAAAACTTTCATAACTTTAGGATGGTTGATTTAAAGTGAACGCAAGCTTTTTTGAAACCAATCGCCGGTAGTGCCCTACACTACCGGCTTTTCATCACTGCCTTAGTTGTCTCCCTTACAGTCAATGATATTGGTTTATCGATAGAAGTTAACCTGGATAGTAACTCCTTTTGTCATGCATACCTGTTCAGGTTGCGGGTGCTAAAAAGCCTGGTGGTATCTCCAGACTAGCGGGGAATTTTAATGGATTGTGGCATGGCTATAACGCCCCTGGTAAGCAGTGGCTTTAAGCTGTTGTCCCCACTGAATACCAGACAGAAATATCCTGCCAGTAATACGTAAACGTATACCTGCCTTGTCAGGTGATCTTTAAATGTAGTGTAGTGTTAGAATTGCTTTCCCTCTTAATTACTTACTACTATTTTGCTACTATCTATAATAGTGAAATGAATACCTGTTGATTTCAATACTTCCAGAATCTCAGACGCCTTTGCCTCTCTATGCATTTTGCCGGTGAACTCCACTGGCGGTATGTCTCCTTTGTATTCAACATTCACATTGTACCAACGTGAGATCTGCCGCATGATCGTTTGAATATCTGCTCCTTTGAATTGGAAACGTCCGTTTTTCCAGGCAATCGTCATATCCACATCTGCATCTGCGACTTTCCATAAAGGTGAACCGGTGGAAGGTAATACCGCCTCCTGTCCTGGTTTAAGTAGTACCTCCTTTCCGGTTATATTTTCTCTAATCTTCACACGACCACTTAACAACGTGGTTTTATTGGTTGGTTCATTATTATATGTATTGACATTGAACGAAGTGCCAAGTACCAGAATTTCCGTCTTATTTGTACTGACCTTAAATACCGAAGTGGCATTTGTTGCTACCTCAAAGTATATTTCCCCCGTCATTTCTACTTTTCGTTCCTTACCAATAAATGCTACCGGATAACGTAGCGAGGAACTGGCATTGAGCCATGCTATACTTCCATCCGGTAACACTATCCTGAATTTCCCCCCGCGTGGAGTAGTAACCGTATTATAAATTAAGTGGCTGACATTGTTCCCTCCTGCATCATACCTTACTTCCCCCGCCCCGTATTGAACCTGTGAACCCGCCTGCACATCTTTTTGCCCTGCTTTGGAGCTATCGAGTGTTACTTTTCTGCCATCAGATAACGTCAGTATTGCCTTGTCACCACCCGGTGATAAATCCTTTCGCTCACTGAGAAGTACATCCTGTTTGTTTATTTTCAGATCACTTTTTTCTGGTGGCAGAAACCATGAAAATCTGATCGCCACTATTCCTAAAAGGAGTGCTGCCGCCGCGATATAAGGCAACCATGTATCGAAACTCTTTTTGTGATGCTTTTGTATAGGCAGACCAGCATCAAGAAGCCTCTTCCATGCGACATCTTCTGACACCTGGAAATTCCTGTATTCCTCAATCTTGGCATGCAGGTTGCTGGGATCCGTCAGCCGATCAAACAGCTGACGATTGCCCCCCTGTTTAAGCCATTCTGCTAATTGTTCAGCCTCCTGCGGAGTGATGTCTTGTTGTATGTGTTTGAGGATTAATACCCATACTTCATCCTGATCCATTTAAGCGTTATTTGTGATGCATGAACAATGAACTTGTCATCTCTCATCAACTGTTTCTATTAGCTTAAACAACTCACTTGTATCAATCTGAAAAAATGGGAGAAAAAAATTATTGGAGATTTAATATTTGCAGGGTTTAATCCATATTGTGTAGCAACACATAATATATTTCAGAGAGAAATACCGAGAACAGATATCCAGCCAGTACCATTACCTCCGGATGTTCATTGACAGCGGTGCGCAGCAATTCTACCGCCCGCTTTTTCTGGCTGTATACATTATCAACATTGATATTAAGCCGCTGGGCTACATCAACAGGTTTTAGTTGTTCGATAAATAGCAGCCTGAATACTTCCCTGCATCGGCTCGGGAGTTTTTCTATGGCGTTGTGTAAGTAGCTGATCAGTTGAGCTTCGAGCTGTCGCTCAGCAGCCTCTGCTTCCGCAGTATCAATTTCTGACTGGGGTTGGTTGCGTAAATGATGCTGATGAATCCTGGTAGCCTTTATTACATTGAGACAGTGGTTACGGGCAGTCGTAAATAGAAATGAACGTATAGTGGCCCCTGACGTAAAATCCTGATGACGCGCAAATAATTTCTGAAATGTTTCCAGCGTGATATCTTCGGCTTCCTGGCGGTCGCTGACTAATTTGGTTACAAAATATAACAGTGGCTTATAAAAGTCATCAAAAACGACCTTAAAGGCCATTTCATATCCCTTATTGAATTCAGATAAGGTAGCGGTATTTATTTGCATGATCATCGGACAATGAGGTATAAAATTGACATTTTCAGGCGAGCACACCTGCAGTAACTACAGTATAAATGAACCAGTCTTAACTATTAGTATAATTTCAATAAACGCGGTGGAGGCGAAGCCTGCAATTGGTACCCTTTGAAATACTGTTTGAACAGGAAGATGCTTTCTGAGTGGATTCCCGATTGCAAGTTAAGTATTATCTAACAATTATGGGTGAAGGCCCAAGATAATGTCACTACTGGTTCAACTGACTGGTGCTAAAAATCAAAAAAATCTTCATACCAACCTATAGGATAAGTATCTGATATTTTTTGAAATTGATAAAATGCCCCTTGTCTCTATAATATATACGGTCAGTTTGTTTCGATCGTTGCTGTGAACAACAACACGTTCTAAAATTTCAATAATATCTATTTTATGTGATTGGATTTAATGGAGGTCTTCAATAGATTTCGATTGCAATAGCGAAACATTTTATTTTCTGAAAACTCTAATACAACGTCTTAGCAATATGTATTGTAAGGCATACTGTCATATTAGGTACAACCAGTACATTTAAGGATCGCAGCACTATACGCGATATTGGCAAAATATGGGTTGCCTGATAGTAATATAGTTGCCCTGATCAACAATCCTCACCAGCTGCCGACAAACAATTTGACAGCTCGTGTACTACAGGTCTTTAAAGGGTTACCAGACAATTTTCCCAATATCCGGAGTGAACATGCAGGGTGGAATAGTAATTACAGAAGAACCTGTCACCGCCTATAGCTTATTGTTTCTGCCACCCAAAGGGTTAGTGACTATCCATATAGACACGTACACGGCAGAAGCGATATGATTGGAAAAAATAGACCGTCTCATGTTTCAGCCGGCGTAGAAGTTCAAATGACAGGAAACAGCCTCCCTGATAAATCAAAGCCGTTGGGTAACTGTGGATGTGAACGATGTGGACCGGTTTAAGAAAGATCTTAAGGTGGCAGACCGGTTAAAGCGGGGTGCCACGATCGGATGCTTTTATATAGAAAGCCCGTCCATTCGACAGGTCATTGAAGAGCTTGGCAGCAAGGATTATATAATGCTGGTTGCTGGCTCCAGTATTATCCGGCCAGGGGTTGGGAAAAGCGGTATGATGAAATCCAATATTGACCGCTATCACAACCCAACTCAAATAGACTACCTGCATCCTGTTCCGGAACAACAGCTTAAGGAAACTTTTGGGGTAATGATCTATCAGGAAGGTGTGCCAGAGGTGGGCATTCATTATGGTTGCCTTTTTTCCCGAAGATGCCGGTTACCTCCGGCGGCTGATGAGTGGTAAAGAGAGGGGAGGCCATCACCTTCAATCAATAAGGGGTAAATTTTTCCATAACAGCCGCTTAAAGGGCCATCCTGAAACCGTGACCAACCAGATATGGCGGCAGATTGAAAGTTTCTCAGGGTACTCTTTTTCCAAAGCACCTAGTGCGTCATATGCGGTGGAAAGTTATCAGTGCCTATATCTGAAAAGTTATTTCCCGCTGGAGTACATGGTGTCGGTGATCAATAACCGGGGCGGTTTTTATGATACCCGTGTTTATATAGATAAAGCCAGTAAAGAGGGTGGAATTATTCATTTACCATATGTGAACAACGGCAGCGAGGTTACCCACCTTTATAGGAAAGATATGTACCTGGGACTTGATCTGATCTGCCATCTGGATACAGCGCAGCGAGGGATTATTGCTGAGAGAGAAAGAAAGGATAATTATGCGGGAATTATTTTGATACTCCCCATTTTTCAAAAAGCCTGAGCCATAGCCCGTTTTAAAGGTGCCGGTACCTATTTAATACAGGGAAAGATGGTGGTAGCAAACAATCATCCCAGCCTGGAAGTAATACGGAGGGCAAAATTAGCGATACAACAGACCCAGGAATTGGGGAATAACATCCTATATAAGATGATGTTTTTACGGCGGTTATACTAACGGGCTTGTCAACTATCCTTTCGGGCAGCCTTCAAATATATTTTATCCCACCTCCGCGAATCTCCCAAATACAGGGATTGTGCGCAACTATCTTCGTTGTAAATAATTCGCTAATAGCAAGTGCTGTTTCTTATAATAGCAATACTCAATTTTTTTTTGATTATCTCCAAATGGAATTGGTAAGAAATTCTTTTATGAAGCTGGAAGTTTTAAATATCACTATCCATGACGATGATTGTAACGAATCACTTTCTTTCTCTGCCACGCTGGTAGTGAATGACAAACCAATTGCCAGGTTGCATGATACAGGGGAAGGAAGCGGGATAACAATCACGCCGATTGATAAAAAGGAAATTCCAATGATTCATGTGGTAGCTGCTTTTTGCAATTTACACTATACGCTTTCGCTGGACAATGATACTTCGGCATCCACAGGCGGCCCGGCAGATGCGGCATTGATGAACTTTATTGAGCACCAGGTACATATGCATATCCAGCAAAAAATGCTTTCACGCCTGCATAGCAGATTATTAGAAGCCATGGAGACAAGTATTGTTTATGGATGGAGCGATGGGAGAATTCGTGTCATGCCGTTGGATTCCCCGATTGGGCAATTACTTAAATCGGCAGAAGGGACATTGGTGGTAGAGCAGGCACTCAAACAAATCGTGCCCTACCTGGAACCGGGAGAATTTGTGTTAAACCAGAATATCCCGTTCTTTTTAATGCGTGTGCCATTACAATAGAACCATGCAGGTTGCTTGCGGGTTCATGTACCCTTTATTCTACATCTGATTTTATCACCAGAAAATATTATAGGGTATGCAGCGAAATATCGATAATGAGATAAAACAGAATATGGACCTGCTTATAAAAAAAGGCTACCTGGATAACGGGTCGGGTACGGTCAGTAAGGATTTTGAACATTCACTGAGGGGAAAGGTACATGAGATACTATTGACTAATATTTCTGTCCCCAGAAGCGCAATTGATGATATGCCCAATCTTGAAATATTTGATCTTGCGGCAGATGCAGTAATGAGCGGACAGAAAGTTGGGTTTAATTTTTTATATAAGTTAAATCTGGATTCCAAAGAACTCGGCATATCCAGCATGACGGTAAAGATAGCAGACAAACCAGGCGCGCATATACCAATAGATATTCCCTCACAAATTCCAACGATTGATGCTGCGTTAACTTTTGCTGTTGGTAAACAACTGCATGTGCCCAATAATTTAAATCAGCGAAATATTGCTCCTTCTTCTAAAAGGAAAGGACCAAAGAACCCCTGGTAGGTTAAACACGGGGGATTACAGATTTAGGCATAACGTCCATGCTGATCCTATACCTCTTGAACGAATATTACTCTTTTAATCCGAAACAGTTACTCATATGAAACAAATCAATCAGCCCAATAAGAATTACACGCTGGCAGATATGGCATATTTAAACAAACAGGCACAGCGAATGAATAAGGGGAACGGGTTTTCTCAGTTTTTGAAAAAAAACGGATTCGTAGAGGAAGCCCCGAATATTTACAGGAAGAACAGCCCGCCGCAGCTTATTGAACTAACTCCTTTAAAGAAGGATATACAGTTTCGTAATCATCTTTTACCCGAAGATAAAGGCAATTTTATACAGTTTATTCAAAACAGGCTTCCTGATGGGCAGGTAATTGCGCCAAATCAGGATTCCAATAAGATGCTCAATGCCATTCTTGTGGGGCTATATTATGAAGGGATCGTTCTTGAGAAAAGGCCCCGGATTATTTCCAGGCAAAGCAAAGGAAGACATCAGCAGCTATAATACCGCTAACCAATATTGACGGTTATTTATAATAATGCCTTATTGTCTAACACTGTAATTTTTAAAAGATAATGGAACATGAGATTTATCCATTAATGAAAAACATCAGTAAGTTTTTAGCGGCATTAGATGCTTGTGGCTACTTTATCCAGATGGATCAGTTGAAGAAAAGAAATATTGAGCAGAATATATCAGATCGCATATTATCCGGATATAGGTTGACTGAGCTTTCCAGAAAATATTTTAAAGAAGGCGCTCCGCTTGCTATCAAAATTAATTACCCGTATGAAGGTTGCCGGGTGAGTTTAAACATGAATCTGAAAGTCTACCCAAATCAACAAATAGACCTCCAGAAGACTGTTTTGGAAGTGAGAGATCTGCCCGGTGGTATCCATGTGAATATCGGGATACAGGAGCTACTACCATCCATTGTTCAGGTTCACAGGTTTGTTGAAAACTTAAAAAGCGCAAAGTACCTCAATATGCGATGGGCCAAAGCGGCTAAGCATCAGGTTGAATCTGCCAAACAAACTTCCAGACGGTCAATCGGCTAAATGACCGTTTCACCACCTGTGCTTAAATATTTGTTTCAGGTTTAAATTTCAATATTGATGAAATCCGATACCAGCCAGCTAATGGATCAGGTAAAAAAATGCACCTACCTGTTTGAAGACAAAGGGTATTATCAAAATTTATCTCCGGGCTTAAAATTGGAATTAAAGCATGAACTGGCCATGCAGGTTAAATCAGCATACAGGAATCTGGAGCGCAACCAGGATAAGGGAATTGAGGAAGTGGTAGCTCCCTATATCATGAGCTATCCACTGGATGGAAAAACGATCACCCTGAATGCAGTATTGCTAATAGATATTCATCAGAAACTGCAGATAATTAAACCTACGCTTACCATCTATCAATTAAGCCAGGGTTTAAATTTAAAATTACGATCAGATAAGGAGTTCCCGGATCTGAGAAAATTAAAAGGAATGTTTAATCAGCTTTTGCCCAAAGAGAAAGTAAAACCTGTTCATATAATAAAACAGCGGTTCCGGCAATTGTTTAATCCTACACCTGGACATAAGTTATAATTTTTTGGATATCAAAAATGATTGGATAAACCAAGCGCTTTGTTCAGGTCACCTATAATTGTGACCAGCAAGATGTACAGTCGTGCACAAAATGCCCGCCTGGAATGATCGGCCTTCCGAAGTCGGCCTTAAAAAATCCTCCGAAGTCGGATTTTTTCTATCAAAACAAGTTAATGTATATGGGGAGAAAGAGAGTGCCGCAGCAGGATGCATTGAGATATGATGTTAAGACACGTATTAATCAGTATCACTTCGACCGGTTAAAAAAGTTGCTGGCCAAATCCCGCTATAAGAATATGAGTGGTCTGTTAAGAATGATTATTTGTGATAAACCGTTAACCATCTACACAAGGGACGAAAGTCTGGGGGTGGTCATGGAAGAGCTGGTGAAAATAAGAGGGGAGTTGAATGCAATCGGAAATAATATCAATCAGGTCACCCGCCACGTGAATGCCGTTCCGCAACCTCAGCAAAAGTTATTACATGCTCTGGCTATGCCGGACTTATTGCAACAGGTAGCCGCCCGCCAGCAACAACTGATTCCAATAGTAGAAGCACTGGCAGAAAAATGGTTGCAAAGATAATTCCCGGAAAAGATATGAGCAGGCTCCTTAACTATAATGAAAAAAAGGTTAAAGAAGGAGTTGCCACCTGTATTGATGCCGTGGGATTTGGACTGGGACCTGAAAAATTGAATTTCCGTCAGAAGCTTTTCCGGTTTACAGATATAATGGAGCGTAATCCCATTGCGGATACAAATTCCATTCATATATCTATCAACTTTCCACCAGGGGAAGACCTGCCCGATGACAAGCTAAAGGAAATAACAGCATCCTATATGAAAAGGATTGGATATGGAGAGCAGCCATACCTTGTTTATAAACATACAGATGCCGGCCATCCCCATATACATGTTGTTACCACCTGTATACGGGAATCGGGAAACCGTATTGCTACTCATTATAATGGTAAGGAATTGTCCAGACCGGCTTGTCTTGCCCTGGAACAGGAATATGGCCTGACCTCAACCGCGCAAACGGAAAATAAGCAAAAGGAAATGCCGGTAGTGCATCTGCGTAAAGCCAGATATGGCAAAAAACCGACAAAAGCGACCATTGCAGAAATTATTACCGGGGTACTTAACAATTACCGATTTGGAACCCTGGAAGAGTATAGGGCCATTCTGTTGAATTTCGGGGTTTTCGCTGACAGAGGGCAACCTGGCAGTAGGACTTATGAGAAAAACGGTCTGATGTACCAGTTATTAGATGAGCATGATATCCCCAAGGGTGTTCCCATTAAAGCCAGCCTTTTTTATCAAAAGCCAACTATTAAGAACCTGGCCCTCCGGTATGAGAAAAATATAAGAAAACGCAATGATTATAAAGGGCGGTTAATCCGGACTATTGATAAAGTGGTAGCGGAGGTCGGGGATATAAACGGGTTTATTGATGGTTTGAAGGACGAGGGGGTAGATGTGGTATTACGCCGTAATGAGCAGGGATTTATTTATGGAATGACCTTTCTTGATCATAAGACCTGTTGCGTGTTTAATGGTAGTAGCCTCGCCAAAGGGTATGGAGCAGGAGCCATCATCTCAAAACTTGACAACGCGAATATAACGGACCAGCATAAGATTACAGCCAATCAGACTTTTGTCAAATCCCTGATGGATAATACCTCCTTCCAAAAGAACTTTTATCAGGTAGCACAGTATTGGGTACGATCCGGTCTGCAAATTATTGCGCAACCGGTCGGGAACCAGGAATTCATCTATTGGTTGGGCCGTAAGGATACAGATACTAACACTTATGTGCAGGCTACTAAACCGGTAACGGCCTACCTCTATGCAAATGGAGTTGGCTTACCTGACAGGCCAGCCGGCAGGCCGGGACTTCCAGCTGGTACACCTGATAACAGTAGGGATAGTTTAATCAGATTGGGCGCAAGCCTTGAAAGTCTTCAGTTCCTGTTGTCTAAACTGGTTACCGAATGGCTTGAACCCATTGACGTTGATAACTACATTCCTGCAGCACTGCTGAATGAGGCAAAGAAGAAAAAGAACAAGAAACGGTCAACCTGACATTAAAAGGGTTGCCATTCTCCTGGTGTGAAAAAAGAAAATCGTGTGGTATGCAAACTGGAGAAAATGAACAGGGACTCCGGGCAATAATTGACTTTGTCAGGAAGGGGAGTGTTGTCTTGCTTGGACTACACTATTACATATTTTGCTATAAGGCATTTCTGATTTGGGGGTTAGTACCGGACCTGGTAAAAAGGGTTTTGTTTAATATTGCCAGCTCCGGGTTATTTAGTCGTCCTTACTATTCAAAACTTGCAGCACTTGGGTTGCTTGCCCTATCCCTGATTGGAAGCAAAGGCAAGAAAGATGAGAAAATCCAGGTCAGTGCTATTATCACATTCCTGCTTTCAGGCTTATTGCTCTATGGTGGGAGTGCGCTCCTTTTCTACCTTGATTTAGATGTGGCTCCCCTGGCAACGAGTTATATCATTGTAACATCGCTTGGTTATATCCTGGTACTTACAGGTGGCGCCAGACTTTCCCGCTTAATAAAATTACAGCTTGCCAAAGATATCTTCAATGAAGTCAATGAGACTTTTCCCCAGCAGGAAGAATTAATCGAAAATGAATATTCTGTAAATCTGCCCGGACGCTACCGGCTGAAGAATAAGGTACGTCCCATGTGGATCAACATCCAGAATTGCTTTCGCGGCACGCTTTTGTGCGGATCAGCCGGTGCGGGCAAAACCTTTTTCGTTGTCCGGTCGTGGATTCAGCAGAATATCAGTAAGGGGTATACAATGTTTTTGTATGATTTCAAGTATGATGATCTTACCAAGATTGCCTATAACGCCTTATTAAAATACAAGTCAGCTTATAAGATACCTCCAAAATTCTATGTCATCAATTTTGATGATTTAAGCCGCAGCCACAGATGTAATCCGCTTGATCCGGATATGATGGAGGATATTACCGATGCAGCAGAAGCTGCCAGGACGATCCTTCTGGGACTAAACCGGGACTGGGTCCGCAAAACCGGAGATTTCTTTGTGGAATCCCCCATAAACTTCCTGACCGCTGTGATCTGGTTTTTGCGGAAGTACCAGGATGGCAGGTATTGCACTTTACCCCATGCCATCGAATTGATGTCTATGCCTTACGATGACCTGTTCCCGGTGCTGGGAACTGAATCAACGACGGAGGCGCTGTTAAACCCTTTTATATCGGCATACCTCAACCGGGCAACCGAGCAGTTGGAAGGCCAGATCGCCAGCGCCAAAATTGGTCTTGCACGCCTCAGCTCACCACAGCTATACTATGTTTTAAGCGGGGATGAATTCACCCTGGATGTAAACAATCCCAAAGAACCCAAGATTGTAGCCATGGGGAATAACCCCTTGAAAATTCAGATATATGGAGCTGTACTAAGTCTGTATATAACGCGAATGCTAAAACTGGTCAATCGCAAGAACCAGCAAAAGTGTTCGCTGATCTTCGATGAGTACCCCACGATATACGCCCCACTGGATACTCTTTTGGCTACTGCCAGAAGTAATCTGGTAAGTACACTGATTGCAGTCCAGAGTACAGAACAACTGAGAAAGGATTATGGCAAGGATCAGGCAGATGTAATCGTGAACCTCCCCGGTAATATTATTTGCGGGCAGACTTTTGGTGATACAGCAAAGGTATTGTCTGAGCGATTCGGCAAAATTGTACAAACCAGAGAAAGTGTATCCATCAACCGTACAGATACAAGCGTAAGCCACAATACGCAGCTTGATTACGCTGTAACGCCTTCTAAAATTTCATCCCTGAGCAGCGGCGAGTTTGTGGGAATGGTTGCAGATAACCCCAGTACACCCGTTAAGTTAAAAACCTTCCATTGTCATATTATCAATGATCCTGCTGCTATAAAAGCCGAAGAAGATAACTATAAACCGCTGCCCAAAATAAGAGATATATCGGTACTGGAAATTCAGAATAATTACATACAGATCAAAAATGATATTGCCTTATTAATAGAATCTGAAATTGAAAGAATTCGGCAGGACCCGAATTTAGCCCATCTGCTGTTTGTAAAGCCAGATGAAGCAGGCGGCGGCGGTGTTTAGCCATCGATACACAAGTTGCTGCAATGGGTCCCCGGACATTTGCAATTATTTCATAACCAGGGGTTACAAACGAACTCAGCTATTTTATTATCCATTCATTAAATTTCGAATATTAAATAGCTATCAGCGAATTTTAATTAAATACAGGCGTCTATTAGTTCTTATTGGCGTTGTCGCTAATATTTCGTAAATTATTTATGTTCACATCCTTTCAATATCCTGATGGTTACTTTTTTAAATAACCAGGTTATTAAATGGAACATGAACCATTACATATAATTGAGGAGTGGGTTTACATAACTATTCATCCGCAAAACTACTTGTTGGATTTGCAGGAAAGCAACAGGGATCTTTTGTTCCTTGAGCAAAAGATCGATATGTTGTGTAACTCCATTTCAGATCAGATGCATGGCAGTGTTTCTTCTTTCTTAAACGTTTTACAGCTGAAGGTATTACAGCTATTAGAGCGAGTGGGAGATTATGTTAAGAATAATACAGAGAACCTAAATGATGGTTACAGGTCTTTTTATATTAAGGTGGCAGGGTATCTGGAGAAGGTAATTGACTATATCAGGCGATATGTTCCTGGTGCTTTTCAGGAAAGCCTGCAAATCTCCTGTTTTTCTTTTTTAAAAAACCGGGATGTTCTGTCTGTTGCTCTAACCCAACTGGAGACTGCCTACCAGCATCCTAAAATTGAACATCCTTTACTTAGATTAGCCCTGCAGCCCATTAAGGATTTCGTGCAATCAGATACCGGGAATTTTACTTTCAGACAACTCACTTATATCCAGCAATTAGTCCAAAGCCTTTCGTTTTTACATGAGCCGGTCCCGGAGAAATGGATAAAAGATATCAATGAAGAAATTCATACTGTTCTCCTGCAGCTAAACTATAATTTGCCAAGGTACGTGTTGTTATGTACTACCAGACTGGATGAAAAGATGGCGGAAATGGATCTGGCTGCAAAGCTATCCACCCTGCAATGGTACTTTAGAACAATGGAACAATTGGAGCCATTACCCGGATTTTGTTTTTTACCTACATTGCCAAACGTAACCGAGCAAATTGTCAGCTCTTTGCGCGCCGCATATAATTTGATCAACCCGGTACCGGCTGAAGGGGAGTTAAAACCGGTTCACCCGGTAATAGGAGGCCGGATTAAATTATCTGTTTCAGTGGCTGTACTGACCCTGTTTATAAAACTCTGTATCAAGGCAGGTATTATTGTTAATGAATCCAAATCGGAGGTCTTCAGAATAACCAGCCAAACCTTTTCAACCCCCAAATCCATGGAGGTCAGTTCGGGGAGCATACGCACCAAACACAAATTTTCGTCTATCCACTCAATTAAGACAGTCAGAATTTTACTGTTACAATTGGTAGAGTTATTAAAGGAGGAATAGCGTCCAAATTGAATGGAAATTATTATATTAGTTTGAATAATATAGTAAATATGGTTATTCCTGATATTGGTCTTTCCAATTTTTTGCCGGAGGCACCCCTTTATTTTAGAAATTACACTTTCAACAGAAAATGGCCTTTATTTTTTGAATTATTTGACTTTTGGGTCGGGAGAGCTAGTTAAAACTTATTGCCCGAATGATAAAGAAATTCAAACATTTAAGCTCCCAAAGAAATATGGTGAACAAGTAATTCTAAAAAATCGGGAATATAGTAGTACGGATCTTTTTCTTAAAAAATAGAACATTTTCTTTTAGCTTCATGGTCGCTTCAAAACGTCAGTTTTGTGATTTGCAATGGATTACTTGCTGCCTGTTTGGGCGTTTAAAACAAACAGTAAGATCGCTGCTGATAGCGGGCTTGCGATCAGAAGATGAGACAAGTGTTATTTTGCTGAAGAATGCCAATAGCGACACAATAGCAACTATTATCAACAACAAGTTAACTACACCCAATAGTATAGCTTTGAATAGAAGGTAATCATAAACAATAACAATGATAACAGGATTTCACTACATAACAGATAATGACATTGAGCTGGCGCTGGACCTGAGCAAGGACTATTCAAGGGGTATTGATATGCTCGAAGGAGTCAACCACCCTACGCGGACAAAATATTTCACAGCACCCTCAAAGGGCATAAAATGGCTGGTGGGTGAAAAGGAATATACCCTGATTGATGCCGGTATGAATATTACCGGATTTGTAACCCCCGATCGTACAATGATGGTGGTGGTATATCCTTATGATCATCCGCAATATCCATCACCCGGCAATGCGGTTATTTACAATGAAGATGGCACGATTTACAAACAGTTAAGCTGTCCCAACCCGATCTCCGAACTGGCTAAGGGTAAAGATATAGTGATGAATGCCACGGGCTCTATGCTCCTGTTCTTTGGTGGCGTAGTGTGGGACAGAAATCAGAAAAACGAAGTGGTAATGGCGATCAACATAGGCTTTGAGCTGGAATATTATGAAAGAAGAGAATTGAATTATATAACGGGCGAATATGGCGGCTGTTTAAGATCGTGGAGGCAGTAAAGTGGGATAAGTATAAATAGCCGTTTTAATTTTTTCAGTAGTTGCTGTCAACCAGGCGTTGAATGAGCTGAACGTAATTCTATGAAAACTATTAACAGATCCTCAACCCTGTTATTCGTACTCCTGTTTGCCAGGTTAGCTTTTCCCCTTCCGATAAATTTTTCTTCAGAAAAATATTTATAACTAATTCATTATTAATTGCTGTCAGGATCCCTGTTTAGGCCCCTGGGACTGTTCTGACATTTACCAAAGTTCGTGATTTGTGATAAAATGGTTTGTTCACCTAAAAGCTGACATCATGAGGACCGCATTCACCCAAGTGTTACAGAGCTTGTTGGCTAAGCTCGATAGTATATTTTCTGACGAAGACTATTCCTTTGATGAACTTCAAAAAGGAAAGGAGCTGATAGTGGCTGCTTTACTTAATCTGAAACAGCAAATCGAAACTACCCCATTTGAAAACGATCAGGAAGAGATTGCCTTTTTTAAGGAGATAAAGCCTGAAGTTGATGGCAGGCTGATTTACTATACCCATATTTCTAAATTACTTTCACTCGAACCGGTAAGTGGAACCGCTGCTATTATACAGTATTACGCCGCAGAGCAATCAGAAATTGAAAAATATTTTGTGTCAACAGCGGAATTCTATACCTATTACAGAATGCATGCCACTTACCTTGATAGTTACTACTTCAAGCGGCAGGCCCAGAAGCAATTCCAATTCGTTTCTCCCTATAATTTATATTGGTTGCATGATGCCCAATTTTCGGCCCCGATGAGTGTTCAGTTAGCCTTTATAAAATCTTACGAATTGTTATCGGCATTTATCAGTCACCGGTTGTGGACATTATCGCAACAAAATATTACCGGAGGGGACGCTTCTGTACAAACCGGACTGATTACCTGGACAGGTTCAAAGGCATCTTTGGTAGAATTAATAGTCGCCTTACAGGAACATGGTGTCTTTAACGACACACGGGTTCCTTTGAAAAAATTAGCTGATTATTTTTCTAAGGTATTTAATGTGAAGATTGGCAATATTTTTAAGATCCATGAAGATAACAGATTGAGAAAGAAGGGCCGAAAACCTTTTATTGATGCACTAGGGAATAGCTATATACGACGGCTGGAAACTGATGATGAAAATAGTTTGTGATTTATTTTTCCCATCTCCCAATAGGTCCTAAATACCAGTCACCTCGAAATACATATTTGTGTCAGATACCGCAAGCAGCGGAAATTATTTCAAGCATAAAAACTAGCGTGTATGTTACAAGGTATTTCATGGGGGGTGTTTTTAGGAATTATTTCTGGTGCCCTCTTTTTGTATTTCTTCATTCTATTTATTACCGGCCAGTTAAATATTAAGCCATCCATGCTTCAGCGTGCATTGGAACAAAATAAGAACAAGCGGGTCTGGAGTGCCCATGCCCCGGAAGATTCATTACGTGACAATGTACCCGAAATAGAAGAAATGGCAGTTTTTAATGAGGAAGAGGAGGAAGATAATTCCAGCGATAAAACATTTCAGGCACTGGAAAAGCTTGCCTCTGAATTACAGGATACAATAGCCGGTGCCGGCGAAAATATTACAAAAGAGGAATTAACATCTAAACTCCAGCAACAGATCGCGGCCTATCCGACCTTAAATGTTCCCGCTTTTAAATCAGCTATCAATAATCTCATTATTAAAGCGGCATCCATGGACTGTAATATCCATTACTCAACTGAAGAAGCAAATTCATTCTGGGCATAGGTTGTTGCCCATTCAATAATTCATTTTGGTGTAGATCACATTTTTAGTTGTGCATGGCAGGCATGGTCATGCGCAGTGGCCCAACTCATGCCCATGAGCGAAGTAGTTCTTTTTATCATAACTCAATAATTCGTATGAGACGTAGTGAAGTAAGAAAATGTAGGGAAGCGAACCTGAGTTTGTCAGTCCAATTTACAGCCCTGGTCACAACATTATTATGTGTATCAGCCAATGTGTTTGCTCAAACGGCCAGTGGCAGCGGTGGTATTACAGCCGCAACCAAGGAGGTCGCCGGTTATTTTGGAATAGGGTGTACACTGATGTATGCCATTGGCGCCATCGTCGGGATCGTCGGTGCCATCAAGGTATACAACAAATGGAACCAGGGCGAGCAGGACACCGGCAAAGTGGCCGCGGCGTGGTTTGGCAGCTGTATTTTTTTAGTTGTCGTAGCTACTGTATTGAAAGGATTTTTTGGTGTGTAACAGGCCCTCTGCCGGATTTCACCGGACCTAAACATTAAGGTTATGAGTAGTAGTATATATGAGATTAATAAAGGCATTGGTAAAAGTATTGAGTTCAAAGGATTCAAGGCTCAATATATTACTTATCTGGCCGTAGGGTTGGTGGGATTGCTGGTGTTGTTTGCGGCAGGTTATATAGCGGGGGTGCCTGCATATGTTTGTGCGGGTGTAGTATGTGTAGCTGGTTTTGTGCTTTTTTCATGGGTCTACAAACTCAGTCACAAATATGGAGAGCATGGCCTTATGGTTGAGGCGGCCTTCAGGCAGGTACCTTCCGCTATTATTTGTAAGAGCAGAAACGTGTTTACCGGATTGAAAAAGAGTGTGAGTGATGATAGTAATGTTGATAATCGTCATGGTAGTCATGACAGCACTGCTATTGCAGTTAAAAGGAAATAAGAAAATTGGCGAGCCGATTGAAAGGCTACTACCCATTCATAAGGTTGAAAGAGATTGCATAATATCGAAGAATGGTGACCTGACAGTAGTTTTCAAACTGGATCTTCCGGAGGTATTTAGCTTAAGCTCGGAAGAGTATGAAACCATTCATCAGATATGGATCCGGGCAATAAAACTATTACCCCCTGGTACCATTCTGCATAAACAGGATTGGTACATGGAAGATCAGTACCATGCTGATTTCGATAAATCTGCAGATAGTTTTTTCAACAGAAGTAGTGATATGTTCTTTAACGAAAGGCAGATTCTTAATCACGAATGTTTTGTGATGATCACAAGACGTGCATCAGGGAAACCATTGGGTAACGCAGTATTTTCAAATCTGATCCGTCCGATAATTGTACCCCAGGATGGTCTTAATGAAACGGCATTTCAGGAATTTGCCGATAAGGTAAGTCAGTTTAGCAGACTACTGGCAGAAGGTAGCTTTATTAAGGTAACGAGACTGGGAACCGATGAGTTGGTGGGTGATTCAAAGTTTGCCGGATTAATTGAGAGGTATTGTTTTTTGCTTCCACAGAATCAGACACCGGTGATCAGGGAAATTGCCTTTAAACCTGAATGGAAAATCGGAGAGAATTACTGCCAGCAATATACGCTTAGTACGCCTGACGATTTACCCGGCGTATGCGGAAGCCGCATCACCTATGACAAATATTCAAGCGATAAAGCCAAATTCTCAGTAGGATTTGCCGCACCGGTTGGTCAGCTTCTGAATTGCAATCATATTTATAACCAGTTCGTTGTGGTGGAAGATACCCAGAAAACTTTAAAAAAGCTAGAGGCAAAAAGAAGAAGGCTACAATCCTTAAGTGCTTACTCCCGTGAAAATGCTATCAGCCGGGATGCTACTAACAATTTTTTGAATGAGGCGATCAGTCAGGGACGACTACCGGTAAAGGCGCATTTTAACCTGATGGTATGGACCGCTGATGGTACCAAGCTGAAAGAATTGCGCAATATGGCCAGTGCCGGATTAGCCCAGATGGATGTAACTCCCCGGCAGGCACTGAAAGGAGCGCCCGAAACATATTGGGCCGGATTACCCGGTAATGCAGCGGCTCTTCCTGCAAATGAAACCTTTGACACCTTTGCTGAACAGGCTACCTGCTTTTTTACCCAGGAAACCTCCTACAAGGATTCAGTCAGTGAGTTCGGTATCAGGCTGGTAGACCGGCAGATGGGTAAGCCAATCCACGTGGATATAACGGATGAGCCTATGCGAATGGGCTGGTGCACGAACAGGTCAAAGGCGGTGTTTGGGGCCAGTGGATCCGGTAAGAGCATGTTCATGAACCATCTCATGCGCAGTTATTATGAGCAGGGCGCTCATATCATCATCATCGATGTTGGTCATTCTTATGAGGGGCTTTGCCAGTTAGTGGGGGGGTATTATTTCACCTATGATCAGAACAGGCCACTGTGTTTCAATCCTTTTTATATAGATGAGGGAGATAGTCTGGATATAGAGAAAAAGGAATCGATCAAGACACTATTGATTTCGTTGTGGAAAAAGGATGAGGAAGGGTTCAGGCGTTCCGAATATGTGGCCTTATCCAATGCGTTGCATGGTTACTTTGGCCTGTTGGAAAAGGATCAAACGATTTTTCCCTGTTTTGATTCCTTTTATGATTACCTGCAAACAGACTATAGGAAGGTGCTTCACAAGGATGGTGTAAAGGAAAAGGATTTCGATATCGATAATTTCCTGTATGTCCTGCGCCCTTTTTACGGTGATGGGGAATATGGCTTCCTCCTGAATGCCAGGGAAAAGCTGGATCTGTTTCACCAACGGCTAATAATATTCGAACTTGACAATATTAAAGATAACGCCGTTCTTTTTGGATTGGTCACAATCATCATTACAGAATTATTTATATCTAAGATGAGAAAGCTCAAAGGCATCCGAAAATGCATCACTATTGAGGAAGCGTGGAAGGCTATTGCAAAAGCGGGAATGGCGGAATTCCTGAAGTACCTGTATAAGACAGTCCGCAAATTTTTTGGCGAAGCCATTGTCGTTAGCCAGGAGCTGGACGATGTCATCAGCAGTCCGATTGTAAAAGAGGCCATTTTGAATAATGCGGATACCAAGATTCTACTTGATATGCGCAAGTTTCAAAACAAGTTTGATCAGCTTCAAACGGTGATGGGGATGCCGGATAAAGGAAAGCCAATGGTCTTGTCATTAAACAAAGCAAATGATCCGAAGCGTAAATACCGTGAATTATATGTTGATCATGCTGGTGTTTCCATGAAGGTATATGGTTTTGAACCTTCTCCGGAAGAATATTATGCTTATACAACAGAGGAAAAGGAAAAGGTGTTGGTGCAGGAGTTTACAGCCAGGTGTGGAGGTGATATGAAAAAGGGTATTAAGGCATTATTGGAGCATTTGAATGGTAATAAATAAAATGCGTATTCGCCTTAAAGGATTATTTGTTATGCACATTGTGAGTGAATAAAATAAGTTGGGTTCAATCGAAATTAAACTGACGTTTATTCCAAATAAAAAATCATGAAAAAGTCAGTAATTATTTTTCTGTCGGGCTGTCTGGTTGTTGGCTGTGACATCATTGAGGCAAAGAAGCCAAATTCTATTGTCGGTTCCTATTTGCATTCAATAAAGAATGAATCTGCGACAGTTATTGATTCTATAGTGATCAAACCAGCTCCTGGTAACAATGAACTGGAGTTTGATGTACAACATTTTTACCGGCATATTTTCGGTGTAAATTCTATTGGTACCACAGCTCAGCAGGGGGTTCAATCTTACAGAGGAAGCTTTTTCCCGGATAAAAATATGCTGGATCTCAATGACGATGAACGTAAGTATTATTTCAATCCGGAAAGGGATTCACTTACACAGGGGGAGTTAATCTATTCAAAGATTAACTAATAATGGAAACGAAATATGTATAAACCATTTAAAACAGAGAAGCGTGAAAAGGAGTGTTTGGATTTTTTTGGTTTGTATGTCGGTTTTTACGACCGTTCCTACGCAAAGGAGCCATGCATTTGTTATCGAGGAGATCATTAGAGAAATCCTTATTAAGATTATCAAAGCCATAGACCTTGCAGTTCAGCGGTTGCAGAATGTAACGATTTATCTTCAGGATGCCCAGAAAGACCTGGAAAATGCCATGTCTAAACTTAAACTGAAAGAAATAAGTGAATGGAGTGAAAAACAGCGGAAAATATTTGAAACATATTATTCTGAATTGCAAAAGGTAAAGGCAGCAATCGCCTATTATAAGCGGATAAAATCTATCATTACCCAGCAGGCCAATCTGCTGGAGGAGTATAAGAAAAGTTATCAGCTTTTTAAAAAGGATAAGCATTTTTCTGCTGAAAAACTGGTAAGCATAGGCGACGTATATACTGGGATGGTTGACCAGAGTGTCAAAAACCTTGATGAGATACTGCTTGTTATTAATTCATTTACCACACAAATGCCTGATGCGGCCCGGCTGAAAATTATTGATCAGGCTGCGGCCAGGATTGATAAGAATATTGCCGACCTGCGGGCATTTACAAATGGGAATATCGTATATAGTCTGCACATGGCAAAGGATGAAATAGAGCTAAGTACATTAAAGGCTTATTATGGTTTAGATAAATAGCATTAGTTAATTCATGGATCAGGGACTATATAGATTTATATTACCAGTGGTTAATAATTTGCCTCATAGATGACGGTTTAGGTGTTGCGGGAAGATTTATGGACTGGGTAAATGGAGCATATAGCATGCAGTATGGCTTATCAAAATTGTTTCCAGCTAATGCATAGCAAAACGCATTGCTTTGAATGGAAGTGTTTTTAAAATTGTCAAAGAAACGTGTTTATAAAATTGTGTGTATATGAAACTGTGTTGTTGGGTATTACTATTGATAATAAACGGGATGAATGGATATTCTCAAACACCTGTTCCTATAGCGAAAGAATATACCAGTCAGAAACAAACGCAAATAGAGTATTTGCTCACCCAGATTGCCGCCCTACAAAATATTATCCTGAAAATTAAAAAAGGATATAACATTGTCAAGGAAGGTACCGATATTATCCATGATATTAAAAATGGTGAATTCCACCTGCATGATGATTATTATACTTCCTTAAAGGCAGTAAGTCCAGAAGTGAAGGAATTTGGTGATCAGGCCCAGATTGTGGCTAACCAGTTACTCCTGATAAAAAATGCAAATTCACTCTCCAGAGCCGCATCCGGCAATTCTATTCTTTCTGCTAATCAGAAGACTGCTATTAATACTGCCTGTACGCAATTGTCAGCGGATGCATTCAGGTTAATTGATGATCTGAAAGCGGTGTTAACAGATAGTACTTATTCGATGTCAGATGATCACCGGATGGCCATTATTGATCGGTTAAGGGAAAGAAGTAAGCGTCAATGGGCTTTTTACCAGGCTTATCAAAGTGAAGCCTCCTCTTACGTGCGCCAGGCTATCCGCGATCAGGTTGAACATCAAACTATAAAATCCCAGTACGGTATAAAGTAATTATTGTATGAAAAAAATATTTTTCTGCTGTTGGCTGCTACTTGCAGCCGGCGGGATCTGGCCCTGCCATGTTCAGGCGCAGGAGCAGGAGCTGCAGCAACTCGCCCTGGATATTGAAAAGCTGGCAGAGTTTAAAAAGATACTAACCCTGATGTATGATGGGTATAAAATCGTTAAGAACGGGTATGACAAAGTTAAAAGTATCACCAGCGGTACCTATTCAATCCATGAGGTATTTCTGGACGGTTTGTATCTGGTAAATCCTGAGATAAGGAAGTATTCCCGTGTAGCAGATATTATATCCTATCAGATTGCCATTGTGAGTGAATATAAATCAGCCCTGAAATTATTTAGGAGTAGCGGGGCTTTTGATGCAGACAAGCTAAGTTACCTGGAAGGAGTCTACAGTAAGCTGTTTGATGATTCAGTAGAGCAATTAGATGAATTGACCAGTATTTTAACAGCCCAACAACTGCGTATGAGTGATGATGAACGGTTAGCTGGTATTGATCGGATTTATGATGATATGCAACGGAAGCTCCTTTTCCTCCGCAATTTCAATTTAGGTCAAAAGCAGTTGGCTATTTCTGCCATTAAGGACAAAACAGAAGTGCAGACAATTAAGAATCTTCACGGGATAGGAAATTGATTTGTTAATATTTATAAGGGTTTACAATGAAGAAATGGACAGTGGGGCTGAGTTTTGCCCTTTTGATTATTCCCCAGTTGTTGAAGGCACAGGGGACAATATTTGAGGAGGTACATGGACTGCATGCGGTATTAAATAGCCTGTACAATAAAATGGTCCCCATGTGTGCAGACCTCGAAAATGCAGCAAGGGCAATTGCAGGATTTGCAGCTACATTTTATATTGGTTACCGGGTATGGAAACACATCGCCAATGCCGAACCAATTGATTTTTTCCCCCTTTTCAGGCCCTTCGTCTTAGGGTCATGTATCTTACTGTTCCCCGAAATTATCGCCCTGGCAAATTCGGTACTTCGGCCAACGATTACCGCTACACAAGCAATGCTAACCAAAACTAACAGTGATGTGGAGGCCCTGCTTGCCAAGCGTGATGAGGAATTAAAGAAAACGCCTGACTTTTTAATGTATGGTGTTCATGATGGAATGGGAGACAGGGATTTATGGATGCTTTACACCCATCCTAAAGAGGTAAACGACGAAGGACTATTTGGAAGTGTGGGAAATGATATCGAGTTTGCTATGAGCAAGGCTTATTTTAATCTAAAAAGTACCTTTAAAGCCTTCTTATCATTTGCCCTCCAATTGCTTTACGAGGCCGCCGCACTTTGTATAAATACTATCCGCACTTTCAATTTGTTGATAATGGCCTTGCTCGGCCCGTTTGTTTTCGGAATAGCTGTTTTCGACGGATTCACGCATACACTGGCCGTTTATTTGGCCAGGTATGTGAATTATTATTTGTGGCTCCCAATTGCCAATATCCTTGGAGCGCTGTTGGGCAATATTCAAAAAGGTATGCTGGAACTAGATCTCCAACAGATCAATACTTACGGTGAAACCTTCTTCACCAGTGCAGATGCCGGCTATTTGATATTTATGATAATAGGTATCATCTCCTATATGACTGTTCCCTCCTTAAGTAATATTATTGTAAGCAGTGGCGGCGGTAGCGCAATCACTTCAAAGGTAACCAGTATTGTGGCCGGCGTTCCCAGTATGGCCGCAGGTGCAGGTATGGGTGCTGCAATGGGCGGAATGATGGTAGCAGACAGAGGATTAGGAATGGCCGCTGATGCATTTGGTGATGCCAATTTAATGATGACAAAAGGAATGGAAGGCCATGGCGTAGCTTCCGGTTATTTTGCTGATAAGCTGTCTGATAAGCCATCCGGTAACGCTAAGTCTTAATTATTTAAAACTCTTGTGTGAATTGAAAATGTGTGCGTGATGTTGCAACAATTAAAAAACATTGATTCGGCTTTTAAACATATCCGTTTATTCAGCGCAGTTCTTGTGATAGCATATACCTGCCTGTGTGGATACACTATATATACATGTTTCAAAGAACTTGAAAAGGCTCAACAGCGGATATACCTTGTTGCCGGTGAAAAGGCTGTAGAGGCTTTTGCCAGTAACCGAAAAGATAACATACCCGTGGAGGCAAAAGACCATATAAAATCCTTTCATCAACTATTTTTTGATCTGTCACCTGATGAAAAAGTGATAGAAGCACACATGAAGCGCGCGCTTTACCTGGCCGATGAAAGCGGAAAGGATGCCTATTTTGATTTAAAGGAGAAAAACTATTTCGCCAGCATCGTGAGTGCTAATGTAAGCCAGGAAATTAACTGCGATAGTGTAAAGCTGGACCTCAATCAGTATCCATATTATTTCAGGTACTACGGAACTATCCGTATTATAAGGACCAGCGCAATTATTACCAGGACTTTAATAACCGAAGGCTATTTACGGAACGTAGACAGATCCGATAATAATAGCCATGGTTTTTTAATACTTCGTTGGCTGACTTTGGAGAACAGGGATATCAGTGTTTCAAAAAGGTAAAGTGATGAAAAGATTTAAAAAACAGTCGTCTTCAAAAGCCAACGAGGCTGTAACAACATGGATTGCTCAAGCCATTGTTAATGTTCAATTCAAATGGTCTAACTGGATGTATAAGAAAACGAGCCGGTGGAATAAAAAAGAGCAGAGCCTTTTTTTATACCTCATCCTGCTTGTTTTTGGAGGGATAAGTGGTTTAATTATGTACAGGACTATAACGGGAAAAACCAGCAAGGACAGTGCCGGTCAACATTCTTTTGCTGGTCCAATGACTAGGCCCGGAGTAAAAAAAATCCACGATCCCGGTAATCAAAGCCAGCCGGATACTACTGCTTTTTCCCGCTTTTATCACTATATAGATAGCGTTGGGACCACACCGGCAGGAAAAAAGCAGCTGGATAGTTTTTTTCGGGCAAGACCTCATTTTATTGATAGTGTAAAGGAGGCAGAAAGAATTATACGTAGAAACTTTTAATCAAAATATGAGAGTATGGAAAGTGTAGCTGAAAGAAAAAGAAAGTTTTTAATGGTGGTCCCGCTATTTGCCGTACCGGTCCTATGTCTGATGTTTTATGGATTAGGCGGTGGAAAAAGCAAACAAAATAACGGGCATAACATACTGGCTGGGTTAAATACAAGTTTACCCGGTGCTCAGTTGGAGGATAAAGGCCCGATGGATAAGCTTGCCATGTATGAGCAGGCAGATAAGGATGCAAGGACCAGGAAGGATCGCAGTGAGATTGAGGGGTATAATATGCCTGATTCCGGTTTGATCGAAGCCCTGGCAGACGGTCATTCTATTGCTGCCACCCTTCAAAAAGATAGTATGAGCCGGGCACAGGCAAAAAAGGAGTACATGGATGGCAATGAATTGAAAATTGCCCGGCGCCTGGAAGTTTTGCAAAAGGTGGTGGCTGCCGGTGATACGGCAACCATACCTAAACCGCCTGGCCAGGAGGCATTGTATCAGCCGGAAGTTGCCCAACGACAGATAGATAGTGTGATGGCTTCCTTACAGCAACCTGTCACCGCAGCAGATCCTCAGCTCAGTAAGTTGGATGCAATGCTGGAGAAGATAATTGATATTCAGCACCCTGAACGAATTCAGGAAAAATTAAAGACTGAATCCGTGCAAAACAAGTCGCAAATATTTCCCATCAGTAATGCTATTAAAAAAGAAGGGGATGATTTGGTGGAGCAGGGGTCGGATTTATCATTTAATACCAGGAGTGGCACAGGGGGAGTCGCCGCCCGCCTTTCCCAAAATACCTCTAACGGGTTTTATGATTTGAATAATACCCCTGATATACCGGCCAGTACAGCGTTACAGGGAGTTATTCACGAGTCCAAAACGGTTGTAAGTGGCGAGACGATTAAAATCAGGCTGCTGCAGGATGCTTATATCCAGGGGCAGTTAATCAGGGCAGGTGCCTTTGTGTTTGGCAGATGCGAGTTATCGGGAGACAGGCTTTCAATAAAAATTCCATCCATACTGGTTGACAATAATGTTTATCCGGTCTCCCTGCAGGTGTACGATACGGATGGATTGCCGGGTATAAGTATTCCTGGCAGTATAACGAGGGATGCATCTAAAGAGGGTTCACAGCAGGCATTACAGGCACTTTCAATGGGCTCTCTTGATCCTTCTGTCGGCGCGCAGGCAGCGGCTGCCGGTATTGAGACAGCAAAGAATCTGCTTAGTAAAAAGGTCAGACTTGTAAAAGTGCAAGTAAAAGCTGATCACCCGGTCTTACTTGTAAGTCAGCAGTAGTCATTAATTACTTAAGTTTAAAAAAACAACTATGAGTGTGAGATTTTTGTGGATGGCGTTGGCCATTATAGGATCGTTATTTGCCGGCCAGGTTGCATTTTGCCAACCAGTTAATACCCCTGCGACAATAGGCAATTATAATCTGGAGGTATCAACCAACAGTACAACAGTGCTTGTTTTCCCTGCCGCTATTAAAGCGGTTGACCGCGGCAAATCTTTATTACTTGCTAAAAAGGTGGATGGGGTAGATAATGTGTTGAAGATTAAAGCGGCTGTTGATACCATGAATGCTACCTCCCTGCATGTCTTTACCGCCGATGGTGGCATCTACCCATTTATAGTCAGATACAGTGATGTGCCCATTCGTTCAACAATTAACTTCAGTGAGACAGGGGCCGTGAATAAAACACCCCCTGTTCATTTCAATGACAGTCCGTTAACAGAAGCTGCCATTGAAAATATATCCCGTCAATTGGTGAATCAAAGGACTGAAAGGTTTATCAGGCGCAGTAAACATGTAGGCGGTATGCAGCTTATCCTGCAGGACTGTTACTTACACAATGGCATTTTGTTTTTTTTAGTAAAAGTGAAAAATGGTTCAGGTATTCCCTTCCCGGTTCATTTTGTACGTGGATACGTAAGGGATAAGCATACCAGCCGGAGGACATCCATCATGGACGTGGAAAAACCTATCCTGTATCAAACCATTAACCTGGAAGACAGGATAAACTCACATGAAAGTGTAAATGTTGTACTTGCTTTAAGCCAGTTTACTATTGCTGATCAAAAGAAGTTCTCGATCGAGCTTTACGAGCTAAATGGCGACCGGCATCTTTTTCTTTCATTGAAAGGCAAACACCTGTTAAAAAGCCTGCCGCTTCCCGGCAACATTTCTCATTAAAAGTGTAGTGCGGCAGCATTTGTGAAAAAAATTAAGAATTAAACTTTAAAAGTTATGAAAGCGAATAGGAGTGACCTGACTCGAAATCAGGTAGGCGACATGGTTAACGCCTGGGATAGAATTGAAAAGAATTTTACCAAACGTTACGGTTCAGATTTGTTGAATGACAAAGATTACATCAAGTCGAAAGAAAGAGTATTCCAACAAATTATGGACAGTTTTAAAGGTAAGGACACAAACTTTGCGGAGAATGCTGAATTGAAGTTATTACAGGCCCGCAAAGATGCGCTTACCAGGCAAAGGTATCCAATAACACCATTCAGGTTGGGTCGTAATGTTGTTTTGTTTGCCGGTAACGTCGTACTAGGTGCTGCAAAAATAGCGCTGAATGCAGTCAAAGGTGCTGTTAACCTTGCAGGCATAGGGATGCAGTTTGTTGGTGCTCAGGTGGCAGCAAGGCCTGCCAACCTGAACCTTGCACAGGCAAACGGGAAAAATATCCAGACGGGCCAAGTGGCTCAGCAAGGTACAAAGCTCTACCAGGACTTTACGCCAATGGCACAGCACAACACGGCCCAAAAGAATGATACAGCGCAGGTGCAAAATGCCAAAGCCAACTATGCCCAAAAGCCTGGTAAGAGAGCTAATCAAAAGCGGGTAATGCAACCCGCTGCTAAACGCTCAAAGGGAGTGGGGGTGCGTTAATTTTTTTAAAATTGATCATAAAAACAAAGTTGTATGGACATCAGTGCTGAAAATATTAAAAAGGTAAAAAACCAGGTGGCAGAAGCAGGTTGGGGGAACCGGTTTGATACTGCAATTGATGAGTTTGTTAAGTCGGGCGAGAGCAAGATTAAGTTGCCTGGTAGCGAGACTATTGACGGTAAACACCAATTAAATGCAGAACTGGATTTTAGTATTGGAAAGGATATTCTATATTATAACGGTTGGAAAGGTACATTAACAAAGGAAGGAGAAGAAAATTCCAGGAGCCAGTTTTTCCCCTACTATGATAAAATTTCCATGGGAGAAGGCGCCAATCTGTTAATAGATGGTGACAATCCGAGGGCAGTGTATAAGAATCACTTTTATGATGAGTCCGGAAATCGCTACGGGGCCTGGCTGAAAGTTGATTTTTCCCAAAAGACAGAAAGTGGAAATCATGTCGTTCAGCGGTTTAATGATAAATATGGTTTTAATCCCTATGAAGTAATCCAGGATTACGCCATTGTTGGTTTTAATGTCTACGAAACCAGGAAAGGTGCTATTATGGCAATGCAACAAGGTGCAGAAATAATCGTCCAGCCAGTCAATCGTGAGAACTACGACACGGTCAGGATGAGTGCCAATCCTGAGAAAAGGAGTTTTGCCTTCAGAAGTATGGATGGCAAATTTCTCTACCACGACCAATTCAGAACCAAAGAGGCCCTGGAAAAAAGAAAGGGAATTCAGCCAAGCCAGGGCAGCACATCCGTCAGTTTTGTACCTGATAAACCTGATCAGCAAAAGACCAGGGGGGTAAATGAAACGGATGCAGACTACGCAAAGGCCCATTCTTCCCAGGCTGGTACCGACGAGGTAAAAAAAAAGGAAGTTCAGGCGCTGGGGTCGAATAAATCACTTCGAAAGCTAGCGCCTGACAAAAAAAATACGAAAGGTATAAAGCATTAAAGGATGAGTTACAATATAAAGCAGGGTTAAAATGAGATTTAGAAGGGTATGGAAAGGCAGGATATATTTTTACTACTTATACAGGGGCACAATCCGTCCAACAAGTTTCACCATTGCTTTTCCATTGCACAGGCTTATACTTCCTTTAAACAGGCCTTTTTGCATCTGCAGCGCTTTGGTAACCGCTACTATGATAATTCAGCCTCTCTTAACCTGCCGATGTTCATCAGTTTTGCCGGTATCAGGATTTTAGGCGATGAGCAATATTTGCCGGAGAAAAAATTAATTGCCAATGATCGCAATCTCCAGCTCTGATGTCAGGAGGCTGCCTACAGCTAAATCATCCGAAAATGGATGTGGAACAATTTCATGAAATGACTGATAGGCGGTTAGCAGGTGTGCCACAAAGGGATGGCTACCTGCTACTCGCCTATCAAAAGCAACTTCAACTTAACCCAGTCAAACCTAAAATCCGGCGGGAGACAGTGTGGTTCTATGATCGCAGTAAGGGACTATCTCCCTGAAATTGATGCAAATAGTATTTGAGGATGTTTATTAACTGAATAAATGATGAGTGATGAGTACGACTAAAGAGCAAAAGCAGGATCCTCTGTCTTATCATTTGCGTGTAGAATGGTGTAGTGTCAGTCAGTTTTTAAATCGGGACAGGTCACCGGAACTCACCGTAATAAACGATGAACCAACTACGCTCCCGAATGTACTGGAATTACTTTGTAGTGTTGAAGACCGTTTATTTGACGTAAGAAAGGTAAAGTCAATAGGTTTGCCGGTACCGATAGTTATTAAGGAAGATAAGTTGACAGTTGATATACTAAAGGCAATATTACCTTTCTCCAGTCATGCAAAGATCGGGAAGGAGGTTTTATTGTACCTGGAAAAGGGCAATTCCCTAAAAATCCCCAATCATCTGACAAGAAAATTGAATTACGTAAAAAAGGATATTAGAAAAAGACCACCAGGCAAAAAGCTATAACAGAGGTAAAGGAGTTTGTGAATGGAACCAAGTATTACGTCCCCGGCTTTGGCTGCTGCCATCAATTATATTAATCTGGGTCTTTCAGTAATAGCTGTAGATCGTTATAAACAGCCACTGGTAAAATGGACGGAGTTTCAGACCAGGGCGCCCCGGATATACCAGGTGGAAAAAATGTTTAGGTTACCGGGCGCAAGCGGGGTCGCAGTTATTTGTGGGCAGGTAAGTGGTAATCTGGAAGTTATAGACATCGATTGTAAGAATGCCCTGATTTCTTCTTTGTTTGAGCAGTACTGGGATAAAATAAAGACCAGTTCTCCGGTAGTTGCTGATTCTCTTGTGGTAGCTGCCACAAAGAACGGCGGTTATCATCTTTATTATCAAAGTCCGGTAGCAGACCGAAATAAACCGCTTGCCCGAAGGAATACGACTCCTGTTGAATTGGCTGGTAATCCTGATCAGGTCCTGAAGGTCTTAATTGAAACAAGGGCGCATAAAGGGTATGTCATTGCACCGCCCAGTATTGGCTATAAATTTCTCCAGCATGATTTATATAATCTGCCTTTTATAAGTAGTAAAGACAGAGAGCTGTTGCATTCCCTGGCAGCAGGCTTTAATACTTTGATGCAGACAGTAACGAGGAAAAAAGGAGCTTCCCTTCAATACGTAGATAGCCCGCTGGATGATTTTGATTTAAGAGGGGATATACTTGAATTACTGAAGAAGCATAACTGGACGATTGTAGAGGATTATGGCGATATCACTCTAGTCAAACGGCCTGGCAATTCTTTAAGTTACAGTAGCGGCAATTTTAATCATGTAACGAACCGTTTCAGTGTTTTTTCAACAAGTACTGTCTTTGCGGCTGAAACTCCGTACAAACCAAGTGCTGTTTTTGCAATACTTGAATGTAATGGTGATTTTCATGAAGCTACCCGTAGACTGTTAATGTTGGGCTTTGGTAAAGCAAGACTGGCAAGGTATAAGCCATTTAATTTACAGAAAGGTCGCTCAAAATAAAATGGTTGCGTATGAAAAATGTGAATTTAGACAGCTTAATGTTACTCGCTCTTGATGCACATGATGGCGAAGCCCGTGTGATCCTTTCCAATGCCACCATTACACTGGATGGGTATACAACGGAGTTGAAAAATGACCTTCGGGACATAAATATTTCAGCAGGCAGCAGGTCCAATGTATTAATTCTGGAAAATGTTTTCAACGATTATATTCAGTCTTACAAGGGACATTTAGCTGCCTGGTTAAAGGCAAAAGGAGAATTTGTGATATATAACCGGGTAACAGCGGGGGCAGGTGCCCGCCTCAATTTACTTAAAATGGAAGAACAGGAATTGTTTTCTAAATTTCGTAATTGGCGGGGGCGGCAAAAATATCACTATCTCAGGCTATTTCGTCCAACGAAGTGTTTAAGCCAATTAAAAAATAAGCTTCAGGAAAGGGAGCGGTTACATAGTATGATGGTAACCGCAAATGAGTTCATCCGAAAAGGGAAAGGTGATATTAAAGAGCAGCTTGAAAAACTTGGATTTTATGATCAAAGGGCCGGATGGATTTTGGCCCCCCGCAGGTTCGAAAGCCCAGGTTTTACAACACAGACCATTGCAAATAACCGGGCGGAGATAAGACGGCTTCAGAAACAAATGGTAAAATACGAGGCGGCTGCCCTGCAGGGAACCACTTTTATGGTTCATAATATACAAAAGCCAGGTAAAACTAATTCTTCGATGGAAACTTCTCCGGGCAAGGTTGCCAGCTTATAAAATAATTTGTTATGAGAGGATTACGTGGAATGAATAATATTCAGAAGGCAAAGCTCCTTTTTGACCTGTTTCCGGAGGAAACAATTGCTTTTATTTCTTTTGCGGCTGAGGTTGCCGATAAAATTAAAAAGGAAAGAGATACACTAAGGACTGCTGGCGGTGACAGCATATTATTTCCTGCCGGCTTTTGGGTTGATTTAGCCGAAGATTTAAGTAAGCGCATCCGGTCTGGTGATGGGAAGCTGCAAAAAAGCAGTACAGTATTTAGCGAACAGTTATTTGATGGGGACAGGGCATTTCTTAGTAAACATTGTCTTCTTCAATATTCGTCAGGTGATAAATTGAAGAATACTGCATTCAGACAAGGAGTTGAGCTTTTTTTTCTTTTAGGCAGGCAACCGGCATAACAGTTTTGCTGATAAACCGGCAAGTATAACGCTTGCCGGCTTTTTATTCAATTATATGTGTCGCAACGTTTTAAAATCGTAAATGGTATGTATAGCCGAATAAAAAAAAATAGTATATTAGTTTGAACTAAGCCATTTTTGTATAACCATAAAAATAATAATGCCGCCAACCTTCCCAGCTATCAGGGTGGTCATTATAGAAGATCAACCCCTAATACGTAGAAATGCGCAACAACTTTTACAATGTGAACCTGGTGTTGAAGTTATAGGTAGTGGGGAGACCGTTAAGGAGGGAATAGACATCATTTCTGTTGGTCAACCTGACCTGTTATTGCTGGATGTTCAGCTACCTGATGGTACTGGTTTTGATATCCTGCAATATTTCTGGCCATTTACCTTTAAGGTTGTTTTTATTACTGCATTTGAAAATCACGCGATCCAGGCTATTAAGTTCGGGGCGCTTGATTATTTATTAAAACCTTTGGACCCCATTGAATTAAGCCATGCAATCCGCAGGATTGAACAGACGATTCCGATCGACCAGTCGCAGTTGAATGTTGCCAATAAGCATTTCCAAAATATTGACAGTAATACGTTAGTAATTCATACTAGCCAATATCATCATGTTCTTCAATTAAATGAAATAGTTTATCTGCAAAGCCAAGGGGTATACACCTTCTTTTATCTGATGGATGGTAGCAAGGTTGTTTCCTCAAAAAATATCAAAGTTTATGAAGAGATATTACCAGGTAGCCAATTTGTCAGACCTCACCAATCTTTTATCATCAACCTGGTATTTCTCAATAAATATCATAAAGATGGGTATTTAGTCTTGAAAAATGGAATAAAGATCCCAGTTGCAACCAGAAGGAAAGAGATTATTAAAACCATTCTAAGAACTAATTAAATAATCTGTGCTATGCCCCGATTGCTAACATTATGCCTGGTAATGCTATTAACCAGTTGCTACCCTAATAGCGTTAATAACATTTCTAAACAAAGTAACGCTCGATCATTACAACTTTATTTGTTGAGTTTGGGTGGCCTCATGGATAAAAGAGATTTCAAAACATTAAAGACTGCCTTAGACAGCGTAAGCCCTCATATCTATGCACTCCGCAACGATACAGTATTATTTATGTTGTTAGATTTTAGAATAATACAGCTTGAATTAGCGGGTGACTATAAATCTGCAAAGGATTCTATTATGAGAGCCTTAGAATTTGGATACAGAAAGGATACCACCGGCAAGTTTTACATATCGGCAGAAACTCACCTGGGAGAATGGTACATGAGAGTAGACTCGCTTGCAGCAGCTATACCATATTTGGAAGAAGCGTACTATCTATCAAGGAAAAATGATACCACACAGGCCATAGAAATCTGCTATTCACTGGCAACTATATTTGGAAAACTAAAAGATTATCCAGGACTAAAGAAATACCTGGATGCAGGGTGGCAATTAATTCCGGGCTTAAAATATGAAAGAGAAAGTTATACAGCACAGTTTGCATGTAATTACGTAGGTTATTACAGTGACATGCATAACCCTGATTCTGCTTATTATTATTACGACCTGGTGAAAAGGGATACTACTTTTGTAGCGCCTTATTTAAGAGCTGGCCTGGAATGGAATATAACACCTGTGCTTATTGATCAAAAGCAATATGAAAAGGCTGTTAGAAATCAAATATATGCCCTGGCAATTGTTAATCAGTATGCCCCCCTCAATCCTGTCTTATATAATTCAGTAGGAAAAAATTTACTATTAGCCGGTAAAAATGAGCTTGCAATCAAGTATGCTGATTCTGCTTTATCTATTAATACAAACGATAAGCGGTGGGATATTGAGGCTGAAGCATGGCGAATTAAGGGAGAGGGGTTATCAAATTTAGGTTTATACTCACTTGCCTACCGGGCAATGGATTCTGCAGTAGTAAAGTGGCAGATTCAAACCGATTCTTCCCTTCTAAAGCATATACATGAATTAGAAACCCAATATCAGGTAAAGGAGAAGGATGATAAAATCAAATCCTTAGCTCAACTCAATGCTGCTAATGAGAAAATTAATCACTTAAAAAATGTTATTATCAGCGCATTGATAGGTGCATCAATTCTTATTGGAATAATTATATTCATGTGGTTTCGCCGTCGCCAAACCAGGAATTTATTACGGGAAACCTTATTACGTCAGCAATTATTACGCACCCAGATAGAGCCACATTTCATCATAAATACGTTGAGTGTTTTACAGGCATATATCCTGGATATTCAAACAGATAAGGCAGTTAGATATTTAAGGGAGCTTTCAAAATTATTACACTTTAGTTTTCAAAATGCCAGGCATCCATTTATCAGCCTTGATGACGAGATGGCTGCTTTACAATCTTATTTGGAGCTTCAGGTTATGCAAGGCGAATATAACATTACTTACAAGTTTGATATTGATAGTCAGTTAAATGATCTGGAAGTTTTTATTCCTCCCATGATTTTGCAACCCTTTGTGGAAAATACATTGTTTCATGGATTTAAAGGTAAATCTGACCGCGGAATAATCGATATTGTTATCAGTAAAAGGGGAGCGGTATTACATTGCCTCATAAGTGATAATGGCTCAGGTTACAGCCATCATGCGTTAAGTGAAGGATTGATTACAAAAAGTCATGCAACTACGATTATCGCGGATCGTTTACGGATACTGGCCAAACAAACCGGGCAACCTGCAGGTGTTAATATCGTGAGTAATGATCAAACGACCGGAGGGTCTGGCACTACAGTGGAATTAATTATTCCCTACCGTCTAACCCCCTGATGGATAGAAATATTTTTTATAACACATAATATTAAAAACCAGCAAAATGTTCAGTTGTCGCAATTGCGCACGACTGACCTTCCATTGCCTGCCAGGATAAAATCCTCCAAAGCCCCATATTTTTATTAAACCTAGAAATATACTGTGGTACGTTATTCTATTGAGGGATCGGTAAAATATCGTTGCACTTCAGAAGCTAATACATGGATGTGACGGCTTTTTTTAATTGTTTTAATCTTATTTTCTTTTATAAGCTTTGAGAACTTAGTTCTTTTGATTCCTACGGCATCCATAAAGGATTGAGCCGTTATGTAGGCCGCCGCATTTGTGGTCACTTTCCCTGTATGTCCAGGAGTTTTTTCTTTTAACAATATTTCGATTCTGGATAACCTGTTAAATATTTCTTCCAGGCTTTCAACCGGTACTAGTACGAGTTGCTGCGTATTGTTTGGGCCAGACATGTAACTGTGTTTAGTTAAATCTCTACACTTTTAATTACTCTATTTACCACCTTTTCCCATATGGGAGTAATAAATGCAACTGAAGATGGTGATGCCTATTTTGACTAAGTGGGAAATTAAAGTTGGAAATTTTACTCACTAATTATTGCGCAAAGTTCGGTTTTGCCTGCGGCATTCACTACGGAGATCGGCAATGAACACAGGGGCTCTCGCACAAAAGCCCTCTTTAAATGCCGCGTCCTCCTAGTGAATGGCTGTGCAAAACCGGGTAGCTCTCCATAATTAATTTTTTAAAATTTTAAAATTTAAAGTTATGGAAGAGTTACTGATAGAATCGACAAAATTGAAAGCTGCGGAAGTAGAATTGATTTATAAATCCAAGGTTAAAGTAGCTGATAGATTTGTAATTGCTACCTCCAAAGATGCTTATAGATTACTAAGTGGTACCTGGAATAAAGATACAATTGAAATGCGGGAAGAATTGAAGGTTGTGTTTCTTAATAGGGCTGGTCATGTGTTAGGTATTATGACAAACTCAACTGGAGGAATTGATGCAACAACGGTAGAAGTCAGACACATCTTTGCAGCAGCTCTGAAAGCACATGCATGTAGTATAATTATCAGCCACAATCATCCTTCCGGAGCATTAAAGCCAAGTAGGGCAGACGATAAGATGACGGATGTAATTAAACAGGGTGGCGAGATACTTAATATTAAGCTCTTGGATCATCTGATTGTGACTACAGAGAGCTATTTTTCTTACGGTGATGAGGGGTTAATATAACCCCTTTTTTTGTTCGTTATCTTTATTGGATTACACAATTAAGCGTGCTAACAGATCTACAACAAAGGGGAGTAAAAGATATTCTGATTGCATGCATCGATAACCTGGGTGGTTTTGAAGAAGCCATTGGTAGCATTTACCCCAAAACAGAAGTGCAGAGTTGTATCGTTCACCAGGTACGTAATACGATCAAATATGTGGGCAGCAAAGACTGCAAGGAGGTTATTGCAGATGTGAAATTGGTCTATCAGGCGGTGAATAAGGAGTTCGCTGAAGAGCAGCTAAATGCACTTGAAGAGAAGTGGGGTAAAAAGTATCCGATGGTAATAAAATCGTGGCGAAACAACTGGCATAAGCTAAGCACTTTCTTTAAGTATGCAGCCGATATACGCAGGATAATTTACACAACCAATACGATAGAGGGTTTTCACCGGCAGCTCAGAAAAGTAACCAAAACAAAGGGTGCCTTTACAAGCGATATGGCGCTACTGAAATTAGTGTATCTGGCCTGCGAACGTATAGCCGAAAAATGGACAAGGCCTTTACCAAACTGGGGCCTTGCCATACAACAATTAAGTATTATGTTCGAGGGGAGGATGCCGGCGGGTTTTTAAAAAATTTCCCCCATGCTCTCCCGGCCCATGGGCCGGGAGAGCATGGGGAATGAATACCTTGACACAGTTTACTTTACACTCCCAAATTTTATAAATTACTACCCTCGTTTTTAAGGAATTCTGCCTGCTTAAACCCAATGTCCTCTGGTTTTTGATTAATAATCGCAATAGACATCCCTGGTTGGGGTGGGAGCAGGGAAGCCGGAAGCAAATGAGCTACTGGTTTATCACTCGTAATTACAATTGTCTGAGATGAATTTGTTGTCTCCTTTTTCATAATTATAACTTTTGATTTAAAATTACCAAATATTTGTCTGTTATAAATAGGGGAAAAATCCTGTTTATTTATTTCAGAATTTCATGGTTATATAATTTGAAACTTGACCCAATCAATAATGTTTCATGTTGCCTGAATAGTTTTTAGCTACTAAATATTTACCGATACAGTCGCACCCAACAGAATCCTCTTCAATTATAATTCCGATAATGGCCTTAATTGCCATATGCCAAACTTTTTCTTTGAAGTTTAATTCCTCTGCGCCCTCCAGAATATTTTCCAGGTTGATTTCGTGATAAGCATTTGTGCATGCATCATTGTAATGTTTCCTTATTTTTTTCAGTACAGGTTTATTTGTGCCATAGCAAATGTATAACTGTGGGTTGTTGAATCGTCTCCATTTGTATTTCACTGCCCGCTTCCACACCGCAAATCTGGCAACTTCCTTATAAGTTCTTATTAAATCAAGGGATCATCTCCCAGGTAGGCTTATCTTTTTCGGTATTGGCTATCAGTTGTTCTATTTCTTTCAGCGCTGCGTGTTGATACGCATCCCACAACTGCGATGGTGTTGGGATCTCCCCTTCGTAAGGAAAAGGCCCCCTTTCAGTTTTTAAATCCTTTTTGCCAACTCTGTGAATGGTAAGCTGTAAAAATTCCAGTCTTTTATCGAAATCGTAGGTAATAGTGACTGTATACCTTAATTGCCGGTTAGGGCCATAATAAGGAATCGTCACTGTAGCAATATTTTTGGGCAGCTGTCCTTTCATATGAATTTTTCCCCTTTCAAAATGAAACCCGGAAGGTTTTCGGGAGGTATGCTTTGCATTTGTGGGGTAAAGAGTGTGGACGATTTTTGTATCCTTGTATAGCACCATTTTAAATTTACGCCCTTCGGCAGCCGCTACAGCAGGGACGCCTACATAGAGGTCAAACAGGTCAGGTGATTTGTTATCGGCCAAGTTATGGAATGACTCGCAATACATGGCATCGGCAATTTCAGTATAGTCCATTATCGGGATGGCTTTCGGCGAAAATTTACTTGGAGTGTTTAACTTGCCCTCTTCATTCCAGTATGTTTTATCACTATAGAAGCAATGCCTTGATTTGATATGCATAAAACCCGTATCATCATTGCCCTGGAAGATAATGACGCCAGTGTTGAAGCCCATTTTAAGAATCGTACTGGTCTCCAACCCCAAATTCATTACCCCAGGAATGCGTAATTCAGCATTGTCATTGGCCTGTGCGACGATCTGGTTAATCTGTGCTTTTGTTAACAACTGCTCCATAAAGACAATTTATACAAAGTAGAGAACAATGTGCGTAGCCTTAGTGCGCAGAACTGATAATTTAGTTATTATAAATGATATTTTGCCAGCTACTTCGTATTTCTAACAGCAATTTTTAATCCAACATGCCGTGAAAGAAATTCCCTACTTTCTGAACAGGGCCTCCGAATGCCTTTTATACAATTTGTGACTATTTCGTAACTTCAAAGATTAAACTTGTGTGAGTGCATTGTGGTAAGGGTTAAAGGTAGACTTAACTAAATACCCAAAAATCTAACGGGCTTGAAATTATTACTAACGACGCCGGACGCTTTGCTTGATAAAAAAACAGGTAAGTTCTTCCCTGGTCTTTTAGAGGTGTTAAACGAATTCAATAACGACCCGGACAATGGCATCGTTGTCGTATCGGGAAACAACATTTCTGCCGAAATTCCGAAGCGCTTTAATCCTATTACCATAAAACGGAAACTTAGGGGAAGCCCGGAGCTCATTGAATTGTTAAAAGACCAACTGAACATAGATCCCAGAGACATTATTGTACTGGGATGTAAAGAAAAAGACGTCCACCAGGCTGCTAACTCCAAACTAATCCTGCTCAGGGCCAGCTACGCAAGGGCTAATAATCCCGCTGAAAGTATATATGTCAAAAAGTATGGCATACCCATTAAAAACGCAACAGTATTAGGCCGGTTCCTGCATACGTTTGTAGATTTTCAGGGTGACTGGTACTACGAGCTGCGGGTGAGTCCCCAGACAACAATTTATGCCCTGACAGATGCTAACACCAAAAATAAGGTAGTAAGCGAAGAAATCTTGAACAATCGATTTAAACGCTGCCTAAAGGAAGGAGAAGCTACTTATAGGTTGGCATTTATGACTTATTTTCTCGTGAGCACATATGGTATGATGAAAGAATTTACACAGGTACATTACTGGGGTACCTATCCCAGCTCAGGAACCAATGAAAATGCCGATTTAAACTATTTTAAGGATAAAGCCCGCCAGTCTTATAAAGGAACCTCCAATGAACCTATTTTCATACGGCACAAGACTGCTGCGAAAAGACATTTTAAGACCGGCCAGGCACGAATTACTGCCGGATGTGATGAGCAACTGGATACTATCAGCATTAATCCCTATTACAAAAATAAGCTGAAAGGAAGGACTGTTTGTATATTGGACGATTTTACCACCTATGGTACCAGTTGTGAAACAGCCCGTATACTGCTGGAAAATGCCGGTGTTGCCCGGCTGATCTTTATTACGATGGGGAGGTTTGGCAGGGACTATTATAAATATCACTATACGATAAAAGGTGATCCTTTCGGTAAATTTAGTTATGTAGGGGGCGCCGCTCCGCAACATATGGTAGGCAGGTTTAATGCCAAAGGAAACTTCGAATTTATAAAGACATTAGAGCAATTGATGCATGAGAGATAAAGTACTGGACATATTGTTTTTGACGTATTTGACCGGCTATGTCATTGAGGACATATTTGAAGGCCTGCAGTATGACGATCCCGATAGCTTCGTTGAAGATTATATGCGTCGTCGTCAGGATAGTGGCCGGTCTGTTCCCAAGGTCAACTTACAGGAGTTGTGGCAGAGGACCAGGGAGTGCTATGAAGAGATGAAGTTTCGGAATATCAGCTTTATTCCTTACGGCGGCAGCAACTATCCGGCGTCGATCACCACAATTCAGCCGGCTCCGCCGCTGTTATTTTTAAGGGGATGGTTAAAAACAGACAAGAACGTTGCCATCATCGGAACTCGCCAGGTGACTGCCCATGCGCCTAAGGCAGTAGAACATGCGGTACATGTTTTCGGTGAGCAGGGCTATGGTATTGTTTCCGGGCTGGCCTACGGTATCGATTCGCTGGCACATGAAACGGCACTAAAAAATGATATATATACACTGGCAATATTGCCCAATAGCCTTGATTATATTTACCCCAAAGATCATTTGCCGCTCGCCAACAAGATACTGGATGCTGGTGGTGGCTTACTTTCAGAGTTAGCTATAGGCATCAATCTTGGTAAAAGAGGATTTGTCCAGCGAAACCGCTTACAGTCCGCTATCAGTGATTTTGTAATGCCAGTTGAAATGGGGCTCCATTCCGGAACAATGCACACTGTCAATTTTTGTAAACGGCAGCATAAACAATTACTGGTTGTAAGGCCACAGAACGATACGATTGGCCTGGTAGCATACGAAGGGATAAGAACGCTAATCGGAGATCAGTACCCTTATCTAACAGTATTGGAAAGTAATTACAGCTTTAATGATATTTGCCCGCCTTTGTCTGCAATGCCGGTTAATGAAATGTTTTCCAAAACCCGACCAGACCTGAAAAAGCATGGTGATGACCCGAAGGAGAATCCCTTAATGGATCAATTCACTACCGAATTACAACTGCTGGCAGACAAAATGTTGAAAGAATTCAAAGTTCAATTGCCACACGTCCGTACCGACACGCAGCTGCGGCAAAAACGTGTAGCAACGTTAAAGCTGGCATTGCAGCAGTTTCAAAAGCTGACCTTTCGCTTTTTAGAAAAATACCCGTCATTGCCAAGAAAGGATTTAGAAAAATGTGTGAGTGCTGTTCAGAAGGAAACCAAAGCAACCATTTTTTCTGCCGAAGCTGGACAGGCCTGAACATAGCGCGCTACATACACCTCTTATTATTTCTTCTCTTCAATATCCCCGAGTGAAAAAATACAAACTAGTTGGTATTTTTTCGACTATTTATTGTCGTTATATTTGCTCCATAGTCCTTCGTATTATTTGAGATTCACCCCCGATGTTCGTGAAGTTGACAAAATTAGTATGCTCAATTGGATAGATACCATATATACCGGGCCTGAAAATATTTAGGACGACCGTGAAAACACCATTTTTGCCTGGTTATGCAATTCAGGTGTTTTTCTTATTGCTCCGGTTACCCATTTGCTGTAAATTTAAAACAAACGTCCACAACTATACCAATTCTTTAAACTCTGAATATGTATAAACTGTTGTATGCCACAATAACCGTGGCTATCCTAAGCTCATGCTGGCCAGCCAGTAAAATAGTAAGACTTAATAAGGAAAAAGCACCCAAATTGCAAAATGTGCTGTCAGAAGTTCAACGGCAGTATAAAATGGCGCTTGATACCCTTGAAGCCGACAAGAACATCAAACTAGATATTACCGAAGCAGACCTGACATTAAAAGTCACAAAAGAGATGTCTGGCACCGGAGAAGTTAAAGTACTGATCTTTAAACCGTCTGGTACCTTAACAAATACAAGGTCAACCTCTGTCACATACACTTTATCACAAAAGGAAAATACAAGTGGTGGTAGCACCGACACAACCAAAAAGGAAGACTTCACCTTAAGGGACCTGATTATCAGCTCCGCCCGAGAACTGAATTCCATGAATGTCAAAATCGGCAGGCTTACAGAAAAGACATTTTCCATTGACATGAGCTTTTCTATAGAAGTTGATGCCACAGGTGCACTATTGTTTGACATAGGCGTTTTCAGCATAGAAACTGGTGCCACAAAAAAGCATACAGCCGAACATGAATTAAAACTGAGTTTTAAAATTAACGAATTATAGCGCACCTTCTCGTTATGCCAAAGTTTGTAACTAACCTTCCAGACAACAGAGAAATTGCCTTCGGTATGCAACGACAGGAAACTGATAACTGGTGCTGGGCTGCCAATACCGCAAGTATCGCCAATTGCTATGCAGGCCAGAACTTATGGACACAGTGTTCCGTAGCATCCCGGATGTTCAATAAGCCCTGTTGCCCTGGTGATAGCCATCCGGAGTGTGATGAGGATTCCTACCTTGACGAAGGGCTTCAACGAACCCATAACCTGGCGGCACCCGAACTGCCAAGGGCGTTGTCCAGTGATGAGATAAAAGATCAAATAGACCAGCGAAGACTAATTGGCGTAAGGATCCGATGGGCAAATGGCTTTGGACATTTTATAACCATACATGGTTACAGCATCAATGCCGGGCAGTTTTTTGTTTATGTAAAGGACCCGCAGCGGCCAAGCTCTGTACCATCCTATAACGAGTTGGTCAATAGCTATCAACATGCAGAAGGTGCCAGATGGAGCCATACCTATTTTTCCCGGCCCGCTGCAGGCGTTAGTGCGCTACAGTTTTCTGCAGACCATGAGGAAGTATCATTAAAAGTTGCCAAGGTAATGGATACGACGAAGGCAAGAAAAATGGAAAATAAAGCACATTTTAAAACCCTACCCAGAAAAGCGATTGTACCACATGATATCTTTACAATACCCTTCCGAAAACTTGTTGTGAATGCCAATGCAGTACCTGACAAAACCGGATACCGAATAATTGACCCCTCAAATAAGGATCGCTTACTGATATTCGATTTTGATAATGAAAAAAGCAATTCGCCTTTACAGCAAGTGATTAATGACGGTAAGTTTGTTGAGCAGTATGAAAACATTATTCGAAGCAATAGCAAAAAACAGGCTTTTGCATTACGCCTGCTGAGGGTACCAGAATTATCTGTTGAGGCATTATGGTACCATAATGAAAAAGAATCTGTGGACGATTACATTATTACAATTAAAAAGTTTGGGCCTTTTGCCACACAACAACGCCTGTCCTTTACAGAATTTATATATGCCTTACAGCGCGCTGCAAGTGCCAAAAGTGTCAATCATGATAAGCGCTATGAATAACGCTCCTTTGTCTCGCCATAATTCTTTTCATTCTACCGGCCAGATGGCCATTACAACTTCACAGCCGCTTTAAAGAAGAAAAAATGCTAGCGAGTTATGGATTTTGCAAAGTTTGAACTGATAAATGGGGTCGACTGCCACTTACAGATTGCCAAAACTTAGCTTGGCGCCTTCCACCAGGGAGCGACGCGCTACAAAAATACCAATTACATTTAGGTGAGGATGCTGTTGCAGCAATAGGTTTTTGGCAGCCTTAAACTGGGCACCGGTAGAAAGCACATCATCCACCAAGGCCACATTGGGGGCTAGATTTTGTGAACCCGTTACATCAATTCGCAAATTGGCCTGAAGGGCTGCTATATCCCTGCGAGCACCACTGATATGGGCTGCGTCACGGTCATTCACACATGATAGAATATCTCTGACATCACAAGCTTGCAACTGCTGAAACTTCTGTAGCACCTGCCACATTCTGTCATCGTAATCCGGATGCTGGCGCGTTTTGGATGGGGGCATTGGTACTAATGTCCATACACCCGGTGGAACCTGTAAGGATGTGGCGAAAATGCCGGCGATTTTCTCCATTGCCCAAATTTTCCAGCGATATTCATCTTTGCCTTTGCGGCTAACTGGTTTTTTTAGATTTTGAATAATATCGTTTGCCTTGCTGTGGCTAAAGCCTGCCTGAGCGGTATATTCCATGAAGTAATAACAACTGTCTATGCCAGACTCCAGGTGACGGTGATCTTTGATGACTAACTCATCAATGGTATTTAATTGCATCAGCTATCGGCAGTTGGTGTGAGATGTTGCCTGATGTCCTCATATTCCTTGACCCTGATCGCGCCTACTTGTTGGTATTTTTCAGGCCATGTAATGTCTTTGCGCTGAAAGCAGCTGTCAAGTATAAACAATTTTCGCCCCTGTTGAATAGCTGCACGCGCTTGTATCAGGGTACCGGAAGTATCAGACGCCTCTACAATAATAGTTGCTTCAGTTAGGGCTGACATCGTTTTGTTGCGCTCAGGAAAAAATAGCCTGTTGCCATTTATGGTTTGTTGGCGATATCGATAAAATGGAACCTGGCTCACCAATAGGTGGGATTGCGCTATAAACTGCTGTAACTGTGCATTTTCTTTTGGATACGCGTGATCTAAAGGAGTACCGATTACCGCTATCGTACGTCCACCCGCTTCGATAGCGGTTTTGTGGCTTATTGTGTCTATTCCTGCAGCCAGTCCACTTACAACGGTAAAGTCATCTTCTACCAGTAACCTTGCTAATTTTGCAGCTCTTCTTATTCCTTCTTCACTTGGTTTGCGTGAGCCGACAACAGCAATTGATCGCGTAGAAAGTAAATCCAGATTGCCCGAGTAATACAATATCTCAACGGGTTCCTCGGCATCCTTTAATTTCGATGGATAGTCAAACGTACCATTGATAAGCAAGTTAGTCTTGTAGTCGAACTGGTTGCTAAAAATAAGCTCTCTGATCAATGGCTCCAATTCGATTATCTCCGATTCTTTCACAAAATCCGAAGGACGACTACCCGGGATAGATGAGAATAATTCTGAAAGGCGTTTGTAACTGATATTCCTCTTATTCCACAACACTTCGTACGCTACCATCTCCCGTAAGGGCAGGATTGGCGGTTGTTTAGTCAATGTTACCATAAGCTGCAAATTACTAAAAAATTTAGTATTTTAGTTTCCCTATTGTTTAGCTTACTAAGTGCTTGATTATTAACTACAATTTGCTAAATAAACATAAAATTGTAGAAATTATTGCAAACTTCATAATCAAATAACGAAAAACGTTCCAGGCTGCGGCCTACCGCCAGATATTTTTTTTCACCGCACACGTTTCTTTAACTTATCCGGTAAGCTCAATAATCATTGCTGACGGCTGCCATTTTCATAATGTTAGCCCAAATTCCTCGGCGATATCCTTCGTTAATTTCGATAAAATTCGTTTATGAAAACTGTCCGGATGTAAATAGTTTCCCATAACTAACTCTTTTATTTCAGCCGGTGAAGTAAAAATCGGTTTGCCATTAATGACCAGTCCACTATAGAGATTTTCAACCGCTTGGTTGTTATAGGTATATGCCTTTTTAAGTATGTCGGCCGCTATGTCTTTATGATGACTGTAGCGGTCCTGCAATCCAAAAGCATCGATATTTGCTTTCGCTTTCTTCTTTGTTTCTTTGGCGATTCCTTTGCAGGGCTTAAGCTTCAGTGTAAAGTCCTGGTCGTTTACCAGAAAATCGACTGCATTTACACTCGTCCGGAATTGAAATTTACCTTCCATATCATCGAGAAATGGGTGAAGGTGGGTGGCGATCGAAAAGGGCTTTGCTCCCTTCAGGCCTCCTTAATTGCAATGTGCACAACCCCAAAGTTCAAATTCCTATCAAACTCATCAAAGCAATCAATTCTAATAAATGCCAATTATTACAAATTTTGGTAAATATTAGTTTTCTAATAATTACCAATAATTCTAAAATTTGGCAAATGTTTGATTTCTATATTCTGCCAATAATTATAATAATTGGTGACTTTATAAGAAATAAGTTTATTTAAAATTCCAGACTTCAGGATAGGTGAAAGGAGAGTGACCACCTTCACTACTATATGGGCTGGTCCACCACCCGCGTTGCATATTGTTCTTCTATTTGAAATTTCTTGCTTCCGGGATGTGGTGTTCTGCTGCCTGCTTATTACTGTTAGGTTTCGATTGTATTCCTTCAGCAGGCAGATCTTTTTCATCCGCCCTGGAAAGGGTTAGTACAGCCGGATCATCCTTTCCATTACCTACCAGTGTCCGCAGCATTTTGGACATATCAGTACAACTACTGACAATAACATGCACGACCTTACCTTCCCGTTGTAACATGCCTTCTACCATCAGCAGTTTGGCCTGCCCAATTTCTTTTTTAAATTGCGCATATACATTTTTAAAAACAACCAGGTTGGTATAACCAGTCTCGTCTTCAATCGTAATAAAGGTAACACCAGATGCAGTCCCTGGTCTTTGACGCACCAATACTAACCCCGCCACCTTAACAGCAATACCATTTTGACCATTATTGATCTGGTTGGTTGACAAAATATGTAATAATGAGAGCTTTTCCCGTAGAAAGCTTACCGGGTGAGCTTTTAGCGACAAGGCCATGGCTGCATAGTCCTGAACCACATGTTCTGATTCACTCATAAAAGGGAGTTCGATTTGACCTTCCCTGGTGCTTTCTGACGGTTGGCCTGCAAATAAAGCTATCGGATTATCTTTTAAAGCGATGACTTCCCACAGCGCCTTTCTTCGGTCAAGTCCTATGGAACGGAATGCGTCTGCATCTGCCAGCCGCTCAAGCGTGCTAATTGAAATACCCGCATTCAGTAGCATATTGATCGATGAATACTGGCTACTCCGTTTGTCCACAAGCAGTTTGATATCTGCTTCACGTATGCCTGTAATCTGGCGAAAGCCCAGTCGCAGTGCCCGATATTTACCGGATTGTTCTTCCAGTGTATTGTCCCACTCCGACAAGTTGATGTCTGCCGGTCTGACATCCACGCCATGATTTCTGGCATCAATAATAATTTGAGCAGGCTGATAAAATCCCATAGGCATGCTGTTGAGTAAGGCAGCCGCAAAAATATCCGGGTACAGACATTTTAACCAGGCAGAAACATACACGAGCAAGGCAAAACTTGCTGCGTGACTTTCCGGGAAACCGTAACTGCCAAATCCTTCCAGTTGTTTGAAAACCCGTTGTGAGAATTCAGGTGAATAGCCGCGTCCAACCATGCCATCTACCAGTTTTTTTTGAAAATGGGTAACCAATCCCTTTGCCTTAAAGGTGGCCATGCTGCGCCTTAAATGATCAGCTTCTGCAGGTGTGAAGCCCGCTGCGACAATGGCAATTTTCATGGCCTGCTCCTGAAAGAGCGGGACCCCTAATGTACGGCCCAGTATCTGTTCAAGTTCCTTTGATGGGTAATCAACAGGTTCCTCGCCATTTCGTCGCCTGAGATAGGGATGAACCATATCACCCTGAATGGGACCGGGTCGCACAATGGCCACCTCTATGACCAGGTCATAGAATGTTTTGGGCTTCAGGCGTGGCAGCATAGACATTTGGGCCCGGCTTTCAATCTGGAAAACACCAATGGTGTCCGCATTCGAAATCATCTCATATATCCGCGGATCATCCTGCGGAATATTTGCCAGGGTTAAGTCTAAACCATAATGCGATTTTGCCAGCTCAAAGCCTTTACGGATGCATGTTAGCATACCTAAAGCCAGCACATCGATTTTTAAAAAGCCAAGCGCCTCGATATCATCTTTATTCCACTCAATATTGGTTCGGTCTTCCATGCGTGCATTGAGGATAGGACAAAGATCGGTAAGTCTGCCTTGCGTAATGACAAAACCGCCTGTGTGTTGCCCCAGTTGGCGGGGAAAACCTATCATTTGCATGGTGAGTTCCACCGCTTTTTTTACGTGAGGATCCTGGCCATTTATACCCTGTGCTGCCAGCGAACTTTCGTCAAGCACATCCGTGTCTTTGCCGAGACGCCGTAATATATCCACAGAAAGGCCCATAGCCTTACCCACATCCCTAAGTGCCCCCTTATAATGTTGCTGGGTAACAGTGGCGACAATGGCTGCCCGGTCACGGCCGTATCGTTCATAGATGTATTGGATGACTTCTTCCCGCCGCGAATGTTCAAAGTCGATATCGATGTCCGGCGGTTCATTGCGCTCCGGTGATATGAATCGCTCTACCAACAGATCAAATTTGGTAGGGTTTACCGCCGTGATACCCAAACAATAGCAAATAGTAGAATTGGCAGCCGATCCTCTTCCCTGGCAAAGGATACCTTTTGACCGGGCAAATTTTACGAAATCGTACACGGTCAAAAAATAATTAGCGTAATTCAGCTGCCCAATTAATTTGAGCTCATAATTAATACCATCAACGATGGCAGGAGGCAGCGGACTACCAAAGTATTCGGTGGCGCCCTGCCAGGCAAGTTCGGTTAGGTATTGCTGTGCACTAATGCCTTTGGGCACAATCTCTTCAGGATAAACGTATTCCAAACTATCGAGAGAAAACTGGCAGGCATCGGCAATTTCCTGCGTTCGCCTGATGGCATGGGGATATTGCCTGAATAGCCGCATCATCTCTGCGGGCGCCTTCATGTACCTCTCAGCGTTTGGATGAAGGCGAAAACCTGCCTCGGTAATCGTACATTTTTCACGTACACAGGTCAGTACATCCTGTAATTCCCTGCGGGATTGCTCGTGATAATGGACATCGTTGGTTGCTACCAACGGAATTCGGAGCTGATCGGAAAGTTGCGCCAGCCGGAAGAAACGCTTTTGATCATCGCCCTGGTAGCGGCGCACCATCGCCAGGGAAAGCATACCCGCCAGCCGGATACTATACTCACCAAGATCTTTTTTAAACTGATCATCAAAGTCAAAGCTATCATTGAATTCATCCGGAGGGATGGCTATAAAATGAATTCCTTCCCGGTGCTTATATACATCATCTTTATACAGTTCACACCTGCCTTTCTCTGTGCGCAAATTACCATATGATAGCAAGGCAGAAAGCCGTCCGTAGGCTGCCTTATCAGTTGGGAATGCAAGTAAACCCGGACCATCCTGCAGGTCCAGCCGGGCACCAACAATAATGCGCATATTTTTAGCTTTTGCAGCGACATGCGCACGAACGACGCCGGCCAGTGTATTGTGATCGGCGATCCCGATAGCTGCATAGCCATAAAGTGCAGCCTGCTCCACCAGCTCTTCCGGGTGCGATGCCCCTCTCAGAAAACTGAAATTACTGGTTACCTGTAATTCTGTATATAACTGTTCCATCACTTAACCACTTATGCAAAAAAGCCATGTAAAAACCATTGAGACTGACCTTGATCATAATGACCCAGGCGAAATATCCAGAAACGACCTCCCTTATTATCTTCTACAACATAATAGTCCCTGTGTAACCCTCCATTTATCCACCACTCCCGTTCAATGCGCTCTGGCCCATCTGCAGCTTTGATAGTATAGCGCTCATTATTATATTGAAAAAGCATAGGTGGGTAGTCCGGTATCGGCGCCGTCACCTGGATAGGTACCGGCTCCCACAGCAGTATTACCGGCCTGCGCTGGTTTACCTGTTTGGGAGAAAAAGTGTTTTCATCCAGACACGCAATACGTTGTATACTGACCTCCGGCCAGTAGTGTTCTGCCGGCTGAAATCTTTCGACACTGCTACTACCAAGTTTACCGGTAATGCGGTCTAATAGCTGCGCAACGCTATTGCTGTTATCAGCGGTAGCCCATAGTTTTTCCTGCGGTGAATGTAGCGGTTCGACAAGTGGAACCTTCAAAGCGAATAGCTCGATACCGGCACCGGGTGCGATGGCCGCAATTTTTAACTCGAACAGCTGCAACAAATGTTCGGGATTACAGCTGGCCCTATTGGTACCAATACTTACCTGCACCATTTGATTATCGATCCGGTAGCACAACAGCACAGCACTTCGAAGTCCCTTGCTTTCCCCTTCCAACCGCTTACAGATTTCTTCCAGCAGCCGTTTGATGGCAATCGTAATGGCAGTGGCCGTTTTGATGGGTTCCAGGCAGGGTAGGCGCTGTTCATATTCAGCAGCAATGCGAATAGGAAAAATGTCCTCCCTTTCCATACCAAGTGCCTGTCCTATACGCAGTAGCAATGGCATACCGAATCTGCGTTTTAGTACAGATGATGGCATGCTGATAAAGGATTTGATCTGAAGGAAACCCAGTTTCTGCAATTGAGACAGTAAGGTATCTTCCAGCCGTAGTGCAGCCGGGGGCAGCGTAGTGATAGTCTGCAGCTCATCGCCACTTGCAATAATGACTTTCTCCCTATAGTACCTCGATACCGCCCAGGCAGTACCTATAGTGCCGGCCATGGCACCACGGACATCGTAGCCAAAAGCATTAAACTTCATAACGATGTCCTTCAGGTAATTTTGTTCACCACCCCACAGGTGGGCACAGCCGGTGGCATCAACAATGAGCCCATCAGGCAGATCAATGCTGACAGTAGGAGAATAACGAATGCACCACTCGGCAATCGCCCGCAGGATGGTGGACTCCTGCCCCTGTTCGTAGGGAATAATTTCTAATTCGGAGATGATGGCCCTGGCATCAGCTGCCGCCATGCCCTGTTGAACGCCAAGTGTTTCTGCCAGCCGGGAGGCTGCCATAATAACCTGCCGCCCACGCTCGCTGCGTGCAAAAGCAATGGGACGCTTTCTTGCACCATGTTTACGCATATACCAGTCGGGCAATAAATGCCGGAACCATAATACCAAATACCGGGAATCCATGACTAACCTGCTTTTGAAACCAATGGAATCTGTTCTGTGATTGTTTTGCTGTGTTCAGTAACTGTAAAACCAGCCGGTCGCCATGCAACCAGCCACGCGCCCGGCCGGCCATTTTTTACCTTAGATAGTTCAACGTTCCATTGTGGATAGCCCACACCCGGAAGTCCATCATCAGATAAACTCGGTAAAGGTTTAATGTGCCATCTGGCTACACTGGTAGTGGTATTTTGGTATTTGGTAGACCTGAGTAAAAGGCCTGTTACTTTGCTCTTTTCAACGGCTAATTGTAACCTGCGCGACTCCGAAAAAGAGATACGCGGAATCTCAGCAACAATGGCTGACAAGCCGTTACACTTTAACCCCTCTTCAAAAGCCCAGAGGGCATCCTGTGGGCGCGGTGCATTTATAAATATAATCTGGGTCGGAGCCAGATTAAACCTGCTGATGGATAAAGGAAAGAAAACACGGGACTGGCAAATCCAAAGGCAGGGTTTGCTGCCGGAAACCAGGCGCGACAATAGCCCGCTTACAAACCCGAAGGTGGCAGCATACTCTACTTTTGTTTCGCTTACAAATTCGTGTATCGCACCTCTTGGAAAAATCCTGTTCGGAAATGCCTGTTCAATTTTTCCTAGACCCACCTCATCGTCCATGTTATTGGGCTTAAAGCCCTGTAAGCGTAAAATGTCCTGCCGTAGTGACGCTATCACATCCATTTTATCTGTCAGCATAGGCATTGGCTTGATTTGCTAATTTAATTAGCCAAAAATACTAATTAAATTAGTATAGTCGGGGTAAGTTTTACACAATTCATTTTAAAACGGGAATGATAATGACCATCAATGCTGAAGAGATTGCCAGAAAGCATTGAGAAATAGAATAGTAAGAAAAGTGAAGCGATTGTTCCATCAAAAAGTTTTTATTCTATTTACTGGTGTCTGTTACAAAACACCCCCTATACTTGAAGAAGATGTTTTGGTCTTCATACAAAAAATAGTTCACGAACCTGATAAAATTGGAAAGGCGGCCATGGCTATTGCCAAAGCAGCACTTTGTGTAATTGTAGGCGAAGGTTATTTTTTTATTTCATAGGCCCCTATCATCTTATAGCACTTGACAGCTATTCAGCCTGGCATAAATACATAATAAGTAGGCCGGCTGTTAATTTGCCTGCTTTTATAAATTGTACGTCGCCCTCTATCGTTGAACCTGCATTTCGCGGCTATTTTTTGTACAGCCGTGCAGCGTGAAGGTACCAGCCTGCACAGCAACAGCCTTGCAGCAGAAAAGTACATTTATATCAGAATACTGTTAGTTTAAAAAAACAGGCGTGTTTCAAACTATACCCTGAATTTGGGTAATTATAGTATGGCAACAATGATTTGGCAGCGCATGAAGGAGTGTTACTACATGCGCGAGATTTATGCTGCTTTTTCGTTGGTTATTTCTCTGATAATGGGTCGCTGTTGCCTTCTGATTATTAACTAATAGATTGAGGCCCTGCTCTCTTTTTTATTTTAATAGTCTACCTGGGAAGTTGCTACAAGAGAAAAGGAACAATTTGATAGCATTTTAGCGAATATGCAGCCTTCCGGTTGAATCAAAATAGTATTCAAACTGCATTGCAATTTTAAGTTTGTCCAAAAATAGCGTAACTGGTTTGTTCCGATTCAGCACGCCCGTAAAATGCTGCTGGCTGATTGCTTTGCTATCAAATATTACCTCCATCCCATACCAGCGGGGTAGCACTTGCATGATTTCGTCAAAGCTCGCGTTATCAAAGTAGTACCTGCCATTGCGCCAGGCCAAAACGATATCTTCCTCAAACGGCTTTATCGCTATATGTCCCTGTTGTGATACAGCTTCAAATCCTGGCTGTAAGGCTGTTTTGTTATCCCCGCTAACCAACTGTACAGCTCCCTCAACTAATGAGACCGCCAACCTGTTAGGTTGATAGCAATTGACATTAAACGAAGTACCCAGCACTTTTACCGTTCCTGCAGACATATGAACCAGGAATGGACGGCTGGCATCCTTTGCAACCTGTAAGTAAGCTTCTCCATTGATTCGTATCTCTCTTGAATGACCACTAAAGGAAAATGGGAACTCAAGTGTGGTAGCAGAATTCATCCAAACCTGTGTACCGTCAGATAATACTATATGGTAATCCTTGCCTATCGGCACAATCAGACTGTTCATCCCTGTATAGTCAACACCTTTTGAGCCGGCAGTATAGGAAAGACTTTTGTTATTATTGACCAAAACAGCGTCTCGGTAAGTTATATTCCCGGATTGCTGTGAAAGATTAATGACATCACCACTGGCAAGTTTCAACGCTATTTGCTTGCTGCTGTCCGCGATAGCGCCTTGCATGGTAGAAGCAACCCCATCTAAAGGTGAAGTAACCTGACCGGGCCTGAAATATATTAGATTGACAACTAAAATCACGACGGCTGCCGCTGCCACCATCACCGATACCCTTATTACCGTTCTCCTCCGTTTTCTTCTGTTCCCTTCGGCTTGCAGCTGTTCGGGTGCTTTCCACTGCCAGTCATTGATCCTGGCAAAATGATTTTGAACATCTTCGGTTGTATTTTCCTGTAAGGCAGCCTTCCATAGAGAGGCAGCACGCTCATCAGTTGCCACCAACTGTTCAAGTTGCTGTAATTCCTCTGCACTGGCAGTTCCCGCCAGCTTCTGGATGATCAAAAATTCAATATTGTCCTGGAAAGCATTCATTAGCTGATTATTAAACGCATTTTTGATAGCCATGACCTATTTAAGAGTTTAACATTTTTAACTCCTTTCTCAAAATCGTCAGCGCTCTGGCCAGCAAATTTTTAACCGTATGGGGGCTCTTGCCCATTTCAGAAGCCACCTGGTTGCGTGTTTTTTGTTCTAAGTAAGATAATTGAAAAGCTTTGGCGCTCTGTGCTGGCAGTTGCTTTAAGGCAGCCTCTATGGCATTGGAAATCTCCAGCTTTCTTTCCTGCTCTTCCATACTGGTAAGTGGTGAAATAGGGAGCATCGCCACCTCGTCTATATATAGGTTGCGTCTGCGATCCTGGACTGATTGCCGCCTGAGGTAATCCCTGCATTTGTTTTGAATGGCCGCAAATAAATACCTCCGCAAATCGTAAGGGGGCCCCAGTCGCAAAAACAAATTACGGGCGAAGAACTCGGTAAAAAGTTCCTGAACCATATCGTGGGCCATTGCCTCATCCTTAAGAATCTGAAGCGCTGCCACTGTCAACCATTTGCGGTGTTCGCAATATAGATGCTTATAGGCTCCCTCATCGCCTTTCTTGAGTTGGTTTATTAAATATGTAACGTCACTGTATGACATTCGCTCATGACAATTTAAATTCTAAATGTGGTTGGTGTCATTATTGAATCACAATCACAGATAAGGCGGATAAGTGAGGGATAAAATTTTCAGCTAACTTTTAAAAGGGATAACATCAATGGATACTATTCATTTTAACTGAATTAATAAATGGTTATTAATTATCCGACTGTCAGGTTTTGCAATCAGGCACTTTTCTTTTCCTCTAAAAAAGAGCCTTCGCCCCAAAATACAAATTAAGTTAAAAAAAGTACCCTTTTGTGAATGCGAGGTTAATAAAAAAAAGTTCCCTTTCCTTCCCATTTTTAGATAATTTTCAATTACGCAGACAATACGTTGAAAAAAAGTTAGGCATAGCAACCGGAGAAGGACAATTATTTATTAATAATGAAAAGGCTAAAGAAGACTGACTGTTAGCAATTTACAAAAGAAGCAAAATTTTTTCTCAGACCCACATAGGTCATCTGCCTTGATACTGCGTTTTTCTAATAAGTCATGTGACAAAAGTCCTATACCGGATAGGCAAATAAATGGTACTAATTCACCAAGGGGAAGCATTTTATCAACGCAAAACTAACTTAAGATAATGGTCAAACCACTACCATCGCAGTGGGCCGGTAATCTTTACAGGCTCTTGTTTTCGATCACCTTTTTTGTATTCTTTTTTACTCTCCCTATGCAGGGCGGCATCTTACAAAAAAGCGACCAGGTTACTATTTCGGGCAAAGACCTCACCCTCAGGCAGGTTTTCAAAAATATCCAGCAGCAAACTGGTTACTCGTTGTTGTTTGCCAATGGTGTCGTTGCCTTGAATCTGGAAGAAAAGGTAACAGTAGACTTTAATAGAACAGCATTGCGCGATGCCTTAAATACTTTATTAAAGTCGCGTAACCTGGTCTGGATGCTGGTAGATGAAAGTATTATTGTAAAAAAGCAGGAAACGCCACCCACAGCAACGGTCGGTGGCGATACCACTATTACGGGCATACCCATTTCAGGTACTGTGGCAGATATGGAAGGTAACCTGCTTATTGGGGCAAACGTAATTTTAAAAGGAACAAGCATTGGCGGATCCACCAATGCAGATGGCCGCTTCCATCTGCCAACGGTGCCTAAAGGTAGTATTTTGATTGTCAGTTCCGTTGGGTTTGAAACCAAACAGGTGAAAGTGAACAGCTCCAACATCATTGTAAAATTAAATCCCGCTGTTTCCTCTCTCGATGAAACAGTTGTTATCGCATATGGCAAGACCTCAAAAAGACTCAGCACAGGAAATATCGGTAGCGTAAAAGCAAAAGACATCGAAAACCAACCCGTCACCAACCCATTGCTTTCCTTACAGGGAAGAGTACCAGGGTTGCAAATCACACAAAATACCGGCATCTCAGGTGGATCGGTTACCGTGCGTATTCAGGGGCAGAATAGTATTCTGAGCGGAAATGAACCGCTTTACGTCGTAGATGGTGTCCCTATCAACTCCCAGCTTCCTGCTACGGGTAATGATTATGTACTGGGATCGGCAAATGAAAATGGCGCCAAGGGGGGAAAAGGAAACCCACTTAGCTATCTCAATGCATTCGACATTGAGAGCATAGATATCTTAAAAGATGCAGATGCTACTGCTATTTACGGCAGTAGAGCTGCCAATGGTGCCATATTGATCACTACTAAAAAGGGACAGCCTGGTAAAACTAAAGTGGATCTCAATTTGCAACATGGATGGGGGAAGGTGTCCCATATCCTCCCGATGATGAATACCCGCCAGTACCTGGATATGCGCTACGAAGCTTTTAAAAATGACGGAATCGATTGGAGGGATCCTGCAGTCTCTGCCAATGACTTAAAACTCTGGGATACCACCTCTTATACTAACTGGCAAAAAGAACTGATTGGTAATACAGCACAGTTCAGCAATGCGAATATTGCTGCCAGTGGAGGAACCCCTACTATTCAATACAGGATCGGCGCCACCTATAACAGACAAACCACCGTATTTCCATATAAAAATTTCGCTGACGAGAAGGCCGCATTTAGTTCCAGCCTGACAATCAACTCACCCAATCAGCGATTTCATTTACAATGGAGCAACAATTACATGTTGGATGATAACCGGTTGCCCTCACTTGACCTGACACTATATTCCATTTTGCTGCAGCCCAATGCCCCAGCCTTATACAACCAGGATGGCTCGCTGAACTGGGAACCGGATGCTAATGGTAATTCGACATTTACCAACCCGTTATCTAATGCGGTTAAAGAGTATCAAAACAAAACAGCGAATCTTATCTCAAACGTAGTAGCCAGCTACAAACTGGGCCCAAGTCTGCAACTCGAAACCAACATGGGGTATACATCCAACAAAACAGATGATTACTCCTCTTTACCCATCACCGCTATCAGGCCCGAATGGAGAAATACCATTCAACAGCGAGGTGCTTCGTTTGGAAACAGATCTCTGACATCCTGGATTATTGAACCTCAGTTAAGATATAGCAGAGTCTTTTCAAGCTTGCAATTACAGGCACTTTTCGGAGGAACAATCTCAAACAGAAGCGAAACAGGAGGCACCCTTAATACATCCGGACAATCTTCAGATGAGGTACTCAGAAACCCTATGGCCGCTGCTACCTGGAATTACCAGGGCGCTTTTATTAATAAATATAAATATACAGCTGGATTTAGTCGCATCACTCTAAACTGGGATAGAAGATTTATACTCAATTTAACGGGAAGGCGTGACGGAAGTTCCAGGTTTGGTCCGGCTAACCGCTACCATAATTTTGGTGCAATAGGTGGCGCCTGGATATTTTCCAATGAAGAACTCCTGCAAAATAATGCCCGGTGGCTTAGCTTTGGAAAACTACGTGCCAGTTACGGCACTACCGGAAACGACCAGATCGGCGACTATGGTTATATTAGTACCTATGGACCAACGGTAGGAGTAGAGGTGCCGTACCAGCAGGTTGCCACGATTTATCCCACAAAACTCCCCAACGCAAACTTAAAGTGGGAGACAACCACCAAATTTCAGGTAGGCATAGAGCTGGGATTTTTTAAGGATAGAATTTTAGCAAACGCCACCTATGTCCAAAATCAATCTTCCAATCAGTTGCTGTCTTCCGTTCTTCCCACTTTTACCGGCTTTAATGAATTGTTACAGAACTTCCCGGCCGTAGTCAAAAATACAGCTGTCGAGTTGGGAATCGTCGCACAGCTTTTGAAAGGCAATACATTTAACTGGACGATGAGTGGCAATTTAACAATACCCAAAAACAGATTAACTGCCTTCCCGACACTGGCCAGTTCAGCTTACGCCAATCTATATGTAGTAGGTAAATCCATCAATATTGCAAAAACCTACCACCTACAGGGAGTGGATCCTGCCACCGGACAATATACGTTTAGTGACGCACATGGTGCGCCAACCAGCATGCCTACTTTCCCGGATGACTATAATGTTATTATTGATCTCTCACCAAAATTATACGGTGGCCTTCAAAACACATTTACCTATAAAGGAATCAACCTGGATGTATTAATTCAATATACCAAACAGGTAGGCTCTTCGCTGATCTTTGGCAACAATTCCGCAATTACACCGGGTGCATTTAACAGGTCAGGCGGAAATCAACCTGTTACGGTGCTCAACAGATGGCAGCAAACCGGAGACCAGCGGCCGATTCAAAAGTATTCCACCCAGGTGTCGGAACCACTGGCTACATATGCACAGGTCAGTGATGCCAATATTACCGATGCATCTTATTTACGGGTGAAAAATGTTTCGCTTTCCTGGTCGGTGCCAAAAGCTGTCACCAAAAAAACAGTAAATGACCTGCAGCTGTATTTACAATGCCAGAACCTTTTGACGATTACAAACTATAAGGGGCTCGACCCGGAAGTACTCGGCACCAATAGCCTGCCGCCGCTACGTGTCATCACCTTTGGGGTTAAAGCAGGCTTTTAGCAAGCCCTTATTAGTTAACAAAAAAATCTACGCAAATGAATTGGCAGCCATACAACTATCAACAACAGCGTTTGTCTTTTTATAACATGTTCAAATCCACAGTTCTTGCAGCATTTATTTTATTCTCAATATCCAGCTGCAATAAACTGGTCGATCCCGGTGCCCCAGAGGCCAGCATCAATGAGGAAAATGTTTATAAGGATGATGGCTCGGCAATAGCAGCCGTTACCGGCATTTACGCCAGCATGGCAACGCCTGCTTTTGAAAATACAGTGGGCGATTTTACGGGTGCTAAAAGTATTTCTTTTTTATGTGGAATTGCAAGCGATGAGCTTACACTGTATAGCGGTGTGTCCGACCCAATGTTTAAAGCCTACTATACCAATAACCTGATTGCAAACAGTACCCAGTCTTACGGATCCGAACACTGGCTCACTATATATAACCTCATATTCAGATGTAATGCGGCCATTGCAGGCCTCTCAGCTTCAGGTTCCCTGACGCCAGCCGTCAGGCAACAACTGCTTGGGGAAGTCCACTTCTTAAGGGGCTTTTTTTACTTCTACCTTACCAACATGTTTGGCGAGGTCCCACTGGTTACCGGGACCGATCCCAATGTAAACAGAACGTTGGCACGTAGTAGCCAAACAACAGTATATCAACTGATCAAAGAAGACCTGACTACAGCCGGAGAGGAACTTAGTGAAAGATATTTAAATGCAGATTTAAAATCTGAATCCAGCGAAAGAATCCGACCTACTAAATGGGCCGCAGCAGGCCTGTTAAGCAGAGTTTACCTATTTATGAACGATTATGAAAATGCAGAAAAGCAGGCCAGCCTGGTGATCGATAATCCATCCCTTTATGAGCTAACCGCAGCAGATGATGTCTTCCTGCAAAATAGCATGGAAGCTATCTGGCAATTGCAACCCGTCAAAATGGGACACAATACAGAAGATGCATGGAATTTTGTCCTGCCGGATACGGGTCCATCTGATTTTAGTTTTGGATTCGGTTATCCAACTTATGTTAGTGAGGAGCTGTTGGCCGCATTTGAAGCAGGTGATACCAGAAGAAAGCATTGGATAGATAGTGTTATTGTAACTGGTCAGACCTATTACTATCCTTTTAAATACAAAAAAGCAGTTTATGGGGACGCCGTGACCGAATATCTGATGGTGTTGAGGCTCGCTGAAATTTATCTGATCAGGGCGGAAGCCAGAGCACAGCAAAATAACATTTCAGCAGCACAACAAGACCTGGACAAAGTAAGAACAAGAGCAGGACTCAGTGCTACCTCTGCCTCCGATAAAACGAGCCTGGTAGATGCTATCACCCGTGAACGACAGGTAGAGTTGTTTACCGAATGGGGGCACCGGTGGTTTGATCTGAAGAGACTCGGTAAAATTGATGGTGTGATGAACACTGTAGCCACTGCAAAAGGTGGGAGCTGGAGTAGTTTTAAAGCGTTATTTCCCATTCCCTTTGTTGATATCCAGCGATCAGGTGTAATCAAGCAAAATACAGGCTATTGAGAAAGAAAAGGTATACTTTCAATGTCAGGTAAATGTGAAGGAGATAACAAAGTAAACCGTTGCCAGAGACGTCGAAAGTATCAGATGGTGTCAGCATCAAAACCGATAGCATCTGTGTGATAGGTAGTAAAGCAACCTGATTACTGTTACTACAGCACCACGAAGAGGTCGTCTCCAAAAAAGAGGCGGCCTCTTTGTGGTTTTATGGCGATCTATAGGGATCAATTAGATGGAGCGAGTTAGCTGGATAGAGGGCCAGAAAAAAGAAAAAGAAAATAAGGCGCTCTTTGCTTGCATCGTATCCAGTGTTTATTTATGCTGGTTTCTTTCTTAAGTTGGGCGCTAGTGCCAATAATCCATGTCGATGCTCACCTTATCCTTACCTGTTAGAATAAAGCACTTGAAATTATGAACATATTTAATGTTTGCAAACATAGGTTCAGTATCAAAGTAACGTTGCTTACGTTTCTGGATGCCATGTTTGGTTATTAAGTGCTTTTCAGCTTTCAGCTTGAGGCTGTGATTATTTAAACTTGTTCTATTCTACGATTGCCTTTCTAAGCGTGGCAAGTGTCTATTAAAAAGCATCCTTCACTATTTTTAGCCTGGTATTTATACTGAACCGGAGTGGGAGTGTGGATTGGAACATGTGCCGGAATTTATTGAGTTTGCTGTTACAGTGAAGCAAAATGCTAATGATCATGGGAAGCAAGGGCTTTTAGCTTGTTTGTTAGGCAAAGATTGGGTATGGAACCACAGTGAATTCCAACAGTTTATAACAAAGCCAATACGGTTGAGGCAAAGATTATTCAGGTTTGGGTTCTTCCTTTTGGCCCGGAGGATGAGCTGCGGCGGTTTGGTTATTGACCAAATTGGCAATGATCAGGGTACAACAAAATCCGTTTTGAAGCGCCACAACGGTTAAACCAGCTATATTGACGGTTGCCAGGCTTTGCCAGATAAGGGCAAATACGATAGGTGCACTGACAATGCCGATCCAAAGGTCTACGGAACACAGCAGCCCGATGAAAAATTCTTTAAGGTTCGGAATTCTTGTTATCCCTTTTTCCCTGAGCGCTTGAAGCGCCCTGTAGGTAGAGCCCAGGAACACTCCAATCAGGGTAACCGTGAACCCATAGATGGCAAAAAGTAAATTCTTCTGAAATGGCACAGATTGAGCGCCGAAGGTTTGCTGATGGGTAGTGATCATTTGTGACCAGATCAAAAAACCAACTATTATAGCAAGTGGAAAAATGAGAATTTTTTTCATTTTATTTAGTTTGACTGTAATCAATCAGATAGCATCTTTTGGTTCCCTGCATGAAATAAAGTGCTTTTCCGTTTCCGCCACCTTTGATTTTTTGTTCTTCATCGCCAGGATAAAAAGCAGGCTTTACCACTTCTTTTTTCAAATCCATCAGGTAACACAGATCGTTGCTCCAGTTAACAATAAACAGGTCATTGCCGATTGTGCAGTATCTTTCTTTGTACAGATAGGGTGATTTTGGATGGTACCATTTTTGGTGAGCAGCTTCCTTTGAAAGGAAATCGAACTTTTTCAACATACGGGGGCTACCATTGTTATCTATTTTCCAGAGCAACCATGATATGTTGTAAGTATTTGTTTTTTCGGTTGTAGTGATATAAATGTCCAGAGAATCAGCCAGAGAAAATAGTAACATATTTTCTCCTTTATTCAATTCATTTCCATATTCATTTGATGCAAAAAAGTTCTGTGGTAAATCAAATACTATAGATTTTTTTATCTGCAGGTTGCGGCCTTCCAGAATGAGGTAACCTATCCGGCTGATGGTGTCTGCCATTGCGCTAAAGTAAATACCTACGTAGTTGCCATTTACCAACATGTCAAATTGGTCGATTTTTACCTCCGTTAAATTGTGTTGAAGGGCAATGGCTTGTGCAAGTTGCTGCCGGTTTACTATGACGACTCCTTTGGCAGACACACTTTTTATTTCCTCACTTGTGCTGATATACACGAAGTTAGCGGGCAGTGTTCCATATACAACGGTGCCAGGTACTGCAAAGGCACGATTAAAGGTATCTGTGGGCAGTTTTCTAAAGTGATTTTTTTCTACTGCATATAGTTGATCGGTACCCTTCAACAGGCAGTAGGTGCCTACACCTGCTATCGAGAATAAATCAATGCTTGAATTGGAATCCAGTGGCGCGGTGAAAGGAAAGAAATCATCCGGCAGCTCAGTGTACTGTCGAAGGTTGTTGGGGGCAGAATTTGCTTTGAAAAAAGGAATTTCCGTATGTCCGTTAAATTTAGTCGATATAAAGCACAAGCCTTTGTCAGAAAAACTGGCATCGAGAATTCCGGTAAATAATGTTATTTCTGATACCGCATATTGCTGTTGTATAGATTTTGTTACCTCGATGGTCTTTTTTAGCTGGATTGCCTTTACAATAATATCGGGTCGAATGTTTTGCGAAGTAGTTATTTCATCTGCCATTCCATGTATCCTATCCAGGTATGAAGGATGGGATTGGTCTGCGTAAAATTGTGAATAGGGAGACAAGCCATACTGCATACAGAGTAGTATGGTTTCTGCCATAGATAGAATGGAAATCGCAGCGTTTTCCTCCTGTGTTGCTGAATCCAGGGTAATATCAATCATGGCAGAGGCTTTGCGTTGAATCATGGCATTGTCTTTCAACAGTTTCCCGAAAACGGTAAATGCAAATTGGTCTGCATCTTTTTCTTTTTGCCTGAATTCTTTATTACCCCCATTCGTATAACTCAAATTACCTGCTGACCCATGGTGGAGCGCATGATGTCCCAATTCATGGAGCAGGACAAAGGACAGGTATACCTTAAGGAAGGGCATGTCTTCCTCAAGTACTTCAGAACCTAGTTGCGGTGCATAGTTCATCCAAAGTGAATGGTCTAATAGTGAAATATCAATAAATACACTTTTGGTAATGGCATCATATACTGCATTGCCCCTTTCACAATTGGTAACCGGTTCTGTCTGCGGACTTGTTACAAAAAAATGTAAACCGTTGTCTGCATCTGCTGATGGATCAAAAGGCTGATTAATAAATATTTGTTCCTTCAGGCCTGCAACCTTTACTGCACTAATAATAACGCTGTCCAAATCACTTTCTTGCGCCGCAGACAGTGTTGGTAGGCGCTTGCCCGAAAGGAGCTGGTTTATTTTTAATATGCGAGACTGATAGGTTCCAGGACTAAAATAGAGCCATGCTAATAGTCCAACTATTGCGGTTATGGATAAAGTTCTTATCCAGACTTTCATAAAAAAAATTATGTAGAGGAAATGCTATAGTAAAGTAGCAAATTTAATTGAATAATACAATAACAAAAGGATAGTATTCTTCTGAGGCGTTCGTACAAAAGGGGTGTTTTAGCCTTTTTTTATTCAGGTTATTTGGCTTAATATCCGCAAATCAAAATGTGGCTCCTTTGCCTCTTTGAGCATATGGCTTTTCGTCTACATGGGGTCGGGTTTTGTCTACCGGTCAGGGAACAGTTATACTTTCCATAATAAGATTTGTCAGGGGCTGGCAAAATGCATCATGCTTTTGCTGCGAGGCCATCATTACATTGTTTGGAAAATAAGTAAAAATAATGCATCTTTATTTGCGAGTCATTGTCCGATAGCCTGAGATATCAACGATTTTTATCTGACTGTATAATCCCCTTTTTTACCATCCCTAAAACAAGTATGATGTCCTTAAACTTACACACCGTTTCGGTTGAATCGCAGACATTCGACACCGATCTGCAGCATGGGTTATCTATGAGAGAAGTCTCCTTCGTATTCAAATGGACCAGCGGTGGTCCGCTTCGTTTTTGGAAGGTCAACTGGAAGATAACTGGCGGAGGCTGGAAAAAGGCGATTCAGAATATGCTTAATTCCACCTCCGGCAGTGAAGTCTTTGTACTTGGGACGGTATCCGGTAATACAGAAGTTCAGGTTTCCTTCCAGGTAGAAGCTTTCGCTGACATTCCTCAGGCAGTTTGCATGATTACTCAAATCAATCCTGGACAGGTTGTCGAGCGCCAGCCGCTCCATAATTTTAAACTACTACAAACTGGCGACAAGTGGACTGAAGTTATTACTGGAAAAATCGCATAATTCCTATGAAGTATACTACTACCATTCTTTATGTGCCTTTATTAATACTGACAACTACCAAAGTATCCGGCCAGGACACGGAACTAAAGAATTTTTTTAGTGGTGCAGTAAGTAGCAACTCCAAACAGGATTTGTTTGACGACATAAGCTTTGGCGGGTTTGACCTGGTATCAGCCAATTTTAAATTTGCCAAGGACAATAACCTACAAAAGGTGGTTATATCACCTTTTAAGATGATGAATAAGGCAAGCATCTTAAATGATTCGCGTGTTAATATAACACAGAAAGAGGGCATCTCCACATTCGGTGTTGCTTTGGGCTTTGATAACACCAATCCTTACAACACATTTGGGAATGTCCGTAAAAAATTTTCTCGAATGCCCATCCGAGAAGCAATCCGGGAAAGAAACGACAGTGAGTCAGTGGCAGCATACGGGAAGTACCTGGAGGACATGGAACTACAGGGTAACAGGGACCGCATCAAGTACCTCCAGTCACTGGCTAAAAATGCCTTCTCTGTAACTGTTGGCTATAATATCTCCCTTTTTGAAGTGATTGGGGGAGACAAGATACGTAACGATGATAGTGTGGTGGTCAACGAGTATACAACAAAGGCGCACGCTTTTTCCGCTGACGTGAGTTATGCGATCAATGAAAATTTCTTTTTTAGTGCCGGTTTTTCGCATGCACGTAAACGAAAAAGTGCGGAAGAGAAACAGAAGATGATTAATTACAATGGATTCAACGTTGGCGTAAACTGGCGTGCTATCCGGTTGCAAAAAAATGAAAAGCTGGAGCACAACAAGGATTACATAAATTCCTTTTTCATACCTTCCATCATTATTGGTAGCATTTTTGAATACCAGAGGGCATCAGGAGATTCCACATATTACCAGGACGGCATTAAGTACCAATATGTCATTACACCATTCCTTGACTTTAAGATTTCACCCAAAAACCAATTCCGGCTGGGCTTTCCAATCAAAAAATTTGATACGGTCAATAAAAATCAGATTGCCCTCGGGCCATTCGTGCAATACAGCTTTATATTGGCCAGTAAAGAGTAATGCTGTTCGTGTGTCGGAATGACGTAAAAAAGAACGAAGGCCCCGCCAGGTATTATTGGATCTCGATGGAGATGCAGTAAAGTGTGTGATAATGCTAAAGATGCCTGCAATATACGGATTAGCACCAATAATCAACACATCACTTCCTGTAGTATCCATCAAGGTACTACTGACACCAGTCCATTAATTTAGCATCTAAGTCAACATGTCAAAAACTTCAAACAAACACCTGATATGTTACAAACAATGATCGTCTTATTACTTTTTTCTGACACTTTAACCAGCTAACTCGCCCCATCTTATTGGACTCTATACATCGCCATAAAACCTTAAAAGGCCGCCTCTTTATTTTAGGCGGCCCCTTTTACTTGTCAATCTACATTTCATTATTTACGAAAGCTCCGATGGTGTTGTTGGATTAGAATTCTATCATAGCTGTTGCAGGATTTGTATGACCATAAACTTCACCAGATTTTTCACTACGACTTTTCGGTATGCGGATATACCAACAGATATGATCATTAACCGTGATGCTTTTTTAGAAAAAATTCATCACTGCAATGAACTAGCAGTAGAAGGTTTTAGTTTTGAAGAACAGTTAATCACTCTTTTAATGTTTGTGCCTGATTACAAAATTAACCATGTTCAAAATGCCCAAAAAAAGAAGTATTCATCCTCGAAACCATTTTTCTTCCAAAGTCTAAATCAGAAAAACTAATTCATTCGCCTGTTAATTGATTAACGTTTTAAAGCCGTGCCTGTAATGAAACGAAGTCTGCTAATAGATGTAGCCGCTGTGCTATATATGTCATTATTTATCTATGCTGCCTTAAGTAAGCTCAGTAAATTTGAACTCGGTAGGGAACAACTCACGTTAATGCCACTGATTGGGTCACAAGCCATGTTGTTAGCCTGGCTCGTGCCTGCTACTGAAATAGCTATTTCAATTTTAATCTTTCTGCCACAGACACGTAAAATCGGATTTTATGCTGCTACGTTGCTGATGGTGAGTTTTACAGTGTATATCATTTATATCATACGGAAAGCTCAAAGTCTGCCCTGCACCTGCGGTGGACTACTGGAAATGCTATCGTGGCCGCAACATCTGTTTTTCAATATTGCCTTTATTTTACTGGGAGTGACTGCCCTCATTTTTATGCGTATGTCTTCCAAAGGACAGGGCAGCTTACTAAAAGCTAATTCAATTTGATATGAAACGAATTTGTATGGCCAGCCTGCTTATTTTAATTTTTGCTGGCTGTTCCCGGGAAAAATATTTTATCGCCCAAGCCGGCTGGCTAGGGGAAACTCTCCCTGATTTCAGCTTGTTAATGCTAGATAGTGCCAGTTATGTACATACTGCCGACTACCAGGCGGGCAAACCGAGTATCCTGATTTATTTAACGCCAACATGCCCTTATTGCAGGTTGTTGACGCGCAGAATTACTACCCATATTGATGCATTTAAAGACGTTAATATACTGCTGCTTGCTTATTCGGACATGGCAAGTGTGAAAGCGTATGCGAAGCTGTATGATTTAAGTGCTTTTCCAAATATTAAAGTGGGCATTGATACCGGTGGATATTTCGCCAGACATTTTAAAACTGATCTGGTTCCATTTACAGCCATTTATTCAGATCAAAGGCAATTGACCCGGGCCTTTGTTGGTCCCGTACCGGTAGATACACTTCTGCTGGCAACGAAAATGTAATTATACTTTCGAAAGATTAATCAAGCGATGAGGGCTCTGGCAGATCGGTACCATCTTCTAAGCCTTACCATAAGGGGAAGCCGAAAACCTTACAGAGTAGGCATTTTTGCTTAATAAACAATTTAAATTCTATTGTATGAAAAGTTTAAAAATGTTGTTTACCGCATTAGGCGTTGTAACTATCGTTGGTTCTGCATTTGCTGTAACTAAACCATATCGCCTACAGACCTGGTGCATCAGACCTGCAGCTAATGGCGCTGGAGCTTGTACTGGAACTTTGGTAGCAAATCAGTCAACCGGTACTTCCAATTACTTTGGCTATCAGAGAGGTACTAACTGTAATAACCCATGCACCGCTGCAGTGGTATTGATCGCTGAATAGTAGTAACGCAATTATAACCGACAAGGGGCCAGCTAAAATATTAGCTGGCCCCTTGTCAGTATAGCCTTAATAGTTATACCAAATATTGATTGTTCAACTTGTCCTCTCTTTACCTATTTCAATAGCCTGTAGTAACACCTTTTTCCGAAAAAGGTATACCCGTCTTCATCCACCGGGGTGCTGCAGCGCCTTTTAAATAGTGATCATAAAATTGTGTAATGCGGGAGGTATAATCCTGCTGGTCAACCAGATCATAAAGTTCATGACTGCCCCTGTCGTATTGTAAAAGCCATACCGGTTTGTTTAGCCTGCGTAAAATCGTAAATAGTTCAATCGCCTGGTTGAAAGGAACGGCATAATCAGACTTACAGTGAAACATCAAAACCGGTGTAGTTACATCTTTAACGTGGTAAACTGCTGAGTTATCCAAAAAAGCTTCAGGGTTGCTAAACATCGTAGTGCCCAACCGCCTTTCGGAAATTCCCAAACGACTACCGTTGTCTATTCCTCCAAGTGAAAGAGAGGCACTGATAAAATCGGAAACACCAGCGCCAGAAAGTGCACAGGCAAACCTGTTACTATGGGTAACTATATAGTTGGTAATAAACCCGCCAAGACTATGACCGTTGATGCCAATTCTGGTACTGTCTACGTAAGGCAGGCCAGCAAGATAATTAGCTCCGCCCTCCACAGCTGCCAGGCCACTGGCAGCGTACCGGCCGCCTGTAAAATGGATGTCCGGCGTTAAAACAAGGTAGCCGCGGCTCACAAACCATGCAATATCAATAGAACCCATACATAGTCTGGCCTGTAAGAACTGATTGAGCCTGTGTGCGAAATGCTGGTAATAGTAGATAATTACCGGATATTTTTTGCCCGCCTCAAAATTTTCCGGCTTATAAAGGATCCCATGTGTTGGGATCCCATCCAGTTGGGAGTATGCTACCCGTTCAGTCGTGTACCAGTTGTATGCAGCCTGCGGTTGGACGTTGGTAATACGGGTGAAACTACGTAGATCAGTACTTAGAAAATAGTTCGGTGCATCAGTTGATGAACTGGACTTTACTATCCATAGATTCGCGTCTTCGGCTTTCAATGGTTCTACACCACAATCAAAGCAGGGTGCATTCGGGGGAAGCAATCGTTCATAACTTAGATACATATTCCTTGGTGCCATATAAATTGGTATAGGATTTAATGGTCGGGAAGCTTGTCCCAGAAAAAATCCATTGTCGCAATTTTTTTTATCAAAGGCTGCCAATAAAAGGGTGTCCTTATGAAAAGATTGTATCACCCCATCCTTTCGGCCAAGGACTTCAAAAATAATATTATGTTTTTTGCCATATCCATTCGTTATGCAAACGGGCTGTCTGCCCCTCAAATCCAGCAGCCAGACATCGCGTTCGTCGTATACCAACGCGCTGCTACCATCCGGCATCCAACCTGCAAAAGGCTCACAGGTGCTGGGTTTTCTTGCCGGCGCGTTTCTTTCAAAGAGAAGATCAGGAAGATCAAACTGGTTGACAGGCAGCTTTGCTGTTAAGCAGATCGCCTTTCGGGTCCTGGTATCCAGGCTCCAGTAATTGCTTTGCCTGCCCGTGGAATTGAAATACAACAGGCTGTTACCATCGGGCGAAAAATGAAAATCACAAAATCCATCAATAGGTAGCAATGACTGCTCGCCGGTACTGAGCGATGTTAGATAATATTTTAGTACCTGGGCCCCTGAAAATTCATCTTCCCAGAACCGGTCACCTGTATTGGTCTTGGTAATGATATAATCACCCGTAGACATATAAGGATACGTGCACAATACAATACTATCGGATTCCAGTTGAATAAGCTTGTTGCTTCCGGCTGCCACGACGGCGCTGAACTGACGCGGGGATTTATTTTTAAGCTGGGTAGATTGCATTACCAGATCATGATATGTCCACACGTCAACCTGCGCAATAGTATCACTAACAGCTAAGGCCCGTTTTTCAATCGCGAAATTAATATACTTCCCGCTGGGAGTGAATCCTGGTTGGGTGGCGGATAGTCTAAATCCTTTTGGAAAGGATGCACTGGACTCATCAACCGCCACTTGTGCATCGGGCATACCATCCACATAATACCAAATCACATTTTTCTTAATGCCTGTGCTATCGACACTGGTCATAAATGTAAGCTGATTACCAGTACGAGAAGCTGATGTATTTTGCAGCTGATGGTTTAAGAAAGCCTCGTTCTGCCATACCATTTTACTTTTTTTGGATGCTATATCAAACTTTTGAAGCGTTGTAGTTTTATCATCACCCCATTTGGTTTGAGTTTTTATAAGCAATACAGCTCCTGCTCCTTCGAACGAACAGTCCGTTACATTATTTATTTTATATGAGTCTTTTTTTAAGTAGTCGGTTATTATTAATTGATGGTTTTCATCCTGGTAGGTGATCCATTCCCCTTGTTTACCAGTTGACCAGTGAAATAATTTCCCTATCGCAACTGTCGATTTCATCCAGCTATCACAATTAAAGGATAACACTGTATCGCCAATGGTAAATAGTAACTGGTTGTCCGACTTAGAAAAGAAAGCGGGCGTAGCGGCTTTAAAACTAACTACCGAAGAATCTGACAGTCGTTGTATCACCATTGTGTCAGATCCGATGGCCTCCTTGGTTTTCAAATAACAAAAAAAACGACCATCGCGACTGATCAATTGTCCACCATATCCACCCAGCGTTTGCCAGTTCTGGATAGCAGAAAAGTCCAGGGCAGGCTTTTGTTGTTGAGCGAGGGCAGTATAAACAGCAGTCGTTAAAAGAAACAATGTTAAAAAAAAGATCTTTAAGTACATTTTGAAGGGCAGTTAAGATGTCAGGCGAGACATTCATCAGGGTGTAACAATATAAAAAAATATTTTTACATCGACATCTTCCTGATCGTTTCCTCGCAATTTTTTATTTCGGTTTTGTCTTGTAATTCAAGTGCATATTGCAGCGCTTCACGTTCCCATTTAAGTGCCTGTTCCTTATTGCCGGCCTTGAACAGCAGATTGGCATAGGTATCTCTGGTAGCATAAGCCCAGTACAATCCAAACGAGGCGCTTCTTCTGACAACTCCCGGCATTTGTTGCAGGGCAAATTGTAAAGATTGCCGGCTTGCATCTGTCATGAATACCCGGTCCCAGGCAAACCAATTCAAAGTCATATCCCTGGCCATCAACGTTGTTTCGTTTGGATGCACATACAGGCTGCGGTAAATATCCAGAGACGAAAGACCATATTTATTAATAATAGCCAGGAAGGTACTGTCATAAGAGGGCCAAATGCGCTTATACTGGTACCACCTTAATTTTGCTGCCAGTATTCCTCTGTCTGCATAGGTGGAATTATAACGGGTGGAAATAGTCTGATAAAGGTTGGCCCAGTCCGGTGCCACATCCGTTTGGCTGGCTACGGTTAGGGCAGGGCCAGTGTACTCTTTTTTAATAACTCTATCTGCAACAGCAGCAGAAAAGCCTTTTTGTCCCATGATCTTATCCACTTTGCTGCCATTGGGATAGAATAACCTGAAAAAAGCGTTGCTACCTGATTGAATATGGGAGGCCAAATAATTCAGATGAGCTTTATCATAAAGCTGTGATGTGGGAAGCTTCTTTAAGACTTTTTCATACTGTTCGGTCAGGCTGTCTGCCAATGAGGAGTCGTTTAGTGCCCTGGCAATATTGATAACATAAGGCATTTTCTTTACATTCAACTTACCACTTCTAAAAACCTTTACCAACATATCGTATTCTTTGTATTCATCTTTATAGCTAAGCCCGGGTGTAGTGGCATGAGATGCCAATGCAATAAGAGAGTCGGGACTTTTAAACCCGATTTCTTTTAGAACAATTTCACCGTTGGGATTGAAAAATAAAAATGTGGGATAGGCTGAAATTTTATAGGCCTTATCGATCTCCCGGGCATCATTGTACCATTGTTTGACAATATCATTGTCACCTGGTGTAATATCCATCTGTACTTTGACCGATATATAGCCTGAGTCAAAAAAGGCCGCTACTTTTTTATCGGTGTACACGTCTTTATCCATTGCCTTACAGGGACCACACCAGGTAGCATAGCAATCAACGAAAATGTATTTATTTTCTTTCTTTGCTTTTTCCTGAATTTGCTTCCAGCTTAGGTAATTTAAAAACCGAATTCCTCCCGTATCGGTATTGCCAAAGGTAAATAATGGAAAAATGAACAGAATAACGATGGACAATCTCATGACAAAATTGAGTTATGCTTCTTTTTAATTATGAAAGCCAATCAGAGCCTTTGTTTGCAAACAGTACCGTTTTGGCAAACAAGACAATCCCACCAAATGCGAGGTTCGCTGAAAAGACATTCACATTGACAAAGAGATAACGCAGTTCTTATGTGGATGTACTAGTGTCGTAAATTTATCTATAAGACTTTTTTGTAAGTTCCTGTAAGTCAGTTTATTGTTCCATTGTTGAAAAAAGAAGCCTGTCGCAATTGATGAAGGAAATCCCATTTTATGAATAACACTATGGAAGTAATGTTGCAGGTAGACGAATTCTGGCGTATAGCCCCGGCCAACCATACCGTCAACCAGCTTTTTCTGAAAATGGATAACCATTCCTCTTGCTTTATCCTCCGTTTTGACTGGCCCAGCATCCCCGTAATAGACAAGAATTGCCCACTAGTAAATAATAGGGTATATCGTACAGGAAATTTGATTGTAACTGTTTATAGGAATAGATAATGCCATAAAAATCCTCACATGGGAAAAGGTTCCCTGAAAGTATACCAGTATCACTGATATTGGGAACAGACAGCCTTTTAGATAAGGTTGAAATGGTAATGTGTGTTTTAAATAAGGTATTCATGGAATCAGCGTTGAATCAATTTGAACTCAGTTATGAGGTGATGGAAAAAGAGGGTGATTACAGTAATGCTCTTTGCTGGAGGACAATGTACAATCACTATTATTTGTTCCTGGCCGATGCATTTTCCAAACTGGTAACCTTGGATCTTAACCTGTTAAAGCCAGGACCGGTTTTACGCGGGCCTTTTTTTATTCCCCGAATTTCGCTGAAGGATGAAACTGGAACAGACCTGATCACAACACAGCTATTACCTACACAGCAGGAAGGTGAAGGCAGCCAGATGGATGTGTATTTTATATTTCCGAAAGGCATAGCCGATTTTGAAAAAAGAATAGGGAAGTACCTCCCTGGCCTGCACCGTTATACAAAGGGGCCTGCAACTGCATACCAAAACCGCTTACAACTGAATAATAAGGCGGACCTGATAGCATTTGAACCTTTTGAGCGGTTTGCTCAACGCTATTCCCAATCAGGATTTGGAGTGCCACTTTATAATGTAGAGATTACAGCTAAAAGGATAACAGACGCCCGTGACTGGCGTGGGGACCAACAGCAGTCGTTAACAAAAGTAGTATACCATTTTCACCTGTTGGGCAATGCTTTCAGGGAAATAGAGACCATCAATCTGGAACAGGTAAACCGAAGTATGGCACAGCAAAAAGGCTATCAGCAGTATTTTTCTTCCGTCGAAATAACCAGAAATGCAATTCAATTTAAAAAGCTGGCTTTCATTCGCAACGTGACAAAGGAAAATCCACTCGAAAGGGATAAAAAGGGAATCTACTTACATGTTTACCTGGGCATTCCATTCAAGGAGTTTAAGATCAAACTACCCAATTACAGGGATACCGGATTTAATTGGGGGTATTTCCCGATTGCGATGTATAGTGAGGATATGCGCAGTATTATAAAGTTGGACAGCGGTATGGTGATACCGCGTCTGGTGGAAAATGAAATGGTGGATACCGTTGTAAAAAAACGGACGAAAAGTTCGATAAGTACCAGTAATAGGCCAGCTCCAACATCTAGTAATAAGAAAAGAGGGATAGGTAAATAATAGGCTTGGACTGGCCTGCCGTTGATATTTTAGCCCAGCAGCATTCATTGCAGATTAAGGATATTAAATCATACATAAGGAAGACTGCCTTGAACAGGTAGCCTTCGTATTATAGCGGTAAATGAAAAGGTGGATCAGCTTTTCGGTAGTAATTCATTACCCTGATTGCTATAAAAAAAGTATTTTAATTCCTATCTCCTAAAAACCGAGAGGCATTAAGGGTAATGCACCTGCAGTATTCACTTTATTGGCTGTTAAAAAACTCATAGCCCTGTAATTTGTTAGGCTCTAATAACCCAATACAATAATACATTAGTAAGTATCTCTTAGTTTGGCATTTTTTTAATTGTTTTAATCTTATTTTCTTTTATAAGCTTTGAGAACTTAGTTCTTTTGATTCCTACGGCATCCATAAAGGATTGAGCCGTTATGTAGGCCGCCGCATTTGTGGTCACTTTCCCTATATGTCCAGGAGTTTTTTCTTTTAACAATATTTCGATACTAGATAACCTATTGAATATTTCTTCCAGGCTTTTAACTGGTACAAGTATGAGTTGCTGCGTATTGTTTAGGTCAGACATGTAACTGTGTTTAAGTAAATCTCTACACTTTTAATTACTCTATTTACCGCCTTTTCCCATATGGGAGTAATAAATGTATTGCTGGCATACGATGGATATTAATTAATATATAGGCTATTAAAGTCTAAAAATTTTACTCACTAATTATTGCGCAAAGTTCGGTTTTGCCTGCGGCATTCACTACGGAGATCGGCAATGAACACAGGGGCACTCGCACAAAAGCCCTCTTTAAATGCCGCGTCCTCCTAGTGAATGGCTGGGCAAAACCGGGTAGTTCTCCATAATTAATTTTTTAAAATTTTAAAATTTAAAGTTATGGAAGAGTTACTGATAGAATCAACAAGATTGAAAGCTGCGGAAGTAGAATTGATTTATAAATCCAGGGTTAAAGTAGCTGATAGATTTGTAATTGCTAGTTCCAAAGATGCTTATAGATTACTAAGTGGTACCTGGAATAAAGATACAATTGAAATGCGGGAAGAATTGAAGGTTGTGTTTCTTAATAGAGCTGGTCATGTGTTAGGTATTATGACCAACTCGACGGGAGGAATTGATGCAACAACCGTAGAGATTAGACATATCTTTGCAGCAGCCCTGAAAGCACATGCCTGTAGTATAATAATCTCCCACAATCATCCATCGGGCGCCCTAAAGCCAAGCCGAGCAGATGATATGATGACGGAGGGTATTAAGCAGGCAGGGGAGATACTTAATATTAAGCTACTGGATCATTTAATAGTTACCACTGACGGGTACTTTTCTTACGGTGATGAGGGGTTAATTTGGCCCCTTTTTTGTTCGTTTCACACTCAATAAGTGTGATGATTTTTTTAGTGCCTGAAGTGTATAACCGTATTATTTTAGTACATTGAACATGTATGTCTTTTAAATGTTTCTTTTGCAAAAACTTACTATGACCCCAGTACCATTTGCCGAGTGTATTATCCGGAGTTGCATTCACATGGTGAGCAGTAAACTTCCTGATCCCAAACCAATCCACATAGGATCTGGTGTCGTTATTCAGTATAAAGGAAGATTTTTCTTGTGCACTGTTGATCATTTTGCAGGTCATTCTGGGCTACAGGTGGGAATCGTTATGGCCAGTGAACCAGGGCGCGGGGCAGAGGTTTGTTATTATGATGGATTTTGTTATGTGGGCAAAATTCAGAACGAGGTCGAGGAGATGGATCTGGAAGATTTACTATATTGTTTCGAGAATCCGGACAGAAGTGAGGAACGCATGGATATTGCTTTTAAGGAGATTGATTCGTTGGATGTCACCCAGGAAGAAAGGGTTTATACTTATCCCAATGGGGAGAAAATAACCATCAGTGCGGGATTAAAGTTTGTTGTAACCTTAGAAGAAAATCACGAAATAGATACTGATCAGGTGTGTGGCTTTTTTGGTAGGGTAAGGCCGGATGATAAAAATTATGGCGGGAAGCTTTATACAGAAGAACTCCTGCACTGGGGCCATACGATTGAATTAGTGAATGAATACAAAGTAAAAATTGATACAGGAGGCCCACTTAGGGACTTTAGCGCGTTTAAGGGATGTAGTGGTGGCCCTATCATGGATAGCCGGGGCCGGCTGGTTGGACTGGTTATGCATGGAGATGAGGACTTGTTAAGCCCTTTTGTGTATGGATTCAGGGCAGATACTTTATTAAAGTATATTGAATGGACTTATTTTAAAGAGTTTCCTCAACCTGAATAGTTATCCAATGACCTGTCGTTTCGATGCTTTTGAATAGCAAAGCGCTGTTTTGGAACTTCGTCTACTTTAAACAAATTCATTAGTATGATCATTTCATTTGCTGGTATTTCTCAGGGCTTATCCATTTGCTCATCTGATGACATTCTGCTTTAAATACATTTGCGATGTAAAAGACGGGTTATTTAGCTATTTACTTTAATTAAAACGGATGTATAAAAACAAAGAGGTTCCTGATCCAATCAGCTTCTGGAAAAAATATAGCTTGCTGAATAGTTCGAAATTTTTTGAGAAGGGCAGCAAAGATGAGAAGACCTATTGCCGCTTTTGTAAGAAATCACCAGGTGAAACAACATTTAATGAGATTACCCATCTTCTTCCTGAACTGTTAGGAAGGAATCAAATTTATACTTCCCAGGAATGCGACAAGTGTAACCATGTTTTCAGTGATTATGAATCTCATCTGGCTACCTTTGTAAGACCTTTTTTAACCATGTTGGGAATCCAGGGGAAGCGGGGTGTCCCTATATTTCAATCAAGGTCTGATGGCCGGAATCAGGACCTGGTAACTAAAGTGCTTTATTCAGAAGGTAAACGAAGTGTCTTTGCGGGTAAAGATTCTGATGTGAAAATAGATTATGATAATCATCAATTAAGCATTCTGTTTCGTCATCCTCCCTTTGTACCATTAAAGATATATAAAGCCCTGGTTAAAATTGGTATGTCCTTAATGCCTGTTGAATTTGATGTTTATTGCAATCATATTTATAAATGGCTTTTATCTGCTGAAGATAATATTGACTTCATCAATTATGGATTCATGACTACACTTAACGGGGTTTACTGGCGGGAACCCGGCGCAGATTTGTATCAGGCTAACCATATATATACAAAAAAGGAAGCTTTCCCTGAATATACCCTTGTACTCAGGTTTGCTAATCAGGTATTTCAAATTTATTTGCCATTCACAGATTTACGCAAGTCAGGTCACAAGCCACACTCTACGCTTATGATTGAGCTATTACCGGCAGTGGTTTATAACATTTTTAAAAGCAATCAGCAAACATATACGATAAAGCCCTTCGAGTTTGGAAGAGATTACAAGGTATTACAGAATAGAAGGCTTGATTTTTCCTTTGGAGGTATAGAATATCCTTTGCCATAATTATTAAATAAGTTCTATACTAATTTCCTCCTTCGTGTATGGTGTATACTTTGCTTTTATCGTCACTTTATTTTCAGCCATATCGTTGTTGAAGGTGATTGTATTGCCATTCAAATTGGGAATTATCTTGGTGATCCTGCTGTAGTCTGTTTCTCCAAACGTAGCACCCAGTATTTTTTTATAGGCCAGTTCATTCATTTCTAAACTGACTCTGCCAGCTATCATCTCCAGTAAACAAAAGAAGTCCTGTGGGGTTATGTTATTTTTCATTTGATGTTGATTTATGTTTATCCTATAATGATTGGTGTTTACCTGTTGTAAAGGTATTTTTTTGCAACCGATATTTACCTGTTTTGAGCCTGCTCAATTAAATCTAACGCTCTTTTGTGGTTTGTCTCTAATCCCTTAAATAACGAATTGAATCATCAACCGCTGCATTGTATCTATTTGCCATCAACAATTCTATATGATGTTGTAACTGACTGCAGAATGGAGCACCCAAGTTTTTTAAAGATGGCGTCCTGCCAGGCTATATCACCAGCATTCTCCGGCTTTTTTAGTAAATAATTCAATGTGTCATTGCTTCCTTTTTACGAATTTGTTTCGTGTATAGAGGTAACAGTACTGCTATTCGAAAAATGTCTACCCGTCTTTTGTAAATTCCGCTGATGGTGGTTCTTCGTCAACTTTGGTGGTCGTGTTAAGTGTACGTAACTCTTGAGATGAAATGCTTAAGGGAAATCAGAACGATTCTTAACTCTTTCACCATTGTATTTACTACGTCACCACCAAACATGACGAAGAACCACCATGGTCCGGAATCTACACCGTCTTTTCCAATTTTTCCCCATCTCCCAAAAAAATTCAGGACTAAAATTCACCTTTAGGATAGATCCATAAGATACTGAATTTTGAATTGTTTGCTTTTTTGTCTTGTTTGCGTAACGCAAACAATAATTTTCTTGTAAACGGATAGATATTAAAATGTTGAAAATAATTAATTATTATATTAATAATTTATTTAATTATAAGTCCAATTAAAACGATTGATCAAACCTGAAAGGTCTTGTTTTTAGTAATTATTACACAGATGATTGCTTTTGGCGCAATGTCATTGACGGATGAAAGTCGTTCCTATCTGCTACGGTTACGCAATTCCTTTGGAATACCCTCGTATTATCAACAATTCGGTATAGAGAACATGACCCTTACGGGGGGGATTTGCCGGATGAATTGTCTTTGCTGGTACCTCAAGCGAAGTAGTTGGACGTGCTTACCGGTACTCCGTAATGATAACTTCGTTACCGATCCAGAATCGAAAATTTGTTTCCTGCAGCACAGCAACCTGCATCAGTACCAGCTTTTCATGCTGGACATTTATTCTCCGATCGCCAAACGAACCATTGCCCAGACTTTGCGTTCAAAGTCTGGACAGGATGGCTGACAGCCCGATTGCTAAATGTAATTTTTCTCTAAAAGGTTTTTGAGAAACATTGCGCTGGTTTTAGCAGCATATTTTTTTGCTTTGTCATCCTTCATTGTCATATTGTCCATCACAGATTTGAAAATGACCCACTTGGTCTTCCCGTTGTTGGCCACCATTGTGGCTCTGGCAACGCCGTAACTCTCCATTTCTAGAAACACAAGACCATACAAAAAGAAACTATAGAGTTAGTGGTGAACGGAAGCCGTTATGAGTTCGTATTTGAAGAAAAGGGTCAACATGTGGCGGAGCCTGGAAAACCGGTCGCTGGTTGATAAATATCCTATCAACATCGAAATAAAAGTAACCGGCCCGGCAGCAGATGTTGACTGGAATGATGTGGTTAAATTTATTGACCTGTTAACCAATAACAGACTGCGTGTTAACGCGAACATCAAAGATGCGCAGACAGTGTTAGGCGCATGCTTCAGTGCCGTTTATAAAGAAGGGTATGATAGTGAGTTTTTAAAAGATATCATATTTACACCCACCGGTATCGATTATAAAGGCAGGCATCCCTATGTGCCTAATACCTTCCTTTACGACTATTTCTTCTTTCCTCAATATGCGAAAGATATATATGAGGATGTGGGAGCCGTAGCCTACAGGGCGCATTTTAAGGACCATTGGTTTTTGGGGATTTATTGTGAAATATAAAACAGCTTTTCAGGCAGTAAACAATAATATTACATTACCTCCAAAATAAAACCCATATAACCAATCAGTATCGTCGGGAAAAAATGTTGATTCAGAAATAAAACATTCCAGAAAGGGGGCAATCACCAGCGGGCCAATTCAATTATTGTTATAAATAGCGCTATTAAAATAAACCAAGCATCTTATTTTCGAGTTCCCGGACAGCCTTACTTAAAAGAAAAATGACGGATCGCATAAAAGATAGCGAGTCAACTAAATTAGTTATGCCCCGAATTACAAAGAACTTCATTTATAGCCGATACCTCGAATAATATAGCAAGTATAGTACAGGTAATATATTCTGGAATTTCGAAGATCGAATTTATACTGTAAGACCGTCAATCATTCAATTATACAACATACGTGTTATAACATTTGTCTTCAACTATAAATACTTTTACAAAATAACCCTAACGTTGATCCGGGTTCTTTTTACCTTTTACCTATATAGCTTTGTTATGTGCATCTAATACCCATTACGAAAACCATTGGTTCTGTGATGATCTGTACACCATCCCGACCCATTTCCAATAATTACATCAGCATTTAATGAAAAAGATTTTATTGTCCCTATTGCTATGCTTCATCACACCACTTACCAGCAATGCACAAGACAACCCTATCGTCCCGCTACCGGCCGATCAGGCAGAATTATTCAAGTACACCAGTACACCCGTAAGTCTGTACACCGGTGTACCACAGATTGCCTACCCGATTTATGAAATCAACACCGGAAAGATTAAGGTGCCTATTTCTCTTAGCTATCACGCCTCCGGCATAAAAGTCGGACAAAAAGCTACCTGGGTAGGACTTGGTTGGACCTGTATGCCTGGTGGAAACATCTCCAGATCTATCCGGGGTATAGAAGATGAAACTACAGCCAAAGGTTGGTTTAACCATTACATCAATATTGATACAGTTGAAAAGATCAATGATTATTACTTAATGCGATCCTGGGGGGAAAGTAATGGTCTCGATTTACAACCCGACTTCTTCAACCTAAGTATCCCTGGTAAATCCTGCAGGTTCTTTTACTCCAGGCGGGATAAGAAATTTGTAACCGCTCCATATCAACCAGTTGTGATAAAGCGAACGAGCGACAATAATTACCAGGTTACAGACGATGACGGCACCAGGTATGCCTTTGAACAAAAGCTTTACTCATTTTCAGATAACCAGGGTGTACAGCGCCATATTGTGAGCTGGAACCTGACCAGCATTATCTCTAATGATTCAAAAGATACTGTCACATTCAGCTATGTGGCGGACACCAACTCTGCAGACAGAGGACTGGATGAGACACGTTCATATACCAAATTATATCATTGGAATCAATCGCAGGAGGATATAGGTGGCTATAAGCCAGAAGATGCAGTGGTATCCTATTCTTACTCTTATAGTAACACACCCAAAATATCAGAAATCACTTTCCGCCAGGGGAAAGTGAAGTTCTATGCTAATACACTCCGTAAAGATTACGGTGGCAATGCCCTGGATAGCATTGTTGTATACAGTAAGGATAATGGTAGCTACCAGCGTGTTAAAAAAGCGACCCTGGCATATGATTATTTCTATGACGGCAACAGCTATCCCTCCTTTAGTGATTACAGGTTAAAACTCCTTTCTTTTACTATGGAGGATATGGATGGGCAACAACCGGAACGTTATAGTTTTGAATATGACAATACCCAATTGCCCAATACCGCTTCTAATGGAGTAGACTGGTGGGGATTTTACAATGGTAATCCGACTCAGTTTACCCTGTTACCACAGGCCCTGCCAGAAAAGGAATTTCTCCAGAATTTCGGTAACCTGGGTATTGCGAACAGGGAACCTTCTGCTTCTGCGATTTTAGCGGGAACACTAAACAAGGTTACCTATCCTACCGGAGGCTATACAAAATATAATTTTGGCATTTCTAAATATTATGATGTATCCACTTATACAAGTCTACAAAAACTGGTGGATGTCACATTTACAGGATTGCTTGCATCTAAGCAGTCAATTCATGATACAAGTATTATCTTTCAGGTAAAACCGCCCCTAAACAAGAGTCTGACAAATTCAATTGTTATCAATATTGATTATTCCACTCACTCACCAAATTCAAAGACATATGCCCAGGTAGTTGAATTATATGATCTAAACTTAAGTACTACCGAGCCGTTGCCATTGAATTTATACCCCAAGGGAGATGGTACATCACCAGAGTCTATTACAGCTTCATACAACTGTGATTCCAATCATACTTACAAATTACGTCTATATATCGACGACTATATTACAACCAGCATAAAGGCTACAATAAGTATGTCCATCCTTAATCAGGTGGGAACAAGTTCAATGGGCGGAGGTATCAGAATCGAATCTATTGAATCATACAATTTAGACAATACTCTTCAGAAAAAAGAGGTATATAAATATGGTGCATCACAGAACGAAGGAGGCACTTTATTAATACCAGCAGATGAGATTCGTAGCAAAAACTATACTGGTATAGAAACTTATAGAAATTTGGTGCACGGAACGGCATCATGTATTCCAGGATACGGATATCGATATACATTTTATGGCCAGTCGTATTATCCTTCTGTTACATTTCAGGGAGCCAATGTTGTATACAACTATATTTATAAATATGAATACAACAACGACAAACCTAATGGTTTGACAATGTATCAGTATGCATTGCCAACGGATTATACGACGATTGCAAACCCCAGTACCTTTGGTGGTAAAGAACGAGTGGATAATTCCTTAGCAGAAGATCTGCTACTGGATGAAAAAGTATTCAGGTTTAATGCCACTGATAGTACTTTCGACCTTATTAAATGGACCAATAATTCATATGGCGGTAGTAACTTCTCTGTTGATACGGCGATCCTGATTTATACAAAACGATTATATCTGGACGACCTGTGTGGAGACGAAACAGCTCAAAACAGCTTTGGATTTAGCTATATACCTTTAAAGAGTGGAGGTCGTAACCTGGCTTCTACTACCGTTCGCGAGTATGATAACAATGGAACTCTATTTGAAAACGTAGTTAATTACACGTATAATAGTAAGAACTACCCCAAATCTGTTACCAGAGTCAATAGTAAGTCTGATACGATTGTCTCTAAGATGTATTATCCTGGGGAACATGCATCCACAGATGGCAATGCATCCATTCTCAATAGCATGGTATACAGAAACATGATCCGCCAACCTTACTGGCAGGGAAACTACACTAATGGCACATTACTGAGTTATAAACATACCCTGTTTGGAAACAGCTGGGGCACTAATGATAGTTTGATAGCGCCTAAAATGGACAGTAGCTGGCAATTAGGTAACGACAACAGTCTGCCTGCTACCACCATTGCTTACCAAAGCTATGGCCCTTATGGTAACATCCGCCAGATCAGAGATGATAAAGGTATCACGGCTGCTTACACCTGGACTGCTGATGGTACCTATCCGGTTTCCCAAACTGCCGGTGCTGCTCTCAATCAGGTATTATATGATGGCTTTGAGGATATTAGTTCCTGGACAGGCGTTACCCGCGATGCCACTGTTTCTCACACTGGTAAATATGCTGGTCTCATTAGTGGTGCAAGTACATACATCAATCCAAACTGGTTATATGTATCTCTTTCAAACACGACTACCTTCCGTTTCTCCGGATGGGTGTACAGCAATGGCCCTTCTGCTACTATAAATCTATTGTCAAAAACCAGTGCAACCAGCACCGGCTCAACCAATATAGCGAATATATCTACGTCCGAAACTGGTAAATGGGTATACATTGAAAAAGAATACTCCGTTCCTTCCGGTACCCCATACATCACTATCAGTCTGACAAATAATGGTAGCGGGAAAGTATGGTTTGATGATATCAAATTACGCCCATCAGCATCCCAGATGAGCACTTATACCTTCGATCCGCTTAAAGGTATGACCAGCAAGTCTGACGAAGGGAACCATACACTATATTACGAATTTGATGGTCTGAACAGACTGAAACTGATTCGCAATAAGGATAGGAATATCCTGAAAATGTACTGTTACAACTATGCAGGTGAGATTGATCAGTGTGATGGCGCAGTATATTATAATGATTACCAGAGCCAAAACTTTACAAAGACCTGTTCATCCGGGAGTACTTCCATAATAACCTATGCAGTAGAAGCGGGCAGATATGCCTCCCGTGTAAGTGTAGCTGATGCAAATTCGAAAGCACTGGCTGACATTACAGCGAATGGACAAAGCTATGCCAATAAAATGGGCGATTGTAGTTATTACCTGAGTGAGCAACTGGTAGATACCTTCTACTCTTCCAAATGTACCAATGGTGGAATATCCAATCCTATTGAATATAGACTGGCAGGAGGAACTGATACTTCCTATATTAGTCAGGACGATGCCAACGCAAAAGCGCAAGCAAAGTTCCAGTCATTAGGACAGGCTTATGCAGATTTAAAAGGAAATTGTGGTTACTATAATACAGCACAAACCGGTAGTTTTCAGAAAACAAATTGTACGGATTCCAGGGCAGAAGGTTCATGGATAACAGCTACTATCCCGGCTAACACCTATTATACTTTGGTCAGTCTGGATAGTGCCAATGCAGTGGCAAAGGCTGCATTGAAAGATAGTGGTACCGCCCAGGCGAATAGATTAGGGATATGTTACTATTTCAGTGATGAGCAAAAAGTGACCAAAACCAAAGCCTGTGATTCCGGGTATGTGGGTACCGATGTAACTTATGTTGTAGCTGCAAGACATGACTCTACTACAATCAGCAAGGATACTGCCAATGCAATCGCGCTGCGATATGCTAATGCCAATGCGCAAAGCTATGCTAATACAAATGGCACATGTCAGACCTGCAATTTGTTGTTCAGTAAAAAAGCTGGTTCTGGTAGCCTGAATCCATTTAGTATCACCGTCACAAATACTACTACCGGTGCGGTTGTATATCAAAAAACTTTTAGTCCGCTTACAGACGAAGACCTGAAAGCATGTGCCATTATACCAACAGGGGCAACTTATACTGTGACAATGGCGTCCACAACTCAGGTATATATCACCGTAAATGGTACGACCAAAACGATTACAGCCAATGGTAGTCAAACATGGACAGCAGTTTCACCTACTATCAATGTTGTTTTATCCACTGTAGCACCTACAGTATATAGCAGTGGAGCCAGCTCCGGGTCTTATACCAAAACCAACTGTACAGGAGATTCTACGGGTGTCGCTTATATTTATACGTTAGCCGCAGGTTTATACACTTCCACAATCTCCCAGGCTGATGCAAATGCCCAGGCACAGGCGTACGCTAATCAACAGGGACCGATTGCAGCTAACCAGTATGGTTACTGTATACCATCCGGTAAAAATTTTGGGGTCGTAGTGAAACGCGGAGCTACAGTGCCGGGTACATTAAGCATTGTAGCTACAAACAACTCGACCAGTGCAAAAGCTGTCAATACCACAGCTAAAACGGACTGGCCTTATTATACAACGGTGGCGACCGGTGTCACTTACACTATTACGATGCAAATGATAACCGGAACAGGATCTTGTACAGCCAGTATCAATGGGGTTGAAAAGACTTTTACAACCAGTACAATAGCTACTTTCACCGGCATTTCACCGACCACATTCATCCTTGTCTGGAAAAACTAAATCAATGCGACAATCAAAATTTATATATTTATTATATATCTGCCTGCTGGGAACAATTGTTCCCGGCATGGCACAGGTACCGGTCAATACATCACGTACTGCCGCTACTCCTGTAGTGCGTCCTGCTGCGCTAAATACCTTAAAAGCAAGTTCTATCCGGGTCTGGATTCCCAGTATGATTACGACAGATCCGAATGCGGTATTTGATACCAGCAGGTCAACAGCTGATGTGAAGCTGATGACTCAATATCTGGATGGATTGGGCAGACCCATGCAAACAGTAGCAAGAAGAATCAGTCCTAACGGCAATGATATGGTCACTGCTGTAGTATATGATTCACTTGGCAGACAACAATATCAATACCTGCCCTATATACCTCAACAGGATAGTGCCCATAATGGAAAAATAAAGTCAGATCCGTTTGCGGCGCAAGCATCTTTTTATCAAAATACTGCACTCAACCCCGGCATCGCAAATGAACATGTGTACTATAGCCAGACTGAGTATGAAGCCTCTCCACTAAACCGGGTATTAAAAAAATGGGACCCCGGTGATAGTTGGGCACAAACAGGCGGAAATCATCCGGTAGAAATGCAGTACTATTACAATACCAGCGACGATGCTGTACTGATCTGGAAAATTGCAATTAGTAAAAAGAACTGTTCCACCACTGCTACTTATGGTTCCGGTTCCGCTACTCTTCCTGATACTGCCGGCATTTACAGTACCGGGCAGCTCAATAAAAACATTTTAATCGATGAAGCAGGGCACCAGGTGATAGAATACAAGGACAAAGACGGCCAACTCATTCTCAAAAAAGTACAATTGGCCGATAGTCCTGGTAAAGCCCATGATGGATGGTTATGCACCTACTACGTGTATGACGATCTGGGCAGTCTTCGCTTTGTAATACCGCCACTGGCAGTACAAAATATCATGTCTGACTGGAAGATCACTTCAACCGTCGCCGATGAACTTTGCTTCCAGTATCAATATGATGCACGTGGCCGCATGATTTCGAAAAAAATCCCCGGAGCAGGAGCTGTTTTAATGGTATATGATAGCAGAAACAGAGTCGTATTTACTCAGGATTCATTACAAAGAGGCCAGTCTTCTCCCGAGTGGCTGACTAACTTCTACGATGGATTGAACCGCCCCTATGAAACGGCGCTTTACACCGTTACCAGCAGCAGAGAAGCCCTGCAATGTACGCTGAATACTTCTACCAGCGATACCTCTCCGGTCTATAATCCCGTGCCGGACATCAGCGCGGGTGCACTCACCCCATTATCTTACACTTACTATGATAATTATAACTATACTGGTGTACATAGCATTGTGAACACAGCCCTTTCAAAACCGGAAGCAGGCGACAATCCTTATAGCCAGGCCAATACTTCTTCCAGTACGCGTGTCGCCACTCTCACCACAGGCACAAAGGTTCGCATATTAGGCACAGACCAATGGCTCACCACCACGAACTACTTCGACGATGATGCCCTGACTATCCAGACAATTGCAGATAACCATACAGGTGGAAAAGATGTGACCAGCCTTCTATATGACTACAATGGCAAGGTGTTAAGCACCTACCTTACGCATACCAATCCTTCCAGCACTGTCACGCCTCAGACAACCTTACTGACCAAAATGGGTTATGATGCAGCCGGTCACCTGATTTCACTCGTCAAGCGGCTGAATGACAGCACCAACCTCGAGGAAAAGATCGCAGAGAACACCTATAATGAGCTGGGACAATTGCAGCAAAAGAAAATAGGCGTAGCTGCCAGTGGGCAGTTAGATACCCTCACCTATACTTATAATATAAAAGGCTGGTTAGCGGGTATCAACAAAGCATTCGTCAATTCCACCGGCACAGACAACTGGTTCGGTGAAGAAATCAGTTATGATGATGGCTTTGATAGCAGCCAATACAATGGCAACATTGCAGGCATCAAATGGAAAACCAGGTCCAACGGCATACCAAGGGCATACGGTTTTGGTTATGATGGCGCCAACCGCCTCAAAAAGGCTGTCTTTAACCAGCAAAACAATACAGGAGCAGCATGGACATCAGACAAAGCTGACTTTACAGTAAGCAACCTCGCTTATGATGCAAATGGTAACATTAGCTCAATGAAACAACAGGGGTTAATAGGTACTACCAACAGTAATGTGGATAACCTGACGTATACCTACCAGGCCAACAGTAATAAGCTATTGACCGTGACGGATGCCAGTAATACAAGCACCGCCAAACTAGGTGATTTTAATGATGGTACAAACACAGGCGATGACTATACATACAATGGTAATGGGAATTTAATATCCGATCAGAATAAGCATATCACTTCTATCAGTTATAACCTGCTGAATCTTCCAGAAAAAATTCTGGTCAGCGGCAAGGGTACAATTAATTATTTATATACAGCAGATGGCAGGAAACTGAAAAAAACCGTAGTGGACAGTACCTTGTCTCCTGTCAAAACTACTGTGACTGACTACATAGAAGGATTAGTGTATGAACGGGACACCTTACGATATATTATTCACGAAGAAGGCCGTATTCGTCCGGAATACGATTCCGGCAAAGCCCTCGTTTATCATTGGGATTATTTTGAAAAAGATCACCTGGGCAATGTCAGGGTAGTATTGGGAGATAATGCAGACACCAGCGTATACGCCGCTACCATGGAGACAGCCGGCAGTGCGACTGAAAACGCTTTATTCAGTAACATAGACAATACCCGCACAGCGCTTCCTGCTGGCTATCCAACGGATGAAACTACCAATCCAAATGCATATGTAGCCAGGCTGAATGCAGAAAGTGGTGAAAAAATAGGTCCATCCATTGTACTACGGGTGATGGCGGGGGATACCCTGCAGCTGGGGGTCAAAGCATTTTATAAAAGCACGGCAGCGAGCACCTCCAGTACTACCACAAGCAGTATGCTGGCCGCACTTATACAGGCATTCAGTTCTTCCACTATCTCTGATGGTACACATGCGGCTGCGGGTACAAATTCCGCTATTTCGTCAGCATATACATCCAGTGAGTACGAAGAGTTGATCAGCAAGGATGCGGATGAGAACCTTGCTACTAAACCAAAGGCGTATCTCACCTATGTACTTTTTGACGACCTGTTCAACATGGTAGATGATAATAGTGGTGTGAAACAGGTACAGGGAAATCCTGATGAATTACAAACATTGACGGTAGAGAAGTTCGTTATTAAAAAAACAGGATTTGTTTATATTTATACAAGCAATGAAAGTGGGGAGAATGTGTATTTTGATAATTTGGTGGTAGTCCATAACAGAGGGCTGTTATTGGAGGAGACGCATTATTATCCGTTTGGCCTCACGATGGCGGGAATTAGTGCAGCGGCTATAAAAGGAGCGAAGTATGCAGAAAATCGGATGAAATATAATGGGAAGGAGCTACAATCAAAAGAGTTCGGAGATGGCTCAGGACTTGAATGGTATGACTATGGAGCCAGAATGCAGGATCCACAGACCGGTAGATGGCTTGTAGTTGATCCGAAAATAGAAAAGTACGAATCAATTTCTCCATATGCTTATGCCTATAATAATCCAATTAGATTTATTGATGTTAAAGGACAAGATCCTGGTGATGTTGTGGTTGCATTCGGAGGAGCAGATCTTTTTATGCATAAGGATAAGGGAGGGGCGCCTTTGATTATTCAACAAGTACAGCAACAATATCTTAGCAAGAAGGGTGGGCAGGGAGAATCTTTTTATTCCCAATATTGGAATACAAATCATGAAAATGAAGAAAGTTTGGATAAGGCAACTCAAAGTGCATATGATTATGTATTATCCAATTACAATAAAAGTGATGGTAAAGATGTTGAGGGAGGAAAAGTAGTGTTGCAGGGATATAGTTACGGTGGAGTGATGGCTACGCATTTAGCTAGGAGATTGAAGGAAGCAAATGTGCCCGTTTCTTTATTAGTTACAGTTGATGCAGCAGCAGGCCCTGAATCCGATAATCTTGATAGGACCATCCCTTCTAATGTAGATAAGAATATAAATATATATCAAACTAACCCTTCTTTGGTAAGATCACATGGAGATAAAAATAAAAAGGAAGAAAGCAGCAATACTACGGTAGTGAATTTAGATGTGACAAGGTTCACAAACGAACATGGTAAGATTGATGATTATGCCTTAAGAGCAGTAGTGAATATGATTTTACGGGACCTTAATAAAGATAGAAAATAGAAGTAATTAAAATGAAATCAATATTTATGGCTACTTCAGTAAAACAAACAATTTTAGTTTCTTTGTTTATCATGGGAATAATCATGGTTTATCCAATATTATTATATTTTTTACAAGACTATAAAGCTATTTATAACTACTTCCCATTATTACCATTTCATTCTTATATCCAGGTTTTTTTCAGTGGCCCGGTTTTAATTACGATAGGAGCGATCATTTTTTTTGCATATAAGCAGAGAATAGTGGGATTGTTTTTTTCTATAACAGGCTTATTCTGGATAGGGGCAATTATCCATGAATTAATAACAAAGAATTGATTTTTAAATGCATTGAACATGAGGGCGTCTCAAAAATAAGAGGCGCCCTTTTTTGTTTTATGGCGATGTATAGAGCGTAATCGAATTGAAGTAAGATTTGTAAAGAAAGCTGTTGGGGCAGGTGTTTTTTAAAAGTAGGTGATATCGGCTTTTTTAAGCCGCTTTCTTCCTTAAGTTGTGTGCGAGTGCCAGTAGACCGGTTTCAACTGCTACTTTTTCTTTGCTAGCAGAAACAGGCTACCTGAAGCAAAGGCAATTCTGGAAGGGTTGTTTGCTAATCAACCGATTCGGCCAAAAGTAGCGGCAATATTGATAGACGAGCCAACATATTCGGTCTTCCGGCCGATGGGTCGCAAATTGACTGACCAAACTGAACTATCACAACGCTCATCAACATCGGAAGAAGGTTGATTTAAATCTGTTTGCCTCTGCATATTGTTTACGGAACGCAAACGGCGTGTTTTCGTAAACAATATGACGTAAGTTTTTGAAAATGAATCACAATGTATTCAATAAAAATTGATGAAGTGCTGAAGGGAAAACTGATCTAATGCCCCAACCCATAAATAATCAGTTATAAATATTGAATATAAGTTTAATCCAAGTCAGATGTGCTTGCTGGCTGACACCAATGACTTCAGGGATTGGGAAGAGTCCGGAAACATTTTACATCCTAATTGTTACGCTGATGTATCGCATATATTTTAATGGAACTAGTTCGGTTACACATACAAATTGCTCAACAAATGGACATCCGCTACATTGCAGGCCAGATAAATGTTAAGGCCCATCAGACATCTACATTCAAGAACCTTCCTGTTATAAGAGCTTCCCTAAAAGGTAAAAGAGTAGGTAATTATAGTACGTTTGACGACAGGACAATATTTGAGAATGAAGGAGAGTATCCTTATGCATTTCATTATGGCGGAAGAAGCGAGCTGCAATTTAATATAGGTGTGGAAGACCAGAACGGAAAAAACATATTTAGGTACGGTGTGGGCTTTTCCCTTTCTCCCAATCGAAGCCAGCCAGACCCTATCAATTATCTGACCCCAAAAATCCTGGCATTTAATGAGTTTATTAAGGAGAATCCTGATTTTTTTAACGGACTATTTCTTTGGCATTACCCTAATAGACCTAAAAGACACCGTTCAGCTGATTTTCCGGTTACCGCGATTCCCACCTCCTGGATAGTATGGGACAATTTCATTTTTATCGGGCAGTATTTTAACAAAGGCATCCGGGAAGTGAATGACCAAGACATTGATACTATTTTAGCGCTATTTGAGCGATTGATGCCCGTTTATGAATTTGTAGAAAGTACCTTTTTGGCACACAGAATCAAAACCAATGGAGAACGTATCTCAAGGATTTGCTGGAATGATAACGGGTGGATTAAACCGTCAGGACGATCTGGGAAAAGTGATGATAGTAAATCTCATGAAGGTGAGTATGGATATGGGCACGAGGAATGGCTATGTGACGTTTCAAGAGTACTGGACGGTTATCATTACAGTTTTCTGGAAACTATTCGGGGGATAGAAGACTCGGCTGCTGGAAAAAAATACAATATTGACCTCTTTACCATAAATGGATTAACCGGAAAGAGGAATATGGTCGGTAGAATCAATAATGCCGAAGTGATCAGATCGGAAACCGCTATTGAGATAAAAAATGAATATCAGCGCAGAGGTTGGCTCGATGGTATGCGCAAGCAGATAATTGATGCAGGTGGGTCTGCTACGGGTTTTTCTGACTGGCCCGGACTTAATTTTTTTAATATTCGGTTTAAGCTGGAAGATCTACAGATGTTTGACGAGTATCTTCTTATTGAAGATCCACGCTTTGAAAAGCAAAATAGGTATGAGCTCCTGTATAAAAAGGAGGAAATTCAGCTTGCGGTGCCTGTCAGCAAATCGATGATTTTTAAGCCTGATCTAAGTAAGGAAGAAGATAATGGCACCAGTGTAGAAACGTCTGTGTATAACAGACAACCCAGAGCTATTGAAAATAAATATTTACATAAAAAAATGCGCGATGGTTTAAAGAATCATTTAATGGACCTGCATGGCCATTGTGTAGCCAAAGAGAGTCCCACCGGTCAGGGAACACTTGTTGACGTTGCACGTGAATGGAACGGACACCTTATCTTTTATGAGATTAAAGCTTATCCAACCGTCAGGGCTTGTTTGAGAGAGGCCATCGGGCAGCTGCTTGAATACTCCTTTTGGCCAGACTCCGAAAGGGCAAAGTTACTGGTAGTGGTAGGCCCCATGCCATTGACGGATGAAAGTCGTTCCTATCTGCTACGGTTACGCAATTCCTTTGAAATACCCTTATATTATCGACAATTCGATATAGAGAGCATGACCCTTACGGGTGGGGATATGCCAGATGAGCTGGCACTGCTACCATTATAAGAACGGAATACGCAAATAATAAACTGAGTACTTTATTCATGTCTGAGTAGGTTGAAATACTCTGCCCAACTCACTGGTGGTCCTCCTGGGAATAACTAACTGATAAAATATCACTCGGGGCACTTGTTGTTTGTAATCGGAAATTTATTGTCTTTTAAAAGAAATTAATAACTATAATTTGGAAATTATATGCCATAAAAAGGAAAATAAATTTGTTTTTCGGAAATTTGTTATACATTTGTGTATAATATAAAGGATGATCAAGTACTTTAACATAATTCAAGCTCTCTGCCGTTCGATGATGGCTACTCCTAATGATGCCGTTGTTCATCAGATTAACCGTTTAAAAGATAGCTTAGCAAAAGATGGTAATGAAAAGGAGGCGAAAACTTTAGAGGCGATTCTGTCAGCTGCGCAATCCGCTGTGGAGATGTCGCCGAGTAAGCTGCAGCAGTCGTTTGTTATTGCGGGAGGAGAAGAGCTTACAAAGAAAACACAAGTCCCGGTTGATAGGGAAACATCTACTCCATTAGCGGAGGTTTTTTTTCCAGCTGATTTGCCGGATGAGATGCCTTTGTTTGATGATAATATCCGGTTGGCAATCCAGTCCATTGTAAATGAATGGAAGGTGTATGATAGGTTGTTGGAAATCAATGCCAGTCCGGCAAGCTCGTGCTTAATATTTGGCCTCCCCGGCACAGGTAAAACGCATCTGGCTAAATGGATCGCAAAACAACTGGGGCTTCCGGTGGTACTTGCCAGGCTGGAGGGGTTGATGTCTTCCTTTCTGGGTACTACTTCAAGGAATATTGGTAGCTTATTTGCCTTTGCAAACCGCTATCGCTGTCTTTTACTGTTGGATGAGTTTGATGCTATTGCCAAACTTCGTAACGATTCCCAGGAAGTTGGTGAGGTAAAACGCGTAGTCAACACCTTACTGCAATCACTGGATTCCAGGCATGAGAAGGGGTTCACCATTGGCGTGACCAATCATGAAAGCCTTTTAGACCCTGCTATATGGCGGCGCTTCGATATACAGATCGAAATTCCAAAGCCTGCAACTGAGGTATTAATGTCGCTGTTAAAGCAGTTTTTACAGCCGCTAAATTTTGGCGAGAGCGAGATTAAGTTCCTTGCATGGTGTCTTGAAGGCGGCACTGGTGCAGATGCTGAAACATTAGCCAAATGGGTGAAACGTGCCTATGTTATTGAGGAAAAAGCCAACATTGTATGGGTGATGAAGCAGTTTGCCCTGTTGAACTCCGGGCGTGTTGCTGCTATTAAGAGAAATGTAATGGTGCATAGTGATGATGATCTTATTGAGATGCTATTGAAAGATAAAAGTTATTCATTTAAACAAAAGGACGTGGCTTCCTTGTTTGGAATGAACCCTTCGACCCTGAGTAAGCTGTTATCAAAACTGAATGATTCAAGTAAAATATAAGTTATGGCTAATAGCCCAGTTCAAATTATTTTAAACAGTAGCGATTTTATTGAAGCGCTGGAGAATCAGGGTGGTGGTCATCCTAAAGATTTCTTTTCAGGTGATGATGCCGCATTTGCTGTTCATCAACAGGCCATGATAGATCAGCTGGAAGAAATAAAAAACCTGCAATTAATGAGCAGTTTTGGCCGTGTAGGGTATGCAAAAGTTACCCTTCAGCCAGGTGCACTTGCGAAAAGTCATCGTCCGACATCGCAGTTGTTTAAAAATGATGTTGCGCGCGTAGTTGGTGGCGGCGATCTCGGAGAGTTATTTGTGGAGCTAACTCCACAAAGCATCGATATTATTAGTAATAAAGTGGAACAGGCGGAGGTGCAAACACGCTATAATACCAGGGGAGAGGCATCACCCAGCAAATTGAGAAGTGAGATCGGGGCAATACAGGAAATAGCGCCGTACACAGAAAGTGATAAGCGGAACTTTTCAGTTGCCGATGCTGTTGAATGGCTGGCCCAGCCACAGACCGGTGGTTTTTATCTTGTTGAGTTATTTGAAGAACCACCGGCAGTTCAGGACTGGGACTTATTAAGTACTGAAAAACGGCAGTTGTTTAACACCTTTGTCGAAGGTTTATTGGAAATTGGAAATGGTCTGGTTGTTCTTAGAATTAAACAGACAAAAGATACAGGACCCATGCTGGGTATAAAATTGGAAAACAGTGGCGCCCAACCCGTAATTAAGCTCAAGGTGGCGCAGCGTTCAACTACAAAATCGCAGCAGGGTAATGAGATTAATCAAAATGCTGAACAGCATAGCCGGCTACTTGGCTTTTTAGGCAGGCATCCGTTAGTAAAAAAGATTGCTCTGCCGCCTATTGTTACACAAAGTGATACTGTTATCAGTCCGCGAAGAGGGGAAACCTTCACTGTTCCTCAACCGGAAACCGGAAGGTCGTATCCAAAGATATGCGTAGTAGACGGTGGTGTATCTCAAATACTTGGACCATGGATAGAGGAAAGGTGGGGGCTGATAAGTGCAAATGATAAAAATGAAAATCACGGGTCATTCATCGCCACACTGGCAGTAGCTGGTAAAGCGCTGAACGGTGATGCTGTTTGTGGAGAACCGGACGGATGTAAAATTATTGATCTGGATATTTTTCCGAAGCAGAATTATCGAACATATTTTCCGGAGCCGTTAGGTTTTTTTGATGAATTGGAAGCGGCTGTTCAGGAGTTAAAGGCGAAAACAGGTGTGAGGATTTTTAACTTCAGCCTGAACTTTTCTCAACATGCCTCAGGGACTGGCTACAGCCTGGTAGCACAAAGACTTGACAAAATTGCAGAGGATAACGATGTTATATTCATCGTATCAGCAGGTAATACACGACCGCATGAGGTGAGAAGAGAATGGCCGGCAGACAATCTGGAAGCACTCAGGATACTGGCTTCGTCACGTAACGATACAATTAAAACGCCGGCGGAAAGTTGCAGAAACATGAGTGTATCTGCACTCAATCCTCCGCATCTTGATAATGTGATAGCATATGCCTTAAGTAACTATAGCTGCCGCGGACCTGGTTTGCGGGTTGGTTTGAAGCCTGATTTAGCCCACATTGGCGGTGCTGGCACCAGGCATACCACCCATGGATACGGGTTGCTCTCTCTGGATGCTAATGGTGTTGTTGTAGATGGTTGTGGTACAAGTTATGCAGCGCCTAATGTGTCAAAAACGCTTGCGTGCCTGGACCATGCTATTGAAGGGGTAGTGTCAAGGGAAACATTGTTCGCATTGAGCATTCATAGTGCTGTTGTACCGGATTCGTTAAAGCACAAAGACTTAAAGAACATTGCAAAAGACCTGGTGGGATTTGGAAAGCCTGGTAACTCACAGGAAATTCTAAATGGTGATCCTTCAGCCATTACGCTGGTGTTTGCAAATAGAATTACCAACGGTAATAAGATGAGCTTTAGGTTCTCATGGCCTGCAAGCCTGGTACATGATGGAAAGTGCAGAGGACACGCCAGGCTGACCATTGTGAGTACGCCGGAATTTGATTACCGCTACGGGGCTGAGTTTGTAAGGGTGAATGTCGAAGCATACCTGCGCCAGTTGCAGGACGATGATAGTTATCTTGGCCGTCTGCATGCGGTATATACACCTGATGGCAGTGATGGAGGACAGAAAGAAAAAGACCTGATTGAACATGGGTTTAAATGGAGCCCCGTAAAAGTATATGAAAAGACGTTCCCCCGGGGAGTTGGTCCTACAACAGAATGGAGTCTGGATGTAGAATATCTTACGAGGGATGGAGCACGCATGCCGGCTGCAGGTGTTCCGTTTACAGCAATACTTACAATTTCTGACCCCGGAAAGCAGGCGCCTGTATTTAACGACATGCGGCAGATGCTCACCTCTTTAGGTGTTCAGGCAGTCGATATTCAAACTGCGGCGCGAGTGTCAACACGTATCTAATGTAAAAACAAACAATATGGCAAACTACCACGTCACACAAAAAAAAGGCCAGGACGGCTGGAATGTCCAAAAGGAAGGGGGTAAAAAAGCCTCCGCTATTACCTATACTCAGAAACAGGCAGAACAGCTTGCTAAGCAGTATTCTTCCAATACCGGAGGTGGGGAGGTGAGGATTCACAAACCCAATGGCGGGCCAATCAGAGATAGTGATACTGTGAAACCGGGTAATGATCCAAGGTCATCAAAGGACACTAAACATTAACTGCAGGCGAATGGCTAAAAAGTAAAAAACCAGGCGAAATTCACCTGGCTTCAATTCCTTAAAGGAAACAAAAGCCTTTGCAGGGCTTTCGGTAGTAAGAAAGTTTGACAACTCAAATCTACCTCCTTTACTCGAATTAAGCAAGCCTTTTGTGGATTTTAACCTTACTGTTTTCCCCAAACGGTAAGGTCTGGTATTGAATAACCTAAAATTTCAGCAGCAACCACGCATCCGTTTTGACCAGAACAATGATTGGCATTCACTGATTGTACAGTAATGCATGTTTTTTATTAGCATATTAAAAAGTTTATCATGAATTCACAATATCATGATGGTGCATCTGATGCCCATCACCCAAAAGAGCCCTTGCATTTTAAAATTGAGGGTAAAGGATACCAGACATCTGATCAATACAAAACGGGCGCAGAATTAAAGCAGATGGCCGGCATACCGTTAGACACAGAATTATACTTGTCTGTTAGCAAACCCTACGAGGATGAGTTGATAGAAAACGATAAATCTGTTAATCTGGCGAGGCCGGAAGTGGAAGAGTTTATAGTGAAAAGAAAACTGCACTTCTATATTAACGGCCAGCTTTTTACCTCCTATGAGCAATATATAACCGGCGCACAGATCCGGGAGTTAGGTAACATACCTGCTGACCATGAATTATATCTCGATATTCAGGATGGATGGCAGGATGACCTTATCACAGATGACGAAATCGTCGATTTAGCCCGGGAAGGGAAAGAGCGTTTTGTTTCCAGACCACCAAAGCATGACTACATCATCATTGTTAATGCAAGGCAAAAGGAATGGAAAGCGGCAAATATCTCCTTCGAACAGGTAGTCGTTCTGGCCTTCGGTGCCTATGATAACAATCCCAATATAGGCTATACGGTGAACTATAGTCGTGGTTGGGAACCTAAGCCAGAGGGAACGATGGTGAAAAATTCAATTTTACGTGTTAAAAATAAAATGATATTCGATGTCACAGCAACTGATAAATCATAGTCTGGACCTCAAGCGTTTACGCGATGAAGGTTACGAAATTGAGGTAACTGGTGGGTATTTACATACTCACCACGTTCCTTACGTTGATTCTTCAAAGCAAGTCAGATATGGAACCCTGATAAGTACGCTTACGCTAAGCAGTAACAATGCCGTTACCGTGCCTGATACTCATGTGATACATTTCATAGGGGATAATCCCTGTGATGTCGATGGTGTCTTCATCCCTGCAATTCAACTTGACAATACGACCAGGCAACTAACACAGGATATTGCTATCAATCGCTCGTTTTCTAATAAACCGCCAAACGGGTATCCTAACTATTACGAGAAAGTGAAGCGATACATTGATATCATCTCTGCGCCTGCCAAATTTCTGGATCCGTCAGCAACAGAAAAGACCTATAGGGTCATTGCTGACCGGGATAACGAAACCGTATTCCGGTATATTGATACAAATTCCAGCAGGGCCAATATTGAGTTTATCAACGCCAAACATAGCAGGGAGCGTGTTGCGATTGTGGGGTTAGGTGGAACAGGAGCCTACATACTGGATATGGTGGCTAAAACCTCTACGGCAGAAATACATATTTATGATGGCGACAGTTTTGATCAGCACAATGCCTTTCGTTCGCCTGGTGCCGCATCTCTTGAAGACCTTGCAGCAAAGCTCAGTAAGGTGGAATACTATCGGAAGGTCTATTCAAACATGCACAAAGGAATTCATGGTCATGATTACTATATTACCAATGACAATCTGCATGAGTTGAATACAATGACCTATGTTTTTATCTGCGTAGATAAAAATTCGGTCCGTAAATTTCAGACTGATTACCTGGTAGCAGCAGGAGTGGCATTCTCTGATGTTGGCTTAGGTGTGAATGTGGTTGATGATCAGCTCATCGGTGCTGTACGGGTTACTTCTGCTAATCATACCAAGCATGATCACCTCAGTCAAAGGATTTTTGCAGGGGATACCGGTAATAATGAATACGCCACCAATATTCAGATTGCAGAACTCAATGCATTGAATGCTGTGTTGGCTGTTATGAAGTGGAAAAAGTTTATCGGAGTTTATGTTGATCAGGAACATGAACATCATTGCACATATTCAATTGGTGTATCTAAAATCTTTAATGAAGATGCTGCAACATAAATTCGTTGAATTCATACCGGAGCATGTTGAAGAGGGAATATTGTACATATCCATAGAATATTGCACAGCCATACACAAGTGTGTGTGTGGCTGTGGCAATGAAGTTGTAACGCCATTGTCACCAACCGACTGGGAGCTGAGCTTTGATGGTAAAACCGTTTCTTTATACCCATCTATTGGTAACTGGAACTTTGCGTGCAGGTCCCATTACTGGATCTCGAAAAGCAACATTGAGTATGCGGATCGTTGGACCACCAGGAAAATTAAGGAAGGACGAAAGAGCGCCAGTGATGCAAAAGAAAAGTATTATTCAGACGGGGAGGAACATACGTTGACGACCTTGGAGAAAAAGCGTGGCTTTTGGAGCCGGATTTTTGGTTTTTAGGCTTACCGAGGCCGCATGACAGGGGGATGGATGAGTAAGCAAAAGAAGGCCGGCATTAAATGATTCTGGCCGTTATGAACAAATCATTATTTTATACATCCATGCATCAAGACGATGCTCATCAATTTAAGAGCTGATATCAGTCTCTTTCAATAATTCATGTTATATAAATATAAAGTGTGGAAGTTGGGTTAATTCATTTGATTTCGGCCAAGGTAATGCCGCTTAGAAAAATCCACCAGCTCAGGATATGCGGCAATGATGTAACTCAGACTTTTGTCATCCTTGGAGTTGGTTGGCACTCCCAATTCTTTTGCAGCCAGGTATAGGCCTGCGTTTAGAAGGGAATCTACCAGTAAGCCAATTGTCTTTTTGCGATTCTCATTTGCGTCTTCCTGTGTTATTTCATGTCCAAACACACCCCGTATCAGGAGCTGTTCGACTGGAAGACTTATAAGCTGTTGACGCATTTCTGCCTGGAAATCTTTTGTCTCTAAATCTGAGTCTATTGTTAATCCGAAGGATTTACACAATTCGATCAACTCAGTTTTTAATCCATCCAGGTCTTCTTCTGGGGTTTGATAAAGGTTTACCCAGCTATCAATCCTTTCCGTAATCTCTTTGTCAGTACCAGGAATTGTTGGTTTCCATGGTAATATACCATAATCGTAAGCTTCTTTAACATCCAGCCGGTTAAAGTGTTCTTCAAGCTTTTGTGTAAGGTAGGTTGCAATGGCTATTACTGCAGGATCAATGGGGTAATCTGACGAATTCATAGTTTACTGAGTTTTATATAAATTTACCGATATATTTATAATGGACCTCATTACAAATACAAAGTGAGGTTTACAGAAGATACGACACCCATTATAGCCCTCGGCTCATTTGAGTTCGTAGATGATAAGTTCTCCAGCAAAAGAGATGATGCCTTGACCATCTTTCACGATGATGCCATTGGTTGTTACCACCTTCTGATTACTGACAACAAAGGAATCGTACTCCCTTTGTTTATTTAACGGTGTGAATCTGAAACTGTGATTTTGGATGGAATTGATCTTCTTTTGTGCTGCCACCTTTTATCAAATATTCCCGGAACTTTCTGTCCTGGTCTCTTATACATTTGGGTCTTTTCAGAGTATGCCTGTTTTGTCCTGTCAGATTATATGTATTTACATGCACTGATTGGGCCAGGGACGCTGATGGATTTGTTATATGCCGAGTTTTTCTTTAAAGTTCAGTCCTCTTGTTCCTTCCACCACGTCTACTACGTTGATTTCATAATAAGCGTCAGTACTGGCCTCGTTCTGATGGCCCCTTATTTTTTTCAGTACCGGCTTGTTGGTTCCATACCGGATGTATAACTGGGAGTTGGTGAACCGGGCTAACTTGTTTCTTACTACCCGTTTCCATTTTAAGATGCCGGCAATTATCTTCAGCCGCTTATTGAATTCCTGATCAGTCACGAAGGCATCCCTGCGCAGCAGATATGGCTCATATTCGGATTCAGGATCATCCGGGTTTACTGTATCGGCTGCCCTGTATTTTTTAATAATTTCCAGGGCATCCGGAAAGGTCCAGAGCGGAACCACCGCCAGCTCATCATTCTTATAGCGGCCATTGGTTATATATTCACCCATTTCAGCATCCCGGTGCACTTCAGTTTTGAGCAAGGTGCGCAGGTCATTATAATAATAACCGGTATAGATCAGCAGCAGGAACAGGTCTTTTTCCGTCTGAAACTTCTGGTCTTTGCCGGTAAGCACCAGGTTTTTCCACTCAAGTATTTCATGAACATCCAGGTGATCCTTTTTGGATTTGCCTTTTTTGATCTTAATATTTTCAAAAATGGTTTCTTCATGTGCTTTGGTAATATAGTGGGCCTGACGGGCCCAGAATACTACTTTCCTGTAAGCATTGAAATATCCGTTGACTGTACTGCTGTTTAATTTCAGGTTAATCAGCAGATACTTTTTAACACCTTCAAAGAGTTCGTGTGATAATTCGTGAAAGGCGATCCTGGGATTAAACTTATTGAGTGCCTGAAGGGCGCTTCCGTATCGTCCTTTGGTTTTTTCCTCCAGCATCTCCGGTGGATCCGGATAGATTTTTTCAAAGAAGTCGTTAAACAGGCCGCTGTTAAAGTTTTTCTCCAGCTCTTTGTGGACATCGGCAAACCTGACCTGTTTCTTGGCTACAAAAAAACGTTTATTTAATTCCTTTAAAAGCGTAAGGTTTTCTTCTATGGCATTGTTGATCTCAAAGGCATATGGGTTGGTATTGGATACCCAGGCTGGCGCCTTACCGGTCCATTCGTCGATTGAAACCTTAAAAGGGATTTTTACTTCCAGGTACTTTGTTATCCGGTTGATAGTTGCCCGGATGTGAACCTTATACCTTCCCTTTTTATAGTTCTTCTTTCGCCAGTTATGCACCGGCGTGTAAGTGGGAATATGCATAGCCTGTCTGCTTTAAGGCAACCGGAAATATCAGATTTCTGAAGGAAAGTACCAAGTGGGTGGGAGAAGGAGGGGTGTTTTTCTGTGGATAACTTGGTTGCCCGGAGAGAGGGAAAAGGTATCCTGTACCGGACTCAACAGATGAAAGTCCGAAGCGATGGGAATATGGGCGGTTCCGGGTCAGTTTTGTGGCTTTAAAACTTCGTGTAGGCGTTTGGAAACGGGTGTGGTAGCGGTTTTAACAGTTATGTATATCCGAAGTGAAAAAGTGTAAAACAAGGTGTAAAACAAAGTGTAAAACAAATGGCGGAAATCAGCGGGTTTTGGCGGTATTGGGCGGGAGGGGCAGGTACATAAAAAAACCGCTACAGTGTAGTGCTGTAGCGGTTTTGAGTGATTTTGAGGCTTTTTAATTCATGCCCCGGAGTTGCCTGACCTGGATTCGAACCAAGACAAACAGAGTCAGAGTCTGTCGTACTACCGTTATACTATCAGGCAATAGTTATTCGTTGTTCGGGACGGCAAAATTATAACTTTCTAAAATAAAAAGCAAAATTTATTTTAGAAAGTCCTGAACCTTTCCATGAATCCCCGCTGTAACTGCCACTGACGGGGATATAGCCTTGCCCTTGCCACTAAAATCAGGCAATAAAAAAGCCCTGCTTATTAAGCAGGGCTTTCCTTCTATAAAAAGAATAGATTATTTATAAGTCGCAGCCAGTTGCAGTGCTTTGTAAGCATTTACTACACCACCTGTTCTGCACAAATCTTCCATATATGTTTCCTTAGGCTGACCATTTTCATCACCAATTGTTACGGAATGCTCCACTTTCACTACAGACTTTAAGATGATCTCTTTTACCTGTACTGCTGTCAGTTTAGGATAATAAGAACGGATCAGCGCAGCCAGACCGGTTACTACAGGTGCCGCCATACTGGTACCATCATGGTAATCATATTTAGAACCAGGAATAGAAGAATAAATGCTTACACCAGGTGCAAATACGTCTACCGCAGTCTTACCATAGTTAGAGAAAGAAGCTGGCAGACTCTCATCATCTTCCGGACCGGAAGCACCTACTTCGATCCAGGCTTCAGCAGTACCACCACCCAGGTAAGTACGGTTAGGATAGTTAGCTACAGAATCTGTGTTCTGACCATCGTTACCTGCTGCGTGTACCAGCAGTACATCTTTAGACATGGCGTATTTCACCGCATCGTCTACTACTTTCTTATTTGGAGAGTAAGGTTTACCAAAGCTCATGTTGATCACTTTAGCACCATTGTCTACTGCATAACGCAGAGCATTGGCCACGTCCTTATCTCTTTCATCACCGTTAGGTACCGCACGCACTGACATAAGCAATACATTGTCAGCTACGCCATTGATACCGAGGTTATTATTCCGGCCAGCACCGATGATACCTGCTACGTGGGTACCATGATCCGCATCCGGACCAGTTACATCGTTATTGCCATAATAGTGTTCTTCAGGATTTGCATAATTGTCGCCTACGATGGCGCGGTTATCATAATCCAGGTTCAGCTGGTAATCCACCTGCTCCTTGAAGTGATCGTATGCTCTATCCAGTTCATTCTCTTTGAATGATTTATAATCAGGGTAGCGCAGCAGTTGCTGACTTACGATCTGCTTGATCTGTGCTTCTACCGGATTGTCTGTATTAAATGTCTGGAAATCAGCAGCAGTAGGATTTTCCTTGTTCATTTTGGCCACCATCGTATCCAGCATACCTTTGAAGCGGGATACACCGTAGAGTGACTTTTTAGCCTCGTCCAGCTCGTCTTCGTATTTATCAAGCAGTCTTTTATATTGGTAGAGACCGTTGGTGTCTGCAGAGGGATTGGCAAAACGGGCTTTACCTGCACGTACCAGGCGGGTAAGCTCCAGGTTGTCATAATCTACATTGCCTTTGGCAGAACCGATGAAGTCCCAGCCATTGATATCATCAATATAGTGATTCTTGTCGTCGTCTTTACCATTACCTCTTTTCTCCTTAAGGTTCACCCAGAGGACAGATTTCAGGTCTTCATGAGCGGTATCAACGCCGCTATCGATAATGGCTACTACTACGGGTTTAGATTTCTTGTCTTTCAGCAGTTCATTGTACGCCTTTTCTACACTGATACCGAAAACGGAATCTTTTTGCAGGTCCATATTTTGCCAGTTAGGTATCTGTGCATGCACCAATGAGGCGGACAGTAACAGTGCGGCGGCGATGGCTGCGTTTTTGAAAATATTCATATGCTTTGTTCATTGACTCCACAGCAGCAGTTCAATAGTAAAGATGTGCTCCCGGGGTAGATTTTATTGTTTATTGATAAAGTTGTCTGAGCGCAAAGGGGATTTAAAGGGCCGAAAATAGCCAATATAAACCTTTAAAAATGTTAAAAATTAAAGTACCCAATCACGGCCAGCCACACTATAGCCATGATAATCAAGGGTATCCACGCGGGTAATAATTTGTAGGGAGGAATGCCTCTCAAAAGCAGTCGCCATACCGGAAAGCTCAATAGAAAAGCAAAAATAAGGGAGGGTACAAAAATGACGTCAGTTCTGCCGGTTCTGTTATGCAGTATCATCTGCAAATGGAAGTATTCAAAAACCATGGCACCCAGCATGACAAAGGGAATGCTCTTTAACCTGCCTGTGTTTCGGAGGTTTACACAAAAAAGAATGGCGCCACCAATGGGCGTCATCAATATTGTATAGATGGCAATAAAGATCCTTGAATAAAGCGCCGTTCTTTGATCACTGCTTGCTGTCATACATTAAAAAATATGTCGCAAGATAGTATAAAAAGAAAGAGGTCCACAATTGCGGACCTCTTTCTTTGATTATTTCCATCCTCCACCAAGGCTTCGGTACAGCGTCACAACGGCTTGCAGCTGTTGTAGTTTGTCGCTGATACTGTTCAGCTGGGCGGTGAGCAGGCTTTGTTCTGAGGTGAGTACATCCGTATAGTTGGTATTGGATGTATACTTCAGTAATTCTTTTGTATAGTCTACTGACTTTTGCAGGTAAGTGATCTGCTGGCCCCTGATGGAAGCCTTGTCTATCGCGGCATTGTAGTCAAACAGGGCATTGGTCACCTCCTGACCTGCAGAGAGCAGGGTTGATTTGTAGGTAGCCAGGTACTCTTTCTGATTGGCTTCCGCCACCCGTAACCGTTGCTTGTTCTGACCCTGCTTGAAGATAGGCTGGGTCAGACTACCTACGATACTGCCAAAAAGGTGGGAAGCATCAAAGTAGTTATTCAGGCTGGTACCATTCAATCCACCGGTAGCGGTTATAGACAGGCTGGGGTAGAAGTACGTTCTGGCCACATTGGTCAACTCGTAATAGTAACGGAGCTGGTATTCAGCTTCCTGTACATCCGGACGGTTAGCCAGTAACTGTGCCGGCACCCCTGTTTTCAGATCCACATTGATGGATTGTTCCGCCAGTGTACCTCTGTCGATAGTACCTGGAGAACGACCCAGGTATACGCTGATGGTATTTTCTGTTTCCCGGATGTTTTGTAACAGATCCGGAATAGTCACCTCGGCAGAGTAGCGGTTAGCTTCACTCTGTACCACGTCAGCGCCGGTTACCACATCACTTTCTTTCAGTGTCTTCATGGTTTCCACATCAGCTTTGCGGTTTTCCACGGTTTGGCGGGTCAGTTTCAGTTGTTCGTCATATGCCAGCAATGCATAGTAATTAGTGGCGATGTTGGCGATCAGCTGGGTCAGTACCGCTCTGCGATAAGCTTCACTCTGAAGGAGGGCGGCCATGTAGGAGCGCTTTGTACTACGCAGTTTTCCCCATATATCAGCTTCCCAGCTGGCGGTGGCGGAAAGCTCGTAGGTACGGTTGTAAGTAATAAAGCTACCGCCCTGTGAGATGGCTACTTTTTGCTGGGTCACAGAGGCTGTGGCTTCTGCTGTAGGCAGGAACGCCTGTTTGCTCTGGCGGAGATTGGCCGCTGCCGCTTCGAGGCGGGCAGTGGCAACCTGCAGGTCCAGGTTATTTTCTATGCCTTCTTTGATGAGGGCCTGTAAATGTGGATCTGTGAATAACTGCGTCCATGGAAGATCGGCCATGGTCGTGCTATCGGTAGTCGTACTGTCGCGGTACAACTTACTGTCTGCCACATTCTCCGGTTGTTTGTAAGGTTTGGTAACCCTGCACGAAACAGCAAAGGTAGCAGCAGTCAATATGACCAACAGTGCTTGTTGTTTATTATTGGATTTCATGTGTTACGCTTTTATTGTAGTATCCTCATCATCTTCTTCATGCTTTTTGGTACTTACTTTTTCCTGTAAAGTCTGGAAGATGATGAATAATACAGGGATCATGAATACGCCTATCACGGTACCAAAGAGCATCCCGCCTACTGCCGCCGTACCAATAGAGCGGTTACCATTCGCACCGGCGCCGGTAGCGAACATCAGTGGCATCAGACCAAAGATGAAGGCGAAAGATGTCATGAGGATGGGTCGGAAACGGGCTTTCGCACCTTCTACCGCCGAATCCAGCATAGACATACCATGTCGCCGTCTTTCCACCGCATATTCTACGATCAGGATGGCGTTTTTGGACAGCAGACCTATCAGCATGATCAGGGAAATCTGGAGATAGATATTATTGTCAATGCCAAAGATGCGGGCAAAAAGGAAGGTCCCTGTAAGGCCCACCGGCAGTGACAACAGTACTGCGAATGGCAGCAGGTAACTTTCATACTGGGCACTCAGCAGGAAGTATACGAATACCAGGCAGAGGATGAACACATATGTCGACTGGGAACCACTGGATTGTTCTTCACGGCTGATACCGGAGAACTCATATCCATAACCCGGTGGCAGTTTCTCTGCAGCCACTTCCTGGATCGCTTTTAATGCCTGACCAGAGCTATAACCTGCATTTGGAGAACCGTTTACTGCCATGGCAGTGAACAGGTTGAAGCGTGCTATACTTTCCGGGCCATATGCCCTGGTAAGGGTAACAAACTCACTGATAGGCGCCATTTTGGAATCAGAGGTCCGTACATATATCTTGTTCAATCCTTCAATATTCGCCCTGTAGGCGGTATCTGCCTGTATCATTACGCGGTATTGCTTACCATACAGGTTGAAGTTGGAAGCATAATAACCACCATAATAAACCTGCATAGCATTCATCACATTGTTCACAGTCAGACCTGCTTCTTTCACTTTAGCCACATTTACTTCCATCAGGTATTGAGGGAAGTTCGGGTTGAAGGTGGTAGAAGCATACTGGATTTCAGGGCGCTTGCTCAGTTGTGCCAGGAAATCCTGTGCTACTTTATAGAACTCAGCGGTCGAATGTCCACCTTTATCCTGCAGCTGGAAGGAGAAACCACCAGCAATACCGAAACCGGTAATGGTAGGCAGTGACATCGGCATAATCTGCGCTTCCCTGATATGAGCTGTTTTTTGCATCAGGGCGGCAATTACATCGTTATTGCTCATCGTACGATCACTCCATTTTTTCAGTTCCAGGATGATCATACCATATGAACTACCGCTACCTGCCAGCAGGTTCTGACCTGCCATACGAAGGGTATTGTTCACCGCCGGGATAGTATGGCAGATGCTATCCAGTTCATTGGCGATAACAGTTGTACGTTCCATACTGGTAGCAGGCGGCATACTGATGTTTACGAATATAGTACCCATGTCCTCATCCGGCACAAAGCTGCTGGAAGTGGAAGTCATCAGGTAATAAAGTCCACCGCCAAATGCTGCAACACCCAATAATACCAGCCACAGTTTCTTCGAAAGGAAGGTAACAGAGCGCGTATATTTAGTAGTAACAGTATCAAAAGCGGTATTGAATGAGGTATAAAACCGTTGTAGTACGTTCTTTTTCTTGTGTTCTTCCGAATGTGGTTTCAGAAAAAGGGCTGCCAGTGCAGGGCTCAGCGTCAATGCGTTGATAGCGGAAAGTATGATGGCAATAGCGAGGGTAATGCCAAATTGCTTGTAGAACACACCCGAAGAACCACTGATGAAAGTAACAGGTACGAATACCGCTGACATGACAAGGGTAATGGAAACGATCGCACCGGAGATTTCACTCATCGCGTCAATAGAGGCCTTTCTGGCAGATTTATATCCCGTATCCAGTTTGGCATGTACGGCCTCGACGACGACGATCGCATCATCCACCACGATACCAATGGCCAGTACCAATGCGAAGAGGGTCAGCAGGTTGATACTGAACCCAAACAGATTCAGGAAAAAGAAGGTACCAATAATCGCCACTGGTACGGAGATCGCAGGAATGAGGGTAGACCTGAAGTCCTGCAGGAAGATGAATACCACAATGAATACCAGCACAAATGCTTCGATCAGGGTATGAATTACCTTCTCGATACTGGCATCCAGGAATTTGTTGATATCCACCAGGTTGGTAGTATGTATTCCTTTAGGGAAATTCTTTTCCGCTTCAGCAATCACTGCTTTACAGTCATTAATAACCTGGCTGGCGTTGGAACCTGCCGTCTGGCTTACAGATACATTGGTAGCAGGATAGCCGTTCACAGTAGCCATGCTGCTGTAAGACTGGGCACCCAGTTCAATGCGTGCAATATCTTTGAGGTGCAGTAATTGCCCGTTGCCGGTCGACTTGATAATAATATTCCCAAATTCATCGATGCTTTTCAGTTTACCTGAATAACGGATTACGTACTGAAAGCTTTGATTACCCTGTTCACCAAATTTACCAGGCGCAGCTTCTATGTTCTGGTCACTGAGTGCATCTGTTACATCAGCAGGCGTAAGTCCGTAAACAGACATGACATCAGGTTTCAGCCAGATACGCATGGAGTAGTTCATGCTACCGAAGGCGTTTGCATTACCTACCCCGTTCACCCTTTTCAGTGCAGGGATCAGGTTAATTTCTACATAGTTTTGCAGGAAAGTCTGGTCATAAGCCGGGTTCTCGCTATAAAAAGCGGAGATGAGCAGATTACTACTCTGTTGCTTTTTCACTGTTACACCCGCCTGTGTTACTTCTGCTGGCAGGAGGTTGGAAGCAGTAGATACGCGGTTTTGCACGTCTACTGCTGCCTGGTCGGCGTCCCTTCCCACATTAAAATATACGTTGATGGTGGCGCTACCGTCGTTGGTAGCAGTGGAGGTCATGTAAGTCATCCCTTCCACACCATTGATCTGTTCTTCCAGCGGCACGATCACACTATTCAGCACCACGTCGGCATTAGCGCCCGTATAACTGGCGGATACCTGCACTGTAGGAGGAGCGATATCCGGGTATTGCGCTATCGGAAGCGATACGAGTCCCAGGATACCCAATATGACAATGATCACCGAGATCACGGTACTGAGTACAGGACGTTCTATAAATGTCTTAAGCATAATTCCTTTTTTAATAATAGGCTAGTCAATCTTCTGGTAGAGGCTGTCGGCATTTACTAAGCGGGGCTTGATCAGCGTGCTGTCGCGCAGGTTGCTGGCGCCTTCAATCACTACTTTGTCACCGGCTTTCAGACCACTTTTTACAATGAAGAATTGCCCGTTGTCATTGGCGGTTGTGGTGATGGGCTTACTTATTGCATAATTATCTTTGGTCACGATGTAAGCAAAGCGTTTGTCCTGCAGTTCATAAGTAGCGCCTTGTGGAATCACAAGTGCAGAGTCTTCAGACCTTGGGATCCTGAGAATGGCACTGGCACCGCTTTTAATGATGCCCATTGGATTAGGGAAAGTAGCTTTGAACTGAACGGTACCGGTAGCAGTAGCAATGAGGCCACTGGCTGTTTCTACTTTACCTTTCAGTGAATATTCACTGCCATTGGCCAGTACCAGTGTTACTGCAGGCAGGTGTTTCACTTTTTCTTCCAGCGTATTACCCGGGATCTTCTCGGAGAAATCAAGCAGTTGCTTTTCGTTCAGGGAAAAGTAGGCGTATACGTTACTTATATTAGAAAGGTTAGTCAGTGCTTCGGTGCTGGTGCTGCTTACCAGGGCGCCGATCTTGTAAGGGATGGTACCGATTACCCCATCAGCAGGCGCTTTGATAATGGTGTAGCCCACATTGGTTTCGGCGTTGGCCAATGTGGCCTGTGCCTGTGCCAGTGCGGCCTGTTTGGATTCCAGTGTATACTGTGCAGATTCCAGCTGGTATTTGCTCACGATATCTTTTTCTACCAGCGGACGTACTTTATTTACATCCATCTGTGCTGCATTTACGTCTGCAACAGCGCTTTTGATAGAAGCTCTGGCAGTTAAAACAGATTGTTCATACTCCGGGTTGTTAATAGTAAACAACAGTTGGCCTTTCTTCACATTGGCGCCTTCATTTACATAGATCTCTTTCACATACCCATCTACTTTGGGGCGGATCTCTATGACCTGTTGCCCCTGGATGGTAGCAGGAAAGTCATAGTGTATCGTGGCCTTGATAGGGGCTAACGAAATGACAGCATAGTCCTTTGCCGCGTCGGCCGGGTTCGGAGTCCCTTTTTTGTTATTGCCACAGGACAGCAGTAGAAGTGCTGCGCCGGCGACCGGTAAATAGATCTTCGACATATAAGTATTTAATTATGTACATGACAAAAAAAAGTTCAGCTGATCACAGGGGTATATAGCTTACGGATTAGTTGTTAAAGAGTGTGTTCAGTATCACAGTCTTCCTTTCTTTAACAATATTTTCATATTCCTGTTCATTCAGTCCAAACAAATGCTGATTAAGGGGTTTCACAATAAATGGATAGACTACAAGCGAAAAGAGATTCATAATAAAATGCACCGGGTTGGAGCGCTGAATGGTGCCTTTATCCATTTCCTGTTGTACTTCGGTAATGAACTGCTGCATGAACACTTCCGGTTTATCTTTCAGATAAATACCTTCCTGAATAGAGGCAGTCATGGATATTTCCAGGAAAGGATAAGTCTGCAGGCGTAGCAGGAATACCTCTACGAATTGCTCTATCTTATTCCGGAAGGGAAGTGCAGCACTTAGTACAGACTGGGTTTCCCTGATGGATTCCAGTCTGGCTCTTTCAAATACTGTGTCAAACAGCTGGTCACGTGACTTGAAATAGTAATGTCAGGGTCCGGTTTACCCGCGCTGTATCGGCAATATCCTGTGTAGTGGCGTGCAGACGGCCTTCTGTAAAGAAGACATGCATAGCAGTATCAATGATGTGCTGCTCTGTTTTTTTATCTTTGGACGCCATGTTTAACAAAATTGTTAAACAAAAATAAGGAGAGGGGTGCTTCGATTTGAGACATTACGCCAAATTGGCGATTTTCTGAGATGTAATCGGAAATTTATACGGACATCACTTCCTGTTGAAAGGCACTGGGTCTTTTGTTGGTAACCTGGTAGAATACCTTGCTGAAAGCGGCGATATTACTATATCCTGTTTGATATGCGATCTCGCTCAGGGTCTGGTTTGTCTGCAAGATCATCTCTATTCCTTTCACAACCCGGAGCATTTTCAGGTATTGAACAAAGGACATATCGAGTATATTAGTAAATAAACGGGAAAGGGTCCGCGGGCTGATATCAAATTCATTACTGAGTGACTCGAGGGTGATCTCCTGATCAAAATGGCGGCTGATAAATTGAAGTATGGGGGCCAGGCGTTCGTGTGTGGTAGTAGGCAGGGCCACAGGCAGGGTAGTCGTACTTACTTCCGGCAATATATCTTTCAGCGATGCCAGAAACCGGAAGCCAGCGTCGCCAGGTCGGATATGTCCTTTCCAGCGGGTGGTATAGTTGATCATCTGCAACAACAACTCATTTACAGGATAAATGCCCATTTTATTATAAAAAGAGGATTGCTGGTCATCTGAATTATAAAAATAGATGTTACGGGTAGCCGTGAACCTGGAGTGCCGGACCTGGATGTAGTGTTCCTGGTGTTTGGGTATCCATATGTAATGGCGTGCGGGTATGACAAAAGATCTGTCCGGCAGGTTACAATAGGCGATGCCGCCTTCCACGTAGGTGAGCTGTCCTTTATGATGAGCATGCATCGGCCATTTACGCTCAACCTTATCAATCATGACAAATACAGAATCGGGAATAGTGTCAATATCGGCTAAATACTCTTCGAGGAACATGTGGCGCGTTTGGATAAATAATTGGCAATTTAGATAAAATGGCTCGTTCCCCATAATCCTAACTTTGCATGCAGAATAATGATTATGCAACCGAATACCAAAAGGGTATGTGCATTACTGCCTGTTTTAATTTTTTCGATGTGTGCAGTAGCACAAAAACCTTCCGATACTACAGCCCCTATTCATTTAACACTTGAACAAGTATGGGATAAAGCAGCACAGAACAACAAAAAAGTTCAGATGGCGCATATCCGTGTACAAACCAGTGAAGAATCCCTGAAAGATGCAAAGGCAGAAAGACTGCCGGAGATTGATGTGAGTGGCGCTTATGCAAGAGTAACAAATATGCCAATGTATGAAGATGGATTTTTTCATACACCTACGCAATATCCTGTGTTACACAACTACTACAAGGTTGGGGGGGATGCTTATTTCAATATATATAATGGAAATAAGACCAACCTTGAAATTCAGAAAGGACAAACGGAACATGCTATAACGAAAGAACAAGAAAATCTGACGCTGTCTGAAGTAAAATTCAGCGCAGCGGTATGTTACCTGGATCTGGTGCGCAGCTGCCGGTTCAAAGAATTAATAGCAAAGGATATAGAAGACCAGCAGAAACAGTTGGCCCACATCCGGGAACTACAGAAGAATGGTGTTGTACTAAAGAGCGATGTGCTGAGAGCACAATTGAGATTATCCCGGCAACAGATGGGAATGGTGCAGATAGATAATGATATTGCAATTGCCCGTCAGAGGTTGGCTATCCTGATTGGAGATGATGAAAATGAGCGGATAGATGCAGATAGTATGCTTACTGATGGCAATGCAATACCGGGGTCTTATGAAGAATACCTGAATATAGCAGGTACACATGCTTTCCAGCTGAAGATTTCAGAAGGAGAATCAGAACTGAAAAAGCTAACGTTGAAGCGTGTAAAGGCAAATGTCTCGCCAAAGGTAGGACTGTTTGCAGAATACAATTTTTCGTATCCGCAAATCATGTTCTACCCTTACGCAGATGCGGCTTATGGATTAGGAATGTATGGCGTAAAAGCAAGCTTTCCTATTTCCTCCTTCTACCATAACAAGCACAAAGAAAAGGCCGCTGTCCTTGAATTAAAAAGAGAAGAAGTAGCGCACGAAGAAACCGGTGATGTAATCAGACAACAGGTAAAAGAAGCTTACCTCCGTTATCAGGAGGCACTGACGAGAATAGATGTTGCAGAGACCAATATCAAACAGGCAACAGAGAACGCAAGGATTGTAAATAACACTTATTTTAACCAGTTATCCCTCGTGACCGACCTGCTGGATGCAGACACACAAATGCTCCAGACCCGTTTTGACCTCGTTTCAGCAAAGATCGCAGCACGCGTACAATACTATCAATTACAAAAAGTAATAGGCAATCTATAATTATTATGGCAAATTATGCAAAGACCGATAAGGTGATAACCACTATCACCGGATGGGTAGCCGGTTTAATATTAGTGGGATTGGCGATATGGGGCATCATCACGCTCATGACCCTATATAAATTCGAAGAGACGAATGATGCCCAGGTGGAAGAATACATTAACCCTATCACAAACCGGGTAGTGGGATATGTTACAAAGATCAACTACGAAGAAAACCAGGACGTGAAGAAAGGAGATACCCTGCTCCTGATTGACGACAGTGAATATAAATTACAGCAGCAGGAAGCCAATGCTGCACTGCTGAATGCAAAGGCACAGATCCAGGTAATGGAATCAAGTATCTCTACAACAGCGAAAACAGCAACGGTAACACAGGCACAGATTGCGGCAGCGAAGGCAAAGTTGTGGAAGCAACAACAGGAAATGGACCGTTACCAGAAACTGTATGATGTGGAATCAGCGACCAAACAACAATTGGAAAATGTACAGACCGCACTGGATGTAGCGAAAGCTGACTACCAGACAGCATTGAATAACTATGCAGCGTCTGAATCGAAAGTAGGTGATATCAAAGCACAGAAGCAGGCATTGCTGGCCGAAATAGAGCGTAGAGAAGCCATGCTGGGCAGAAATACACTCGATGTATCCTACACCGTAATTAAAGCCCCATATGATGGTAAAATGGGCCGCCGTACCATCGAAGAAGGACAGCTGGTACAGGCCGGGCAGACACTGGCATTCATCGTGAACCAGACTGCTGGTAAATGGATAGTGGCCAACTTCAAGGAAACACAGGTGCGCCATATGCACATAGGACAGCAGGCAAAGATTGAGATAGATGCTTACCCCGGAAAGATATTTAATGGCCAGGTAGAATCCTTATCTCCTGCTACTGGTTCCAGATTTTCCTTGTTACCTCCGGATAACTCAACGGGTAACTTTGTGAAGATCGTACAACGTATACCAGTACGCATCAAATTGACTGACAAAGCAGATGCTGATTTACTACTTCGCGCAGGTATGAATGCAACTGTGAAGATTGCAAAAGCACAATGACAAGAAAACTGACGATATTCAAACCATGGGCTACGGCTTCGGAATGGTTTATCAGGTTTGTGATATTTCTGAACCTGTTGCCAAACCTGCTGATGTTCGGTATCTCTGTATCCAGTGCCCCCGGTTCTGCGGGTTACTATGGCATAGAGCCGGCGGATGTACAGTATTCCATGGTATTGTTCTATGCTTCACTGGCAGGGTTCTTTGCATTGGAAAGGCGATTCTTTCAATACATTGCAACGAAGGAATACCTGTTGATGGGAGCGGTGATACAGATCCTGACTTCTTATGGATGTTATAAAACGCATAACCTGTATATATTACTGAGTCTGCGTTTTATACAGGGTATGGCGAACTGTATTTCATCATCTGTATGTATTACATTAATCTTTAGCCGTCTGCGGAGTAATCGCCAAAGAGAGATCGGGTATTCACTTTTTTATATGAACCTGTTGTGTATTACAGCAGTTAGTGCACTGGTGACAGCGCCGTTATTAGATGCGTTTGATTACAATGTACTGTACAAGTGGATGATCTTTACTTATATACCTGGTATCTTGTTGTTGTTTGTGATGATGAACCCGGTGCGGTTGAATAAACGGTTTCCCCTGTATCAGCTGGATTGGGCGAGTTTTGTGATATATACTACGGGACTGAGTTTATTAGGATATGTTCTGTTGTATGGGCAGCAGTATTACTGGTTTAGTGATAGCAGGATATTGCTGGCGGCTATAGGTGTAGTGGTATTGGGAATGTTGCATGTGATGAGGCAGAAATATTTGAAACGACCCTATCTTAGTCTGGATGTGTTTAAGAACAGGAACTATGTGGTGGGGATGGTGTTGATCTTCGTGTTGTACATCTGTAGAGGGGCATTGAATATTACGAATAACTACTTTACGGGGGTATTGGGTATGGATCCAACACATCTGTCTTATATCCTGATGGCGAATGTGACGGGAATTGTATTGGGCGTGTTAGTGAGTTCACGTATGATTATTACCAATGTGAAGATGAGATGGATCTGGTTGATTGGGTTTAGTTTATTGCTGGTGTTTCATCTGTGGATGAACTTCCTGTTTGCCACGATGGCGGATGCGGAGACTTTCATTGTGCCATTGATCACGCAGGGGATGGGTGCGGGTATGCTGATGGCGCCGTTGATTATCTTTTGTATTTCTTCAGTACCGGCGCATCTGGGTAGTACGGCTTCGGCTACGGGGGTATTTTTCCGTTTTGCTGGTTTTTGTGGCAGTATTGCGTTGATCAATTATTTCCAGTTGTATGAGAAGAGCAGGCATTATAACCGTTTTCTGGATAAGTTGACAACATTGGATCCTTTAGTGAATTCCAAATTGGGGGTGTATAAAGCAGGTTTAATGGCGAAGGGATTGCCTGCGGACAGGGCCACGAAAGCTGCAACAGGGTTGTTGTATCGTTCTGCGGATATACAGGCGCAGATCCGGTTTTCGATGGATTATTATTATCTGATCAGTATAATGATCATTGGGGTGATATTGTTGATAGCTTGGATTCCATATTTGAATAAGACGGTGATAGATTTGAGGAGGAACCAACCGGCGCCAGCGGCTTATTAACATTTTCGTTAAATTCGGGTTTTTAAAGAGTACCCGACCCCCAAAGTCGACGATTATCCCCAATATGATCAAGAAACTTTTATTCTGCCTGTTTTTGCTGACCGCAACGGCGGTATCGGGACAATCCATTTTTCAATCTGCAAAATGGATTGTCCCAGTTTTTAAAGAAGACACATTGCTCCGGCCCTGCCCGGTATATACCAAAACGATCGGTGTACAGAAAGGATTGCGCTCCGCAACCTTGTACATAACTGCCCATGGCCTGTATGAGGCAAATATCAATGCACAGAGAGTAGGGGATGCTTACTTCACCCCAGGTTTTACCAGTTATAACAGAAGATTGCAATACCAGCAATACGATGTGAAGACACTGTTGAAAAAAGGACGTAATGCGATCGCTGTGACCATAGGGGAAGGCTGGTACAGAGGCGTTTTTGGAGGGAATCTGGCACATGATATTTATGGCAATGATGCAGGGTTGCTCTTTCAGCTGGATCTTACTTATAATGACGGCAGCCACCTGTCTGTTTTGTCAGACAGTAGCTGGCAGTGCACCACTGGCCCTATTCGTTATTCCAGTTTATATGATGGAGAATTGTATGATGCCCGTATTCAGGTGCGTCAGGCAAGACCTGTAGCAATTGCTGACTTCCGGAAAGATATTTTGGTAGCAGACCATACCCCTCCGGTAAGAGAAAAAGAGAATTTTCACCCCATTAAAGTATGGATTACCCCTAAAGGAGAACAGGTCATAGATTTCGGACAAAATATGGCTGGCTGGGTTCGTTGCCAGCTGGAAGGTAAAGGCGGTGATACGATTCGATTATATCATGCAGAAATGCTGGATAAGGAAGGAAATTTCTATACTGGTAATTTGAGAGAAGCTAAAGCAACTGATACCTATATTCTGCCCGGAAAAGGGAAGGGCACCTTTCAGCCACACTTTACCTGGCATGGGTTCCGATATGTAAAGGTAGAAGGCTGTAAGGTGAATGCAAACGATTTTACGGCAGTTGCATTATACTCAGACCTTACACCCGCTGGTACCTTTTCCAGTTCTAACCCTATGTTGAACCAGTTATGTCACAATATTACCTGGAGTTTTAAAGGAAATTCTCTGGACATTCCTACCGATTGCCCACAGCGTAGTGAGCGTTTGGGCTGGACTGGCGATGCACAGGTTTTTTGCAGAACTGCCAGTTATCTCTTTCATGTCGATGCTTTTTTTAGTAAATGGTTGCAGGATTTGTTGGCCGATCAGGCGGTGAATGGAGCTGTGCCCAGTATTATTCCGGATGTGTATGAAAAACTTCGTAAAGATCCCCGTGCCGGTGCTGCTGGTTGGGCCGATGCAGCTGCTATCATTCCCTGGACCTTGTATTGGGTATATAGGGATACAGCTGTTTTAAACAGGCAATACACGAGTATGAAAGCCTGGGTTGACTACATTAACAGCGTGAGCAAAGACGGTCTCTGGACGGCGAATGGGTATGGTGACTGGCTGGCTCCCGGTGATTCTACCTCGTTACATTATATTGACCAGTGTTACTGGGCAAATTCTACCCAGTTATTGATCAATACCGCTAAAGTTTTAGGTAAAACAGCAGATGTGGAAAAGTATACTCCTTTACTACAAAATATCAAATCTGCTTTTTTAAAGCACTACATCTCTCCCGAAGGCGTAGCCATTACAAATACGCAAACAGCCTACATCCTGGCATTGCAGTTTGACATGCTGCCCGATAGTATGAAAAAGAATGCTGCAGATAGACTGGCTACACTCGTCAGGAACAACAATAATCACTTAGCCACCGGCTTTCTGGGTACGCCCTACCTGTTGCATGCCCTGAGTGAAAATGGCTATACAGATCTTGCTTACAAAGTATTGAATCAGGAGACTTATCCTTCCTGGTTGTATCCAGTGAAGATGGGAGCCACTACTATCTGGGAAAAATGGAATGCCATCAAACCGGATAGTACCATACAGGCGACCTCCTTCAATCACTATTCATACGGCGCGGTTGGAGAGTGGTTATACAGGGTAGTGGCAGGAATTGATGCAGCGAGTCCAGGATATGAAAAGATCACGATTCACCCTCAGCCTGGCGGAGGGCTTGAATGGGTAAATGCAGGTTATACCTGTCCTTATGGAAAGATTGTTTCCAACTGGAAAATAACCAATGGCAAATTTACCATGCATGTAGAAATCCCTGCCGGCACCCGGGCCACAATCATGATTCCTGGTAAGGAAAGTGTGGAGGTGGCAGCAGGGACGTATGATTTTTAATCCTGCGGTTCGAATTGCTTTTCTGTTAGTATTAGTGAGAATGTGAGCAACACGATCATGGGTACGATCTGATATCTTAATACAACGGGTGTGGCAAATACACTGAACCCAAAGTTGATAATCAGGAATGCGAGTGCTGCCAGTAAAGCAATGAATACAGGTTTGTTTGCCTGTCTGAGTTTTTTATTAGTGAAGTTGTTTACACTTTTT